>JAHFML010000014.1 GCA_023269085.1 bacterium | reverse complement strand
AGACGACGAGTGGGACAGGGCAGAGCGAGAGATAATGCAGGCTACTCGGAGCTCTGCAGTCGATGCGCCGGTTGCTGTAGCAGCGAATCCTTTAGCCACGAGTGCGCTGTCTACTCGTGCGTTGACTACGTGTGCGTCGAATACGAGTGCGCCGACTACGAATCCGCCGCCCACGACTGCACCTGTGCGTTCGCGTTCGCCGTCGCCGACGCATTCTGTTTCTCCGCAGTGGTCTTCGGACACTGCTTCGCAGCCGTGGCCGAACCCGCAGCCGTATGGTTCGTTCGCGAACCCGCCTGCGCCGCCGGAGCAAGTACCTCTGTTGTTTGCGCCGAGAGGCCCTCCGGAGACTATTGATCCAGCGCAAGCTGCCGTCGCGATCGCGATTGAGACTTCGCGCTTTGTCATCGATGGCTACGCGGGTGTTCAGATGAAGCTGGTGAACCGCATCGTTGTAATCGATGCGACAGGCGTGCTAGCCGATTGGCGTGTTCGCTGCGAAGCGCCGACTATCCTGACGGAGAACACGATTCTAAACGCGCCGGACCCTGCAATCGTGCGTCGAACGCCGTTGAAGCAGTACACCGAGATGGTGCGCGACTTGTCAGCACTGCTGACGCGACGCTATATGGTGTTCTATGATCGTGACGCTGTCCTCGACGCGCTGCGCTTCGCCCTGCCGTTGGAGCGTACGACTGACGTCGGACACGTCATGCATCTACGCAACGATGCGCTTCGGCGCGGTGGTACATGTTGGTGTCGCACGCGCCGACAACTCGTGGACCTCGACGCTTTGTGGGGCCCGCTGATCGGTGGCAAAATCCCTGCGGACCCAATCGCGCGTGCGCAGGGCCTGCTACGCATGTTCGATCGCGTTGCAGTGTCAATTCCTAAGCCGGAAGTCAGACGCGTGAACGCGTGGACGCCGCCGCAGGAATGGTACTCGCGTCCGGAACGGCTTCGCGAGCTGTCCGCGTCGCTGGCGATGGAGAAGAGAGCAGGCGGATTCGACGAGCGTGTTCGTCGTGCGCATGACACGGTGGCTATCAGGCTGCCGGAGCCGCGTTATGCGTCGTCGCCGTTCTACTTTGCGCTGAACCGCGCACATGGCCTCGAGCCGTTGCGTCTCGAAGTGGTCAATCGCCTGATGCGCATCGTGCCCCATCACGGCCTCGCTCTCCTGTCGCTGCTCACAGAGAGAGGCTTCGTGACGGAAGCAGCGAGGGACGAATTGCGCCGTACTCAAGCGCGCCGCCATCTGGAGAGTGACACGAGTTCGCACGTGTTTGAACTCGTCGTTCATGCGCCGAACCGCAACGCGCAGCGAGCGTTCTACGCGACGATCGGCGTCTTCCTCGCGATGGACGACGATACACTGTGGACGCGTGCGCGCACGATGGAGTTCCCGGAGTTTGAGTGAACTCCGCGTCGCTATCGTCGATGCGCTGTCGCCGATTTGCGCAGTCCCCTGACTTAGTTTCCTCGCTGACACTTCTACGCGTTGTTTCTTTATTAATTTCTTTCTGTCGCTTTCTTTTCTTTACTGTACGTGTTACTGTATTCATCGCTCAGCAGCGTCGCGTCGTCGCATGTTAATGTGATTACTCGCTCAATGTATAATCGTCGACGCCGTCGCTGCCGTTTATCTCTCTTCGTTAATGTACTCTTCGCTCGTCGCATTTGTTCACGCGTCGCTGGCCTTCCCGTCGTCTGTTATTCCTTCGCATTTGATTCCGCTGCCGACGCCGGGGCAGGTCGTTGCGACGTCGCGTTGCCCGCCGATATTCAACTGTTACCGACGTCGCGCCTTAAATTCTACTGTTTCTTACTGCGACGCCGTGCCGGGCCGTGCGATGTTATATTCATTTTTTATATGTTAATTCCTCGCCGCTCATGCGTCGCTCGCCGCATTCCTCGACTGTTGCTATTGCACTTCACTAACACAACGAGATGTACTTACAGCCGTAGCCGTGCTGCACCTCGCGTCGCCCCGCTATCGTTTTTCTCTTGCGTCGTTTCACCTCTCTCACCTCTTTTGGTGGAGGAGAGTGTGGCGGAGTACTACGTACCTCCGCCACGGTACTCATCTGTCGTCGATATACAAGACTCTTAAGCTCGCGTCGTGATCATTTATTATCTTATTTTATTAAATAAGATTCAGAAGTGCAA
>JAHFML010000013.1 GCA_023269085.1 bacterium | reverse complement strand
GCACACTTTAAGTACTTCGCACAGGCCAGAGTACTGGGTGCCAAGCTTTGACGGCGCGTTGCGATTGCGTTCGTGCTGCAAAACGCGAATTAAGCAACTGGGCTGGTAGGCGCGCTCGATTACGCGTTAATTATAGCGACTTTCGGCGCGCTTGTGTCCGTGCCCAATCATCTCTCGCGCGACTTTGTAGGACAACTCCAGGTCCTCTGCGAGCTCAACAGCAAAGGTACGGACGTCGCGAGGCTGCTCCAACAGCGGTGAGCCGAGACAAATAAGCAAGCGCATTTCTCTTCCGAACGCGAGACGAAATGGCCTGAAGCCCGTCACCTCAGATACCGTTGATCTGTACGACTGGAGTCCCGGCGCGAGAAGCGACTGTTAGTCATACGGTCGGCGATGCACAGCGCGGCGGAGCATCGCGACGAGTGTGCGGTTGAATCGCTCGCACTTGCCTATAGATTGCGGGCGATAAGCAGTAGTGCGCGTCTTATCGACTTTAAAAATCGCGCACAGTTCGGCGAAGAGAGCAGATTCAAACTTCGTGTTGCGGTCAGAGTGCAACTGCTTTTGCACTCCGTAGCGCGCGATCAATTCTGCGTAGAGAGCGCGGCCACACGTCGCGGCGCTTTGGTCAGCGATGGGAATTACCTCTGCTCAGCCAGTGAGGCCGTCTATCATAATCAAAATGGACTTATGAGACGGCCCGAGCGACAAAGAGCTTTGGTTGTTTACATTGTCGATGTAGATCGTGCCGACGGTTGATCGTGCCGACGATGTAGATCGTGCTGGTTGGCTGGCAGGTGATTAAGCGGCGCGCGCGGTAGCAAGTTGGAGTTGCGATCACGATCGCATACTTTGCATGTTTTCACGAATGCAGAGACGTCACCGTTGACGCGCAACAATTAGAAGCGTTGTGCGATCCGGCGCAGCTTTGCTTTGTAGCCGTGGTGCGCGGGCTCGTGCAGTGCGCGGAACACCTCTTCGCGAAGGGCGGCAAATACGACAATGCGAGTGGAGATGGCGCGCTTATTGCAGTGCGTGAGGAGCGCGTCATCAATAACGAGCTGTGACCACACGTCCGCGAATGCTTTCAACGCTAGATTTGCTTTTAGCTCGTCTGCGTCTGCGCGCGCGTCCGCGTTCAGGAAGTGGATTACTCGTGCGATTGTTGGGTCAGCGCTCTTCTGCGCGATTTTGTCGGTTCGCGCGTCGAAGCGATCAACGTCTGCGACGAAGCATGCGTAGGACGCCTTTTGCAAGTACTGCTGGGACCTTAGCATCGATTGATACTGAGTTGACACGAGATAGCGCGTCTGCGATCGCGTTTTATCAGCCACGTACGTACTCGATTTGCATCGTGTACTCTATGAGTGTCGCGAGCTATTCGGAGTTTCTCGCCGACGCCTTGGACTTATTTGAGAAAAGCCACTAAAGTGCGCGATGGTCGGTTCGAAGGCGGAACGATCGCGCAAGCAGGTAGACTTTAAAGTGTTCGAGCGCGCAGACGACTGCGAGGATCTCGCGCTCGAGAGTGGAGTAGTTTCTCTGCGCGGAGGATAGCTTCGTAGAAAAAAAATAGATCACGCGCTCGACTCCTCCGGTGTCGCGCTGAAGTATAACTGCGTATAGTGCGATATTCGACGCATCTGTATACACCGTGAACGGCGCTTCAAGATTCGGGTGCGCAAGGCGAGGCGCAGCACACAGGCGGCGCTTGAGCTTAGCGAATCGCTCGATGTCTTCGCGAGTGATATGCACTGGCTCAGTGCCCTTACGCACAGCAGTCAGATCGTACAGCGAAATGGTCAGCGAGGTTTGTTCGTCTATGAGGTCTTAGTAAAAGTTCATAAAGCCGAGGAACGACTGTAGTTCGCGTACAGTCGTGGGGAGGGGCCAGTCTGGTAGCACGCGCAGCTTCGCGGAATCGGGGGATACGTTAGCGGGCGAGATGACGTGCCCCAAGTACAACACCTGCTCGCAAAACAGCTTGCACTTCGCGAATTTCAGTTTAAGTTCAGCGTCACAAATGCGGTCAAGTACGGCTCGTAAGTCGTTCACATGCCCGTCGCGGCGCTTCGAGAATACGATAACATCGTCCAGATACGCGAGGCAGATGCGGCCAATCAGGTCCTGAAACACACTCATCATCAAGCGCTGGTAAGTCGACGGCGCGTTGCAAAGGCCAAACGGCATTTTCATCATCTCGTACAGGCCAACATGCGTGATGAATGCCGTCTTCCCAACGTCTGCAGGCTTCACCGGCACTTGATAGTATGCCATCGCGAGGTCAAGCGACGAGAATACAGTCGCACCAGCGAACGCGTCAAACGCTTCATCAAGGCGCGGCAGCGTGAAGCAGTCAAATTTTGTCAAGGAGTTGAGCCGGCGGTAGTCGACGCACATGCGCCAGCCGTTGATCTTCTTGCG
>JAHFML010000012.1 GCA_023269085.1 bacterium | reverse complement strand
CTGGAGCGCCGCTGTCTTACATTATTTAATGGCAACGCCGCGTTGAAGCTTCAGCTTGAACGTAACATATTAAAACATGAACAACTTAGGAATCAGTTAATCCACGCTCGCTTAGCTGCAGCCCCTCAATTTTCAACAGTCGTCCCAGTTGTGCCACTTTCTTTAACAGTCGATCCAGTGCCACCAACATCACTCACAGTTGCGGCCGCGCCGTCGGCCACTGCCACCGCTACGACGGGCACTGCCATCGCTTCGACGAGCATCTCCGTTGCTACTATACAAGCTCCCCAAAAGTACCCACAGTATATTTTAGTATAAATACATGAGTTATACATAGCGTTGATTAATATATTTTCCCTCTCTTATTTTCTGTCTGAGTAGTGAATCCACAATATTTCAGCCTGCCGTTGAAATGGATTCTACCGACTCAAATCAGCCTGAGCGACAGTACTGGAAGAACCCGGCAGAGCTGGAGAAGCTCACCCACTTTCGAATACTGGAAGCCGTCCCGCTAGACACGGCCCATCTTCAAGACATGGACGCGGCGTTGAATGCGCTCGGAGCGGACATCGGCCCGACGCTCGACCGCGTTTGCCGAGACCTGCATTGCATTAAGGCACAACTAACTTTTGATTTAATTTAATTGTATTTTGTGAATACATTATTTGATTAAGTTATTTATATATTTAATTTGAATAAAAGGTCTGGCCATACCTCCACGTTCGTTACGAGTCGGCGAACCCGTTAGACGTGAATGCAAAGTCGGTGGAGGCCTACCTTACTGCGTCGTTCGGCATTTTCGAGCGCAACCAGCAGACGCTCGATCGAACTCGCACCCAGTATGACTGGCTAATGGAGCGCTTCGCCGCTGGAATCCGAAACTCAAACGCGAAGTTCATCCGGGAGAAATCGGGATTGGTCCTCGCCGAGATCTACTCGATCACCCTTAAGATCTCGCAGTTTAATCCACTCCAAGGGAGCGGCTACCAGGTTCTTCCCAACTTCCTCGCGAATAAGAAGGCGATCGTCAATATCCAAAATAACGATGAGCGTTGTTTCGGCTACTCGGTCCTGGCGGCTCTTCTTCCGGAGGATCCAAACCGACATGCCTATCGACCAGAACGATACTCGGATGCTGACTTCGCGGAGCACGGGCTCGATGCGATCGAGTATCCCGTCAGTCCGATTGACCTCCCTCAAATCGAACAGCGGCTGAACATTTCAATCAACGTGATCGGGTTCTACGACGGTGACGGAAAGGCGCGGTACCCGATTTACTGCAGTCGGCACGTGAGCGAGACCGAGGTCGACCTGCTCTACTGGGACGGCCACTTCGCGTGGATCAAGGACTTCTCCAGACTAATGAGCGACATCACTAAATATGAGCATCGCTACTTCTGGTGTAAAAAATGCTTCGGTCGCTTTCAAGCTGAGGATACGCTCGCTCGCCACAAGCAGCTGTGCACGCGCGAGAACTTCATCTCGAACGTCCACATCCTCCCCGAGCCAGGGACGTCACTCAAGTTTACGAACTGGAAGTTCATCACGATGGCACCCTTCGTAATCTACGCGGACCTGGAGTCGGTGCTCGCCGAGGTTGACATCACTCACGGCAAAACCCACCTCTACCAGAAGCACAAGTGTTGTGCTGCGTCCGCCGTCATCCGCTCGGCGAAGGTGGCTAAAATGGACGGGAAGTTCTGCTTGTTCACCGGGGAGAACGCGCTCAGGGAGCTCCTCAACCAGCTCATCGAGTGGGAAACCAAGTGCATCGAGTACTTGGAGACGAATCGGGCGATGCGAAACCTAACGGAGGCGCAGCGTAACCGCCACCTGGAGGCGACCGTATGCTGCATCTGCCGCCGGGCCGACCGTCCGTTCGATGGCGAGCATGCCGACTGGCGCAAGGTGCACGATCACGACCACGTGACCGGCTACTACATCGGTGCTGCGCACGACCTCTGCAATCGTCAGCGCAAAGTCATCTACGACGTGCCGGTGTTTTTCCACAACCTGCGTGGCTACGACGGGCACCTGATTGTCAAGGAGATGGCCACCTACCCCGGTCGAGCGATCAAGCCGATCGGCCAGAATATGGAGCGGTACCTCCAAATCAAATGGGGCCGCAACATGGTGTTCCGCGACTCGCTCCAGTTCCTGGCTCAGTCGCTCCAAACGCTCGTCGACTCACTGGCCAAGTGTGAGAGACCGAACCAGCCGACCAAATTCTCCATGCTTAAGCGGGTGATCGGCGAACGCCATCCGGCGGCACCCTGGAAGCGCCTCCTTCGCAAGGGCGTTTTCCCGTACGAGCACGTCAAGACATTCGCGACGCTGGACGAACAGCAGCTGCCTCCGCGTGCGGCCTTCCATAGCTCGCTGAGTGGAGAGACGTGCTCCGAGGACGACCACGCCTACGCGCAGAGCGTCTGGCGCGAGTTCGGTTGCCGCACGCTGCGTGAGTACATGCAGCTCTACCTCACGACCGATGTGTGCTTACTCGCGGACGTCTTCGAGAACTTCCGCGCGACCTGCCACGAGGCCTACGAGCTCGACCCCGCTTACTTCGTGTCTGCTCCGCAGTTGGCGTGGAACGCGATGTTCAAGAAAACGAAGCTGGAGGTGAAGCTGCTGAGCGATCCGGAGATGTACCGGATGATTCAGCCTAACATCCGAGGGGGCATCTGCCACGCGTCGGTTCGCTACGCCAAAGCGAACAACAAGTACATGGGCGCGCTGTACGACCCTACCAAAGAGGACTCGTACATCCTGTACATCGACGCGAATAACCTCTACGGTTGGGCGATGTCGCAGGCGCTGCCGAAGGAGAGCTACGCGTGGCTGAGTGATGCCGAGGTTCGCGAAGCAGAGACAGCGCTCACCAGCGACAACAGAGCTACGCGACTCGGCTTCTTCGACATGGCTGCACGTGCTCGCCGGGAACTGGCTCGCGCGGTGAATGCGGAACTCAACGGCGATC
>JAHFML010000004.1 GCA_023269085.1 bacterium | reverse complement strand
TTTAGGCATGGTGAGCATCAATTAGGGATTCGATTCTCTAATTGTATCGAAAACAAACAGAAAACGCCGCAGATGCGGCGTTTTCTGTATTGAAGTGTGCACACGGAATATCACTTAACTCGAAAGAAGAAAAGAAGGAGAAAAAGAAGAAATAAAATTCTATGGAGCACCCTGATGAACGAAGGGCGAGGGAGAGAATGGAACATTTGGCTCGCCGATGGCCGACACTATTTTCTGAAAACTCACTGCGTGAGATACGCAATGGATTGTTAATCGGTTGCGGAGTAGACTAGGTTACATAGGGTAGGGTTACATAGGGTAGTCCTATGTAGTGCTTTAAGACGCAATGTGCAACACTTGGTGTTGCACATGGTCTGGCATTTCGTTATCGATAAATATCTCGCCGGTGGCCGATGGCTTGAATCAGGATGATGTTGTCCTGCACAGAATACTCGATTCGGTAATCACCAACGCGCATCTTGTACAAACCCTTGAGATTATAGTGAAGTGGTTCGAGCGTCACATTCGTGAAGTTTGCTTCCAGCCACATCAGTTTAGCGATAATGCGCTTTGTGATTGTCGGGTCGATGCGTTCAAAATCATGGAGGGCGCTATCGCTCAGTTTAACGGACACCATATTTCCTCGCTACGACTGAAAGGGGAGTGAGCTTCTGCTTCTGCGCCATGCGCTTTTTGAGCTCGCGGAGGTGGCTCGGGCGGAGTTCAAGCCCAGCGTCAGGGTCGCCGAAAAACTCGAGAATCTTCTGCTCGATGCGAGCATCTAGCTGGCGATCTTTTTCAGCTGTGGTCATAAGGGCAGTATAACATATAGGCAAACTAGTGATTGCAATATGTACGCACACGTGTACAATAGGGTTATGACTACGATGTTTACCAAGGTGCCTATGACGCTGGGCGTGAGCGACTTTCGCGCTTCGCTCGCCGACAATCTCGCTAAGGCGAAGAAGAGCCCAATCGTCATTGCTGACAAGAAGGGCGGCGATAGCTTCGTCGTGCTCTCGGCGAATGCGTACAATAAGCTTGTTGAAGTGTGGGAGGACGAAGAAGATGCTCGCGAGCTCGCGAGCCTCGTTGAGAAGAACAAAGGGAAGAAGTTTATTCCTTGGGCAGAAGTACGCATGTAGTCATCGTTCGGTATGGCGAGCATCTCATTTACTCCCTCCGCAGAGCGCGATTACAAGAAGTTGCCGACTGAAGTCCGTGAACGAGTCAAAGATATTTTTGATGGGGGCTTCGCGACAGATCCTCTCGCGCAAGAATTCCATGCGACGAAATTAGCGACGCCGTTCCCAGGATATCGTATGCGAGTTGGCGATTATAGAATCCTGTTCACTTTCGAAGTGAACCTTGTGCAGGTTTATCGCATCAAACACCGTAGGGACGCGTATCGGTAAGTTTGTTTCGCCGGGCCGAAATTTGACGTCTCATCTTTGCGTGCTAGGATAGCATCGGCTGTACAAACCCGATTGATTTCTCAAGGAGAAAGATATGAACAGAAAGACTGTTTTGAAAGCGCTGATTCTTGCCGCGGTGGGCACGGCGATTACGTTCCTCGTCTTCACTTTTGTACACGGAGTGCCGACGCAGGCGGAACTGATTCGCGAGGGAGGCGAGACGATGCTCCTTACGTTCGTCGTCATCTTGTTCGCTCTGCGGCAAGAAGACAAGTCCTGACCGTGGTGATTGGCAAGAGTGCCGATCTGCGGTCGGGACTTTTGCTTTGTGATACCATTGAGTCAATGAATGACACTGTTGAGTTAGAAATCCAAAAACTAAAAAAACGTAACGCACGCGTGGAGACGGACAAGGCATGGGAGACGAGCCTGACTCGTCGGACGTTTATAGCGTTCGTTACCTATCTTGTCGCGGCCGTCTGGCTGTATCTCATTCATGAGAGCAATATCTTCTTGAAAGCGGTTGTTCCCGTAGCCGGATATGTTCTTTCCACTTTTTCTATTCCTCAACTCAAAAAAATTTGGATACAACATGTCTATCGCATCGCCGACGCCAAGATCGGCATCGAGCCAGAGCTTCTTGACAAACCAGCTATTGAAGTCTAGTCTTTCTTTCAGGCTATTTTGAGGAGCAGGAAATGAGAAAGGTCGAGGTAGTGTCATCAAAGGGTGTGGAGTTCGTCTCGGTAGTGGATGCTGTGAGGAATGTCGCCTTTGGTTCGGCATATCAAATCGGGACGTATATCATCCCGGATGGTGAAAGTGAAAAAAGAATAATGACAAAAGAGGAACGTCGTGGAATCATCGATTTGATCGGTATTCTCGCCGAGGAGTAGCGATATCCACCTCACAACGGTCCGCTTTGGCGGGCCGTTTGCTTTTCGCCAAGCCGTGTGCTAGATTGGGGAGACTATGGAAGTGGCCGTAATCAAGACGGGCGGGAAGCAGTATGTCGTCTCTAAGGGCGACACTATTTCGATTGAGAAGCTCCCCGCAGAGGTCAAAGAAGGCGACTCGGTTGTCTTCGACGAGGTGCTCCTCGTCGACAACGGCTCGGACACGACCATCGGGGCGCCCCTCATCAAGGGTGCCGAGGTCAAGGGCACTGTTGTTCTCGTCGGGAAGGCGCCGAAAGTCGAGGTGGTGAAGTACAAGCCGAAGAGTCGCTATTTCAAGCGCAACGGCCATCGTCAGCCGCTCGTCAAGGTCTCTATCGATTCGATCGCATAGATCGTCTCACCAACGCTTTTCATATTCGGGAGCAGACTTCAAGCTTTTATTTAGCCTAGCTATATCTACATGCAAATAGGGAGATGGAATCATCAGGCCGCCGGCGCTGCGTCGGGGCATTCACACAGTTCACCGCACGAGAGCGCGCCGCGCGGCGAGCGTTCGTATTCAGCGCGCCCGTCGCGCTCGAGCGAGGGTCGTGGATCATATCAGTCATCGAGCCATAGCGGCTCGTACAGCCGCCGCCCGTACTCGGGCGGCGATAGGCCGAGCTTCGGCGCTCGCCGACCCGCGAAGCGCGGTATGGGCTCCTTCGGCGAGACTGAGGCCGAGATCGCGAAGTTTACCAACAAGACGGTCGTTACGACCGAAGAGCCGGTTTTCGTCCCCGAGCACAAGTTCGCGGACTTCGATATCAATGCGCACTTGAAGGAGAACATCCTCGCGCACGGCTACGAGCTCCCGACACCTATTCAAGACAAAGCTATCCCGCACGCGCTCCTCGGCCAAGACGTCGTCGGCCTCGCGGAGACGGGTACCGGCAAGACGGCGGCCTTCCTCATCCCACTCATCGACAAAGTGATGAAGCAGAAGGGCGAGCGCATCCTCATCATGGCGCCGACCCGAGAGCTCGCGGTGCAGATAGAGAAGGAGCTTGCGGGCTTCGCCAAGGGTCTCGGCTTCCGCGGTATGGTCGCGGTCGGTGGTGCGAATATCGCCCCGCAGATTTCATCGCTTCGCCATGAGCCAGCCTTCGTCATTGGCACCCCGGGCCGCTTGAAGGATCTCATGGAGCGACGCGCGCTCGACCTCACGGGCTTCGGCACGGTCGTGCTCGACGAGGCCGATCGGATGCTCGACATGGGCTTCATCGACGACATGCGCCTTATCCTCGCCAAGATGCGCAAGGAGCGTCATACGCTCTTCTTCTCGGCGACGATGGGCAAAGAAATAGAGAAGCTCATCGGCGACTTCCTCTCAAGCCCGGTCATCATTTCAGTGAAGACGCGCGACACTTCGAAGAATGTCGAACAGGATGTCGTGCGTGTCCCGCGCGGCGTCGACAAGTTCGACGTGCTCGCCGACCTCTTGAAGGGGCGCGACTTCACTCGCGTGCTCGTCTTCGGGCGCACCAAGTTCGGCGTCGAGAAGCTCGCCAAGGCGCTCTCGCGGCTCCATATCCATTCAGAGAGCATCCACGGCAACAAGACGCACCCGGCGCGCATGCGCGCCCTCGACGCCTTCAAGACCGGCAAGGTGAGCGTGCTCGTCGCGACCGATGTCGCGGCGCGCGGGCTCGATATCCCCGCCGTCTCGCACGTCATCAATTATGATCTGCCAAGCACCTATGAAGATTATGTGCATCGCATCGGCCGCACCGGCCGCGCGAGCAACAAGGGCATCGCGCTCACCTTCGTGCAGGGCTAGTTGACGGTATTCTCATAGCATGTTAGTCTGACAACAGTACCGAATGGTCGGTGCCGTTGTTGTTTGTACCCCGCACAAGAGGAGAAAGAAGTGGCAATAATAATTGTTACCAATCATACGGTTTGGAAGATCAAGCCGGCGGTGGACAGAAGTTCGGGTCGGAAAGAATTTCCGGTAATCTTGCCGCATTCAGAAAGCGAAGTTGATGTTTCTGGATGTGGCGTGGTAGTTCAGCTCATCGAACTTTATCGGGAAGGCGATCCGCGGCTAAATGGCCCGAATTCGTTCGTGATCAAGCCGGGAACAGCCGAGGGACTTGTCCTGAAGATTGGACAGACGCGGTGTTTGCTTCAACTTCGAGCGTGTTCCGTCTGAATCCCGTTCGACCCAAAGGCCCCTCCCGGGGCCTTTTTTCATACAACTACGCTTCCTTGCGATTGCTAAGCGCGGCACGGAGGGTCTCGGCGTCAGAGTATTCAAGCTCGCTGCCGGTCGCGAGGCCGCGGCCAAGAGCAGAGATGGTGATGCGGGCGCGATACGGGGCGAGGAGGCCGCGCACGTGGTCGGCAGTGTGCTCGCCCTCGCTCGTCGCACCAAGCGCGAGGACTACTTCGCGCAGATCGTCGGCGAGCCGCTTCTCGATAGTCGCGGCGAGCTCGCGTTCGCGGATAGCCCCCTTGCCCGAGAGCGTGAGCGTGCCGCCGAGGACGAAGTAGCGGCCGCGGTAGGTGCCCGCGCGCTCGATTGCGGCGAGGTCTTGGTCCTTCTCGACGAGCATGAGGAGTGTCGCGTCGCGCGTCGTATCAGAACAATAGCGGCAGGCCCGGTGTGCCGAAGTCTCGGTATAAAAACGCAAACAGTCCGGACACTGACGCACTTTCTCTCCGAGACCAGTGATAAGCTCGGCCAGCTTCGTGCGCTCTACGGCTGGCGCGGCGAGCAGATGGTAGACGAAGCGTTTGCCCTGTCTCGGGCCTATGCCGGGTAGGTGTGCGAGCGCACGCGCGAGTTCGTCGATGTGGTCCATCGTTAGAATTCTTCAGCGAGGGCGCCGTAGCCGGCGGTGTCGACGGGCAAGAAGCTCGCGCGCTTTTCGTCGAAGTAGAGCTCGGCCGAGCCGGTCGGGCCGTTGCGGTGCTTCTCGATAAGGATCTCGGCGATGTTGGGGCGATCGCTCTCGGGGTTACGCTTGTCCTCGCGATGGATAAACATCACGACGTCGGCGTCTTGCTCGATAGAGCCCGAGTCGCGCAGGTCGGAGAGGCGCGGGCGGCCGCCGCGCTGTTCGACCGCGCGAGAGAGCTGGGAGAGTGCGATGACCGGCACCTCGAGCTCGCGCGCGAGCCCCTTGAGCGAGCGCGAGATCTCGGTGGTCTGTTGGACGAGCGAGTCAGAGGCCTTGGTCGAGGTCGGGCTCATGAGCTGGAGATAGTCGACGACGATGAGGCCGATGCCGCGCTCGCGTTTCAGCCGCCGCGCGACCGCGCGCATCGCGAGGATGTTGTTACCCGGCTTGTCGTCGATGTAGATTGGCGCTTTTGAGAGGGTCTCGAGCGCGTCGCGAATGCGGGCGAAATCTTCTTCCTCTTTCACTTGGCCGGTGCGGAGCTTCCACGAGTTGACGAACGATTCGGCCGCGAGCATGCGGTCGATCAATTGCTCAGAGCTCATCTCGAGCGAGAAGATGCCGACGGGGACATTGTGGCGCACGGCGGCATTGCGTGCGATGTCGAGTGCGAGCGAAGTTTTACCCATCGAGGGTCGCGCCGCGAGGATCACGAGGTCGGAGGGGTGGAAGCCGGAGAGCAGATTGTCGAGAGCAGGGAAGCCGGAGGGCACGCCGCGGATGCCATCCTCGCGCTTGCTCAGGGCCTCGAGTCGGTCCCACGCCTCATGCACCTTGTCGCCGATAGCGGTGAACTTGTGCGCGGCCGAGGCGTTGCCGATAGCGTAGATGAGCTTCTCGGCTTCGTCGAGCACCTCCATCGTCTCGCGCGCGTCGTCATAGGCCGACTCGGTGATGGCATAGGAGGCGTCGATGAGCGAACGCATGAGGAACTTGCGCGAGACGAGCTCGGCATAATGGGCGAAGTTGCCCGGTGCGGGCGCGGTGCCGATGAGCTCAGCGAGGTAGCTACGCCCGCCCGCGCGGTCGAGGAGGCTCTGGTCTTGGAGCCTCTCCGAGAGGGAGAGCTGGTCGATCGGTTCGCCGCGTTCAGAGAGCTCGCGCATCGCGCCGAAGACGATGCGATGCTTCTCGGCATAAAAGGAATCAGGGTGGACGAGGTCCGAGACGTCGTGAATGGCGTCGGGCTTCAAAAGGAGCGACCCGAGGAGCGCGCGCTCAGACTCGAGTGATTGGGGAGGGATGCGATCAACGGCCATGCACCTATTGTATCGCTAATGAGTCGTTTGCGACAATACTGGACCGCCAGGCCCGTCTTCGACACGATAACCAGCTTTTTCAAGCTCGGCGCGGAGGTGGTCGGCTGAGGCGAAGTCGTGAGAAGCGCGCGCCGCAGAGCGGCGCGCGACGAGCTCTTGCACATCGCTCGGGACATCGCGCAGGTCAACGCTCCCACGCGAGGGCGGGCTTATGAGGCTGAGGCCGAGGTGCGCGTCGGCGGCCTCGATGAGCCCCCATTTCTGCTCCTCGGTGTAGTCTTCGCTCTTCAGCGTCTCCCAGAGGATGCCGAGCGCCTGCGGCGTCGCGAGGTCGTCGCGGATAGTCACGAGAAACTGGTCAAGAGCCTCCGAAGGCCGGCTCACCCGTTTTGATTCCAATGCGATTTCGACGCAGAGCTTCCAGAGCCGATCGAGTGCGCTACTGGCTGCTGCGAGTGCGTCCCAAGAAAATGAAAGCGGCGTACGATAATGCGCTTGAAGAAAGAAGTATCGTACGGTGAGCGGATGGTATCCTTTCTTCATCACATCACTTAGACAAACGACGTTGCCAAGCGATTTTGATATTTTCTCTCCCGCCATATTGAGGAAGGCGTTGTGCATCCAATACCGCACAAAGGTTCGCCCGCTCGCCGCCTCAGATTGCGCAATCTCGTTGTTGTGATGGACGGCGATATGATCTTCGCCGCCGGTATGAATATCGATCTCTTGGCCGAGGAGTGCGCGCGACATCGCCGAGCACTCGATATGCCAGCCTGGATTGCCGCGCCCCCATGGACTGTCCCACTGTTGAAGATCTTCCGGCTTCGCCGAGCGCCAGAGTACGAAGTCGGCGGGTGCATGTTTACCAATAACGACTGCGATGCGTGCGCCCGCTTCTTGTTGCGATTCAGCGACGCCACCAAGCTTTCCATAGCCGGGGAATTTTCCCGTATCGAAATAGAGACCGTCGACGAGTTGGTACGCGAAGCCTTTCTCCTCAAGCGTCTTCGCAAGAGCTATCTGCTCCTTTATATAATCGGTCGCGTGCGGAAAAAGGATTTCTTCGGTAGGAAGATTGAGGTTTTGAATATCGGAGAGGAAGATAGTTGTGTACCGGTCAGCTATCTCTTCGGGAGACAGTCGTTCTCTTTTTGCGCCCACTGCCATCTTGTCATCGCCCTCATCGCCATCACCGACGAGGTGGCCGACATCGGTAATATTGATGACACGACGTACGCGGTACCCACCAGCAAGAAGGACGCGGGCAATTGTGTCAGAGAAGACCATGGCGCGCATGTTTCCGAGATGTTGTTCGCCATAGACCGTCGGGCCGCAAGAATAGAGAAGCGCTTGGCCAGGGCGCTGGGGGATAAAGAGCTCCTTTCTCCCCGAGAGCGTGTTGGTGAAGAATATCGGTGTTGTTCGCTCGTGAGATTTTTTCGTACGGCTCGTGAATGAGGTGAGCCAGGACAGGGAAGACATATTAGAAGAGCCAGTGCCTCCGCGCGAAGAGGATCATCATACTGCCCGAGAGGACGAGCATAATGGTTATGATAATCAAGAAAGCATTGGGGTTTTGCATGAAGGGCGCACCGGGCGCGTGCATGCCGAAGATGACCGCGATAAGCTCGAGCGGGAGGACAAGTACGGTAATCGTCGTGAGCGCCCTCATGATTTCGTTCTGGCGCGCCTCAAGCAAGGACGCATTCGTCTCGCGCAGCTCGGTCGCGACCGCGCGGTAGGTCATCACGAGCCGCATGACCTGCGCGCGTTCGGCGCGAATGCGCTCGCTACGGTCAGCAAGAGCAGTATCGGATGGCCGACGCAGAGCGAGCGTGCGTAAGAATCGGTCGAGCGCGCCCTCTTGATTGGCGAGCGCGGCCTCGATATGCAAGAACTCGCGGCTGACATTCGAGATAGCGCGCACGGTCGTGCGCTCGAGCCCGTTGAACATCTCGTGCTCGATATGGGTGAGATGCGTCGCGACATGATCGGTATGGTTGCGCACCGCGACATAGAGATGCGCGAAGATGATCTCAAGCAGGATGCCAGTCTCGAGGACGGTCTTCGGCGCGATGAGCTTCTGCGTCTCGAGAAGTTTCTGCAGATGGTGGAGCGGGTCGACGACTTCATAGTGCGCGGTAATAATGAACGCGTCGCCGATAGCGATATCGATCTCTTGGTCGAGCGTCTCCCCGTCAGAGGCGCCGTGGGTCGGAAAGTGGATAACGAGGAATGAAGTGTCTCCCTCGCTCGCGGCGAGCGGGGTTGGGGTGGGGGAGAGAAGCTCCATCTCGAACCGTTCTCCGATAGAAAACTCTCGCGCGATCTCGCGTACCTCTTGCTCCGTCGGGTGCTCGAGATCGATCCATGTGCCGCGACCGTATACGTAGCGAGTTATCATAGTGTCTAGAATAGCATGCTATACTTCGCAAAATGAAACTCTCTGAACTGAAAGATCACGGGCGGAATGTTGCCGCCCGGGGCATTTCCCTCGCTCTTGTCGCGGCACTCTTCTTTGGCGTCGGGTTCTTCGCGGGAAGCGCGAACAGCGCAACATCGTCGATCGTCTCGCATGTGCCGTTTATCGGCGACGGCCTCGACGCGACGCCGGACCAGAGCGTCGACTTCACCGATTTCTGGAAGGCGTGGAACGCGCTCGATGCGAACTATGTCATCACGCACGCGTCATCAACGCTCCCGTCGACCAAGGAGCGTCTCTTCGGTGCGATGAGCGGCTTGGCAAGCTCGTATGGCGACCCGTATACGACCTTCTTCCCGCCGAAGCAGGCGAAGGCATTTTCTGAGAGCATTTCGGGGAGCTTCGGCGGTATCGGCGCGGAGCTCGACATGAAGGACGGCATTCTCACCGTCATTACGCCCTTGAAGGGTACGCCGGCAGAGGCGGCGGGTCTCTTGAAGGGCGACAAGATTATCGCGATTGACGGCAAGTCGACCGAGGGCGTTTCGGTCGACGAAGCGGTAAGTAAGATCCGCGGCCCGGTCGGCACGAATGTCACACTCACACTCGTCCGCGACAGGAAGTCGCTCGATGTGAAGATTACCCGCGAGACTATCCAGGTGCCCGAGACCGACGACGGCCTCGATGCGACGAGCGGCGTCTACCATATCGCGCTCTATGAGTTCACGAGCAACTCAGCAAGCCTTTTTAATAAGGCCTTCACGCGGTTCAAAGAATCTGGCTCGACGCGGCTCGTCGTCGATCTGCGCGGCAACCCGGGCGGCTATCTCGACGCGGCGGTCGACATGGCAAGCCACTTTATCCCCGAAGGGGCGAAGGTCGTTACTGAAGACTTCGGCGGGAAAGAGAAGGATGTCGTGCACACGAGTTTCGGCTATGACGATTTGCCGAAGGGGACAAAGGTGGTCGTGCTCGTTGATGCGGGCTCGGCGTCAGCGTCAGAGATCTTCGCCGGCGCGCTTCAGGACAACCACGCCGCTACCTTGATCGGCACGAAGTCTTTCGGCAAGGGCTCGGTGCAGACACTCCTACCACTCGATGGCGGCAGCCTCAAGATAACCGTCGCGCGCTGGGTGACGCCCGCGGGCCGTTGGATCATGGGCAACGGCGTCACGCCGGACATCACGGTGTCGATAACCAAAGACGACGTCGCCGCGAAACACGATACCCAGATGCTCCGTGCGATCTCCTTCCTCACGAGCGGGAAGTAGGACGTGGCTGGAGTTTTTGACGCGGAGGGGGCGATAGGGTAGAGTGGGGGTATATGAAAGTCATTTTGGTTAAAGATGTGAAGGGGATGGGTCGCGCGCATGAAGAGGTGGCGGTGGCCGACGGCTACGCTCTCAATTATATGATCCCGCAGAAGCTCGCTATCGCGGCGACGCCGATTGCGCGTATGGAGGCCGAGACGCGCCGCAAGCAGGTCGTCGACCGCTCTGCGCTTGATGCGGCGCTACTGAACGAGAATGTCGCGGCTCTCGCCGAGGCGCGTATCGTTATTACGGTAAAGGCGAATGAAAAAGGACATCTCTACGATGCGGTTGATGAAGAAGACATTATAGCGGCCGCCAAAGAGCAGGCTCATATTGATCTGTCGGAAGGGGTTATCAAGCTCGAGAAGCCGATTAAGGAGCTTGGGACCTTTGATATCCCGGTTGCGACGATCGATACTTTCGGGAAGTTCACGATTACCGTTGCGGCAGAATAAAACGAAAAACACGCGGCGCCGGAGGCGCCGCGTGTTTTTCGTTCTTCTTAGACAACGTCGACAACTTTCTTCATCTTGGTGTGGCCCGTGAAGGTGGTCTTGCGCATCGTGCGATAGGCAACCCGGCCAGCAGCGACTGAGTAGAGCGTGTGATCCTTCCCGACACGGACATTCTTACCGGCCTCGATCTTGGTGCCGCGCTGACGGACGATGATAGCACCCGGCTTCGCGGTGGAGCCGTCAGAGAGCTTCACGCCGAGATATTGCGCGTTCGAATCGGTTAGGTTTTTTGCTGACCCGCCAGCCTTGGTTGATGCCATAAGAAGAAATACAAGCTATAGTGTTACCGTATGACTATAGCAGATCTAGGTGAGAAATGCAAAGGCGCGTTCAGAAGCGTCCCGCGCGACCTGCTCATCTTCGGCGTCATAATCCTCGCGTCCTCAGCGAGCTTCGGCCTTGGGTTCTTGGCGGGGAGAGACGCGGGGCAGGGGAGTGACGCTTTAAGAACCGTATCGCTCGCCGCCTCTTCGACGGGAGCCATCGTCGCGTCAAAAGGCGGCACGAAATATTATCTGCCGTGGTGTCCGGGTGTTGACCGCATCGCAGATGCGAATAAGGTGTGGTTCGCTACTCCCACTGACGCGGCGAAGGCCGGTTATGCTCCTGCAACGAATTGCAAAGGGCTTTAGTTTGCTACAATGAGCATATGAACGCAGACGATACCACGACCGAACGGCTCGCCAAGGCGGTGCATGAGGGGCCACGTTCGATGCCCGAGGAGCGTCCGCTCCTCGTCTGTAAGCCGAATAAGGTCGAGTCGTGGCGCATCTTTAAGATCATGTCCGAGTTCGTCGAGGGGTTCGATGTCATCCGGCGCTATAGTCTCGCGGCGAGCTTCTTCGGCAGTGCGCGCACGGCTTCTGACGATCCTTTCTTCAATCAGGCATCAGAACTCGCGGGACGCCTCGCGAAGAAGGGCTTCGCGGTCATCACGGGCGGGAGCTCGGGTATCATGCAGGCCGCGAACAAGGGCGCGTATGACGCGGGCGGCGCGTCGATCGGTCTCAATATCAATCTGCCCGATGTACAAGGATATAATCAGTATCTTACCGACCGATTCTTATTCGACCACTTCTTCGTGCGGAAGGTGATGCTCACGTATGCCTCCGAAGTTTATATTTATTTCCCCGGCGGCTTCGGGACGCTCGACGAATTCTTCGAGATCATCACGCTCATCCAGACCAAGAAGATCCGCAAGGTCCCGATCATCCTCTTCGGTCGTGAATATTGGCAACCACTCCTCACGCTTATTGAGGATGAGCTCTTCAAGAAGCATGCCAATATCAGCGAGGAGGACATGAGTCTCTATACGCTTGTCGATTCGGTCGATGAGGCATATGAGTACGTCATTGCGAATGTCTCGTGCGGATAACTCCTCTGTATGGCTCTTGATTATAGCGAAAAGCGGTTAGTCAGCGAAGGTTTGCACACGCGCGGCAACAGCAAGCGTGCGCGACGGCTCCATATCTATGCGGTCTTGACCGGTTTTCTCTCACTGCTCATATCTATTGCGACACTCGTCGTCATGGTACTTAAGAAATGAAAAAGAGCAGGGAAGTGGATAAAAGTCCTCTTGGTGCGCAGAACCTGTGCTATCCTCTTCCCTATGAGTCAGAAAAGAAATTGGAAGAGTCATCTGAAAGACAATCTCGAGGTCTACGCGTTCTGGACCGGGTTTACCAGTACGATCATCAGTTTGCTTCAGGTTATCGTCATCGCGATGAAGAAGTAGGGGAGAATATAAAAGCCCCGCGTCGCGGGGCTTGGTTGGGTTTTCTAATGTGCGCACAATATATCTTTTGCGCACACTATATCGGGGGAATCGGAATAACTTTCCGGCCGCCGGCGTGATGAACTTCGCCTTGAGGGCTACTGTGCCCTTTATTCTTGGTTGCTTCATACGCTTCGTCGCATGCGCGTGAACAAGTACAGCCTTCCGGATGTCGCGCGTAAAAATAACGCGCGATAATGTGCGGACAATCGGGGTTCAAACATTTCTGCCGAGGCCGGGGAGGTTCTTTGGGCGGTTCGACGGTCGGCTTGACCGGCTGTTGGGGTGTGCGGCTCGTAGTGCCGCCCTTTCCTGCACCATTGGCTTTCATGTGGATTCCTTTCTTTGAGATTTAAAGTACGGCCGTACGGACCATTCCGTACGGATGAAAGTTCTGCCCAGAATATAACGCTTCTCGGCGCAGAATTCAAGTCTCGTTTTCTAGAGATACGACAAGGGGTTCAAATAGGCGGTCAGCGTTGCGACTGGCATCGTCGCGTCGGCACAGCCGATGGTCGAGCCGCGGAATTGGCGGAGCGTCATGATCTTCGTCCCTTCGCTCGCATAGACGCCGAAGTGGAGATGCGGGCCGGTCGCATAGCCCGTCATGCCCGAGAAGCCGATAAGCTGGCCCGTCGAGACCGACTGTCCCTTCGCCACTTCGATTGAGGACAAGTGAGAATAAAGCGTGTTGAGCCCGTTTCCGTGTTCAATCATCACCCATTTGCCGAATGAATAGCAGCCACGAATGAGATCGGTATTGCCGGTGCCGAGCACCGTGCCCGAGAGCGCCGCATCGACCGGCGTGCCGATTGACGCGGCGATGTCGATCGCATTGTGGCCATGCCCGTTATAAATCTGTGGGTTGGCGGTCGAGAACGGCGTATTACCGAAGTATTGCGTCACACAGAATAGATTCCCGAAGACGCTCTTGCGTTGCGAGCAGTTGTACATAAAGGCCGAGCTGAATGGCCATGAGAGGACGCCCGAGCCGACGCGCGGCAAGAGGCTAGGATGCACGATAAGATTCAACTGACTCTGAAGATCGGTCAGCTCCTGTTCAAACGATTTCTCGGCAGCTTGCTTCTGTTTGATGAGCGTTTGGTAGCTCGACTCTTGATTCCTGGTTTGTGCGAGAAGCTGTTGCTCGGCCGCCTTAGTCGCATCAACGGATTTCTTTTGCGTCGACAGATCGGCTTTGAGTGCGAGCAGATTATTTTTTGTTGTAGTAATCGTATTTCGATCGGTGCCGAGCGCTTGGCGAGCCGTTTTCAGATCGTCGACGCTCATCGTGAGCGCATGATTGAATTGGACTGATTGATCCGCCTTTTGCCACGCGACCCTGAAAGAATCCGACGAAATCAATTGAGCGACTAAGGGGATTTGGTCAAGCTCGGTGACTTCGCGGAGATGCTTCGAGATGGCGGCTTGATCAGCAGTGATAGACGCTTCTTTATCGCCTATGGAAAGCGTCAATTGCTGTATCTGCAAGTTCGCCGAGGATATTTTGTTCTGCGTAACCTTGATCTGCGAGGCAAGCTGTTTTTGCGAGAGTTCGAGAGAGCTGATGGTTGATTGGAGTGTATTTTTCTTTGCTCCGAGCGCGTCGAGCTGTTTTTGAAATGCGGCTATGTCAGCTTCAAGCGAGTCTATTTGCTGTTTGTTTGCGATAATCTTTGTTTGGATATCGGCGGTTGCATCCGCAAGCGTGAATCTCGGCAAACCGAGAAGAGATACAGCCAAGATTATACTTATAACAACCAATCTCAATAAAGTCATTTCTCTAGTATAGCAAGAGCGAGACGCAAACGTCTGATCGTCTCGTCCTTGTCTAAGATAGAAACAAGCGTAAAGGGATCCGGAGATCGCTCTCGGCCAGAAAGTGCGTAGCGAAGCGGCCAGAGGACCGCGCCACGACCCCCCTTCCCTTTTGCCTCCTCGGCATCGGCAAAAGGCATGATCGTATCTTTGACCAGTTCGACACTAGCGCTCGCGGGGAGAGCTTCTAGAGGCCCGAGGAGGGCTTTGAGAGCCTCCTGGGTCATGCCGGGGCGATCGGTAGGCTCCTTGGCGGTTAGAAGGCCTGCGTCGAGTGTTGGCTTGGTGAAGAGACAGGAAAGCTCGCCCGCGAGCATGTCTCGCGCCTCGCCGAAGGTCTGAGCGCGCTCTTTGAGGAGCGGAATCGCGGCGGTGAGCTTAGTCGGATTGTAGGACTTCGTAAATCCTTCTCGGGATTCTGGATTTACGAAGTCCAAACATGCAAGGAAGCGTTCGTCAGAAAGTTTACGCATCCAGTGTTGGTTAATCGAAAAGAATTTCGTCTCATCGAAGATCGCGCTGCCCTTTTGCACGCGCGCGAGATCAAAGCTCTCGATGAGTTCAGAACGAGAGAGATATTCTCGATCATCGCCGGGGTTCCAGCCGAGGAGCGAGAGATAATTGAGCGTCGCTTCAGGGAGAAGACCGAGTGCGCGATACTCGGTAATCGCTTTGGCACCCTTGCGCTTCGAGAGCTTGGTGCGGTCGGTGCCAAGGATAAGCGGCAAGTGCGCATACGCGGGCGTCGCGAAGCCGAGCGCGCGTTGAATGAGTATTTGCCGCGGTGTATTCGAAATGTGATCTTCGCCGCGCACGACATGCGTTACGCCCTCGTCAGCATCGTCGACCACCACCGCAAAGTGGAAGATGGGCTCATCAAGAGAGCGGGCGATGACGAAGTCGCCGAGATCACGGGTGTCCATCGTTATCTCACCGCGAATCATATCGACGAACGAGACTGCCTCGCCCGGGTTCCTAAAACGAATAACTTCTTCTCTGTCGCCTTGGTTCTTCGGCGTCTCTTTTGAGACATAGGCGAGATTGTCGGCAATGAGCTGTTCCAACAACTCGCGGTGTCGGGGCGCGTTGTCACTCTGACGATATTGCCGCTCGAATGGGAGATCGAGCCACGCGAGAGCGTCAAGGATATTTGCTTCGTATTCTGGCTTCGATCGCGCACGGTCGGTGTCCTCGATACGCAATATGAATGATCCTCCGTGATGCTTCGCGAAGAGGTAGGCGAACACGGCGGTGCGATAATTACCGGCGTGCAAGAAGCCGGTCGGCGATGGCGCGAAGCGGGTGACAACAGAGCTCATAGTTCGTGGGCGAGGGCGATGGTGAGGATCTGCCGCGCGAGGATGCGCGCCGCGTCGGGGTCGGTGAAGCCGTCGGCCGCCGCGCCCATCTTCTTTGCAAGCGCCGGGTCCTTGATGATGCGCTCTATCTCGGCGGCGAGCAGATGAGGTGAGAGATTCTCTTCGTCAATAACGGTAGCGGCACCGCGTTCGGCGTAGGCATAAGCGTTGTTGCGCTGGTCGTGGCTTATCGATTCAGGGATCGGGATAAGGATCGCGGGCTTCTTCCAGAGTCCGATCTCGGCGATGCTGGTCGCGCCTGCGCGCGAGACGACGACATCGGCGACACTTGCGGCGCGTTGCATCGAGACTTGGTCGAGATAATCTATCGGGTGGTATCGAGCCGCATTAGGATTATCCTTCAGGACCGTCGTGCTGATTGCTTCGACATCTTTGATATTGGCGCGGCCGGTCTGATGAATCACGTTCGCGAAGGTGACAAGATTAGTGAGTGTCGAGAGAACCGCGTCGTTGATTTTCACCGCACCCTGCGAGCCGCCGAGGACGAGCACAGTCGGCACGCCAGCCTCGAGGCCGAGATATTGCCGAGCACCTTCGGCCTCGATACGCATGAGCTCTTTCCTGATGGGGATGCCGGTACGGGCGATCTTGTCCTGAACTTCTTTGGGGAAATAGGCGGCCGAACTTTCGAATGAGATGGCAATCTTTTTCGCGAACTTCGCGGCGAGCAGATTCGCGCGGCCGGGCTTTGCATCGGACTCATGAACGACAATCGGGATATGCAGGAGGTGGGCGGCGAGGACGGTGGGGACGCTCCCATAACCGCCCTTACTCACGATGATATCCGGATAAATGCGAAAGAGCGTTATCGTCGCTTGCACGGTGCCAATGAAGGTGAGGAAGATGTCGAAGATATTTCGTAGGGAGAAATAGCGGCGCGTCTTCCCTGCCGGAACATAACGGTAGATAAGACTATTCTCGAAGAGCGCACGCCGGTCAAACTCGCTCGGTGAGAGGAAGTAGAGTTTCGGTTCGATGAGATGCTCTTCGCGCACGATATCCTGGAGCGCCTCGGCCATCGCGATGATGGGATAAAAATGACCGCCCGTCCCGCCGCCAGTGAATGCAATTGTCATACGAAAGAGTATACCATTTTGGCCCCACTAGGACTTCCGGTGTGTCGCGACGGCCAAGATGAGACCGCACATGATGAGGGTCGCAATGAGCGCCGTCCCGCCATGTGATATAAACGGCAACGGAAGGCCGGTGAGCGGGATGATGCCGAGCATCGCGCCGACATTGATAAATGCTTGAATAATGATGAGCGAAGAGAATCCGACAGCGACGAGTCCGCCGAAGAGATCGGGCGAATGTCCTGCTATCACGATGCCGCGCGCCGCGAGCGCGACGAAGAAGAGGATCAGTATGAGTGAACCGATGAAGCCCGTCTCTTCAGCGAAGACGGCAAAGACCGAATCGCCGTCCGGCTCGGGCAGATAATTGAATTTCTCGACGCTCTGGCCGAAGCCGCGGCCAGAGAGGCTGCCGCTCCCCACCGCGATAAGCGCTTGCTGGATCTGGTAGCCACTCCCGAGAGAGTTCGCGGATGGATTGATGAATGTCTTAACTCTCTCGAGGACGTAGGGCCGCGCGATCACGACCATGCCGAGCGCGATCATCGCTCCGACGATAAGGATGAAGAAGTCGCGCCAGGGCGCTCCTGCGGAGAAATACATGATGCCGCCAGTCGCAAGTAGGAGAAGCGTGGTCGACGTGTTCGGCTGAGCGAGGAGTATAGTCGAAGGAACCGCACAGAAGGCAATAAACGGAAGAAGCCCTTTCCTCGCATCTTTCAGTGTTCGCGCTCGGGGCGCGAGCCATGCCGCGAGTGCAAGGACAAAACCTATCTTGAGGAATTCGGCGGGCTGGAGAGTGGTGAAATGGAGATTGATCCAACGCGTTGCGCCGCCCGCGTGGAAGCCGATGCCCGGTACGAAGACGAGAAGCGTAAGGAGGATAGTGGCGATATAAACATACGGGGCGAATCGCTTCAAGCTCGCAATGGACGCTCTGCGGACAACGAAGAAAGCCGCAAAGCCGAGACCGAAGCCAAAACCCGTCTGGAACAGGATGTCGTGCGAGACCGAGGAAGTCTCGCGGGCGAGGAGACCAAGCGTTGCCGACGAGAATATTGCGAGACCCATGAAGGCGAGCGCCAGCACGAGCAAGAGGAAGATGCGATCGCCAGAAGCGGGCTTCATAGTCACTTCAGCAGGGCGACGGTCATGCCAACGATGGCCGAGACGATAGAGATGATCCAGTAGCGCATGGTCACTTTGTAAGGCGGCCAGCCGATCGCTTCGAAGTGATGATGAAGAGGAGCGATGCGGAATATCTTTTTCCCGCGGAGTTTCTTCGAAGCGACTTGAATGATGTTGGAAATGACCGTGAGCACGAGCGGGAACGCAATAATAGGGAGTGCAGTGATGCCGTAGCCGCCGCCAAGCGTGTCGGTCATGAAGGCGATGACCGTGAGCGTGAGCGTGAGCCCCATCGTCCCCGTCTCAGTCATCCAGAAGCGGGCGGGCGGGATATTGAACCAGAGGAATGCGAGTATTGCGCCGGTGACGGTTGCCGAGAATGCGGCGAGATCATATTGGCCTTGGAAGTAGGCGATGCCAGCGTATGCCATAAAGGCGGCACCGAAGACGCCGCCCGAGAGGCCGTCGATGCCGTCGATGACGCCTCCGGCGTAGATACCGAGTGAAATGAGGATGAAGATGGGAATGATGAGCCAACCGAGCAATAAAGAGCCGCCGCCCGGGATGCTGACTGTTGCCATGCCGAGCTTCACATAGAACCACGCGCCGACGAGGCCGGACACGAGCGAGACGAAGAGGAGTCGCGTGCGGAGGCGGATACCGCGCTCGCCGCTCGGTTGAATATCGAAAAGATCGTTCACGAAGCCCATGAGCCCTCCGGCGAGAAGCGTGAAGAACGGTACCCATGTCTGGCTGCGGCTCAAGAAGTCGAGCTTGTCGATGGATTGGAAGGAGAAGAGATCAGCGCCTCCCCAGAGGCCGAGCGTTACGATGGCGACGCTCGCCCAGATGAGGATGCCGCCCATGCGCGGCGTCCTTGTCTCGGTGCCGGCGTGGACAGTGGTGCGGAGCTTCTCGAACTCGATCGCGGGCGTGCCGTCGAGCGCCGTCTTCCCTACCGACTTCTTCCACACCTTATATTTGAAAAGGTAATGCGTCAGGATCGGGGCGAAGAGGATACCGATGACGAATGACGCGGTCGCGGGGATGAAGACTTTGACGATGTTTGCGGTAATCATATGAGAATACGTTATAGCGAGGCGACGCCGGCGAAGTGCGCGAAGGTCGCGGCGATAAGCGTCGAGCTGTCGGTGAAGCGCGCATTCTTCGACGAGCCGAGCACCACGACCGCAATCGGGTGTTCGATCCCTGCGTCGAAGACAAGAGCGAGGTTGCCGCCCGCGAGGTCAGTATAGCCGGTCTTCGATAAGAGAAGACGCGGGATTGTGTTGACAATCGGGTCGGTATTCTTGACGATGAATCTCTTTCCGTCGGCCGCTACCGCTTCAGTCGAGGCGTTCGTCGTGGCCGCGGCGACGAGGGGAGCCTTGTATACGAGGGCGCCGGCGAGACGCGCGAGGTCTCGGGCGGAGCCATAGCCGCCCGAGACACTGGTACTCACGTCAAGGCCGCTGCCGTTTACCGCATAGGTCTGTGCGAGATTGAGCGCGGAGGCGGCGCCAGCGAGCATCGCATGCGGAGAGTTGTTCTCGCGCGCGGCCGTCGCTAGTGCGATAGCGGTCGCACCGTCGTTGAGGGATGCGGTTAGGGTGAGCCGCGCAAGATCGGAGAGGGTGAAGACTTGGCCTGCTGAAAAAGCTCTCGGCGCATCGACGTGGGTTGCATCAACGGGAATAGTGATGGGCGTCGTCGGAGAGAGTTCGCTAAAAGCGGCATACACCGTGAGGAGCTTGGTGAGCGAGGCGAGCGGGAGCTGGGCGTCGGCGTTGTACGCGTAGAGCGTCTCGCCGGTCGCGAGATCGAGCACGATAGCCGCCTTGCCGTCAATCTGGATGTGGGCAAAAGCGTCGGGCGCGGTCGAAGTCGCGACGGTAATCGCGGGCTGTGCGGCGGGCTTCTCTTGGTGGATCTGAATGAAAAAGAACAGCGCGAGGATGCTCGACGACAAGAGAAGCGCGATACCCGCCTCGCGGCGTGAGCGCGTCGTCTCGGCAAGCTGTCTGAGGTCAGCAGAGTCCATAGTTATGAGGTTGCTGGCGCAGGCTTGTCTGCGAGAAGCGTCGCCGCCTCAGCACCAAGCTCAGCCGCACGCGGGAGGTCGGCGGCGCAGCTGATGCCAAGATGCGCGAGCGCCTCGGT
The DNA here is from genome assembly GCA_023269085.1 of bacterium. Lineage (GTDB taxonomy): Bacteria > Patescibacteriota > Minisyncoccia > Phycocordibacterales > Phycocordibacteraceae > C7867-001. Next base: position 12,904 of record JAHFML010000004.1, on the reverse strand, counting down.
GGTGAGTGTGTAGCGCATGCGGCGCTTGTCGCGTTCGTCTTCTCTCCCCTCGACGAGACCGCGCATAAGGAGCGTGCGGAGCGACGCTGATGAATTGACGCCGCGCACCCAATCGATCTCGCCGCGCGAGACGCCGCCGCTTCCCTTGTCAGCACCTGCGGCCCGATAGGCGATGACCGCAAGCGTCTCGAGACTCCCCTTCCCCAAGTCTCGGGAGAGCTCGTCTTCACGTAATTTCTTCACCACCTCAGATGCCTCGGGAGCGGTGCGGAGCTCGACCTCGTCGGTCGTCTCGATGAGCGCGAGGCCGTGGCCGCCGAGGCCCTCGGCGAGCTCGGTGATAATCTCGGCAAGCTGTTCGGGCGTGATGGCGAGAATAGTGGCGAGCTGTTTCTTCGATAATGGCTCGCCTGAGGCGAAGAGGAGCGCTTCAAGCGCGGCTGGAGTGCTTATCATCTCTCTATCATAACGGCCGCTTCCCCGAAGGGCAACCAGTGTATATAAAAACCCTGGCAAGCCAGGGTTGGGTGGTGGAAACGACAATCGAGGCGGAGCGCCAAAACGCGAAGTGGCTCAACGCCACCGTTTCGCCGAGATTGGAGGCCCGCCTTTGGCGACCGTCGTTTCCACTAGGACAATACTCTCTTAGGAGAAATAAATCAACTAGCCGTACCGCGGGACGGAAGAGGAGGCGGTGTGGCTGATGCGGATATCGCCGTGCGGCTCATACTGCTCGGCCGCGACCGCGCCCTGCTTCACGAGTTCAAGAAGGGCAAGAAAAGAGACGACGATCTCGACCTTCTCGGTCTTGCCGCCGGTGAAGGATTTGAAAGAGAGCGTGAGCGCACTCTGCACGCGCTTCGCGAGGTCGTCCATCACCTCTTCTATTGAGATGAGCGGCTTCACGCGCGCCTCGGGCAACTCCTCGACCGCTTCGTGCGCGGCGAGGACGCGCGCGAGCGCCTCGGCGAGTGCGGCCTTGGTGAGGTCGCGCGACGGCGCGAAGAATGGCTCGGGTGGTCGCCACCCCGCGCGCACCATGGGGCTCTTGCCAAACAATCTTGCGAGCTCACGCGCTGCCTCGCGCACCTTCTCATAGGCCGCGAGACGGCGCTTCAAGTCGTCGATGTCGGCATGCTCCTCTTCAGAGAGCGCGAGATCCGGGATGAGCGACTTTGACTTGATGAGCAGAAGCGTCGCGGCGATAGAGATGAAGTTCGCGGTCTCCTCAACGGGGAAAACTTCTTGTGCGCGAACATGCGTGATGAAATCATCGGTGATGCTTGCGAGTGCGAGGTCGTTGACCAAGAGCTTGCGTGCCTCAATAAGGTCGAGCACGAGCTCGAAGGGGCCCTCGTAGGCCTCCGTCGCGATATTGAAATTAATCTTGGGGAGCGTCGGGTTCATCGGTTGTAGCGTGCAGGAGAACATCGATACGATTGATATCACGCGGGAAGAGCGCGGCGTATTTGACATTCGAGAGACCGAGCATCTTCTGCGTGAGGCGCTCGAGGCCCATGCCCCACCCGCCGTGCGGCGGCATGCCATATTTGAAGGCTTGGAGATAATAGGAGAACTTCTCCGGGTCGAGACCTTTCAGCGTGATGCCCGCGACGAGATCGGCATAGTCATGGCGCCGCTGGCCGCCGGTGGTTATCTCAACCCCGCGGAAGAGCAGGTCGAAGCTCTTGGTGAAGCCTTTGTCCTCGGGATCTTCGAAGGTGTACATCGGCCGCTTGCTCACCGGATAGTGTGTAATGAAGATGAAGTCGCTCCCCTTCTCCCTCTTGGCCCACTCAGAGAGCCAGCGCTCGTCCTCGGGCTCGAGGTCGGGCTCGGCGCGCTTGTCAGCACCCGTCTCTTTGAAGATAAGTTCTTGCGCCTCGCGCAATTTCATAAACGGAATCTCATCGGGAATCGTCGGGAGCTCGGCACCCACGAGTGCAAACTCGGTTGCGCAGGTGACGCGCAAGTGATCGATGACCGAACGCAGAACGCTCGTCTCGAGCCGCATGAGGTCATGATGATCGGTGATGAAGCCCATCTCGGCATCAAGCGAGGTGTATTCGTTCAAGTGGCGCGTGGTCGAATGCTTCTCGGCGCGGAAGACGTTGCCGACCGAGTAGACGCGCTCGAAGACGCCCACCATGATCTGCTTATAAAATTGCGGCGAGGTGCCGAGATGCGCCTTCTTGCCGTAGAAGTAGGGGACCTCGAAGACATCGGCGCCGCCCTCAGCGTCGTCGCCGATGAGCTTTGGCGATTGGAATTCGGTGAAGCCCGCGGTATCGAGGGCGGCACGATACGCCTTCACTATCTCGGCTTGTACTTTGAAAATCGCGCGGACACTGTCGCGACGGAGCGTGAGCGGGAGCGCGTCGAGATAGGTGTCGAGATTGAGCTCGGCATCTCGGTCGAAGGGGAGCACTTCGGATGCATTCAAAATCTCAATACCGGTAACCTCGAGCTCGAGAGTGCCGTTCTGCTTGTCGGCCTGGACATTCTTCTCGGGTCGCGCGTTCACGATACCAGTTACCCGCACAACATATTCGGCGCGGAGCTGGTGCGCTTCGGCAAGGACCTCGGCGCGATTGGGCAAGCAAATCGCTTGCACCTTCCCCGAGCGGTCGCGGAAGTCGAAGAAGACCATTTTGCCTTGGTCCCTGCGGACATCGACCCAGCCCGAGATCGAGACCGTCTCGCCGATATGCCCGGCCAATTCCCCGATGAGTGTGCGTTCCATATGCGTATAAAATAGCATATCCGAGCACGGAACGCGCGAATTAATTTCCGAAAACGATGGGCACCATCTGTCGAACTAAGGAGATTTTTTCTGCGAACTCTGTATGTGTATCGTAGAAATCAGAGAGAAGAGAGTGGAATGGTTTACTTCTATCTGCGATGATTGCTAGCCGCTGCTTGGGAGCGGGCGTCCATTCTTGCCGCAAATCGAAGAATAGCTCTGTCAGGGCAAATACCTTGTTAGCGAGCATTAGGTTTGCGGTGGTTCTATCCGTCTCGTGGATACTCTCAACGTACCCAAATACATCCTCGGCATCAAAACGGAGCTGGGCTTTTTGCAAGTCGTTAATTGCCCCCTTTCCTTTTGTCAGCAATTCTTGAGCGCGCTCTCTAAGTCGGACTACAACCTCGTCCTTGTCGTAGAGGGTTTTTGCCACTTCCCACAGTCCAGCCGCATCGTCTAAATGAGTAGCCCAAAAGTCGAGCGCGCCTTTTTCTGTGGTGTAGATAATTTCGAATACTTGCCCTTCATGGCGTTCTACGGTGCGTTGATATCCTTCAGTAAGTATTACAACAAGATCAACATCGCTTCCGGGTCGGTTGTTACCACGTGCCCATGAGCCAAACAGAATGACACCAAGCACTTCTGACCGAGCACGGAGTTCGGTAACGAAATTTTTCGTCGCGTCGTTCATACGAACTATGCAACCCCGATGGCGCGACGGACGCGGGACATCTTCGCTTCGCTCACCGCACGCGCCTCTTCCCTCCCTCGCGCGAGGACGGTGTCGACGAGTGAAGAGTCTTCTTTGAGCATCTCATACTTCGCGCGCATCGGCGCGAGATAGCGATCAAGGTCTTCGATCAAGAATTCTTTGAGCATCTTATAATTGCCCGCATGCTCGGCATAGAGCGCATCGAGCTCGGCGGTACTCCGCACCAGCTTGTGAATAGCGTAGACATTCTCTGGGCGCGCGCTACTTGAGTCAGTCACGATGCTCATCACGCGCCGCGCGAGCTCGTCGCGGGAGGCGAAGAGCGGGACGACATTGCCGTAGCTCTTGCTCATCTTGCGACCGTCGGTGCCAGGGACGATAGCGACCTCGGGCATGATGTAGGGCTCGGGCAAGATGAAGACCTCGTCTTTGAAAATGCGGTTGAACTTCTCTGCGGTGTCGCGCGCGTATTCGATATGCTGTTTCTGATCGGCGCCGACGGGGACGACCGAGGCGTCGTAGAGGAGGATGTCGGCCGCCATGAGCATCGGATAGTTGAAGGAGCCGACGCCAATCTCCTTGTTCTTCGCTTCCGCATCTTTATACGCGTGCGCGCGCATGAGGTACGGCATCGTGGTGATAGCATCGAAGATCCAACAGAGCTCGGTGTGCGCGGGGACATCCGATTGCTTGAAGAGCACCACCTGCTCGGGGTCGAGGCCGGCGGCGAGGTAGCCCATGACGAGCTCGCGCGTGCGGCGGCGCATCTCTGTGGCGTCTTGCATCGTGTTGAGCGCGTGATAGTCGGCGACGAAGATGAAGGGGCGGTACTTCCCGCTCTTCGTCAGCTCGACTTGTTGACGCATCGCGCCGAAGTAGTTGCCGAGGTGCAGATCGCCCGTCGGCTTTATCCCAGAGACGAGGACGGGCTTGTTGCTAGTCATAGTGCATACGATACCACAAAAATTTGTACGCCACGCGTATCTTGACATATATAGCGAGATATGTAATCATACTGAGCGGAGTTTGAGCGTAGTGCCCCCAACTGAAAAGAAGGAGAATTGGCATGAAAGCCAATGCACTGACCACGAGTATCGTGGTAGATGGGAATGGAAATGCAATTGGGACGCGGAGTCTGTTTTTCACCGGCGTGAGCCATGTTGAGGCCGACTCTGACGAGCTCGACCTGACTCAGGACCCGGCAGACTATGACGCTCTCGGCTTCTTCATCGAAGCCGGGGTCGATGTTGACCTGTTCGAGATCGCAGCCGCTCACGAAGAAAGCGGCGACGATGAACTCGGCGACGGCACGACTGGTGATGTGAGTATCGTCGAGACCGATGGCGATGTCTTGCCCGAGGCGGTCATCAGCGACCTTCTCGACGACCTCGGGGATATCTTCGACAGCTTGCCCGAACCCGGTGTGCGTGCCAAGCTCGGTGTTCGTGCACGGGCACGCCGTGACGAAGACCGGAACTGGCGCGCCGCTTGCGGCGAGGCCAACAACAGGCATCGTCGCATTGTCTGGACTGCGCGGCGACTCGTCACGGTTCGCGGCGCGATCGTCCACACCATCGGCGACGACGACCATGTTTTGATCTTCCCGCACCGGCAACACTAGTGCGGCTCGGGCAACAACAGGCGACTTCGGTCGCCTGTTTTTTATAAACAAGAAGCCAGCCGGTAAGGCTGGTCTTGGTGTCGGCTAATGCCGGTTCGCTTGAGCGGCGATGGATGCGGCGGCTTGCAGTGCCGTCTCTGAACTCTGCAAGAAGACGATCGCAGTCTTTGCTATTTCAGCAAAAACCAGCGGCATCATGACCGACAGGGTAACGAGAAAGATCCCGGTTCCCAACGCCTCGAATATTTTCATAGGAAGGTCAGTAAAATGAGCTCCGGTTCTGTCTTTCAAAACCATGTGCAGAGCCGAAAGGTTTCCGGTTGCTTACCCCTTCATCAATAGTTGTGCGCCGGGTTGGATTCGAACCAACGTAGGCCGAAGCCGACAGGTTTACAGCCTGTTGTAATTGACCACTCTACCACCGACGCGCTACGGCCAGTATAGCCGATACCGCAATTATTTCAAAACGAGAACGAGCACGCCCTGTCTCCCCTTGCGCACGAGCGCGTGGCCGCCCGGCAGATCGCCGAGATACAGCTTCTGATCGGGGTCGAGTATCGGGAGGCCGCCGAGTGTGATGCCCTTCCCCTCGATGAGCCGCTTCGCATCGCCCTTGCTTGACGCGAGGCCGCCCGCGACCAGCGCCTCAGCGAGTGAATACCCCACTTCAAGGTTCGACCTTGAAGTGGTGACGGATGGAGCCTCGGCGAGGGCGACCGCGCGTGCCTCACGCGAGAGCTCGTGGAAGGGGGTGCTACCGAAGAGCGCGTCGGTCGCGGCGACGACCTGCGCGGTCGCGGCGGGGCCGTGAACAATCTCGGTCACGAGGCGCGCGAGCGTCTCTTGTGCTTGTCGCTCACCCGGGTTGCGACGGTGAAGCTCCATAAGCGCATCAATCTCGGCAAGCGGCAAGAAGGTGTAGACCCTCAGATATTTCTCGATGTCAGTGTCGGGCAGGTTGATCCAGAATTGATAAAAGCGGAATGGCGAAGTCTTCTTCGCATCCAACCAGACAGCGTTCCCCTCGCTCTTGCCAAACTTTTTGCCGAGCGAGTCGGTGACGAGCGGCATCGCGAAAGCGAATACCTCTTCGCTCGTCTTCTTGCGGATGAGATCGACGCCGGAGAGAATATTTGTCCATTGGTCGGAGCCGCCGACCTGCAGATCAACGCTATACTTCTTATGCAAAGTGAGATAGTCGAGGCCTTGTAGGAGCGCGTAGGTGAATTCGGTGTACGAGATGCTTTCGTCGGGCGTGTCGAGACGCTTCTTGATGAGGTCGCGCTTCACGAGATCGTTCACGGTGAAGTGCTTGCCGATCTCGCAGAGGAAGGGGACGAGCTTCACATCCATGAGCCAATCAGCATTGTCGACGAGCTTGAAGGAGATGCCGCCGAGCAGACCCTTGAGCTGTTTCTGGATAGCGCGCTTATTCTTGGTGACGATTGCTGCATCGAGCAAGGCGCGTTCGCCCTTCTCTCGCGGGTCACCGATCATCCCAGTGCCGCCACCGATGAGGAAGATGAGCTTATGCCCCGCGTCGCCAAGGCGCTTCATGAGGAGGACGACAGCGAGATTCCCGATCTGGATAGAGTCGGCGGTCGGGTCGATGCCGAGATACACGGCGCGTGGCGCGTTTAGAATCTTCTCGATATCGGCCGACGCGTGTTCGACTAGTCCGCGTGCTTTCAGCTCTTCGGCGAGGGTCATAGAGAGACTATACCATTTATAAATCGGTATAAGAAAGCCACTCGTTCTCGGGCATTTTCAACTCAAGCTTTTCGTCTTTGTAGAGCTGTCTCGAGTACAACTTGATGGTGCTACCGTGCCTTGCGAGGCGTTTTTTGAAATCATTATTTATGTGCCCGATATTTACTCTCTCGAAACCATTTGCAAGCATCGCCTTGGCATTTTCGATTTTCAGAATGATTCCGAGATTCTCGTGCCCGCGAAGCACTTTAGAAAAAGCGCTGATGCACTCTATGGCATCAAGGTCGTTGGGAAGATTCAAATTGTAAGCAACAATATTTCCGGCATCTTTTATAACAATACCCGTGATTCTTTCATCGAATCCAAAATGTGCCAGAAAATTAATATCATTGAAGATGTTTGCGTGTTTATTTTGTCGATCGCTCCTTACATGTCGCCATGCGGTTAAGAATTTAAGTAAACCAGCAACATGTGTGTTGTATTCGTATCTTTCAATAACCAAATTAGTTTCTCTAGAAATACTCTTTGCATAATCCTTGTAGAGCGTGTCGTGTTCAGAAAGTATCGTCTTGAAATCGAGAACGACTTGTTCCTCATCGCAAATAGTATCCGATTCGCCCGCATGAAAATCTCTCTCGGTGATGAAAGCCGAGGCGATATAATTCAAACCGTACTTCTCATGTATCGCGCCAATCAGAGAAGAGTTTGGTTCTTTGAACAAGAATCGCCACTCCTTCCTAAATCGTTTGGTGAAAAATAAAAAGTCCTCGTTTTGATAGGAAATAATACCGAGCGTGAGTCGATTGTTGTTATAGAAAGTATTGAGCAGAGGCGCAGAAGTGAAGAACGAAGGCGGAATGTCGTTAGTGCGGCAGAAATCCGGCAGAACATCCGCAACTTCGTCGGCGTCCAAGTATCGTTCAGTGAAGTCGTTCGTATTCATCACGCTACTGCTTCGAGAGTCTCGACGCGCAAGGTGAGGGCGCTGAACTCGTCGCGCGAGATGGTGTCATCGAGAGAGATCATCATTCCGTCTTGTTTGCGCGAGATGCCGTCGAGCTCTCTGAAGATTTCGACCTGACCCTTCTCGAGTGTCGTGAGACGATCTTCGACTTCGGTGAAGTGCTGATCTACCTTGGCAAAACCATTTGTCATCTCTTGTCGAATCTCGGTAAAGCCATCGGCCATCTCCTCTCGAATCTCGGCAAAGCCGCCCGTCATTTCTTGTCGAATCTCGGCAAAGCCACCGGCGACCATCTGCGCGAGATCGTCGAGCGTTACTTCTTGTTTATGTTCCTTTTTGCTCCCGGGCATATTCAATATAGTAGCACACCTACTCATACAGCCCGACATGGAGGTCATAGAGATGGCGATAGATGCCGCCCTCGCGGGAGGCGAGTTCGGCGTGCGTGCCCTCCTCGGCGACGGCGCCGTCCTTGATGACAAGAATCTTGTCGGCCTTGCGGATAGTCGAGAGTCGGTGCGCGACGATGAAGGTCGTGCGGCCGCGCATCAGCCGATCGAGCGAGGCGGTGATGAGCTGTTCGGTCTCGATATCGAGCGCCGAGGTCGGCTCGTCGAGGATAAGGAACTCGGGGTTGCGTAATATGGCGCGCGCGATCGCTATTCTCTGCTTCTGCCCCACCGAGAGCTTGATCCCGCGCTCGCCGACGAGGGTGTCATAGCCCTTCGCCTGCTTCTCGATGAAGTCGTGGATATGCGCCTCGCGCGCGGCCTCCTCGACTTGCGCATCAGTTGCGCTGAACGCGCCGTAGCGGATGTTCGCACGGATAGTGTCGTTGAAGAGCGCGACCTCTTGGGGCACCACCGCGATCTTGGAGCGAAGCGCGAGCAAGTCCCATTCTCGCGTGTCGACACCGTCGACCATGACGCTCCCCTCACTCGGGAAGTAGTAGCCCGAGATGAGCGAGATCGCGCTCGACTTCCCTACCCCGCTCTCGCCGACCAGAGCGACGACCTGCCCCGGCTCTGCGGTGAAGGAGAGGTGCGCGAGTATCGGCGCTTGGTCGCTCTCGTATTTAAATGTCACCTCATCAAATCGCACCGCGCCGAACTCGATGCCCTCGTGCTTCGCGTTCGCGGGGTGGTAGAGTTCCTCCTTCTCGTTGAATATTCGTTGGAGCAGGCCGGCTGAGGTAAGGCCGTTTTGAAGGGTTTGCCAACTATGACCGAGTGCGACGAATGGCCCAAAAAAGAGCATCGCATAGCCATTGAGAGCGATGAGATCGCCAACCGTCATTGTGCCTATCGCGACGGCGTGAGCTGATAAGATAAATACGGTAAGTTGAGTGAGGAAGACGATAGCGCGTTGGAAGAAACTCACATTACTCCATATTTTTTGAACGGAGTACCAGAGCGCGGGAACTTTTTCATTGAAATCACGTTGTATCTTTTCAGTCTCATACTCTTCGGCTGACGCCTGCTTTACATAGGACGATTGATTTATCGCAGAAGATGCGTCGTCCCATGCGCTACTCCAAAACTCTTGCGTCGTATGTTCCATCAGCGCAACAGGTCTCAAGATGAAAGAGAGTAGAACTATATAGAGCAGGACTCCTACTGCGAGAACGCCAGCCATGGGCACACTGATACTCGCCGCGAGCACGATGCCGATAAGGACAGAAAGCAATTGAGGCGCTACTTGGATTACTTGTTCGGTTAGAGAGGTAACTCGCCAACTTGCCGTGCTTATTTTAGAAACAACCGCATTGATATGCTCGTGCGTGTGATACGAAAGAGGTAGCCGCAGCAAGTGAATGAATCCTTCGGACTGAATAGAAGATTGCAGACGGCTATCAATTGTTCGACGAGAACGATCCATCACCCAGTCGACTGCATTGGCGATGACTTGTGTGGTCGCCCAGACGGTAAGCATCAGCGCCCAGAGTGGGAATGAGGTGCTACTTGATGCGTCTCCGCGCGAAAGACCGATAAGCGCATCAAAAAAGCGTCCTGTCACATAGGGAACCGTGCCGTTTGCGGCCGCAGAAACAAGGCCGAGGATAAAAAGGAAGCCGAGCCGAGTGCGATACGATTGAAGTCGTTGGAAGACACCTCGAACTCCTTCTCGGAAGGATACCGGATTTTCGATCGGTGCATCAACGTGAGTCATACCTTACCGTGCCAAGAAGAAGAGGCCGATGGCGGGGGCGATGAACCACCAGAAGAGATATTGCTTCGGCACGAAGAGCGCGTCGATAGCCGGCGTGAAGTGGTAGAGGTCGGTCACGACGAAGACATGATACGCGAGCGCGATGAGGAATGCCGCGGCGAGGAAGGAGAGTACGAGGAGACCGAAGACGCCGATATAGAGGAAGTCAGAGACGACGACGCGACGCAGGATCATATAGAAGATAAAGGAGAGGCCGAGATAGACGCCAACATGCGCGAGAAGCGCGGTGAGTGCGGGCGCCGTCGGGAGATATGCCATATACGGGAACATCGCATAGAGCGCATAGGCGGCATAGAAGGATAAGAGAACCGCGACAAAGGGCCCGCGCCCGACATACCACGCGAAGACGAAGAAGGCGCTCGTGAGGACGAGGACGATGAGGAAGGCGCTCGCGAAGCTCCACGCCGAGAGCGCGGTGTGGGTGGCGAGGGTGGTGACGGTCGCGATACTGCCGGTAGCGGTCATACCTCTATTCTACACGCTAGAGCCCCTCGCTCTTCAAGTCTTCAACAGCGTGGCGCGCTTTACTCGATAGCTTGTGCGGGAGGGCAACTTCGAGCTCGATGATGAGATCGCCCCTCGACTCCGCTCGGACCATGCCACCACCGAGCGGGATGCCCTTGCCACGGACACGCAGGAGCTCGATTGGTTGCTTCATCGCGGGGATCTTCACCTCAAGCGTCTTCCCTTCTAGCGTCTCAACCGGGACCGTGATGCCGAGGATCGCGTCGGTGAGCTTCACGGGCAGGTGCATGACGAGATTCGCACCCTCGCGACGGAAGGTCGGGTGCGGCTTCACGTGCATCTTGACGTAGAGGTCGCCCGCGGTGCCCGCCTTGACCGCTTCGCCGTAGCCCGAGAGACGCAGCGTCTCGCCGTTGTCGATGCCAGCCGGGACAGCGACGGTTATCTCTTCTTCTCTTCGAGACACGCCGTGGCCCTTGCATTCGTGACACTTCTCTTTCGGTATCTTACCCGTACCATCGCAGAGTGTGCAGGCGCGCACGCTCGAGAATTGCCCGAGGATAGAGTTGCGCATCTCGTGGACGCGGCCGCTCCCGCTACAGGTCTTACACTGCTCCAGCTCGGTGCCGGGCTTCGCGCCATTGCCGTGGCAGGTGGCGCAGGTCGAGACCTTACCGATGAGCACCTTGCGCGTCGTGCCGAAGATGGCTTCTTTGAACGGGATCTCGAGATCGATCGAGATATCGCGGCCTCTTGGCGCACGCGCCTGACCGCCTCGGCCACCAAACATATCGCCGAACATGTCACCGAAGTCGAACTCGACGCCGCCTTGCCCGAAGCCCTGCTGGAATTGCGAGAAGTCGAACCCTGCAAACGGGTTGCCGCTTTGCCCCGAGCCGGTCGAGCCGCCGGCAAATGATTGCCCATAGGTGTCGTATTCGCGGCGCTTCTTCTCGTCGCCAAGAATCGCATAGGCTTCGGTTATCTCTTTGAAGGTGTCGCCCTCACCGCCCTTGTCGGGGTGATGCTTGTGTGCCAGCTTCCGGAATGCCTTCTTGACGTCCTCTTGAGTCGCCTTCTTCTCGACCCCGAGCACCGCGTAATAATCTTTTGCCATATCTGCGATTATACGCTCTTATTTTTTCGTATGCAAAATCGAACGGCGCAGAATGTATCTGCGCCGTCGGGTAAGGATCATTTGCATCGCGGCCAGAAGGCGGTCGCTTCGTCGTTATTCATTAGAAGAACTCTTTCAATCGGATAACCTCCGTGCCGATTGACCCATGTGGCAATGTCCGCAGAAAATCGCGGATCAGTGTACATGGTCGGCTCGTCTGTCAACGGCTCGTGAGCCCACGCGTAGAGAGAAGATCTCTCTTTGTGAAAGCCGAACACGGCATTCGGCGTGATGCACACGTTCGGTCGCGCATCATCAGCGAAGGTCGCGCAGGCCGACCCGCAGAATCCATCAATTCTGATCCGTTTACCCGTAAAGATGACCTGCCGGGCAGCAGCCCGAAATGCAGGCACAAATCCTCCCAACGCGGCTTTGTTGTCAGACGTGATCGTCATAACATCGCCGAAGACGGTGGTAAAAGCGTTTTCAGCATGAGTCACGTTCGTGGTCACGCCGATTGCGATAGTTACTATAGTGCGAATGAGCATAGTCCCCTCCTGTGGGAAAGATATCTGACGAGTACACTACTCCTTATAGGGAATATAGCAACAAAACGGCGCGAATCCTTCTTAGGATTCGCGCCGCGTGAGAGGACGAAAGTCAGACCATGACGACCGGACTGCAGTCCGGCATTTTGCATCGAGCAACTCGTCCGGTTATTGAGCGAGCCATCGAGTGTTGCTGCTCAAACTGCCGGACCGAATTTTCCCAACCAATGTCGCCGGGGAACAGCAAGTATTCATACTGCCCCAAGAGCGACGGCTCGCCAATACTGGCCGCGATATTCTCGGCCCCGATTTCATCGGCACTGCACGCGGTGGTGCATTCGGCGATGAGCAGCAGATTGCCTGAATCCGCGACCTTCACGAATCCGCCAATACATTTCGCATGGTCGGCGGCGCAGATCTCCGCCTGTGTTTTGTTGAAGGCGATTCTGGCGGCGATGTTGTCTTTCCGGTCGATACTGCTCGCGGCGGTTGCCGCGACGTCAGCGATTTCGATGACCTTGTCGACATGCACTGGCGACAAGTACTGCTTGATGACACCGCCCGCATACAGCAGGACGATGAGAGCAAGCATCAAGACAATCAACTTTCCAACGGACACATGCTTGTCCATGATTATTCTCCTTTCAGGTTGAGGTTTGTGCTATGAATCTGCGGTTAAAGAAACTTTCGGGAGGCTGATTTAGGAGTATGGTGGCGTACATACAAGCCAATATCACGAATATTTAATATGCACTTTAAAAAAAGGCCGCATCTGCCCCCAATGCGGTGACT
>JAHFML010000005.1:190-10502 GCA_023269085.1 bacterium | reverse complement strand
GCGATCGGCACCAGCAGTTGCCATTAACGCGAAGCGCATAGTTGCGAATGTAGATGTTCTGGCCAATGTCTGTCGTGCGATTGAGCGGCAGCTACAGACGCAGCGCATCTAATACGCTATCGCGATCGTGGAATGCGATGTACTTGCGATCGAGGATCTGCGACAGCTCATGCAGCGTTTCGGTGTACGTCATTAGCGGCAGGCGGCACTCGATCTCGAGGTCTGACGCGTTGTGCGGGTCATCTTGCGTTATGAGTGTGGGGGCCTCGCACTGCACGCGCCAATCGGCGAGTATGCCTTTCTGGTCGAACACGACGACGCGGCGCACAAGCTTGAAGTAAAGGCCATTGTAGCTGTACGCTTTGTAACGCGTCGCGTCAATGACAATCGCGACCGCGTGCTCCTTCGGATTGATATCCATCGCCCGGTGGGCAAACGAGCTCGCGGATGGTGATGGCTGCGGCACTGGGCCGGCGAATGCGCGCGACGCACTTGAAGAGATCGACCCGCGCTGCAGCTGCGGCAAGGTGTCAAGTTAAGACGCAGCTGGTGCGGGCGACCACACGAGCGGGCGAATCAAAGAAGTAGGGACCCACGACTCTGAGTCTGGCTGATTTGGAGAGGGGCAGCGAGTGCGTGCGCGTGAGGAAGACGCAACGGCAGTGGCGAAAAGCGCAACCGCAAAGACGCGCGAACTCGCACTTGAAGTAGAAACAGAGACAGTCGCATGCAGAAGCGGCGCTGCACACGACGCGGTTGTCACAGCCAGCAGGGGCGCCTGCATTACCGCTATGCTCAAAATAGACGCAACCGCGAGAGCAGAAGACGGGCGCAAGTGCACATCAGTTGCGCTTGCTGAGTCGTGTGCACTGTGAGAATGCGAAGGCTTATCCCACGCGCCTGCTTCATCCTTTTGCGGCTCGAGTGCGTGTTCAGACGGCGTGTCGTCGTCTAACACAATCACTGGGTCGGCGCTTGCGGTCACGTCCGACAACGGCGGCGAACTCGCGCTTGGCATGGGCGTCCGGTCACCTCGTGAAGACGCTTCCGCGATCTGTAGTGGGTGAGGCGATGCAGACGACTCACGCGAAGGCGGACGCGCGAACTGAGTCAAGTCTGCATGCAAAGCAGCGCCTGTCGACTTTGCAGTGGCGGAAGGCGCTTTCACGGACGACGCAATGGCAGAGGAGGAGGCCGCTGTAGTCGACTTCGAGGCAGCACGAGTGGCCGGGTGCGGAACCACCGGGCCGCTCGTGGTCGCTTGCTTTGCAGCGGATACTGGAGTAGGGCTTGCCGTCTCCACACGACGTTTACGCAAGCGCGACTTGCGCGACTTAGGGGACGACTGCGCAACCGCAATTGACGTGGAGGAGGAAGCGGAGACGACGCTCTTCTGCAAGGCAGCCAACGCAGGCAGAGGCGGCGTACTCGGCCGTTCACTTTCGATTCGCTGCGAAGGCGCTTTCGCACTCTCAGGCTTCTGGGCCCGAGATGACACTGCAGCAGGCGCATTCGCAGACTCGCGCTTCTGAGGCGGGTGTGTCTTCGCGTCCCGCGCATGATACTCCGCGCAGCCGAGTGAGAGAGGGTGGCGAGTTGGGCTCAACAACGACGTGCCACTCGCGACTCAGTTCGCGACTGGCGGAAGTGGTTCTGCGATGCGATTCAGTGAGAGGGAAGGGACGAGAGTGGGGTGTGGTGCGTGTGGGGGCGAATGCTTTATTACCTGAGACGGCACTACGGCAGGTGCAACTTGAGCAGGTGGTGGCGTTGCGGGGCCTGCAGCTGCGGCAGGCTGAATGCGCGTGGGCGAGTTGGAGACAGGGCCTGGGGGTGCGGTCGGCTGAACTTGCGGTTGGACGGCGGAAACTGCGGCTGCTGGGGGTCCAGAGCGTCTGCGCGGACGCACGGAGAGGCCAGTGGCAGTCGCGGGTTCGCCAGGTGGTTGTTGCCTAAAGCCGATCGCGTCTGAAGTGGCAGGGAACTGGAAGTGACCAGCCTGCTCTAACTGCTCACGCAACGCGGCTGCGGCGATTGCGGCTTCCGTGAGTCGCGAGGGGTGGCCGAATGGGGCGGGAGAAGTCAAATGAGACGAGCTCGCGCGTGAGGAGCTCGAGAATTGCGCGTGCGAGCAGGGGGTGAGCGTGAGGTTAAGGTTTAACGGGGGTAGAGTAGTGGAGAGGGCAGTGCGCAGGTGCGGGAGTGGGCTGCTAGCGGGGGGCCGAAAAAGAGGTACACGAACCGTTGATGGCGAGAAGCTGACGTCGGCTGCTCGCCAGTACTTAATGATGAAGCGGCTCGCGAAGTCGTTCTCCTCGTAATGCATGAGGAGCACATCTCTGAGGTCTTTCGCGGCTCGCTGCGAGTACACCTTGACGCGGTAGGCGAGCACGACGGTCGAGTCGCTGGCGAGCGAGCGGACGTTCAGCTCGTGCGCGTCGACGTCGGCTGCGATAAGCGCGTTGCTGTAGAGCGCTCCAAGCGGCTGGCCGATAGCAGTGATGCGCGCTTGCAGCGACTCGCGTAGCGTGTTGAAACCTTCACTCGCAAGAAACGCAAAGAACGCGCGGTCAATGTTGTCAACACACACATCGAAGACAGCGCATTCGCGAAAGTGCTTGATAGTAATGTCGTCGACTTGCACTCTCCGAATCACAACGCCATCAAGCAACTTCTCTTCCGCATTCGCATTCATTGCAAACGCAAACAACGTTTTACGACTGAAAAATTAGACTTCGCGAATGAAAAAGAAATAAATGGCGAATGCTGCGGGCTCCACTTTATGTAAAGTTGTTCGAAGTTAGGTATCGTGGAACTACGCACATCACTTCGCTAACGCGTAAAGAAACCGCAATCTTGCGCAATCGCGTTACAGTGCGAGTGTTGCCACTCAGGCAACACTGTGGGCGTGAGATCGCACTCGCTGGTGGGCAGTAGGTCATCACGAGGTGGCGGTGCGCACGAAGTAAACAAGTCGTTTCGCGAAGGTCGTGCGCAGTTCAATGCACAGGGTTGCGCGGTGCACGCGATTCTCGGAAATTGTTCAGGTGCACGCGCTACCACAGTTCTCTTGCAAATGCGCTTGGTCAAGTGGTCTTCGACCCCTTGCACTCGAGTGATTGCGGCGTGCGGTGACGTGGCGAGCAGCGCGTGAGCGTTTGGAACATTCTAATGCACAGTTGCGGGGCGCAGCAGCCCAGAATTCTCTTGGACTTCTGCTGCGCGAAACGAAAGCGCGTAACAGTACACACGCAAAGATGCGGCTGCGCTTACGCTTAACGCGGTGCTCGCAAATGCGCTTGAAGGCGAAGGCGGCTCAGCGGATGCGCGTGGCGTTGTTGTAGACCCGGCGGATGCGCTGTAGCCACCATACGCGGACGCGCTGCATTGAGAGTTGTCATTTGCACTCAGAATGCGCATAGCAACGCGGGGTTTCTTCCGGAGCAGAGCCAAGTGCTGTTAAGCACTCGCATACTCCTGTACAGGCGGTTGCGCGGCGGTTACACTCGGCGGAGGTGGAGTGTCCACTCGAACAGACATGAGTGGCTGCGGACACGACTTCACGATTGGGGAGGGGGTGCATTTAATCGCAAATTTAAAAGTGACGGCACTTGCAGCGCCTGCGTGCTCTGCGTGACTGGAGCGGGTGGTTGGGGTGCAGGCGCATGAGTACCGCGGCGAGCGTTGTGGCGTACTTTCTTCTTATAGAGCGGATGCGGCGGTAGCACGGCAGGCGAGCCAAACGGCGGGAGAGAACTCGCCTTACGCGATTCTGGAGGTGCAGGCGCACGTCGCCTTGTTGCAGCAGGCGCTCTCGCTTGCTGGTTCGCACGAAGAGGGGGCTGCGGATGCGTTGTGGGCAGAAGGGCTAAAGGTGGAGACGCTTGCTGTATCGCTTGCGGCTGCGGCTGTGGAGCAAGCGCATTCGCAGGGGGTTGAGGTTGTGGGGGTGCTGCGTGCGGCGCTGGTTAGGGCTGCGCCTGGACTTGGCAAGGCGGCGCATTGTGAGGAGGCGGAGGCGCGACATGCGGCATTAGAGGATGTGGAGCAGCACGCGCTTGAGGCGCTTGCGGTAGGCGGGGCGCGTCATTTTCGACCTGCGGACCGCGTCATGGTTCGCAGTGTAGACGCGCTGTGTACGAGTTCGCGCAGTGTCACAGCGCGCCGCGTACTTCCAGCGCTTCGCACGAGCCGGAGTACTGAGTGTCGAGCGTTGATGGAACATTGCGATTGCGCGCATGCTGCAATACGCCAACGAAGCAGCCAGGCTGATAGGCGCGCTCCACAACGCGTTCATTGTAGCAACTCTCAGCGCGCTTGTGCCCGTGCCCAATGACTTCACGCGCGATTCTGTAGGACCATTCCAGGTCCTCGGCGAGTTCAGACGAAAATGTGTCCAGGTCGCGGGGCGGTTCCGGCAGCGGCATGCCGAGATAGACGGGCAAACGCATCTTTCGGCCGAACGCGAGGCGGTATGGCGTGAAGCCCGTCGCCTCAGACACTGTTGAACGGTACGACTGGAGTACAGGCGCGAGAAGCGGCTCCAAGTCGTCGGTCTGCGTTGCACAGCGCGGCGGAGCATTGCGACTAGCGTGTGGTTGAACCGCTCGCACTTTCCATTCGCTTGCGGGCGCTTCTTGCGGATTTCCATTCGTATGCGGTGGTGCGCTTCTTGTCGACCCCGAAGGACGCGCACAACTCTGCGAAAAGCGCTGATTAAAACTGCGTGCCGCGATCTGAATGAAACTGCTCTGGCACGCCATAACGCGCGATCCACTCCGCGTAGACTGCGCGAGCGCATGTAGCGGCATTCTGATCCGCGATTGGAACTGCCTCAGCCCAGCCGGTGAGGCCGTCAATCATTGTCAATATGGATTTGGGAGACGGCCCGAGCGAGAGCGAGCCTTGGCCGCCTATTATATCAATGTAGAGCGTGCCAAAGGGTTGATTGGCTGGGAGGTGGCCCAGAGGCGCGCGTGGCACCGGGTTGGAGTTGCGGTCGCGATCGCATACTTCACACGCTTTCACAAACGCAGATACATCTCCGCGGACGTGCGGCCACCAAAAGCGTTGTGCGATGCGGCGCAAAGTCGCCTCATAGCCGTGATGCGCGGGTTCGTGCAAGGCGCGGAACACTTCTTCGCGAAGCGCAGCAGGTACGACAATACGCGTAGAGATGGCGCGCTCGTTACAGTGCTTGAGGAGCGCGTCTTCAACAACAAATTGAGGCCATGCGTCTGCGAAGGATTTCAGCGCAGGATTTGCTTCGAGCTCGTCCGCGTCGGCGCGCGCGTTGGCATTTAGGAGGTGGATGACTCGTGCGATTGTAGGATCAACGCTATGCTGCGCGATCCAGTCGACACGCGCGTCGAGGCGGTCAGCTTCAGCGACTGGGCACGCGTATGAGGGGACGCCTCTTGCGAGTTCTGCAGGCACTTCAGCATCAATCGATATTGAGTCCAAGCGGGAAAGCGCATCCGCGATCGCGTTTTCACAGCCGCGCACGTACTCGATCTGCATCGGGTACTCCATGAGCGTCGCGAGCCATCCGGGATTCTCGCCGACGCCTTGGGCTCCTTTGAGAAGAGCCACTGCAGTGCGCGATGGTCTGTACGCAAGCGGAACGGACGCGGAAGGAGGTACACTCTGAAGTGTTCAAGCGCAAAGATGACAGCAAGGCACTCGCGCTCGTAGGTAGAATAATTCCTCTGCGCGGACGACAACTTCTTGGAGTAAAATGAAATCGCGCGTTTAACATCCAGCCGCATCGCGCTGTAACAGCACTGCTCCGACAGCAATCTTTGAGGCGTCTGTGTACAGCGTGAAGGGCGACTCGAGATTCGGATGCGCGAGACGCCGTGCGACGCAAAGACGGCGCTTGAGCTCGGCAAATCGCTAGATGTCCTCTGCAGAAAAATGCACTGGTTCGGTGCCCTTACGTGCGGATGTGAGATCATACAGCGAAGAGGTCAGCGCGGTCTGCTCATCGATAAAATCGGAATAGAAGTTCACAAAGCCGAGGAAGGACTGCAATTCGCGGACAGTTGTGGGAAGCGTACAATCTGCAAGAACACGCAATTTCGCGGGGTCCGGCGACATGCCAGCGGCTGATATAACGTGCCCCAAATATAACACTTGTTCGCAATACAGCTTGCACTTCGTGGGTTTGAGTTTGAGGCCAGCGTCGCGAATGCGATCGAGAACGGCTCGCAAGTCGTTCACATGCTCAGAGCGGCGCTTGGAAAAGACGATTACATCGTCTAAATACGCGATACAGATTCGGCCGATCAAGCCTGCAAAACGCTTATCATCAGGCGCTGATAAGTCGATTGCGCATTACAGAGGCCAAACGGCATCTTCGCCATTTCGAACAGGCCGACATGCGTAATGAATGCTGTCTTTTCGACATCAGTGGGTCTGACAGGCACTTGATGATACGCCATCGCGAGGTCGAGTGAAGAAAACACAGTCGCGCCTGCAAACGCGTCAAGCGCTTCGTCCAAACGCGGTAGCGGGAAACAGTCGAACTTTGTGACTGTTTTGAGCCGGCGATAGTCAACGCACATGCGCCAGCCGCCATCCTTCTTGCGCACCAGTACGACAGGTGACGCCCAGGGCGAAGTAGACGGCCGCGCAATGCCAGCGTTTGTCAACTTCTCGATCTCCTTCACGACTGCTTCGCGTACTTCGCCATACGGCAGGCGACGCACAGGCTGTCTGAGCGGGCGCGTGTCTGCGGCATCAATCTCATGGAATGCGAGGCTAGTAGTGCCAACATCTGAATCGCTTTCCGCAAAAACATCGAGATACTTGCACACGAGCGAGACGAGAGGGCGCTTGTGGGGAGTGGAGTCGGGGAGTGACTCGATTTACAGCTCGCGCAGCACTTTGCGGAGTTTCTCGTTACGCGATAGCTGCGGGGTCATCGCGGCGGTAGAGAGGGAGTTGGGGGCGAGTGCAACAGGCGCGATTGCTGCGACAGAGGTGCTAGCCGCGATTTCGACACGCGCGTTTGAAGGATTCGCGATTGGCAGGTAGAAGACAGATTCGGCAGGCGAGTGGATTGAAGGGACTGCGGCACAGCCATGTTTCTCGAGCAACGAGGCGATTGGTTCTGCGGAGATGTTGAGCTCCTTGCACAGCGCGTTGGGGGCCTTCACGCGAATGAATGCGGCCGTGCAGAGCTCGATGACGGCGCTACACGCTGCACACGCAGTGAGGGGGGCTGGGGGTGGGACAGCAGGCAGTTCCGTTCACTGTTCGCGGCAGACTGCGCATTCGCGAATGCGGAGTCGCACAGGCGCAGATTCGTCCAACGTCAGGACTGCACCGTGCTCGCGCAGGATGTCAGTGCCTATGAGGAGGGGAAACGCGAGTCCCTCCACCACAAGCAGCAGCGGATGGTGTACCTCGACTCCAGCGATTTCAACAGGCGCATCTACGTACCCGCGGATTTCTGCACTTGCGCCTCCAACGCCAATGACATCAGGTGCAGCGCGTGTGAAGGGTTGAATCGCAGGCGCGTGTGGCAGTCTGCTGTACATGGCACTGGTCAGCATTGAAAACGCGGAGCCAGTGTCGATGAGCGCGTCGAGAATGCGCACTCCAGCAATCGCAGCAGCCGCGAAGACTTGCGCAGCGCCTTTGCCTGCTTATGCAACAGCGTTTGAAGTTGAGGAGCTCGACTGCGCTTTCACTTTAGCAGCTCGGGTTGCGCAATCGCGAGCCATGTGGCCAATGCCACCACACGCATAACACTTACGTGCGGATCGCGCGTCCGAGTTGCGGGATGATGCAACGTGACTGCTCTTGCCGCACTTGAAACATGTAATCGCGCGCGGCTTCCCGGAATTCTTCTGTTGATCGGCGAGCGCGTGATTCGCATTGTCTTGACTCGCGTACGGCGGAGGTGGTTCACGCGATGCGGACGAAAGCGCATTCTGTTGCGGGTGCGAAGATCGCGGTGCACTCGTGTGGGCGCGCTGATTGTCTTTGCGGGAAGAGTGCGCACTGCCTTTCACACGCCCATCGCGTGCACTCTTGGGTTACCACGCAAGCGCGACAGTGTTTTCGGCAGGCGCGCACGTGCTCGAAGCGATTGTGGGTTCTGCGACCTTCTTACTCGCGGTCGCAGCGGCAGTCGCAGGTGCGTGCGGCGAAAGTCGCGATGCTTCGCAGGCTTGCGCCATCTGCACACACTTTAGCCAAGTTAACGTCCGAAGCGCGCGGTCATGCAGCAGGTAGTCGCGCGTGGTTGCGTCTGCGAGAGCTGCGATGAAGTGGTACACCGCGAGTGAAAGTTTCGTCTCTGTCGCGAATGCGGGATACGCTTTCGAGCAGACTTCTGTGGTGCGTGCAGCATACGCGGCGATTGATTCAGCACGTGAGTGCAGTGCTGCGCGCGGAAAGAAACTTCAAATTCAAACTTTCCAAAGAGCGTCTCAACACCGCTCTTAAACTTCGGATAATCCGCAATTGCGTCTGCGAGATAAGAGCGCCTTACTTTCTCTGCTTCCTCTGCGCCAAGCGAAGCCATGAGAAAGTAGCCCCATCGGTGCACAGGGCGACCGCACATACGCAGGTACAGCTCGAGGTCGGCAACAAATCCCTTGATCTTGTTGCCGGCCGACTCGCAAAAACGCGCGCGAGACGCCAACTTGAAAAGCGTATTCGCGTCATTGTCGTCTTAGTCGACGGCGAGCTCAGACAACTGCGCCCCGACTGGCAACGCGGCTTGAGCGCCCATGACGAGCGGCGCTCCGACTTGAAGTGCGGATGAAACGCGAGTGACGAACAGCGTTCCTTCAGCAAACGCTGGTTGAGTGCACATGGTGGTGTGCACTCCTTCATTTGCAACTTGAGCGCCCATTGCAAGCGGCGCTTCGACTTGCGGCACGAGCTGAGCGCACTGAACGACAGGCGCTCCAACTTGCGACGCGGGGTGAGCGCTCTCAACACCAGGCGCTCCGGCTTGAGAAGTTGACTGCATTGACGCAGCCCCGTACTGTAAACACGAGAACGGCTGCAGCGCAACAGGCTGTGTCGCAACGAACGGCGCGACTGAGTGAAGCGCTGGTGTGGTGCCCGGCAGTGACAAAGCTGGCGCCACCACAGTGCTCGCGACGCGCGAGGCGCTCTGCGAGTACTGTACTGGAAAGAGTGAGTGCGATTCAAGCGAAAGCGGACGCGAAAGCGGCAGGAGCCCCAACTGTGGGCTCGCTGCTAAATTCACCGACGCGGAAAGCGCATGAGACGACGCAAGATTTGCAGGGGGGACGCGCGAAAAAGGGGAGTGCTGGGGTGTTGCACCCAGCTGCACGCGCATGTCGTGCCGCGGAGACGGCGCAGACAGCTGTGACTGCTGCGCCTCGCCAAGTGGCGCATGCGCAACGGCGTGTGAATCTAGTGCAAGTGGGCGCTCGAGAAACTGAGAAGAAAACACCAGAAACGCACCGGCTACAGAAAGAGAGACAGACGCGTTCTGAGGAGGAAGCGGTTGCGGAATTGGAGAGGCGCGTGGAGTTTGCGGATGCGACGCGATTGCCGGCTGGTAGATGCGGTTCGGCTGGCTTGGCGAAAGCGCGGGGTGCAGCGTTTCAAGGCGCTGCATGACTGCTGAAAGCGCGGAGAGCTGTGCGTCTGACTGTGCAGCGGACTGCGCAGCCAGCTGATCCGCGAATCGCGAAAGCGTCTGCAGGAATACTTCTCCTACATTTTCAACGCGATGGCTTGAGCGCGAAGAGTGAGTGCGCGTGGGAGATGGCGATGGGCGGCGCGAGTTATGCGACAGGCGGTGGGCGCACTGCTATGCGGGGGAAGGGATTCGAGCGAATGAGGAAGATTGGGAAGTAAGTGCGGAGAGAGAGGTGCGGGAAGCTGCGATTTGGCGCGCCGCAGCGGTCAGAAAAATCGAGTCGCGCGCTTTACCAGAAGTGTACAGGTGCAGGGGGTCAAGGAGGGGGAACCGCACCGTTTGGTCGAGTGGCGGAGATGCGGCGCGGTTAAGCTGGTGGCTGGCGGTTGCGTCGTTTTCGCGACTCGGGCGGCGGCTGCGCGGTAGAGTTGATGCAGTCGCCATCTTGTGTTGTCGGCTACTTCGCGCGTGTGGAACTTATCGAAAAAAACGAAAATGCGCTTTCGCAAACATCTGCAATCGCGGATGCGCTTTCTCAAGTGTCGTAAGAGGACACGGCACCAATGTTACTCGCTTACTCGCGTAAATACTATTTAATAAAATAAACAATAACAAACGCGACTGAGCATCTGAATAAGATGTGATGCGCGTAATAGCACGTACCGTGGCGAGTACCAC
>JAHFML010000005.1:0-180 GCA_023269085.1 bacterium | reverse complement strand
AGTTACCCGCCACACACTAATATGTACAGGTGTTAAGGCCGTACATACAATTGCTTAGGTAAGTAGTACATACATGTGCTTACATACGTGCAATGGGTAAATACTAAACACATGTATGTACTATACATACAAATGCTTAAATAGGTACATTAAGTGTATTGAGATTGTGGGGGGGGTACT
>JAHFML010000003.1 GCA_023269085.1 bacterium | reverse complement strand
TCGGCGCTCAAGAAGAAACTGTCCGTGCATCATGGGTTGCGCAGAGACCGCCGCTTCAAGGTTATATCGAAACTGCTGAGGGATGGCGCTTAGTTCAGCCTCCCGTTTCTTTCTTTAAACCGAACTTTATATAATATATGCATACCCTCATTATGCTGGGGGGGGGCGGAAAACAAGGGCGTATGGGTGTATAACTCGACCTGCCTTTAGCTATTCCCTTTTTTGGCAATCGCGGCTTTGAGGAAGGCGGTAAAGAGCGGGTGCGGGGCGAGCGGGCGGGCTTGGAGCTCGGGGTGGAACTGCGTCCCGAGCATGAAGGGATGCGTATCGCGCGGGAGCTCGGCTATCTCCATAAGGACGCCGCTCGGGCTGGTACCTGAGAAGACGAGACCGCTTGCGGTGAGCCGCTCGGTATAGTCCGGGCTGATCTCATAACGATGGCGATGACGTTCGCTCACGAGCGGCTTTTTGTAGGCTTCATACGCGAGCGTGCCTTTCTTCAAATTCGCCGGATACGCGCCGAGCCGCATCGAGCCACCGTAGTCCTCGTGGACAAGCTTCTCCTTCTGCGCCTCCATAATAGCGACCACCGGGTGCGGCGTCTTCGAATTGATCTCGGTGGTATGCGCGCCCGCAAGCCCCGCGACGTGCCGCGCGTATTCAATAACCATGAGCTGCATGCCGTAGCAGAGGCCGAAGTAGGGGATCTTCTTGGTGCGCGCGTATTCGATCGCCGCGATCTTCCCCTCGATGCCGGTCTCGCCGAAGCCGCCCGGCACGATGATCCCGTCGTAGCTCGCGAGCGCGGTCGTGCCCTTCTCCTTTTCAAAATCGCGCGCGTTCAGCCAGTGGATGCGCGGCTTCACGCCGAGCACTGCGGCCGAGAACTTCAACGCCTCGATGACCGAGAGGTACGCGTCGGAGAGGATGAAGTCGCCCGTGGTGAAATATTTCCCGACGATGGCGATGTTCACTTCGGGTAAGCCCTCTTTCGTCGCCATGCGTACGAACTTCTTCCACGCGGTGAGCGCGACCTTCTTCCCGTTCGGGAGATTGAGCGCCTTCACCAACATGTCGGCGAACTTGTCCTTTTCAAAATTGCACGGCACTTCATAGATGCTCTCGATGTCGGGCGCGCTGATGACGTGGTCGGCGCGCACCGAGCAGGCGATGGCTATTTTCTCCTTGCGCTTGTCGTCGATCGGATGATTGGCGCGCGCGATGAGGAAGTCCGGCTGGACGCCGTAGGAGTTGAGCTGGCGGACGGCGTTCTGCGTCGGCTTCGTCTTCATCTCACCGAGTGTACCCGGCACTGGCAGATACGAGACCATGACGAAGACGACATCGTCGGGCTGCTGCATCTTGAGCACGCGCGCCGCCTCGATGAAGAGCGCGTTCTGGAAGTCGCCCACGGTCCCGCCGATCTCGACGACCGACACGCGGCTCCCGCTCTCGTCGGCCGCGGCCGTGAAGCGGCGTAGGATCTCGTCGCGCACATGCGGTATCGCCTCGACGCACTTGCCGCCATACTTGAGCGCGCGCTCGGCGGCGATGACCGACTGATACACCATGCCGCTCGTCATATAATCTGAGGCGCCGAGATCGCGATTGAGGAAGCGCTCATAGTTGCCCATGTCCTGATCGGTCTCGAGCCCCGAGGAGAGCACGAAGACTTCACCATGCTCGGTCGGATTCATCGTCCCCGCGTCAACATTCAGATATGGGTCGACCTTCACGAGATTCGCGGCATAACCCTTCTCTTGCAAGAGGAGCGCCATCGAAGAGGCAGCGATGCCCTTCCCGACCCCGCTCATCACACCGCCAATAACGAAGATATATTTGTGACTCTCTTTTGCCTTTGCCATGATTATTTCTTTATACGTTCAAATATTTGCGGATAGCGAGCACCGATGCCACACCACCGAGAACGATACTCGAGAGCATGATAATACTGAAGACGAGCGGGAAATGCCCCCCGTAGTACGCGGCGAGGCTGAAGCCGCCGAACCATGCGGTCGTCTTCGCTCCAACATACCAGGTAACTGGCCAGAGGATGAGGAGAACGAGAGTGGCGGCGACAACCCCCGTTATGACGCCCGTCACGATGAAGGGTCCTTGCACATACGCATTGCTAGCGCCAACGAGCCGCATAACCGCAATCTCGTCTTTAGCGATATAGATAGCGAGACGAATGGTCGCAAAAGCGATAAGGATCGACGCGATGGCGAAGATCAGGACGACAGCGAAGCCGATCTCGCGGGTCGCCTGTATAGCGAGCGAGAGACGGTCGATGACCTCTTTGTTCTGGGCATAGTTGACCCGATCGATAATCGAGACGCCGCCGCTCGACAAGGTCGGCGATGATTCGAGAAAACTCACAACGCTCGCGTATTCAGACGGGTCCTTCGCACGGATCTCAAGTGACGCGTCGAGTGGATTCCCGCCAAGCGCCTGGAGCGCCTGGAGCGTGAGCTGGTCGCTCGCATGACGGTCGCGGAAGGCGGCGAGCGCCGCCTCCGCCGAGGTGTAGACCACCTGTTCGACCTGGGGCAGTTTCTCGAGCTGGCTCTTCACGGCGAGAATATCGCTCTCTGCGGCCGAGGTGACGAAATAGGCCGAGACATCGACCTTGTTCTTAATGGTCGTCAGCGTGAAGGTGAGGAGCGCCGAGAGGAAGATGAGCGAGCCGATAATAGAGAGCGTGACCGTCATAATGATAACGGTCGCCGCCGAGACCGCGCCGCCGCGCACGAAATTTTTACTGCCGCTCATGAGCACCCGCTTGATGATCATCCAGTTCATAGTGTTATAAGATATATTTCCCGCTCGTATCATCGCGCACGACGCGGCCGCGATCGATCGTCACGACGCGGCCGCCGACCGCATCGACGACGCCCTTGTTGTGCGTCGTGATGATGATGGTCGTCCCGAGCTCGTTGATCTTCTTCAATATCTCGACGATCTCATAGGTGTTGATCGGATCGAGGTTGCCCGTCGGCTCGTCGGCGACGATGAGGTCGGGCTGGTTGACGATGGCGCGGCCGATAGCGATGCGCTGCTGCTCGCCGCCCGAGAGCTGGGTCGGGAAGTGCCGCGCTTTGTCGGCGAGATTCACGAGCTCGAGGATGTACGGCACGTCGCTCGCGATCTCATCGTCCGTGCGCCCCGCCGCCTCCATCGCGAAGGCGATATTCTCATACGCGGTCTTGTTCGGGATAAGGCGGAAGTCCTGGAAGACCATGCCGATCTTGCGGCGATAATGGTGCAAGGCCGAGTTCGGCAGATCGTTCACGTCGATAGATTCGAAGAAGACGCTCCCCTCGGTCGGGCGTTCTTCGGCGAGGAGAAGCTTCAGCAGGGTGGTCTTGCCCGCGCCCGAGTGCCCGACGATAGAAACGAATTCTTTGGGGGCGACGGAGAGCGTGATGTCCTCGAGGACCGAGGTATCGCCATACTGTTTTGTTACCTTGTCGAAGTAAATCATGCGTCCCGCTTATTGTACCGCACCCGTGCCCGCAGCGTCTATGAAGCCGTCGAGGTCGCCCTCGAGGACGCGCTCGGGATTAGAGGATTCAAAGCCGGTGCGGTGGTCCTTGACCATCTTGTAGGGGTGGAGGACATAGGAGCGGATCTGGCTCCCCCACTCGTTGGCGGTCGTCGCGGCGATTGAGCGCCCCTTCGCAATGGCTTGCCGCTCGGCTTCATCGCGGGCGAATATTTTTGCCTTCAAGAGCTCCATCGCCTTCTCGCGGTTGGCAAGCTGGGTCCGTTCGCTCGAGACATGGACCGCGAGATTAGTCGGCTTGTGCAGGATGCGCACCGCCGTCTCGACTTTGTTCACATTCTGCCCGCCCGCGCCGCCCGAGCGCGCGAAGGTCATCTCGATATCGTCCGGCTTGAGCTCGACCTTGTCGCCGGCGACGAGCATCGGGAGCACCTCGACAAGCGCGAAGCTCGTCTGCCGCTTCGCATTCGCATTGAATGGCGAAATGCGCACGAGCCGGTGCACGCCCGCCTCGTGCTTCAGCCGTCCATACACGCCTGCGCCCTGTATCTCAAGCAGGAGGTTGCGATAGCCGCCCTGATCATTCTCGTTCGCGTGGAGCTCCCGCACGCACCATCCCTTCAAGGTGGCATAGCCCTCGTACATGCGGCGCAACAGGCGCGCGAAGTCCTCAGCGTCGTCACCGCCCGCGCCCGCGAGGATAGCGAGAGTCGCATCGCCCGCATCGTGCGGGTCGCCCGAACCGCCCTCTTTGAGCGATTGATACTCCTTGACGAGCGCTTGCGCCGCGTCTTTGTCAGCCCAAAAGTCGGGCGACGCCATCAACGCTTCAAGCTCGGCGAGCCGCTGTTCTGGCGCGTCGTTCATGTACTAATGAATCGTTGGGGAAATCTCTATCTCTTCTGCATCTTCAACCTCAATGCCCGCAGTTGACGGGACTTCATTTGATCCAATTTCCATCTTAAGCTTCAGATCGTCAAATGCGTGTTCTCTACGCAATTCTTCTACTCTCTTCCCAACTGGCATATGTTCCATATTCATATCGGTAAGTATACCACTTTTTGAGCCGCCTCCCAGGTTTGAACTGGGGACCTACGGTTTACGATACCGTCGCTCTACCAACTGAGCTAAGGCGGCAGATTTTCTTACTCTCTATTTCTATCACACAAATCGATTCTTCAAAAGTGAGCCGTTGGTCAGGTTTGAACTGACGACCTGCGCCTTACCATGGCGCTGCTCTACCAGCTGAGCTACAACGGCACGCGCACTTGTGCATACTACCCGACTTCTTCGCTTTTGGGAACGGCAACAACAAAGGTAAAACGCCCCGGCAGAGCCGGGGCGTGGGTTATGAGGATTCGTTCGCCAGCTTGGTAACGGCGACGACTTGGAAATATCTACCGAGCACAGTTTCTCGCTCTACCAGATACTCCTTCCGATTCAGCAGTGCCGTCGGGCGCCATCTCCACATCTCGAGCGCATACGGTTCGAACAATCCGAAGATCGTCCGTGCGAGCATGCGCAGGAGAAATGAGTCCGGCCGATGGAACTCCACATACACGAATCTCCCATGAAGCTTGAGCACCCGTAGGCATTCGTAAAAGACCTCTTTCTTCTTTGCCGACGGCAATTCATGAAAGAGAAAGAACGCCACAATGTAGTCCATAGACCCCGATCGGATCGACATCTTCGCGGCATCGCCTTGGAAGAATATGGCAGAATCTGCCCTGCCTGCTCGCACCAGCTTCTCGCGTGAATTGTGTATGCCAGCTTGGACGAGATCGAAGACCAGCACTCTCCCCTCGCGAAACTGCGCGGCCAGCCGCTCAGTCAGATTTCCCGACACGCAGGCTACCTGAAGCGCCCATTTCCCTCGATCTGCTCTCGGAGCGAGAGCGAGCGCCATCGTCGCGAGCTTCTTATATTGGAACAGAAGCACCGTCGAAACGACGAACTGCCGGTCCGTAAGCCAGACGAGAGCTGGGTGCCGATACAGCCAATACACATGCCGTGTCGATGGTGATCCGACAGAGAATCTATCGGATGCCCACACATACCCTTTTGTTGTGACGAAGAAGAACGCGAAAATTGCGAGAACTGCGATACCCATGACGTTCATAGCACCTGCTCCTTTTTATTAACAAAGATCAAAAACAACTGCGCGCCTTAGTAGACGCTGTTGGAACTGCGATACAAGAGCACGAGGGACATCTGTATATCCCCGATCGACTGTGCAGACAATAGCACGAGGCTAGCGCAAAAGAAAAGCTCGAACGGTATGGTATCCGTCGAGCTTCTCGTGTTAGTTGAAAGAGCTTCTACTGTCCTCACGCAAGCCGTGTGATTGGCTGTCCATGTTTGCGAAGCGGCTTGTTCAGAAGGTATACGCCGTCTTCTTGTCTCGTGAGTATTCGATACTCGCAATTGCCGAGATTACCGAAGGATTCAAAGAGTTCTTCTTTCCATCCCATGATAAGCATCAGCAAGACGCGGAACTCAAACCCGTGCGAAAAGACGACGATGTCCTGCGCAGAGTCTTTTTGTATCGCGAAGACTTTCTCCTTGAAGGCAGATAGCCGCGACAACAAGCTTGCCGCACTTTCTCCTGTCGGAAAGGTGTATCGCAACACGCCCGTCTTGTAGCGTTCCGCTTCGATTCCCGGCCTATTTTCTGCCGTGATGGTCCCCCAGTCCTGTTTGACGATAAGGGGTTCCACCTCGACATGAATGTTGGTGGTACTCGGAAGTTTCGGCAGGACGATCTGAAGCGTTTGGACATTACGCACGCCAGGTGAAGTGTAGAACCGTGTGTACGCACTATCCTTCAGCAATTGCGCCAAGACCGCGCCGAAATTGTGAGCTTGCTGGACTCCCTTCTCGGTAAGCGGGATTTGAAGATCAGGAAGTACATCGTAAATGTTGTTGTCGACGTCCTCGATGGACTCGGCATGACGACAAATGATAATTCTCGGATATTTCATCGAGCAACTCCTTTCAAGTTGGCTTTCCGTGATTTTCCAGTAGACTGGGCTTTAATGAACGCTACGCCATTATTCGTCCTCCGCGATCGAGACATTTTCCCAGATGCGCTCGATACATCAAGCATCGTCTGGAAAGATCGTCCGACTGGTAAGGCGGTCATCTTCAACGAAGACAACAACATTGCACTCATCGGCAACAAGGTGAATGACTTCTTCCTCTTGCCCGGTGGTGGCATCGATGAAGGAGAGTCCGTCATCGACGGCGTACGGCGCGAATGCCGAGAAGAAACCGGCTGTACGGTCGAGATCATGGACGAGCTCGGCATAACCGAGGACTTCCGTTCTCGCGACAGCAAGCATTGCATTAGCTTCGGCTATTCTGCAAAGGTCGTCGCACACGGCACCGCTAACCTCACCGACGGCGAGGCTGACATTGGCGCCTATGTGCGATGGTTGCCCTTGCCTGAGGCCATAACGCTACTCACGCAACAAGAAGAGAAAGTGCGAGCCGGCGAAGTGAAGTTCTACAACACCTGCTTCAACACCATTCGCGACGCACTGTTCCTCAAGCGCGCGAACGAATTGCAACAAAAGTGATCAACTCGTAACGCTTCGTATCTTCTCAATGATGCTACTGGTAGAAACGATTTCTTCATCGTAGCGAGGCAGGAATCGAATTTGCGTTGCGGGTGAGAAGCTTGTGAGAGCTTCCATCCGTCGACGCATTTTCTCTGTGGTACGGGACTCTTCACCAAAGACGACATAATCAGGTTGGAGAAGTTGTAAGGTGTCGGGACTGCTCGGACTCACATCCGATACATACACGAAATCCGCAAACCGCACACTCGCAACCATTGTCGCTCGTTGTTGCTGGTTGATTACCGGCCGAAACGATCCCTTGTATGCATGAGCGTACTCGTCCGAAAGAACCGCGACCACAAGGATGTCCCCGAGCGATGCGGCATATTCGAGCAAATGAATATGCCCGACATGCAGAAGGTCGAAACAGCCACCAACCAAAGCGAATGTCTTACCTTTCGGCAAGGCGCGTTTAATTGCCAGAACATCTGGAAATAGATTATTCATAAAGCACTCCTATAATCTGTGAAGGACAATTTTGACCTGTTTGAGTATACAATACGAATTATAGAACGTCTACTATTTGCGCGGTCGATGGGATTCGAACCCACGATCTCCGCCGTGACAGGGCGGCGCTTTAACCAGCTGAGCTACGACCGCATTGGATACAGAATCTTCAGTGCCTTCGTGAAAAGTCGATATTTTCTTGGCAACCGCAAATCTGCACTATTGGCAGTATGATACATCAGCCGATAAAGTGCAACGCTGTCTCGATGACTGAAAACCAGCTCAAATCCGTGCGCTTTCTTCTTCAAAGACCCACCCTCGACTCCATATCTTTTTAGACACTCCCAAAGCGATACGAGGAATGTGCGTGAACCGCTGGTAAAGAGTGCGAGCAGAACGAGGCGCATCTTCTTACGATCGGCATACTGCAACTTACGAAAATAGATACACCCATCACCGTCAAAATATCCTCGAACAAAATCACCGACGTAGATCTCGGGCACATCGGGAAACTGCAAAGTGTTGCTCTTATGCTGAGTAAAGCCGAGTTGCGACAAATCTCCGAACCATTCGAGACTCCCGATCTGCAAACGATAGAGTGTTTTCCGATTAGGGAGGTTCGCGATGCGCTTCGTTATTTTGTGATTTGAACCGACTGCCGCACGTATTGCACGCAAAATAATTTGATCTGCTATCTGGAATTCGATAAAATGCCCTCCGCGGTTATTGCGAATCATCGAACCGTCCGCCGCAAAGAATCCAAGCACATACGCCATCTCAGGCGACCATGTCTTGAAGAAATCTTGGTTTAATTTCCGACGCATTGGCATATCTCCATTCTATGACAGGACATTGCTCTAACCAGAGATATACACAAGATGTGCACTCTGCTCATACTATCGTTGATTCTTCCGATTCTCTTTGGTGCCGACGGCAGGGATCGAACCTGCGACCTTAGCTTTATGAATGCTACGCTCTAACCAACTGAGCTACGCCGGCGAAGTGCGGCCTCTGGCCGTCCTATGACTCTACCAAATTATGCCGGTAATTCAACGATGAAGGTTGAGCCCTTGCCAGCGCCCGCGCTCTCGGCGCGGATAGTGCCCCCCTGCGCGGTGATAATATTCTTCGCGATATAGAGGCCGAAGCCGGTCGAATTGACATTCACCTTCTGCGACTCCTTCCCGTGGCCGCCCTCGGTGAAGAGATGCGTCTTGTCCTCATCGCTGATACCGACGCCCGTGTCGCGTACGGTGAATGTAATCTTCTTGTCTTCTCGCGCAAGCGAGATGCTAATAGAGCCCGATGGCGTATAGTTGATAGAATTGTCGATGAGATTACGGAGCACATGGTCGCCAAGCTCTTCGCGATCGCCAACTACTTGATACTCCCCCTGCGCCGCTTCGAATGAGAAGGTAAGTCCCTTCCCTTCGGCGGTCGGCCGCGCACGCTCAACCACTTCGGCCACGAGCGTCTTGAGGTCAAACTGCTCTTTCTTGAACTCGACCGTGCCCTTCTTCAAGTTCGACGCCTTCAAGATATCGCTCACGCTCGTGACCCCGTGGCGCGTGTCGGCGAGCGCGCGCTCGGCGAACTCTTTTACCGTTGGTGACACCTCGCCCAAATCGCCCTCGACGAGCGCCGAGAAGGTGCCCGCCGCCTTGGTGAGGAATCCCTTCACCTCATGCCCGATGAAGTGTATCAGCGTCTCCTGCCGAGAGTTGGTCTTTTCAAGCTCTTCCGCGAGCTTCTCAAGCTTCTCGCGTTGTTGAACCTCTCTTACAACACCTCGCACAAGTAATAATCCAACAATGAGGATGAGCACAAAAAGACTTGTCCGGAAGAGAATGAGGATTGGATTTGTCGTAAATATTACTTCTACAAGAGTAGCCGTCGCTAGCATACTCACTAATACGGCTGTTGCTATTTCTTTAACATTCAGTATCTGATCATGATAAATCGCGTACGCTGTGAGTACAGTAAAAGGAAGCAGAAAGAGCGTTCCATACTCAACCAAACTTGAATTACCCAGAAACGCTGGAAATATAAAACTGAAGACGATGATGAGTAAGATCGTTACTATAATTCCCGTAAGGATGAGGCGGTACGGGCTTCCCGCAGACCCTCGAGCCTGTAAAGTTTTTCGTATAAATAAAAATATGGCACTGAAGTCAAGAATGAGAGCGAATGCTCCGAAGACGAAAATCCCGAGTCCGTTTGCTACTTGCTCGATTTGACCAGTGGCTGAAAAACTCGCAATTGCTTCAAAGACAAACGGCGTCAGAGTCAACAGAGAAACAGCAACAGTTGCCGGAAGAAGGGCATACCTGTACCATACCGGAAATGTATACTCACGATTCGGAAAAACAAAGAAGAAAGTAAATAACGCAAAAGCAAACCATGTCGCAGAGAACATAATGAACCGCAATAGCCAAAGCACAACTATCGTGTCTGATGATTGGTAGATGGCGTAATTGAAAAGGCTCCAAACAACTGACGCGCCCGTGAGAGCGAAGAATGCCCGATGAGTGACACTTTTCATATCGCTTGAAAAGACGACAAACCCGACAGAAATAAGAAGCGCGGCAACTGCGGCGACAGATAGAAGGCCCGTATTCAAACCAACAATCAAGGTATTCTCCATGTACGATTATGCGGGAAAAATTGCACGATAGTGTCCATGTTTGTAAAAAGTAATCTGTGCGTTTGAGTGTAAGTGAACCACTTCGGACTTACTCGGAAAACGTACCGTCGAAAAAACTGCTGCATTGAGAAATATCGGGCTATGCCAGCCAGTGAGACTAAGAAACAGGAAAGCAATCTCACTACGGTACCCATCATAATTCAATGTATGCGAAGCAACAATCCGCATCATGTTGACAAGCTGAATTCTTTTTTCTGTCGAGAGATGGTGCAATAAGAGAAGTGTCATAGAAAGATCAAATACATGGGGCGTAAATTCAGAGGCAAGCGAGAATATATCGTTGTCTGCAATTATGACCAGTACAGATTCTTTGGTTTCTTTCTCTAAAGAGAACATCCTTTCTTCTGTTAATTGAGTCTCTTGCACCACGCGAACCTGCACAAGCGAGCGAAGATTCTTTTCCGCATACACACGGGCATTTGGCGCAAGATCCAGACCGACAATTGTCATCGGGGACGTGTATCCTCCTTTTTGCAGTCGTTCGATGGCTTGTCGTTCTATTTCCATGCTACCGCTTCCAAGTGACACGAGGCGCACACGCTCACCATGAGAGATGTGTATCGCGTGATCTGTCACAAAATCAACAGCGGGAGTAACTATGCCAGGATTAGGACGCCGTTCGATCTCGGCCATTTTTGCATGAAAGATCTCGTCAAGTTCTGCAAGCAACTCATTTATCTCAAGCAAATCTTCTCTACGTATATGCTTCCGCACTCCAAAAACCCACTGAAGATAGAGCGCAACTGATCGAATAGATTTGAAAAATGCTACGTTTTGCTCGATTGCATACTTCTCACGTTCAGAATGTGGACGCAGTTGTTCAAGACGTGAAATTATATTTATAATTTGCACATCTCGATCATTTGGAGCAGTATTCATGTTTAATCAGGCAAAGATTATCTCTGGTGCACGGCGATAACTTACCGCGGTCGGACTCCCTCCTGTGCCAATACGAAACGCGAGCACTGGTTCGCGATCAATCGCGATCTGTCCTTTGAGTACTCCATATGCGGCAGACATGTTTTCGAGCTGGTCCTTGCTAAAAAGTTTCGCCGTTTCTGGCTCAACAACCGATCGCGCGAGGAAGGTAACACCGGTTACGATCTGCATCGACAACCCGTGCGCGGTCGCCTGAAGCCAGATGCGTTCAAGCAATCTTCCCGCCTCGAGATACTCTCTCCGACCCAAGCGCTCTGCGGTTATAATACCGAACGCTGAAGCTGATGCATTCTGTTGGGCATTCATTTCTGCCACGACTTTATGGAATCCGATTTTTGAAAGGGCTTTCGTGACACGCCAATATTTCAAGAGACGGAAAGCGGCTTTTGCCGGCGGCGGTAATTCAAGCGTATCGATATAGAGCCCCTGCTTCCCTGCCGAGTTATCTGCTTCTGACCAAAAGATATCTGCGAAGAAGAGCGCGTGAAGCGTTTCGTTTGAAAGTGCCACTTCTTCCATCGTCGTGAGAGCGCGCGAGACTCTCCGCATTTCTTCTGGCGACTCGACAAGGACGAGTTCAACGTCAGTATCGTCTTTGACATTCTTGAGTAACGCTTCGCGCACATCTCCTGCAAGCGGTTGGTGTGCATACGCCTTACGATTCGTATGCCGAAGCGGAATCGCTTTGTGAAGTTTTCGTTCATCGTCAGAGAGCACACCCTCCTCGTGTAAAATAAGCACTGCGACAAGTGACCCTTCATCGCTGTAGCGCAACGTAGGAGTAAGGCCGAGTGATTTTGCTTCAAGCTCAGCATTCTGGAGGGCCGCTCCGAGCGCGATCAATGTACCACTCTCGTCGATATTAAGCAGAGCATTGTCCTTCTCGGGCATCGCATGAAATTCAAGGATATTGGGTGTGCGTGCGATGAATCTCCATGGCTGTGAATTATCGCCCGATGGTGCAGCGGCTGCAGCGGCCGCTATCTTCGCTATTTTTTCTTTGAAGGTCTCATCCATGTGCTACAAGCCGATGGCACCGAAGAAATCTGCTCGCGCTTTATCACGGCGAGATTTGCTATGCGGCGCGTGATGTTCAGGATCGAGGATAGCATCGAGGCTGATCTCACACTTCTTCTCGTTCACTGCCTCTCCGAGCGCAAGCCGCTTCAAGATATAGGCAATAGCGACACCCGAGAGCGTCGCCGCATCGCCGAGCTGGGGCCACGAATAAATCTCGCGACCTACCTGTAGAAGCGAGCTCATCATGCGTTCAGTTACGAGTTCTGGGCCGGCAATCTTCGTTGCGAGCTTCGGCAAGTCTGACGGCGTGAAAGATTTGAACATCTCAACATTCACATTCCCAATGACTCCATTGAAAAGCGACTTGGTCTTGTCGAGATCGAAGCGTTCAACTTCGACAATGATATTGTCGCCGTTATCGGTTGCCATGACAACCGGGATACTCTTTTCGCGAGCCGCGAGCCGCAAGCGAATCTTGATCTCGAGATTATCGGTTTCTTCGACGAGAACATTTACACCTTTAAGGAAATCGTCCATCGTCTCTTCGGTGGCTCCCTCGTCGAACACTTCTATCTCTGCATACGGATTCAGCTGATAGATATACTCTCGCACAAGATCAGTCTTCTTGCGTCCGAGCGCGAGGAAATCGAACCGCATGCGGTTGAGATTTGATGGGGAGACTTCGTCGGGGTCGGCAATCTTGATACGCCGTGCGCCACCCATGAGCGCAAAGGTGAGTGCGCCATGACTCCCGACACTTAAGCCGGCATAGGCAACGGTGAGGCCATACAGCTTCTCTTGTTCATCCTTAGTGATGATATTTCGATTACGTGCCGTCCGTATCTCTTGATGTTCGTCGTGTGGCAGATAATGTGCAAGTGTCTTATTCCACGGAAAGAAAAACCACTCACCGACTTCTTCTATCGACTTCTCTCCGAGATATTCTCGTGTGAACGCCTCGACTTCTTTTGTATGATCGGGTATGAACTTGAAGCGCGGATTCCGTATGAGGAATAGGTCCTCGAGAAGCAAGTCATACCGATCGACTATCGTTGTCGGTTTGAGACGTTCACGAAAAACAGCGAGCGATTCTTTCGATCGATCAAGTTGTTCTGGTTGCATAGAAATAAGAATACCATGATGGAAACTTGTTTTTAAAATCTGTTATCGAATCGAACATGATTTGTATATAGTATCATGCCGAGACCTCTACCAAACGAGGATATCTTTTAATTCCTCCTAAACCATTCCTCCGATGCCGCAAACAGCTTCTCGCGCATATCGTCCGTGTCGTTGAAATAATGTGTGGCGTTCTTAAGAACAACAAGATCATTCATTGCAGAAGTAACCTTACCGTACTGTTTAGCCCCGATGAGAAGCGCGCCTTTCTCAGCGGCGATTATTCTGAATGGCACACGGAAATCTTTTGAAAGAGTATTCCATTTGAGCGTGTCCGCCTCATCAGCCATTTCTTTGCCAATGACTACATTGATACCCCAACGCATCAGATATCCCTTCACCTCTTTCAAATATTGCGCAGGGGCCATGCCGGCGTATTTCTTCGTGAACGAAATTTCATACGAAGGGTCCCAGAGCACGGCACGGTCGAATGATTGATCCGATGAGAGCAGGATGCTTGGACCGCCATAGCTGTGCCCGGCGAGGTATATCTTCTTGAATCCTTTCTTTCGGAAGTAGCGGACGATCGTATCAATATCTGTCGCTTGAGTCTTGAGTGTCGTCTCCATGAGCTGACGCGCACCTTTTTCTGCACCGTACAGATTGAAACGGAAGGTGGCATAACCGTGTTTAGCGAACCATCGCGTTGCCTGCAGATACAAATCTTCATCCATCGATCCTGGGAGACCGTGGACAACGACGAAGAGCGGCTGATGAGTTGTACTGCTCATCTTCCCGTATATGAAATGATCATCCGTTGTCTTTATCTTGATTTCTTTTTCCATAATGTTTTGTACAAAAACAAGGGAGCGAGAGCTCCCTTGGCCCGCCTCATCGGGATTAGACGTCGAACTCGCCGTTTTTCACACCGGCAACGAAAGCCGCCCACTCATCCTTATTGAAGGTGAGGGTCGGGCTCTGGAGATCCTTCGTGTCGCGGATATCCACACGGTCGCTCACACGTACGGCAACACAACAGCACTTGTGCGTAGTGGACGGGAGCTTGAATCCTTCAGCAACGAAGGGGTTGTGACCAGTTTTGTCGGTCTGCATAACATTTCTCCAAACAAAGAGCGCAAACGAGTTGTTGAGAAGATTCAACATTGAACCGTCTTTGCCAAATAAATACTAACACGTATTCCGCGCGAAGGGAATATGGACCGGAATTGGTTATTATCTGCCTCGACAGCTGCTAACCGCGCACTACCCACGACTGTTTGACGCCGGGTTTGAAGTAGAGAGGATCTTCATACGGCCAGAAGACAAGCTTCGGCTCGGCGCGTTTCTTGATAAAATTCGAAAGCTCACGGAATTCTGAATTCTTTTCGCGCAGATGCTTCACTATCTCGGCAAGCAATTCTGCCCCAAACGCTTTACTGATCTCTTTTCCCGACTTTCGCTCAATATTTATCTCGAGATATTGGTCGTGATGCGCATCGTACTTCGTCACGAGCGTCAATTTGCCCGTCAGATGTTCAACGAACCGCTTATCGAGTAAGACTTCTTTAACCGGTTCCGGGTACACCTGCAAACCGTAGAGCGTCGTCGCGAGATCGATGCGTTCGAATATATAGACGAACGGCAATTCGGTAATGTGCGCACTGATACCGGCCTTCTTCGCCTCCTTGCGGATATCAACGCCGTGCGCGGCATACCGCTCAATAACTTCATCAAAGATATAGACGCCGCCGCGATCGCCGATCGAGTATCGGAAGAGCGGGAGCGTACTATCACCGGACACGAGAATCTCGCCCTGCACTTCCTCGAAAGAAACGAACTCGGGCACATATTGCGCGAAGGTCGGCGTCTTCGTCGTGCCGCCGAATATATCAGCAAAAAGTTTCTCATTCTTGAGCGCAAGCCGACGCGCGAGGATCGAGAGCGGTGTCTCGAATGCCATCGAGCCGATATCCGCGCTCCCGTAAATATTGATGGTGTCGGTATGCAGATTCTTTATCCCGATACGCTCGGCAAGATGTTCACGAAATGTCTCCGTGAATGCTTCTGCCGCGAAGAGAAGCTTCACTCCATGCTTGGCGAAAGAGATACCATGCGCTTGCGCCTCGTCAATAACGTCTTTGAGGAAGGGCGGATATCCGGCAAGAACTATCTGCTTATACTGCGGTGCCAAGTCGGTAAGCGCCTTTAAGATTTCTTTTTTGTTGATACCCGGTGTGAGAACTGAGACGGGATAGCCGCGGCGGCCCATGAGCTCAAACGCTTGGTAGGTGATAAGCCCCCCAATCCAGACTCCCATACCGAAGCAGACGATGACGAGTGTCGATTTTTCCGGATCGAGCGAGCTGGTACGGAAGATGAGCTCGTGAATAAGCGACGAATGTTCATCCACTTCGTGTGAACGTGCGAAGTACATCGGCTTCCCCGTCGAGCCGGAGGTCGAGGTGAGCACGCTCGGGACGCGGATCGAGCCTTGCCAGAGCAGATCGGTGAATGAGTGCTGTCGCAAATAATTCTTCTTCGTCATCACCGGAACCGACGCAAGGTCTTTTGTAGTGTGAATAGCATCAGGTTGTGCATTGGAAGAACGCAGGAAGCGTCGGTATGCCGGAACTTCAAGAGCCATGCGCTTGAAGAGCTTCAGTCGATACTGTTTCTCTTTGCGCGACCAATCAGCACTCGTATATGAGCGCGTTGTGTTAAAAAACGTATCTGAAGAGGACCGTGTCGATCTTGATGAGCGCGCGAGTTTTTTCTCGGGCGATATTTTTTTCATACCTGCTCTCTATCATACTGTATGTCAGAAATTATTGTAAGACTTTTTTATAGATCTCGATGAAAAAGTTTTGTGACTCGAGTGCTGGCACGGCGATGCGGAGGGTATCGTGCAGGAGCTTTTTTGCATCGGGGAAACGCGTCATTGATTCGCCAAGCGCGACGCGGATACCCTGCGCGAGGAGCGCATCGCGCACGCGCGCGGCCTCGGGGACGCGTGCGAGAACAAAGTTCGTCTCAGAGAGATACACCGTAACATTCGGGATTGTCCGCAACGCTTCGCCAAAAGATTCGCGCGCACTGATGACGAGTGCTCGCCGTGCGCGCACCTCGCTCTCGTGCGCGAGGAGGGCGCGGGCGGCGGCGATACTCGGATGAGCCACGGGCCACGAGAGCATGTCGCTCTGCAACCGTGCCGTGATGCTTGGCGCCGCAATCGCGTAGCCGACGCGCGCGCCCGCGAGCGCAAACGTCTTCGAGAAACTGCGCAAGATGACAAGGTTCGGAAGCCCTATGAGATACGGCAAAAAAGTTGAGCCTGAAAATTCGAAATACGCTTCGTCGGCGACAATGAGGGTATCGCTTCCGCGCGACGCGGCAACAAGCGCCGTAATGTCCTCGTTCGAGAATGGGCACCCGAGCGGATTGTTCGGATGACAGAGGAAGAGGATCTTCGCCGAGCCTTTCCCCAGCTCTGCAATCGTCTCGGCGAGTGGGAATATAAATCTTCCATCCTGCTCGGTATAGGTAACCGGCACTATCCTCGCTCCGACTCTGTCGAGAATAGTCTCGTAGCCATAGAAGGTCGGCATAGGCAAGATGACTTCGCCACTCTGCGCGAATACGCGCGCGACATGTTCTATCGCCGCGTCGGAGCCAGGAGTGATAAAAAGATTTTCTGTACCGACGCCAACATATGCGGCAAGCTCGCTCTTGAGCTCGCCATATTCCGGATACCGCGAGAATTCGCGTACCGTCTGCGAGCACACAAGCCTCGCCAGATGCTCATCAAGCATCCAATAACTCTCATTCTTGTCGAGGGGTAGCATTCCCTTTCAGTATAGCGTACTCGGCAAACCCACTCGTCAGGGTGGCGAGGCCGTGCTGGTCAATAGCGTAGCCCTCGAAGCCGAGGAGGCGCTCGATGAAATTGATACCGCCCTTCCCCATCGCGAAGGCCGCGGTCGCGAAGCGGTCGGCCTCGAGCACGTCAGGGCCGATAACGGTGATGCTCACGACCTCGTCGAGCTTCTCGCTCGGCGCGTGCGGGTTGTAGATGTGCGCACCGCGGATATACGAGCCCGAGGTCGCGACACCCTTCCCGCGCGGATACACGACCTTCACTATCTCTTCGAGCTTGAAAGGGTTCCGGATGCCGACGCGCCACTCCTCGCCCTGCTCGTTCATGCCGCCACTCGCGATGTCGCCACCAGCGTTCACCATATAATTGTCGTGCCCGGCGCTCTTGATGCGCTTTGCCGTGTTCAAAATAGCCCAACCCTTCACGATGCCCGACGGGTCAATCCCGCCGCTCGGCGTGCGGATATCGAAGTAGCCATTCGTCTCCTGCTTCGTCTTCTCGGCGAGCGCGAGCACCTCGCGCATCTCGCTACTCACCTGCTCTGGCGCGACCTCGCCTCTGTTCATTCGCGACACTTCGCTCGTCGCTTTATAGGGGCTGAATCGTTCGTCGACGCTGGTCAAATAGGCGAATGCCGCCTCAAGCGTCTCTTGCGTCCCGCCGCCAATCTCTATCTCTATCGGCATACCCATAATGATGCGCGTGTCTTTCATGTAGGTCTTCGTAAACCAGTCGCTCGCCGAACAAAAGCTTTAGGCAAATGCCGGAATGGCAATTTTGCGAATCGGCTTTGGGCTGGCGCTGAACACTTTTG
Source organism: bacterium (assembly GCA_023269085.1). Classification (GTDB taxonomy): domain Bacteria; phylum Patescibacteriota; class Minisyncoccia; order Phycocordibacterales; family Phycocordibacteraceae; genus C7867-001. The sequence goes on along the minus strand of JAHFML010000003.1, from coordinate 130,682 downwards.
ATGCCTCGAGTATCTCGACGAGAACCGGTTTGTTATCTTTGGTGAAATGCACGACGAAATTACCAAGCTCCGAAGCGTGGTCGATGACTCCTTGTGCGGATCCTGCAAGCGAGAGAACATCCGCGTCAGAATCGTAGGAAAGATTAGGTGATGTCTTTTTCATGCCAGTAGCATATCATACGCATGATACCAAATTCATGTGGTTTTCATTTCGATGCTGTGGGCATACACTATATATATGAAGATACAGAATACTGAGGCGCTGGCGACGAGCGAGATGCGGCGCGATGCGCTCGCGATAGCCGAGGCGGGCTATGCCGCGATCGATGTCGGCGCGGCGTTCGCGAGAGAGATGCGCATCGAGGGCGAGGAGCTGGTTATCGGGGAGACGCGCCGGCCGCTTCGCGGCCGGCGCATCTTCTTCGTCGGTGTCGGCAAGTGCGCGCTCGTCGCGGCGAAGGCCGTCGAGCAGATCCTCGGCGACCGGCTTATGGGCGGCATCGCGCTCGACGTCGCGAATCAGCTCGATATCGAGCTCGCGACGATATTGCCACTCATCGGCACGCACCCGCTCCCGAGCGAGACGAATGTGGCGGCGACCGAGCGCATCAGAGCGCTCCTCGAGACCTGCGAGGCCGACGACCTCGTGCTCACGCTCATCTCGGGCGGCGGCTCGACGCTCCTCGCCCTCCCCGAGGCAACGATGACGATTGACGACGAGGCCGCGCTCTTCAAAGAGCTCTCTGCGCACGCCGCGACTATCCAAGAATTGGACACCGTACGCAAGCATACCTCGCGCGCACGCGGCGGCGGCCTTGCGGAGGCCGCGTATCCGGCCGAAGTCGTCTCGCTCATCGTCTCTGATGTGCCAGGAAACGATATTGAGATAATCTCGTCGGGCCCGACGGTGCGTGATGATTCGACGGTCGCCGATGCGCAGACTATTCTCGACCGCTACGAAATCGCGGCGCCAGCGACTACGGCCTTCGTCGAAACGCTGAAGGACGAAAAATATTTTGAGCGGGTGACGAATGTGCTCTTCCTCACCAATGAAGACGGGCTCGAGGCGATGCGCGCCGAGTCTGCGAGGCGCGGGTATGTGCCGACGATTACCACCGACCGCTTCTCGGGCGAGGCGAGCGCGGTCGGGCGTGAAGTCGCCGCCGCGCTCTGCGCGGCGGCTCCCCACACTGCCCTGCTCTCGGCAGGCGAGACGACCGTCACGCTCGGCGCGACCTCGGGCAAGGGCGGACGCAATCAGGAGCTCGCGCTTGCGGCGCTTGAGTCAATCGGCGACGACGAGCTCATTCTCCCTTTCGCCTCCGACGGCCACGACAACACCGACCATGCGGGTGCGATTGCCGACGCGACGACGCGCAGACATGCCGCCGCTCGCGGACTCGCGGCGCCCGACTATCTCGCCGCCCATCGCTCCTATGACTTCTTCACAACGACCGAAGATGCACTCATCGTAGGGTATACTGGCTCTAACGTGTCTGATTTTATTATTGCGCTTAAAAAATAATTCATGAACGAACCCTTCATCCTTTGGTTTGACCAAATTAGCATGGACAATGTCGCGCAGGTCGGCGGCAAGAACGCCTCGCTTGGCGAGCTCATCCGCAATGTGACGCCGAAGGGCGTGCGCGTCCCGAACGGTTTCGCCGTCACTGCCGCCGCCTATTTTCATTATCTGAAGGAGACCGGGCTCGACACTTTCATAGAGACGACGCTTAAGGATCTCGATACGAAGAATCTCAAAGAACTCGCCCGGTGCGGCAAGCTCGTCCGCGAGAAGATGCGTGGCACCCCGCTCCCCGCTGATCTTGCCGAAGCAATCGCCGAGGCGTATTCGCACATGGAGATTCAATATGGGAAGGAGACCGATGTTGCCGTCCGCTCCTCAGCAACCGCTGAAGATTTGCCCGGCGCCTCATTCGCCGGCGAGCAGGAGACCTATCTCAACATTCGCGGCGCGAAGGATGTCGTCCGTGCTTCGGTCTGGACGATGGCATCGCTCTTCACCGATCGCGCCATCTCGTATCGCGCGGACAAAGGCTTCGACCACATGCGGGTCGCTCTCTCAGTCGGCGTACAGAAAATGGTGCGGAGTGACGAGGGAGCCTCGGGCGTCATGTTCACCGTCGACACCGAGAGCGGCTTCCGCGATGTCGTCGTGGTGAACGCGACCTACGGCTTGGGCGAGATGATCGTGCAGGGCCACGTGACGCCAGACGAATATCTCGTGAGCAAGTCGCGCATCGGCACCGCGAAGCTCCCTATCATCCTGAAGCGGCTCGGCAAAAACACCAAGAAGATGATCTACGCGACCGGCCGCTCGTCGGTACAACAGACCAAGATCGTCCCGACGCCGCTCGCGGACTCGCGGCGCTTCGTCCTCACCGACGACGAAATCATGACGATGGCCTCGTGGGGCGCGCTCGTCGAACAACATTATTCAGAACGCGCACAGAAGTGGACGCCGATGGACATGGAGTGGGCGAAGGACGGCATCACAGGCGAGCTCTTCCTCGTCCAAGCGCGACCCGAGACAGTGCAAGCCGAACGCGACTTCTCGAAGCTTGTCGAATATAAGGTGTCCGGTGCTGGCGAGGAGCTCGTGCGCGGCATCTCCGTCGGCTCGAAGGCGGCAACGGGCATCACGCATCTCATAACCGACCCGAAGCAGATCCTCGAATTCAAAGCGGGCGAGATCCTCGTGACCACGATGACCGACCCCGATTGGGAACCGATTATGAAGATGGCGAGCGCTATCGTCACCGACAAGGGCGGCCGCACGAGCCACGCCGCAATCGTCTCTCGGGAGCTCGGGCTCCCGGCTATCGTCGGCACCGGCAACGCGACCAAGGTGCTCAAGACCGGCACGCTCGTCACCGTCGACACGACCGGCAGTGCGGGCGTCGTGACGGCGGGCAAAGCGAAGATAGAGAAGCTAGAACATTCGCTCGGCACCCTGCCCACGACGAAGACGAAGATCATGGTGAATATCGCTTCGCCCGAGATCGCCTTCGAAGAATCCTTCTTGCCGGTGCAGGGCGTCGGCCTCGCGCGCGAAGAGTTCATCATCGCCTCGACCATCGGCATGCACCCGCTCGCCCTTCTTAATTTCAAAAAGCAGACACCGAAGGTCCGCGCCGCTATCGAGACGCGCATCGCGGGCTGGGATGATCCCGTCGAGTTCTATGTCGACAATCTCGCCTACGGCATCGCACAGATAGGCGCCGCCTTCTCTCCCCGCCCCGTCATCGTGCGCTTCTCCGACTTCAAGACCAACGAATACTCAACCCTCATCGGTGGTAAAGAATACGAGCCCGATGAAGAGAACCCGATGATCGGCTGGCGCGGCGCATCGCGCTACTACGACCCGAAGTTCAAAGACGCCTTCGCACTCGAGTGCCGTGCGCTCGCGCGCGTTCGCACCGACATGGGGCTCGACAACGTCATCCCGATGATCCCCTTCTGCCGCACGACGCACGAGGCCGAGCAAGTGCTCGCTATCATGGCCGAACACGGCCTCGTGGCGAAGTCGATCGCGAAGGGCGGCGAAGCAACCACGCCAGTCTATATGATGTGCGAGATCCCGAGCAATGTTCTCCTCGCCGAGGAGTTCCTCGACCTCTTCGACGGCATGTCGATTGGCTCAAACGACCTCACCCAACTGACCCTCGGCCTCGACCGCGACTCGGGCATCGTCACGCATATCAGCAATGAGAATGACGAGGCCGTTCGCGCGCTCGTGAGCCAAATAATCCGCAAGTGCGCCGCCCGCGGGAAGTACCTCGGCATCTGCGGCCAGGGCCCCTCAGACCTCCCCGACTTCGCCGAGTTCTTGGTGCGAGAAGGTATCCCCTCGATGTCGCTCAATCCCGACTCGGTCGTCAAAACCATCGAGCACATCGCTGAGCTTGAGGAGGCATTGCATCGACAATAAATATGCGTATCGACAGCATCCATGCACGGTCAATATTCGATACGCGCGGCAAGCCGACCATCGAGACGACGCTTCAAGGTTCGACCTTGAAGGCGGTGGCGTCGGTGCCTTCGGGCAAGTCGACCGGCTCACACGAAGCGCTCGAGCTGCGTGACCCTGACGGCGGTGTCGCCACGGCGATAGCGAATGTCGAGGGCGAGATAGCGCGCGCGCTCTGCGCGCGCGACTTCTCCTCGCCCGAAGAGATCGATCAGGCGCTCATCGCGCTCGACGGCACCGCGAACAAATCGAGGCTCGGCGCGAATGCCATCCTCTCCGTCTCGATTGCGGCGATGCGGCTCGCGGGGCTTGAGGCGGGCGTCCCTCTCTGGAGCGCGATCTCTGCGCGCGCCGGCACGACGCCCGCGGCCCCGCGCCTCTATGTGAATGTGATGAACGGCGGCGTGCACGCCGACTTTCGTCTCCCCTTCCAAGAATATATTCTCGTCGTCGAGGGGCTGACGAGCGCAGCGCTCCCTATCGCGCATGCCGCCTTTGACAAGCTCGGTGAGCGGCTCGGCGACGTCCCAATGGGCGACGAAGGTGGCTATGCGCCGACCTTCTCGGCACTCGACGAACCCTTTGAGATGCTCGACGCGCTCGTCGCCGAATTCCCCGGTACCTCCATCGCTATCGACGCCGCCGCGAGCGAGCTCTATCGCGACGGGCGGTATCACTTGCTCGACAAGAGCTTCGCTCCCGACGAGCTCGCGCAGGTCTATCGCGACATTGTCACGAGATTCCCGATGCACAGCATCGAAGACCCTTTTGCTGAAGATGCGGCAAGCGACTTCACCGCACTCACCGCGAGCATCGGCCAGCAAGTCATCATCGTCGGCGATGATCTCACCGTCACCAACCCCGCGCGCATCGAGACTGCCATTGAGAAAAAAGAGATCAATGCGGTGCTCATCAAGCCGAATCAGATCGGCACGGTGAGCGAGGCGCTCCGAGCGGTGCAAATGACCCACGCCGCCGGCTGGGCGACGGTCTGCTCGCATCGCTCGGGCGAGACGCACGACACCTTCATCGCAGACTTCGCCTATGGCGTCGGCGCGCACGGGATCAAGGCTGGCGGCCTCGGCCAACGCGAGCGCCTCGAGAAGTTCGAGCGCCTCGTCGCGATAGAGAATGAGTTACTTCGTAAGTAACTCATTGAGCGAGCGGCGACAAATAGTGTAAAATAGAACCCATGAACATCCATTATTTTGCGGGCGAGGGGTGGGAGGAGGGCTATGTGCGCGAGCGACTTGAGGGGCAAGAAATAACCTTCCACGAGGGCGCGCTCTCGGCATTCCCTGATTTGTCAGACGACAAAGCCGAGGCGCTCTGCCTGTTTGTTGACTCGCAAGTCGGCGAAGCCGAGATGAGCCGCTTCCCGGCCTTGAAGCTTATCGCGACGCGCTCGACCGGCTTCGATCATATCGACCTCGCGGCGGCGGCGGCGCGTGGCATCACGGTCGTGAACGTCCCCTTCTATGGCGAGAACACCGTCGCCGAGTTTGCCTTCGCGCTCCTCCTCGCACTCTCGCGCCGTATCAGCGAGGCCGAGGCGAGCGTGAAGGCGGGCGGCTTCTCCCCGAACGGGCTTCGCGGCTTCGACCTCAATGGCAAGACCATCGGCGTCGTCGGCTGTGGCCATATCGGCATGCATCTTATCCGCATGGCGAACGGATTCGGCATGAAGGTGCTTGGCTTCGACGCGTACCCGAGCCCCGAGCTCGCGCGCGACAACAATTTCACCTATGCGTCGCTCTCCGACATCCTCGCGCAATCCGACATCCTCTCAGTCCATGTCCCCTACAACGCGCACACGCATCACCTTATCAATAAAGAGAATATAGGAACGATCAAGAAGGGCGCGTATCTCATCAACACTTCGCGCGGCGCGGTCATCGAGACGGACGCGCTCGTCGAAGCGCTCCGGAGCGGTATTCTCGCCGGCGCCGGTCTCGACGTGCTCGAGGAGGAGGGCGATCTCGCCGATGAGATGCAGCTTCTCACCGCGCCGCACCCGAACGAAGCCGCACTCCGCATCACCCTTGAGAATCACTATCTCATCACTCACCCGCGCGTCATCGTGACGCCGCACCTCGCCTTCAACACCATCGAAGCCGTCACGCGCATCCTCGACACCTCGATCGAGAACCTTAAGAATTTCTCCATGGGCGCACCAACAAATATTGTCGAAATAAAAGCCTCGTGAAATAAACTCAAGCGCGGTCGAGTAGTATGAACATATGATCCATTCAGAAAAGCCGACGCTCGGCAAGAAGCTCGCGCTCTCGCTCGGTCTTATATTCACTTCGGCTGTTTACGCTTTCTTCGGTGAGGCGACGACACAAGCCAATGCTCTGACGACGAAACCCACTCCCGCGCCGCTACCAGCAACACCGAGCATCACGATTGAGACGCCACCACCGACGTCGGTACAGCCGACGACGCCGTATACGAACTCCGTGATTCGCGATCTCTTCGCGAGCGACGATACTGAAGGTGATGACAGCAATTCAAGCGACGACAACCGAACCGCAAGCGTATCGCCAACACCTGCGCCCGTCGTAACACCTGCGCCGACCAAGACGCCGACCCCCACTTCAACATCCGCTCCCGCACCTGCGCCGAAGAAAGGTCTCTACACCGACGGCTCCTATACGGGAAGCGTCGCTGACGCCTATTACGGCAAGGTGCAGGTGAAAGCCATCATCTCAGGAGGTAAAATCACTGACGTCCAATTCCTCCAGCATCCGCAGTCACACTCGAATTCGGTTTATATCAACAGCCGCGCAATGCCGCTCCTCACCCAAGAGGCGATCTCCGCGCAGAGCGCGAGCGTAGACGGCGTCTCGGGCGCGACCTTCACGAGCGACGCCTTCCGCCAGTCGCTCTCTGCCGCACTTACCCAAGCTAAGGCATAACCGCGCATGAAGCTCATTGACGATTTTTTAAATAAGATAACGATGTACCGCCTCGTGCTGTACTATCTCGTCACACTCGTCGGCGCGGCGATGGTGTTCGGTCTGTTCGGCGTCATCAGCTACAACCCAGCGAATCTCGCGTTCTCGACCTTAGTTATCCTCGCATCAGGCTACGCGACGAACATGATCTTCGCGCGCATCTTCGGCGCCGAGACGAATGTCGAGTCGGTGTATATCACTAGTCTTATTCTAGCTCTCATCATCACGCCGCCCGCACCGACCGACCTGATAGGCGTCGGCTTCATCATCTTCGCCTCGGTGTGGGCAATGGCGTCAAAATATATCTTCGCCTACGGCAACAAACACCTCTTCAACCCCGCCGCCTTCGGCATCGCGCTCTCGGTCATCGTCATTGGCCAAGCGGCGACCTGGTGGGCGAGCGGTTCTCTCCCACTCTTGCCGCTCGTCGTCGGTGGCGGGCTCCTCATCGTGCGCAAGATCCATCGTTTCGATCTCGTCATCATCTTCGTGCTCGTCGCCCTCGCTACGATCACGCTCACGACGAGCGGCAATCCGTTCTTCGCCCTGCAAGAGACTCTGACCCGTTCTGCTTTCGCCTTCCTCGCGCTCGTCATGCTCACCGAGCCGCTCACGATGCCGCCCTCGCGTACGCTCCGCATCATCTATGGCGTTATGGTCGGCATCCTCTTCGCGCCGGAGGTGCACTTCGGCTCCTTCTATTTCACGCCGGAGCTCGCTCTCCTCGCGGGCAATCTCTTCGTCGCGCTCGCGAGCCCGAAGGGTCGCCTCACGCTCACGCTCAGTGAGAAGATCGAGCTCGCCGACAGCACCTATGAATTCGTCTTCACGCCTGATCGCGCCTATCGCTTCACTCCCGGCCAATATCTCGAATGGACGCTCGGCCACCATTTCGCCGACAACCGCGGCAATCGCCGTTTCTTCACTATCGCTTCATCGCCGACCGAGGAGACGATTCGGCTCGGCGTAAAGTTCTACAAGCCAGCGAGCACCTTCAAGCGCGCTTTATGGGCGATGCAAGTGGGCGACACACTCTCGGCGGCGCATGTCGCGGGCGACTTCACCTTGCCAAAGAATAAAAAGAAGAAGCTCGCCTTCATCGCGGGCGGCATCGGCATCACCCCCTTCCGTAGCATGACGCAATACTTGATAGACACCAACGATACGCGTGATGTTGTTCTGCTCTATTCGAATACGTCACCTTCTGATGTCGCTTACCAAGATGTCTTCGACGCAGCCGCAACGCGCATCGGCATGAAGACCGTCTATACGAGCCGGATTGATGCCGGACTTATCGCGCGCGAGATCCCTGATTATCAAGAACGCCTCTTCTATATCTCGGGCCCGCGCGGCATGGTCGAAGCATTCACCTCGACACTTCGCACCATGGGCGTCTCGCGCTTCAATATCAAGACCGACTACTTCCCCGGCTTCGCGTAGAAACCGGTTTACCCCCGGTCCGCTATTTGAAGACTACCGCGAAGTGATACATACCCATGGCACAGGAACCATTCAGCGTCGTGCCCGCCCTTTGTGCCGGAATCTCGATATCGGTCGATCCGGTAGCGGGAAGAGTTTGTCGGATATTGAGACTCGGGATGACGATACTGGAGGAGCAGTCGAATGTCCCCGAAGTCTCGAAACGAAGCGTGGTGTTGATAGCAGCTCGCGCCTCCGATGTTTGCGGCGTATAACCGCCCTTCACGCGTATCTCGACTACCTGCTTCCCGCTCACAAGCGACACGTTGTCTGCGACAGGAGCTTGTACGCTCGGCACGCTCACGCGACCAGCGGCAGTCAAAGCGTTCATGAAGTTAAAAATCGCAAACACGATAACTATGAGCCCAGCGCTCTTGAAGAAGATCCCCGCCCTGGGGCTATTCTGCACGCCCGACGAGCTGAAGCTCACGAGCGCGAGCACCGGCAAGGTGCCGAGCGCGAAGGAGAGCATGGTCAATCCGCCCTTCAAGAAGGTGCCGGTAGTAAGGGTGTAGATCTGCATAGACTGGGTGAAGCCGCAGGGTAAAAAGAAGGTCGCCACGCCAACGACAAGCGGCGTGAGCGTGTGATTCGCCTTCGCCGCGCCAAGCGCATGCCGCGCGAGGAACTTCGGCATGGCTGGCTGGAGCTTCTTCGCCCACGGGAACACGTCGAGCAGATTGACCCCGAGGATAAGCATCACCGCCGCGACAACGAGGCTGATGACGAGCGACGCGCCACCGCTTATCTGGAACACCGTGCCGAGCGCGCCGATGACGCCGCCGAACACGAAGAACGAGACGATGCGTCCGAGATGGAACAGCGCTTGCGGCCGGAATCTATCTCCTTCTTTCGCAAACGTCGCCGACATCGAGAGCACTAGCCCGCCGACAACCGCCATACACGTCGAGAGCGAAGCGATAATGCCGACGACAAAGGCGGTGCCATAGGTGACTCTCCCTCCGCCAACCAGATTCACCAGTCCCGCTTTTTGCAGGAATAAAAAACCGATTATGAAAGCGAGCGCAATAGGCACCGCGGTCATGAATTCAGACGCGGCGTTCGTGCGCACTGATCTTTCAGTCGAGAGCGAATACCCTTTCTGCGCGAGCACTATGGTCAACTCTTCAGCAACTTCGCTTTCCGATTTACCGCCGAAGTCGCCCGTCACTTCAACCGTGTTGCTTTCGAGACTCGACTTCGCTCGCGACACCTGCGACAGATCCTCGAGCTCGCTCTCGGTCATCAGAACACAGGCCTTGCAGTGCATCCCGAGGACGTGGAACCGGTATGTTTTTTCTTGCATGATTATATTTTTTTAGTTTTAAGACGAAGCGAGTTCCCCACGACCGACACGCTCGAGAACGCCATCGCAAGCCCGGCGAATACGGGGCTCAATACCCAGCCGAAAATAGGATAGAACAACCCGCCCGCGAGCGGAATACCGACACTGTTGTAGAAGAACGCCCAGAAGAGATTCTGCTTTATGGTCCTCATGGTCATCTTCGACAACCTGATCGCTTTGACGAGCTTTGAGATATCTCCGTGAAGGAGCGTGATGCCCGCCGACTCGATAGCCACGTCAGTCCCCGTCGCCATCGCGATGCCGACGTCGGCCTGGGCAAGCGCCGGCGCATCGTTCACGCCGTCTCCGGCCATCGCGACAACTTTTCCTTCAGACTGATACTGTTTAATAGTTTCGAGTTTGTCTTCCGGCAAGACCTCTGCCACGACCGTATCTATGCCGACCTGCTGTGCGATGAAAGATGCTGTGTTCTTGTCATCACCCGTGAGCATGACCACCCTGATGCCGAGCTTATGAAGACTCCTCACGGCTTCTACCGCTTCTGGCTTGACGGCATCCGCGACCATCGCGATAGCGAGCACCTCTTCTCTCGTCGCAAGTATCACGGGCGTCTTGCCTTCTTTTGTTTCTCGTTCAAGAGCAATGAAGTCGAACGGCAGTCCGAGCTCTTTTATCAGAGCGGCATTACCCGCGAAGTAGTCGACCCCCGCGATACTTCCTTGCAATCCCTTGCCCTTAATAGCTTTAAAAGCACGCACGTCTTTCAAGAGGATGTTCTTTGTCTTGGCGTGCGCAGCGATGGCATGCGCTATCGGATGCTCAGATTTATTCTCTAATGATGCGAGAATACCGAGTAAGGTATCGTCACTCGTATCCGAAGAATTTGCGAACGACACGAGCTCCGGCTTGCCCCGGGTCAGAGTACCGGTCTTGTCTACCACGACCACCTGCACTTTGTGAAGCTTCTCGAGCGTCGCCGCGTCTTTAATCAGAATGCCTTCCTTTGCCCCCTTCCCCACGCCGACGATGATTGCGGTGGGCGTCGCGAGCCCGAGCGCGCAAGGGCAAGCGATGACGAGAATGCCGACGAACGATACCAGACCAGACGAAAGTGCTTGCGAGAATCCGAGATGCGGCGTTCCGATGAGGAGCCACGCACCAAGCGCGAGGAATGCTACGACGAGCACCACGGGCACGAAGACGCCGGAAATCTTATCCGCAAGAGCTTGAACCGGCGCCTTGCTGCCTTGGGCCTCACTCACCATGCGCACGATATTGGCGAGAAGCGTTTCTGAACCGACTTTTGTCGCTTTGAAGGTGAAGCTCCCCGAAGTGTTCAGCGTCCCGGCAACAACGCTATCTCCGATATTTTTCTCGATCGGCATCGGCTCGCCGCTCACCATCGACTCATCGACATACGACGAACCGTCGACGAGGATTCCATCAACGGGAATCTTACCTGCGGGCTTCACGACAATCAGATCTCCATGAACGACCTCGTCTACGGACAATTCTCGCTCTTTACCTTCCCGTATCACGAGTGCGGTCTTCGCTTGCAGATTGAGCAGTTTCTCGATGGCATCGCCCGTCTTCAGCTTCGAACGCGCTTCGAGATACTTGCCGAGCGCGATAAAGGTTATCACGACGATCGTCACATCGTAGTAGGTGTGCGTCACATCGAGGAACGGCCGCAACGTCTCTTCAAACGCCGAGACGATGAAGCTGTAGAGGAATGCCGCCGACGTACCGATGCCGATAAGCGTGTCCATATTTGCCGTGCCATACCGCACGAATCGGTAGACTCCGAGCAGATATGGCCTCCCTACCGCGAAGAGCATATAGGTCGCCATGATAGGCAGAAGGTGGTGGAAAAACTCAGACCAGATATACGGCATCGCCGCCACCCACGAGAGCTGCGCGAATAAATCCCAGCCCATCACAAAGATGCTCACTATTGCGAGCGGGAGCGCCGAGAGCACGTGCCACCGCATTGTTGCTAGTTCGTCGCTCTTCTTGTCCGGAGCGTCTTGTCGCATGATGAGCGAATAACCGAGCGGCTCAATCTCTTGCGAGAACACCTCTGGCTGCGTCAACCGCTCATCGAACGATACTTTGATCGATTCGGTGCCATAGTTCGTCTCGGCAGAAACGACGCCGTCCATCTTCTTCACTACTTTCTCGATGATGCCCGCGCACGAGGCGCAGTGCATGCCTTTGATTTTATAGGTGTGCGTTTGTGTCATGATGATGTTTACTGGAATAAAATATACTCAAACAGTCGAACAGCGAGAAGCGCATCACGCTCGGCGCGAAATAAAAAAGAAACTAGAAAAGCTTTGGATTGAGAATGCCGTTTGAGAAGAGACCCTGGAGAACCGTTCCCTCCAAGACATGCCTCTTGTAATAGAAATACGCGAGAGACCTTTGCGGATCTAGCAATGAATATGAAAAACGCTTGAACCAAGCAACCCTGATGAGGGCAAAAAACAATACACTAGCAAGCAGAGAAAGGGTGAGATTCATTTGTTGATGAACGCTCGTAAGCGTGTCTTGCATGAACGCGACATGCTCAACAGGACTCATTGCGCACATACTCATACCCGGCAAGGAGGGGCAGGGCGATTCACCATTTGCTGTGTGCGGTATGAGGAAATAGAAAATGCCGAAGAGTGTTATGAAGAAGAAACTCACGATGGCAAAAGCCACCAGCACCCGCGCATCTCTTGTGCTAGAGAAAAGCATTGTTCAAGTATACCGTACCACGAAAGATGCACCAGCTCATAGGTTAGCACGAGAGATTCTGATCGATAGCGGTCGAGTTCGCTTCATACTGCACGAGCCAGATCGGGTTGCCGGGGATGAAGCTCGTGCGGGTCAGGCACGCATTCGTCGCGGCGACTTGGCTCATGATGCCGACCGGCATCCAGACCGGTGTCGCGACTGGAGAACCATCGAGTACCTGCTTCGGGGTGAAGCCCGCGCCCATGATCTTCTTCCACATGAATGCCATCGAGTAGACGCCGACGCGAATATTCTGCGCATTCAGATAATCCATCGCACCTTGCATTGTTGCATCATTCACGGCGAGATTCTTCGACCAACTGTTCGCGTCTTCGATATCGAGCCACCAGATCGGCGATGTCGCTCCGTTCGCCGTCGCGTAGGCATACGAATGTTTCGCGGCGTTATAGCCGTAGTTGTAGCCCTCACACGCGGTCGGCTCGCTGCTTGGCGCGGCGGCACACGCCTTCGGGCTACCAATATTTCCTGCTACCGTGCTCCCATAGGGCGCATTCAGATTCATATAAATCGTCGGCGCGGCCGCCGCGCCGAAACGCGCCCACGCGAACTCCGAGACGAATCGCTTGTTATCGACGAGCGCCTTCCCGCGTGTGACGCTCACGATGGCGAAATTGAATATCGTCGCGGGATACGCCTTCGTCGCATAGGACACGTCATAGCCGAGCGTGCTTGATGGGTACACTCCGGCTGCCACGGCGCCGAATGGAAAGAAGAAACACGCGAACGCAATAGATGCTACTGGAGCGAGAAAGATGCGCGACATTCTTTCATTTCTGCTCCCCTCCGGAAATGCGCAAGAAACGGAACACGAGCGCGCTCGCGATGAAAATGCCGAGGACATTCATCGCGAAGATGAGAAATGCGTCCCCAGCGAGCGCCAGGAGCCCATCAGCCACATAGACGCCCGTCGCGACGAGAGGTGGCATGAGCGAGACCGCGATGCCGACGCCCGTCATCGCGCCGCCGACCTTGGGGCGCATGAGCCCATAGGCGGCAAGCGCGCCCGCGATGAGCGCAACCGCGAAGTCGAGTACCGGGCGCGCGGTGAAGGTAATAGTGAGCGCGTCGATGCGCAGAGCGCCGAAGAGATGCGTCCCGATGAAGGCGAGGACGACCGCCGCCGCGAGCGAGACACCGAGGAGCGTGAGTGCCCGCGAGAAGAGCTGCCTGTCTCGCGCGGCCGCGCCGAGACCAAGGCCAAGTATCGGGTAGGCGAGTGGTGCGACGACCATCGCGCCGATAAGCGTCGCGACACTATTGAGGAAGAGCGCGCCGAGCGCGAGCCCGATGGCGCCGACGACGAGCAGATAATATTCGCGGCTCGGCGCGGTCTGTGCAACCAGCGTCTCGAGCGCCGCCTTGCGCTCTCCTGCCGTTATCGGCCGCGATTCGTAGAGTGGCATATTCATGCAGTGAGTATAGCAGTTCTCGATTCGGCTAATGAATAAGATACACACCCACGCAGATGATGCCTGAAGCGAGAACTTTTTTGAACAATGTCTTGCGGCCGAGCGTCTCGTCGAGGTTAATCTTGAGATGCCCCTGCGCGACGCCCGCCACTCCGATGAGGATGAGCGGATAGATAGATTTCATCGCCACCACTTGAGAGACCGACGCGAGCGTGAGAGCCTGCAAATAAAGAGATGATCCGATGTAGTCCGCGGTCTTTGCCTTGAGAGAGCCGCGCAGGTACCCGGCATACTGCGATACTCTCGGTAATGTCCGCTGATACCCGCAGACCGCGATGAACATGACCGAGAGCACGGCGACCATCACCGCCCACATGCTCCACAAGAAATCAGGTGCCGAGATTGAACCGGTCGCGAATAGCGACTTGAAAGAATAGCTCTCGAGGCCGTAAATGAGTAGGTCGAAAAAGAACGCGGCAAGCATGAGCCGCATTTGCATGCGCGTTATATTCTCGCGCTTCCAAAAGAATAGACCGCCGCCAATGACCAGCGTAATGATGCCGATCACTTGCCGTGGGAGGAACGGCGTACCGATGAAAAGTATGTCGACGAGGAGAAATATGAGCGGGATGAAGGTGTCCATCAAGCTCGACGTCGTAATCTCGACATGCCGGAGGAGACCGGTATAGAACAATGCCTGCACCGCATAGAAAGTCCCAAGGATGAGAATGGGCATAGACCACACCAGTCGCGGCACATGAGTCTCGAGAATCAATCCGCCCAAGAAAGTAATTAGCAACAGCGCCGCATTACGGATCCATGAAGCGCCGACGATGTCGACTGCTCTACTGCCGACCATCGTCGCCTTATCGAGCGTCTCTTCGATCGTTCCTGACAAAACGGAAAAGAAGCTGAAAACTTGCCACATAGTCGAGTGATCATAGCATAGGTCCCGCCTCGGCCTCCATCTGCCCCTTGATCTCGAGCGCGCGGCGCAACATATGATCGCCAATTTCGCCCCAGTCGAAATACTTCTTTATATCGGCAGGGTCAATGAGTTTGATCTCCGTCACTCCTTCATCGGGATCAGCGTCGGCAACGAACGGGCCGATTGGTTCGACGATGCAGACCGAACGAACTTGGAACTTTGTCTCTTCCGGTTCGAAAACGGTAAGCGTGCCTATTGGCCGTTGCTTGAGCACGCGCATGTTCGTCTCCTCCTGTACCTCACGAGCAGTGGCTTCTTCCACCGTCTCGCCCGCTTCTACCCCGCCACCTGGCGGCGTCCAGTATCCCTTCGCGGCCGCATACACGACGACGAGCTTGTCGCCCACGAAGCAAAAGGCATGGACACCATGCACTTTTTTATTACCAACCTCCTCGACTGAATCGATGTCCCGATACTCAGTCGCGAGCGTCTGACCAGAACGGTTGATGAGCGTTGATTTGATTTCCATAGGTCGATACTCACTTCTTTTTCACCAACAACCAATCGGGTGGAGCAATAAAGGTGATCGATTCCCAATTATCGATTTCTTCTTCGGTGAAGTCGTAGTGCATCTGATAGATAGTCTCGACGCTTCCGTGCATTGCCTTGCTCCAATCGAATCCGAGATTTGCAGCGACATTTCTCACCACTTCTTCAGTCGGTCCTTCGAGCTCAACAAAAGTCGGCACCCATGGCCACGTGTCGATAGTCACCTCAACGTCCATATATTTCCACTTTTCTCGCTTGGTTTCTTGGTACGCTTTTGCCTCCATCCCGATTGCTTCAAGGAATTGACCAGTCTTATCGAAATCATCAACAACAACACTGACCTCTTTGGTGCCGTGCAATGTCCGATCATTCAGTTGTTTGTAGCTCAAAGTCACTTTGTTTCCTTCATCGCGAACACGAATCCATCCACCAATCTTATCAAGCCGCTTATCTGGATAGTCGTAATTCTTGCGACGCATTAATACTTCTGCATGTTCGAGAGTCGCCCCTTTTTGTTTGAGGGTTACGCGTAACGCTTCGGCATCTATATCGGGAAATTTTGCTTCAATCTCTGTTTCCACATTTGGAAGTATACCTCTTCTAGACACACACGAAAGCCGCGACCTAGATCGTGGTCTCTAAAAAGTCTCGCCCCGCCACTCCCTCGCTCTATTGCCTAATCGGATACTATCGTATATAATCGGATATATAGCTTATATATGATCATGAACGATCGATTCAACAAGAGGATAAAGCTGACCAACGATATAGTAACTCGCATCGCGGCCATCGACGAGTTCAAGGGGCGTTGGCGCGGCACGGCCGAAATGAGCCAGAAAATCTTGGATCGTCTGCGTACGTCCGTCATCATCACCTCGACCGGATCCTCGACGCGTATCGAAGGTTCGAACTTGAGCGATGACGAAGTCGCACGGCTTCTGCGCGGATTGAAGTCGAAACCGCCGGTCGGCCGCGACGAAGAAGAGGTCGCTGGCTATGCTGACCTGCTCGGCAGGATATTTGACCATTTCGCCGATCTGCCACTCTCCGAGAATCGTACCTTGCAATTCCATGAGATTCTCTTGCACTTCGCACAGAAAGACGCCCTTCATAAGGGCGCGTACAAGACGACCGACAATGTCGTCGTTATGCGTGGCGGTGATAGTGAAGAGATCGTGCTCTTTCGCCCTACCCCTCCGTATCTCGTGAAAAAGGAAATGGGAGACGCGGTCGCGTGGTTCAACGAACGCGATGCGCAAGTTGATACGCATCCTCTGCTCGTGATCGCGAACTTTATTTTTGAGTTCCTCGCTATCCACCCATTCCACGATGGCAACGGCCGCCTGTCGCGCGCGCTCACAAACCTGCTCCTCCTGCGTGCCGGATACGCGTACATTCCCTACGTGTCGCTCGACGAGATTATCGAGGAACGCACGACCGACTACTATCTCGCTCTGCGGCAGACGCAGAAGCGTCACAAGACCGATGACGAGGACGTAACCCCGTGGGTCGAGTTCTTCCTTGATGCGCTCCTCGCGCAGTCGACGCGTGCTGAGAAGCTCCTCGGCGAGAAACACCCCGAGATGCTCCTCTCGCCTAAGCAGATCGTCGTCTACGAGCTCTTCGCGGACGGGAGCGAGCTATCCGTCCGCGAGATACACAATCGCCTTCACGGATCTGTCGCCGTACCGACCATCAAAAAAACGCTTCTTCGTCTCGTAAGCCACTTGCTCATCATGCGTCTCGGCCAAGGCCGTGCGACGCGGTATAAGAAGACACGACCATGAAATCGTACACCAAGCCCGACCTCGAACGCCCGATAGAAGAGTTGCGCGCTGAGATACAGCGTGATTATGAAGCGCTCGTTACGAACGCTCAACTCCCGCACACGCTCGGATTCGAAGCGGCCGTCGCCGCAACAAAGCTCGGCATGGTCTCACCACGCTCCTATCCATTCAAAGACTTCCAATCTGCTTTCGCTGACTTCATCGCTCGACATTCTGGAAACGAGGATACCTTCATAGATGCCTTCGAGATCATGACGGGCGTATGGAACCACTTCCCTCATGACGATCTCGGCATGTCACCTGTCGAGAAGATGCGCGAGGAGGTTGCCGCCGGTGCGCCGCCAATAGATTACGATGCTCTTCTCGAAGAAGAAAACAGTCCGGAAAACGAAGAACGGATACAGAAGGCTATCGACCAAAGACTACAGTTTCTCTCCGAAGTAGCCGAGGAAAATCTTCTCTATTTTTTGCGCACCATAGGTGGCACGAAGAAGGACTTGAAGGCGATCACCGCGATATTCACCGACCCGACGCGCGATCCGAGTGATGCGCTCACCTACCTTCTCGTCGAGATGCCCAAAGCTCGCCCCAACAAGAAGGTCACCTACGCGGACATGCAGCCCGTGGTGCGCGCGCTCACGATGGGCGAAAACCATCTCGTGAGCGTGATGAAGAACGGCCATCAGAATTCGCGACTGTTTCAAGAGATGGTACGCCAATGCGTCAATCAGATAGCCGCATCGCTTGAAGAGAACGCTCACTCCGGCAAAGCCTCCGGCTCTCTCACACTCATCGAACCCATAGAAGTTCTTGACACTCTTCTCGACACCCACGCGGAAATAAGTGTCCTTGCCAGACGTTTACGCATAGCTGAAGGCCTCAAAGACGCCGCGCATCATATCCTCGACTGGCTCGTGCTCACCGATATAAACGAAATCTTCGGATACAACCCGAAGGAGCGAGCGGCGCACATCCTCGCGGTCGCGCGTCTCATCGCCGCGACCGGCGACCCAAAGCGTCCATTCACCACTCTCGAGCCCAAACTACAGGCCGCAAGCGGCTATGCTGACTCGAACGCATTCAAGACTGAAATCGCCCGACTCGCCGAATTCGCTCTTATACACTGTGGCGACCCGCGTCAGATGATGCCCATCCCGGGACAAGAGCCCGATGATTGCGAAAAGCGCCTTACCGCGCTCGCGCCTTCCCTCGCATTTCGTTCACCCATC
Organism: bacterium; assembly: GCA_023269085.1. Lineage (GTDB taxonomy): Bacteria > Patescibacteriota > Minisyncoccia > Phycocordibacterales > Phycocordibacteraceae > C7867-001. Next base: position 112,245 of record JAHFML010000003.1, on the reverse strand, counting down.
TTGCCCGATGATCTCTCGACTCCTTCACCCTTCTTTTGAATTCTGAAGCAAACAGAAAGCCGCCTTGCGGCGGCTTTCTGTTTTGTTTGTTGCGGGGCCTGGAATCGAACCAGGGTCTGGAGGTTATGCTTACCACTACAATTTTCATTGCCTTTCGTTTGTGGTCTGGACTATGCCTTCATCCTTCGACTACGCTCAGGATGTCTGCCGTCTAGTCTCTACACCTTCCTTGCGATTATTCGCAAAGCTTGGCTCGGTGTTGCCTTTCGTTTTCGCGAGAGGGGTTCGCCGAATTTGACAGATGATCTTACGCGCAATTGCTCGCGCGCACGCCCGAATAACTCAAGCCTCCCGAGGTACCTCTCCTCTACCCCGCTATATTCTCATAACCGCAAGAGACCCTGCGTCTCTGCGATAGGTACACTATACCGCTTCTCAATCGCTTTGCAACTCAAAGCATCCCAAATTCGCGGAAGACAGCTTCGTAGTGAGCGAGGGTGCGGCGGGCGAGTACCTCAGAGAGGTCGAAGGCCGAGCCCTCGTGCGCTATCTGGTTGCGTACCTTATGCGCCGTCCACGCGTCATCCCTTGTCGCGAAGTCAGAACGCTCGACATTCTTCAACTTCTCGGCGACGCCGTCGCCTGTGTAGCCCTGCGTGGTGAGCATATCGTCGAGCATGATGTCGGCCTCGATAATAGCGGTGCGCAGATCGCTCGTGTTCGCGCTCTTGGCGAGCGTCTCGATGTGGAGCCAACGCGGATTCGCACCACCCGCGTCCGGCGAGATAATGAGCGTGCCATAGTGCTCCTCTTCGCGTTTACGAAGCTCGAAGATACGCATGGTCGTATAGACGATCATGATGAGCCCGACAATCGCGAGCAGATACCCGATGAGGACGATCCAGAGCCAGAGCTGCGCGAGCCATGCAGAAAAAATTGCGCCATTGGCGCCACCCATACACGCGCCGTGAAGGCATTCGTAAAGGAGACGGAAAAAGAACTCGACGTTCAGCTGATCAGGGATCTGCATAGCGTCAGTATACTATGCCGAATGTTCAACAAGAGAGGCTATGGTGAAGAGTGTTTCTTCGGCCTGATGCGGCGCAGTGAAGTGGATGCCGATCGGGAGCTGCTTCCCTTCCCGCTCGACCGTGCCCATCGGTGTTGAGAGCGCGGGCATGCCGGTGAGGTTGGCCGTCACCGTGAAGATGTCTTCGAGATACATAGAGATCGGGTCGCTCTTTTCGCCGAACTTGAACGCGGGCGAGAGCGTCGTGGGGAAAGCGATGACGTCGACCTTCTTGAAGGCTTCGTTATATTCGTGGCGGAGCACGTCGCGCGCGGCGTGCGCCTTGCGATAGTAGGCGTCGATATAGCCCGAGGAGAGGACGAAGGTGCCAAGCAGGATGCGGCGGCGCGTCTCTTCTCCGAAGCCTTCGGTACGAGAGAGCAGGTAGTCGTCGAGCAGAGTCGCGCCACGCACGGCGTGACCATAACGGATACCGTCGAGCCGCGCGAGATTGGTCGATACCTCGGCCGGCATGATGACATAATAGGCCGCGAGCGAGTGCGCGCTCGTCGGGAGCTCGATATCGACGAGCGTGTGGCCGGCCTGCACGAGTCTCTCGAGGGTGGCATCGAAGGCGGCGCGCACATCGGCCGTAACATTGTCGCCGAGGAGCGCACGCGGGACACCGATGCGCAGCTTCAGCCCCACTTTTTGTACTGGATAGAGACCGTCAGGAATCGTCGTCGAATCGAGCGGATCAACGCCGCGTATTGTATCGAAAATAATCTTCGCGTCTTCAGCTGTCTTCGCGAGCGGGCCGATCTGATCGAGCGACGAGCCCATCGCGATAGCGCCCGAGCGCGAGACCTCGCCATAGGTCGGCTTCAACCCGACGAGGCCGGTGAGTGCGGCGGGCTGGCGGATAGAGCCACCCGTGTCGGTGCCGAGAGCCGCGATCGCCATGTGCGCGGCGACCGCCGCCGCCGAGCCGCCCGATGAGCCACCCGGCACGCGCGCAGGGTCGTGCGGGTTGCGCGTCTTCACGAAGGCCGAGTGCTCAGTCGACGAACCCATCGCGAACTCGTCCATGTTGGTGCGCCCGATGAAGAGCGCGCCCGCCACCCTGAGCTTCTCGATGACGGTAGCGTCGTAGGTCGCGCGATAGTTCTCAAGCATCCGGCTCGCGGCACTCGCGATGTGGCCTTCTATCAAGATGTTGTCTTTAATAGCGAGCGGGATGCCGCAGAGAAGTGGTGCTTTGTCCCCTTCTTCATTTATTCTCTTTTGTGCGTCGGCAATAGCCGCCTCGTCAGCATCAAAAATTTCGAGATAGGCGTTCAGCTCGGGGTTCTTCGCTTTGGCCGCTTCGATGCAAGCGTCCCATAATTCACGAACGGTGACGCGCGCCTGACTGCCGTCAGGCAGGCGGAGCGCGCGGGCGGCCTCACCAATCGTCAACTCATTCAATTTTTCTTTATTCATGAGAAATGATTTGCTTCACCAAGAGCGCGTCGCCCGAACGTGCCGGAAATTGCGCTGTAATCTTTTCGGTAAAGGTGCGCGCGGGATACGGCTCTGCGTCATCACGAAAGATGTTCCGCAAGGCCGGCTTCTCTCCCACCAAGCCCTCGGGCAACTCGAGCTCCTCGAGCTGGCCGACATACGCCAAGATAGCGTCAAACTCACTCGTAAACTTCCTAAACGCCGCTTCTGCGGCGTCGGACGAACCGCCTTGGGCGGTTTTAGTCGTGAGTTCTTCGTCGGCAATGGTAATCCGCGCCAAGGCCGCGAGCTTCTTCACCTCCTCTGTAGTCGCCATGGTTTCTACTGTATCACTTTTCCTTCTGTTCTGAAATATGAGCAACAAGCCGGTACGCGTTCCCGTGCGAGAGCATCCCCAGATACGAGCTCACCACCTCTGGCTTGCCACCCATCTCTTCAATCCTCCGCAACATCCGCCGCTTCGTCGCGCCTCGCACAACGCGATGGTCAGAGAAATGCACCCAGCCCAAGAAGTCGATACCCGAAGCGAGCGTGGCGATTGAGACTTTGTCTGGATGCAGTTCGAGCTTGAGCCGGTCGCGCAAAAAGGCATCGACCCGAGGCAGAAGCGCCTCGAGCTCTCTGCGGTCGTGAGAGATGAATACGAAGTCATCGGCATAGCGGAGATAGTATCTTGCTTTGAGCGCGTGCTTCACGAATTGATCGAACTCGTTCATGTAGATGTTCACGAGGAGTTGTGAGGTAAGGTTGCCAAGCGGGAGGCCTTTTTGTGCAACACCAGGTGTTGCACAGGGTGTGCGGAAGCTCTCGATAACTCGTTGCAGAAGTGTCAGCGTGCGTTCGTCTGTTATGCGTCTCTTCAAGATGACGAGGAGCGTTGACTGATCAATCGAGGCGAAGAACTTGCGTATGTCGCACTTCAAGACCCAAGCAGTGCGCGTGTCATTCTTCGATACTTTGCGCGCAAAGGCTCTAAAGCGATTCATGGCTCTGTGCGTTCCCTTCCCATTGCGGCAGGAATAGGAGTCGCTGATGAAAGTGCGGTCGAAGAATGGATATAGAATGCGATAGATGGCATGGTGCACGAGCCGATCGCGCACGCTCGCTTTGTGGATGTCGCGAGGCTTGGGGTCGTTGATTTTGAAGCGCTCGTACTGGCCGTGCTGGTACGCGCCAGACACGAGATAACGATGCAACGATATGACATTTTGCATCAAGTCTCTCTCGAACTCTTGCACATCCGCACGCTTCTTCTTCCCTCTCACGAATTCTCGCCACGCGTCGAGAAGGTTCTCGATCGAGATGATATGCTCATAGGTATGAACGAATTCGATTCTTCGAAGCTCCCCCCCCCCGAGGCTCTTGCCGGTGCTCGAGCGTATTAAGCATGCGTATATTATATGGTATGGATTTTATCAAACCATACCGAAGACCCATCGGCACACGCTCGGTGGAACAGTTGACGCGGAATTCGTTGCGTTGATTGAAGCAGTCGCAAGTGCAAGCTTTCTCTCAAAAACTGAGAAACAGCCGTGGGTGCGTCTCGCTATTCGTAAACTCGATACGCTAAAAATATTCTTACTCATCCTCTGGGAGACCAAATCGCTCGATACGAAGAAATACATCGCTCTCTCGATGCCACTTGAGGAGGTCGGGAGAATGCTTGGTGGATGGAATGGGCAGCTCGTTAAACAAAACTCGCCCGAACATAGAGGTTCGGGCGAGAAATGAAGAGAGTTACGGGGAGTCGGGACACCCGAGAGGAACCAATTGTCGTTCCAGTCGTTGTCGTTGCGGTTGCAGTTCACGTTCCGCTCGTCATTCCAGCGGTTGAACGTCAGGTAGCAATGTATGGAGCGCCATCTGTGCCACCACCCATCGAGTATTCTCAAGGTTGAATCGTATTCGGCATCGGTAATGCGCCAGCACTTCACACCAAGTATCTTCATTTTTTGAAGTTTCTGCGTACATCCTCCATATGCAACCGTAATCGCACACGTTCTCAACGTACGGATACTGGATTCGGCAGGAAGAAACCGTAATCGCTTCCGTATTCGCCTACTACCATTTGCATCATATACAAAATGCGCCGCTTGGGAAAGCGGCGCACAAAGGGTTAAGGGTCTAAAGAGTTCTTATACTCAAAGACCCGAGGACTTACTTGCGGGGAGTCGGGACACCCGAGAGGAACCAATAGCCGCGCCAGACGCGGTCGTCGCGGTTGCAGTACACGTCCCGCTCGTCATACCAGCGGTAGAACGTCAGGTAGCAAAAATCGCTCCATTGCGTTCCGTTCGGATGGTCGTCGGCGAAGGTCGGATCGGCTTCGTTCACCGCCGTTTGCGCGCGCGGGTCGGGAACGAGACCATACTGCGCGAGAAACGCCGAGACCTCACTTGCCAAAACGAAGCGCTTGGTCGGTACGAAGTACACATCCACCTCGTCGCCTTCGCCCAAAGGCATCGTCGCGAGGATGTCCTTGTCGATGTACTGCCTACGGCCGGTCGCGTTCACCATTTTCTGCGGAGAATGCGAGCGGTCGACCTTCACGCGACGGATGACCGTGCCTTCTGGCAACCCGACCAGAGCTGCTATCGGGCGATTCCTCACCGCCTCTACGAAGAGGCCGATTGCCGCTTTCGTGTTTTGGATTGCCCATTGGCAATCCTCGGTCGACATCTGGCCGAACTGGTCAGAAAACTCGACCAGAGCGGCCACTAGTTTCGTGATTTGCTTCTGTTGTGCGCTCATGACTTTCTCCTTGGCTTGGGAAGAGCGTTTTTACAGTGCTGTTCAAGCGTACCTATTCGGTTCGCCACAGCAGAAAACGGCCTAGTCCGCCGGTTGGCGGAAGCCCCTTTCTGCTGTGGCGGATGCACAAGTGAAAAGACCTAAAACCTGCGTAGAGGATAGCATTATCTATCTATTTTGTCAAGTAGCTCTGCCTCATTCAAAATGCGGATGCCGAGGGATTCGGCGCGGGCGAGCTTGCTCCCCGCCGCTTCGCCCGCGATGACAAAGGAGGTCTTCGCCGAGACGCTTGCGGCAGTCTTGCCGCCCGCTGTGCGCACCATCGCCTCGGCCTCGTCGCGCGAGAGGGTCGGCAAGGTGCCCGTGATGACGACCGTTTGCCCCGCGAGCGGGCCACCAACCGGCGCGGCGACCTTGCGCACCGTGAGATGCTTCGTGAGTCGTGAGAGCAATTCTTGATTTTCGACTTTACCAAACCACGTATGCACCGAGGCACCGATGATGGGGCCGATGCCGTCGATACGCGCGAGCGCGTCAGCGCTCGCGTTGCGAAGCTTCGCGAGCGTCTCGAGGTTGGTCGCGAGGAGAAAGGCGGTCTCTTCGCCAACATGCGGGATCGAGAGGCCGATGAGGAGTCGGTCGAGCGATACGGTGCGCGCGGCACGAATAGCCCCGATGAGATTCGTCGTCTTCGTCTCTTCAAACCCATCGAGCGCAAGAAGCTCGTCTTTGGTCAATTCAAAAATATCGTCAAAGTCGGCAATGAGATCGTGCTCCATGAGCACTCGCACGGTCTCGCGCCCCATACCGTCGATGTCGAATGCATGCTTCCCCGCGAAGTGGATGAGCTTATGCATTTGTTGGTCGAATGAGTCGGCGCTCACGCACCGATGCGCCGCCTCACCCGCCACACGTTCTATCGCGCCATCACTGCCGCACAAGGGCGAATGCGTTGGGAAGTGCCACTGCCGCGCGCCTTTTGGTCGAAGCTCTTTCACCACCGCCACGATCTCGGGGATGATGTCGCCTGCCTTTTGTAAAATGACCGTATCGCCGATGCGAATATCCTTTTCGCGTATGAAATCTTCGTTATGCAAGGTCGCGCGCGCGACCGTCGTGCCCGCGACCGCGACCGGGCGCAGGTGCGCGACCGGCGTGAGCCGGCCGGTGCGGCCGACTTGGAGCGTGATGTCCTCAACGATCGTCTGCACCTGCTCAGGCGGGAACTTGTAGGCGATGCCCCACCGCGGCGCCTTGCCGGTGTAGCCGAGCGCCCCTTGCGCGGCGCGCGACTCGACCTTGAGCACCACGCCATCGATCTGATAATCAACGCTATCACGCACATCTTGACCTTGCCACTTCTGCCAATATGAAAAAATTTCGTCGAGCGTGGCGGCGTGGCGATGCTCCCTGTTCACCGGCAAGCCGAGCGTGGCCAAGTAGTCGAGCTCTTCGGTTTGCGTTTTTGGAAAAGTCTCGCTTGTCGCCGCGACATCATAAACGAAAACACCAAGCGGCCGAGTCGCCGCGACACTCGGGTCGAGCTGGCGGATAGAGCCCGCGGCCGCATTGCGCGGGTTCGCGAACAAGGGCTCGCCCGCCTTCTCGCGCGCCTCGTTCAGCTTCGCGAAGCCCGAGCGCGTGAGATATACCTCACCCTCGGCGATGAGGTCAATCGGCCGCGCGAGGCGCGCGGGCACCGCGGCGATCGTGCGGATATTATGCGTGACGTCTTCGCCCACGACGCCGTCGCCGCGTGTCGCGGCCGTTTTCAAGACACCTTTTTCATACGTGAGCACAACCTTCAAGCCGTCGATCTTCAACTCAAGATCATAGCTCACCTCGCGGGTGGACACTAGGTGTCCACCCGCGAGGAGCGCCTTGCGCACGCGCTCATCAAAAGCGCGAATGTCCTCTTCAGTAAAAGCATCGTTGAATGACCACTGTGCGGCCGCATGCCGCACCTTCGTGAGCTCGGGCACCGCCTCTCCCACGATGCGGCGCGTCACTGACGCCTCACGAGCAAGCTCGGGGTACTGCGCCTCGAGCGCTTGTAGCTCGTGATACAGCGCGTCATACGCGCTGTCAGAGATCTCGGGCGCGTCGAGCGTGTAGTAGCGGTGCGCGTGGTACGCGAGCACTTCGCGAAGCTTCGCCGCTCTCTCCTTCGCCTCTTCAGGGACGTTCATCCAGCTATTATACAGAATTTACCCATCAATAGTGAGCCGTGATCCCGCGCGAAGCAAACCGGACATTATTTAAACCTACCGATGAACAAGAGACATCATACCCCTGCGAATAAAGATATGTTACGCCGCCAGAGACGCCAGGATCCGGCTTCGACACCATGAAATCGGCACAATGCGCTCCGTCATCGAGGGAGAAGCGCCCACTGACCACCCACTTGTTCATATACCAAGTCTCTGCCGGCGAGATGACAGCGCCATCGCCGCAAGAAGACATGCTTGGCGGAGCTCCCGGGTCGACCGATGGATAAGCGAAGGTGCCCAATTGCTGGTCCATATAGAGCACACACTCGAGCATCGAATCGGCGGCATAGAAGGCGACCCGCGACTGCGCGACGCTCGACGAGAGCAGCTCCTGCTTATACCCGAGCGAGCTCAAGGTCAGCCCGAAGGAGAGCATCACCGACATGAAGATAATGGCGATAAGAAGCGCGAACCCTCGTGGTGTCTTTTTTATTGCCATGGCGTGAGATGGGCGGCCGTACTCGCCGTGAACTGAGTTCCATGGAGATTCCACGTTACGATCGAGACGATGCTTTCTTCCGTGCTGGAAATGGCGGTCGCTTGGATCGTACGAGTGAAGGGTGTCTTCACGCCGCCTGATATATTGTCCTGCTGTGTATACGCGCCGTTCGCGAAGTAAAGCGGCGTACAGGCATTGCCATTCCCTTGGCCGCACGAATTAAGCGATGACCCGTTCCCTACCGAACCCATAGAGCGCAACGGATCGAGCGTACAAGTCACATCGACACACCCCCTGATCGACCATGGCGTCGACCCGGGCGCTCCGTTGGTAAAGCTGTTCCAAGCATCAGCAGACGCGTTCGCATTACCGGCATGATATTCCTGGAGGAACGCATCATCGCGCATCGCGCGAACATATTCGACGCCCTCTTGAGCGAGATATGAGGCGGTAAGCCGATCGCGCGAGACTTGCGCGGCGACCATTGCGCTGTTCGCAGAGAAAATAGCTCCCGAAACGGCAACCGTAACGATAGTCACCGCCACAAGAGTCTCGATGAGGGTGAAGCCTTTCATATCATAGGTCGCTCCCGCGCATCGTCGCGAGCGTCTCGATATCGAACGACTTAGTCGAGCCCGGCCCGACATTGACGCTCCCGTGCACGTTGATCTGCACGCGCGCCTGTTCTTGATCGCTATTTACCGACTGTTTGCCGGTGATAATGAATGTTAACTGGCTCGAACCGATGGTGACCGACGGATCGGTGAGTACCGCCGTCACGCCGCCAACAGTCTGCCGTAATGCGTTATTCGCGACCGCGTACGTGACCGAAACACCGTCTTTATTCAAGAAAGTCAGTTCGTGTGTGCCAATCTGGTCATAGTGCGATCCGGTGCTGATCGTGCGCGTCATCACCTCGAGCGCGAAGGAGAGATTATCGACGCCCTTCGCGAGCGCCTGCGCATGACGATTCGCGTTGATCATCGTGAGATACGAGCCGGCGGCGATCGTCATGATGACCGCGAAGAGCCCGAGCGCTACCATGAGCTCAATGAGCGTAAACGCGCGAGCGACCTTCTTCATACGGTAGTGCGACAACGGCATATTCATGGACAAGCGGTCTGCCTTACTTCTATCTCTCCCGATGCAGAGATTACGACGGAACGAATCCCGCCCTGTGGAGAAATCGCGGCGAGACATGCCGATTTCGCGGATGCGGTGTACGCCCCGCTCGTACTGATAAGCGGAGCCGCGTTCGGACGAGAAAATACCACATCGAGCGACGTCAGCCCGGTGCTCGCACAATATTTCCCCCACGCCGGGTACGCACAGAACTCACTGATGCTGATACCATTCCCGAGACCATACGTCAAAACAAGAGAATCATTCCCCGCATCATAGACACAATTCCCTGGCTGTGCGTCCAGCCCGCCCTGCGTGTTGCCCGGCGCATGACAAGCCGACCCGCTTGAGGACTGAGGAGATATGTCGGCGAAAAGTTTGTACTCTTTGGGGAAATTGCTGTCGAAATGCAAACCATACCCGACCGGCGAGATACCGACCGAATGACCGCCCATGCCATAGGTCTCGGCGGCCTGGATCGAAAGAGCGATATCGTAGGCGGTGTTCGAGAGAATGAGTGTCTTGTTGAAGGTGCTCTGGTTCACGAAAACGATGCCCGTGATGACGACAATAATCCCACTCACGATGAGAAGTTCTATGAGAGTGAAGCCTCGATGAGCGTGAGAATGTTCCATTGGGTGAAGTACGCGAGGATGAAGCCGGCGGCGAGAAACGGCGCGAAGGGGACCTCGCTATTCATTCTAAAGCCACCCAGCCTCCCTGCCAATAACGCTATGCCCACAACGGCACCGATCCAGAAGGAGAAGACGAAGCCTGTGAAGGCGGTCGCGCCGCCCATGAGAGCAAGACCGAAGACGAGCGGCGCGTCCGCGAATCCCATCGCGCGCCCGCGCGAGAAGAAGTGAATCGCGAGCAGGAACGCGGCGAAGAGTGCCGCGAGCAGGAAGGTCGTGAAGAATTCATCAAGCGACGCCGCTTGCAGGAATCCCGCGGCCGCTGCGGCCGCGCCGAAGACCGCGAGAAATGCCGTCGGCAGTATCTGGTGCGCGAGGTCATAGAGCACGAGCGCGAGGAGCATGGTGAGCGCGAGGAGGAGGAACGGGAGCGCAAGCGTGAGGTCGAGCTTCAGATAGGCAAGAACGAAGAGCGCACCGAGGAGCGCTTCAGCCACGGGCGACGCGCCTGAGAGCCGCGCGCCGCAACAGCGCGCGCGGCCACGCGAGATGAGGTGCGAAAAGATCGGCAGAAGCGTGTGCGGCGCAAGCGTCTTGCCGCACGCGTCGCATCTTGATCGCCCGCGCACCCAGCTCTGCCCCGTGTGGTAGCGCGCCGCGAGCACGCCCGCGAAGCTCGCGGCGACCGCCCCGAGAGTGAAGAAGGCGACGCTAAGTAGTAGCGTCATGCCGCGCTAGTTGCACTTATAGGTCGTCGCGTTCGTGACCGCCGCAGGCGACGCGCCGTTCGTGCCGGTGTAGGCAGTGCCGCCCGCAGTCGCGCTCCGCGCAATGCCGGTGCTGTCCACACACCAATACCCGCCACCCTTGAGCGGGACAGCGACTGCGTAGGCAGTCCCCGTCGCTGGCATAGTGCAGTAGAGCGCGGTGCCGCCCTCGGCTGACTTGGCCGCGACGAGCGCCGCAGAGATATTGGTATCAGCGAACACGCCCACTTGGTTTGCGGCTACACCACAATCTGTATTGCTTGGTGCGGCTGTGCCATAAGCATTGCTATGAGCGTAGAAATAAATCTCTGCCTGCTTAATAACGCCATTCAGGTCGGCCTTCACCGCCGCGTTCGCGCCCTTATTACGCGCGGCCGTCATCGAGGCGAGGACGATAGCTGACAACACACCGATGATAGAGATAACGACCATGAGCTCGATAAGGGTAAACCCTGCATTCTTTTTTATATACATCATATGCGCCTCATTGTAGCACCGAAAAAGAAATCCCCCGCGCAAGGCGGGGGATTTCTTTTAGAGAACTTACCTAACTGAGCCGACTAACAATTAGCAAGGGCTCCCGCAGGCGTCGCTATCTGCTTCGAGTTCCCCGAGCTATCGACACACCATGACTGTCCTGTGGCTCCGTTATTCAAGAGAACGGTATAGACAACCCACGTAGCAAGACTTCCGGTAAAACCACAGTATGTTTTCGTCATGTTGGCGAGCGTCGTACCAGGACCTCCTGCTGCCTTGTCGGAAGAGATCAGTGCCTGTGTTACGTTTGCATCTGCGAACAACGAGGTCGCAGTACCACACGCAGCGACTGTCGGAGTTCCAACTGCAGCTGGTGTTCCGGCGCTCACATAGGCGCTATACGTATCATAATAGATAGCCGACTGGGTCAACACCGTGCCGAGATTCGACTTGATAGCCGCATCGTTACCCTTGCTACGCGCGGTGTTGAGCGAAGCGAGGACGACGGCCGACAAGACGCCGATGATGGCGATGACGACGAGCAATTCAATAAGGGTGAAACCACGTGAACGATTCTTGTACATAATTTATTGTAAACGGTTAATGGCTACAGTATACGCCTCGCAAGCCAATTGTGGGAGACCGGTGTGGATAACCTGCCCACCGTCGCCTTGCAAAGACTATTGTTCAGTGTATACTGACTAAGTTCACTCGGGAACCGCCACGCTTGAGGGCGGTTCCTCCTTTTCTATAGCCTTCTTCCAATCGTTTAGAACGCCCCCGCGAGGTTGTAGATCGGCATGAGGACGGCCGCGAGCAGGATGCCGACGCCGAGGCCGAGCGCGACGATCATAATAGGCTCGATGAGGCCGACGAGCGTGTCGACGGCGTTCGTCACTTCGCGGTTGTAGAACTTGGCAAGCATCGTGAGGATCTTGCCGAGCTCGCCGGTCTCTTCGCCGACCTTGGTCATCGCGACCATGATGCCCGGCATCTCCTGATGTTTCGCAAGTGCGTCGGATATCGACGAACCGCCCTTCACGTCGAGCGCGACCTGCGAGAGCACCGCCTCGTAGGCGACATTGCCGACAACCGACGAGGTGATATCGATAGCCTCGACCACCGAGACGCCTGAGAGGAGCATCGTCGCGAAGTTGTCCGCGATGCGGGCGAGATAGAGCTTGCTGTAGAGATTGCCGACATACGGGACCATGAGCTTCAGGCCGTCGAGAACGAGCTTACCCTGCTTCGTCTTGCCGATCTGCCACACATAGAAGCCGGCGATGACGAGCGCCACGATGATGAAGATGCCGTAGTGGACGAGGAAGTTCGACAGGCCGATGATGACCGCCGTATAGAAGGGAACCGCCTGCCCCGAGTCGACCAGCACCGCGCTGATCTTCGGTATGACGAGCGTAAGCATGAGCCACATGACGATGAAGAAAATAGCGATAACGAATACCGGATAGATGAGCGCGTTCTCCGCCTTGCTCACAATGTCGTAAGAGCGATCGAGATAGTCGGCGAGGTATTCAAAGGTCTCGGGCAGGCGGCCCGACTCCTCTCCCGCTCGCACCATGTTCACATAGAAGACAGAGAAGACCTCCGGATGGTGCGCGAGCGCTTTGCTTATAGGGCTCCCGCCCTGGAGCTCATCGGCGACGGTACCGAGTATATCCGCCAGATTCTTGTTATCGACTTCTGAGGAGAGGAGGCGGAACACACGGAGCGCCGAGACCTGCGCGCTGAAGAGCGTAGCGATCTGGCGCGAGAGGATGACGACCTCTTTGTTGGAAACGCCATGAGAAAAAGAGAATTTGAATTCGAATACGGAACTCTTCTCGCCCGACTTGATAGAGGAGATGACGAGATTGCGGCGCTGGAGTGCCGAGATGGCGATGTCCTGCGACAACGCTTCGATGGTCCCGTCCCGCTCGTGGCCGTCAGAATCAATCGCGTGGTAGGTAAAGAGCATGGTGCAAGGGTGAGGTCTGGATTATAGATACGTCTCAAAGGTCTTGGGGTCGAGCGCGTGCTCGTAGGCGTGCTCGACGGTTACTTCTCCGCGCTGAACGAGCTCGGCGAGCGACCGGTCGAGGTCGATCATGCCCTCCTGCGACGAGGTCTGGATCACGGCATTGATCTCGTGCGTGCGCGCATCGCGAATGAGGGTACTCACCGCGTTATTGTTGATGAGAAGCTCGTAGGCGGGGATGAGGCCGCCCGAGATGCGCGGGACGAGCCTCTGCGAGAAGATACCCGTGAGGCTCCCGGCGAGCTGGACGCGCACCTGGCTCTGCTGTTCAGCCGGGAACATGTCGATGATGCGATCGATCGTCTGCGCGGCGGAGTTGGTGTGCAGAGTCGAGAAGACGAGGTGGCCGGTCTCGGCGGCGGTCACCGCCGAGGAGATCGTCTCATAATCGCGCATCTCGCCGACCATGATCACGTCGACGTCCTCGCGGAAGGAGCCCTGGAGCGCTGTCTTGAAATCGGGAGCGTCGATAAAGACTTCACGTTGATGGATGAGCGAGAGCTTCGGCGTGAAGATGTATTCGACCGGATCCTCGATGGTGAGGATATGCTCGGCACGCGACTCGTTGATGCGGTTCAGCATCGTCGCAAGCGTAGTCGATTTGCCCTGCCCGACCGGCCCCACAACGATGAAGAAGCCCTGTTTATGCTGAGTGAAGACTTCGAGGATCGGCGGCAGATTCAACTCGGAGAACGAGTGGATCGTGCGCGGGATGAGCCGGAGCGCGAGCGCGGTCGTCCCTTGGACGCGGTAGCCGTTGACGCGGAAGCGCGCGTCGGCCTTGTGCGAATACGAGAGGTCGATAGCCTGCCGCTCTTCAAAGATAGCCCATCGCTCGGGAGGGGTGATGCTCTTCAGCACGGCATTCGTCTCGTCGGGAGTGAAAGGCGCATACTTCGTAAGTGTCACGAGCTCGCCCGAGATGCGCATGACGGGCGACCCTCCCGCGAATAGGTGGAGGTCGGACCCGCCTTGGCTCACAGTGAGATCGAGCAGTTCTTCGAGGCGTTTGTCGGCGATCATAGGATTATGCGACCACCGGCGCGGCGGCTTCGATTATCCGCACGGTCTCGGCGAGCACTTCAGACGGGATTGCCGAAGCCTTGATGATGTACCCATCGGCGCCGAGCTTCTTCGCCTTCTCGAAGTCTGAGTCCTGTCCTTGATTAGAGAGGAAGATGACCTTCGCCTCTTTCGCAAGCTGCTCCTTACGTAGCATCTCGATCGTATCGAAACCGGTAAGATTCGGCATGATGACGTCAATCAAGAGTGCATCGGGCATTTTTGCACCTTCTTCTCGCAGAGCGGCAAGCAACTCTTCCCCGCCATTGAACGTGCTCACTTCATGACCGGCATTCTTGAACTTGAGCGCATAGAGATCGAGCAGGAATCGATCATCATCGATAAGATAAATATGATAGGCCATGTCTACAGTATACTACAGACTATCCCGGCTTGGGCACCGTCTCCTCTTCTTCTGGGAATAGCTCGCCGCCGAGCGAATTCACGTCTTCAAATGGTATATCCCCGACACTCGCTTTAATAAGCGCGTCTTCGCGCATGGTCAGCATACCGCCCTCGCGCGCTACTTCATAAATCTTCTCCTCGACAGGCGAGGTCAAGACGATGCTTTCGAGCTCTTTGTTCATGCGCAGTATCTCGAAGATGCCGAGCCGGCCGCGCGTACCGTCAGAACAGGCTGGCGTCGGCGTGGCGTGATAGAACTGTTCGAATGGAGGTAGTTTAGCGCGGTACTCCTCTGGCAGATCGGCGAAATCGCGATCTAGATACTGCTTGAGGCTGTCGCTCACCGGGAACGATTTCCCTCCCTCACTGCAGAGCTTGCGTACGAGACGCTGGCCGACGACCGCGATCAGCGTCGGCGCGATGAGGAACGGGTCAACGCCCATGTCGATAAGGCGCGGTATCGCTCCCGAAGCGGTGTTGGTGTGCACCGTCGTGAAGACGAGGTGACCGGTGAGCGCGGCTTGGACAGCGAGCACCGCCGTCTCCTTATCGCGGATCTCGCCGACCATGATGATGTCCGGGTCCTGACGCAGGATGGAGCGGAGCCCGGTCGCGAAGGTGTAGCCGATCTCGGGCCGCACCTGGCTCTGCGCAACGCCGGCAATCTGGTATTCGACTGGGTCTTCGAGCGAGACGACATTGTTCGTCTCGCGATCGAGCTCGGAGAGCATGGCGAAGAGTGTCGTCGACTTACCGCTTCCGGTCGGTCCGGCGATAAGGATGATCCCGTAGGGAGATTTCATCATGTTCCGAACGCTGACGAGGTCATTCGCAGAAAACCCGAGCGTCTCGAGCGTCGCCGTCGCGTCCGACTGGTCGAGAATACGCATCACGACCTTCTCGCCGAACTCGGTCGGGAATGTCGACACGCGAAAGTCGATGCGCCGCCGATCCACATTCGCCGAGAAGCGCCCGTCCTGCGGCTTGCGCTTCTCGTCAAGACGGAGCTTCGCCAGGATCTTCACACGCGCGACGACCGCTTCGTGCACCTTGCTCGGCAATTCGAGCGAGGTATGCAGATTCCCGTCCATGCGGAAGCGGACCCGCGTCTTTGTCGGCGACGGCTCGATATGGATGTCGGACGAGTGACCTTCGATCGCGTAGCGCAGGATAGTCGACACGATCTTCGTCACCGGCGCGTCCTCCTTCAGCGCTTCACTCTTGCCCGAGAGATTCAACTCCTCGATACCGAGAGCCTCTTCTTCACCTCCCGCGGCGGCGACCGATGCGCCCGATAGCGGAGTCTTCTTGGTCGTCTCGTATTCAGAAAGCGCCTTCCCCACTTCACCCGAGAGATTCGCATACGCTTCGAGCACTCTATCGAAATCTTCTCGGGTGATGAGGAATATCTTATACGGAATCCCTATCTTGCCCGAGATGAACTGGAGCGCGTCGAGCGCTTCGATATTATCAGGATCGATGATGCCGACCTCAAGCGCGCCGTCAACCTCGTCGAGCGGGACGAAACCATAGTGCCGCGCCGAATCAATCGGGATATAAGAGAAAACTTCTTCATTTGCCGGTGGATCACCGAGAAGCCTTGATGGAATGCCGTAGAGCGAGCTGACTGCAGAAAGTGTATCGGCCAAAGACAAATTATGCGCCGTGAACGCTTCGGCGAGCGACTGCTTCTCGCCGAGCGCCTTCTCAATCTCCACGCGATCCTGCGCGGAGATCATGTTCTTGTCGACGAGAAGTTCGAGAAGATTCATTCTGAAGCAGGGTGCCGCATACGGCTAGCGGATAGGGCCGAACGGATCGATGGTGCCCTTCGTTTCTGGTGTTATCGATGTGGTGAGACTGACGAGCGATACGAAATTCGGATCGGAAAATATGCGCGTATCGAACGAAATCGACTGCAATTGGCTCGCGAGCGCCTGGAACTTGGCTTGGGCACCATTCTGCGTCGAATTCATCGTCAATGACGGTTGTTCCGTGCCATTGACGAAGAAAAACCAGTACGCGCCGATACCGACAAGGACTGTTGCGATGATGAAGGGTACAGGATTTGATTTCATGTTCTCAAATGATTAACGGAGCCAATAGAGGCGGATACGCATCTGATAGGTATACACGCCTGTCTCGGAGTCACGCACGACCATGTCCTGCACATCAAGCAGTCGTCCGCTCCTCTCGATACCGGCCAAAAATGATTTTAGAGACGAGAATGTCCCTTGCGCCGATAGCGCCAAGTCTACCGTACCGACGAGCTCGTTCGGCGAGCCGGACGGCGTTGAGGATACACTTGTCTTCTTGTCGGTATTCCCCGTCACGTCTATGGCCGTAATCGAGAACCCGGTTCGTGCGGCGAGCGTATTCAGATCGAGAATGAGACCGACGTTATTGACCGAATCGGGGAGGAAGGCCGTGAGCGCAGAGAGATCTTTCGGATCGATAGCATCACGCTCGGCGGCAAGCTCGTTCTGCTCTGTGACATAGTGCCTAGCCGTAACGAGCGACGCATCATCGACCGCGATTGCCGCCCGGGCAGTAGCGATGGACCCTGTCCACGTCGGATTCACATAGGCGAAGAAGATGCCGATGGCGATAAGGAGCGCGAGACTGGGGAGAATGCGGTTGTTCATGGTACGCGAGACTTAGCGGCCGGCTTGCTTGTCGGCTTAGACGATGACGCGACCTTGGCGGGAGCGCTTGATGTCGCCATAATGCTCGAAGTCGCTACGGTTGGCAGTGACAACGCCGGCATGCTCGGAACGCTCGACATGCCAGAGAGATCCGGCACGCTCGTGCTCGGCGAATAAGCAATCAGCTTTGGGTCGATAGACGCCGCGAGATTGAACGCGATCGTCGAATCTTTTGTGACGCCTATCCTGGAGAATATGACCTCTTTGATACTGCTGTCCGCAGAGAACACTTCCGATGCGAAGGCGAGTGAATTGAAGCTCTTCGCGAAACCGCTCCCCTCTATCTTGACTGCACCAGTATCATCGAGCGCTATGTGCAGAGACGAGAGGCGCACGCTTGAAGGAAGGATGGTCTGAAGCGTCGAGAACACGTTCGATAACGCGACATGCTTCCCCAATAAAGACTGCGAGGAATTGAGGCGATCGCGCAAGTGCACGAAATCGTCCACGGTCGCCTGGTCGATAGCCGCTTCGGCTTTGGTAAGTTCAGCCTCCCTGGACGCTTGTGTCGAGGATAAGATGCGGCCGTAAAAGAATACGCCGAGAGCGAGCGCGAAGACGATGAGGAGCACGAGGTAGGCGAAGAAGGAGAACGCGCTTGAGAAGTCGCTGCTGAATTGACGGCGCTCAACCGCCGCCTGATGCGGAACGAATGATGTTGGTATCGAAGAGAGCGAGGCCATTTGATTTAGTATACGCTATGCCCACTCAAACCTTCAGCACCAAGGTGTGCAAAACAATTTTCTCATTGTGAGAGAACGTGCGGAGAACATCTTGATGGGTTGAAATGAACAAATGCGGCACGCGCTTTTCGCGAGTATCGAGCAGGTTATTTGATACAGAAAAAGGTATCCAGTGATACGCTAGACGACGAATATGAGTTACTCCCACAGCCTTCGCCCATAGTCCCAACGAGTCGAACAGTGGATCCGCTCGGGCAAGAAAATGTCTTTGTCGTATAAACGGTACTCGCTCCCCAATCCGCTCCGAGGGTGCCTATTTCAATAGTAGTAAATGATGCGCCTCCCCAACAAACATCAGCGATTAGTCCTGCTGGGTTGTTGTTAACTCTTCCGCAAAAATCAACTGCTCTCCTATTTTTTGCGCATCCTGCTACGATACTCCCACTCCCACCAACCTCACTCGCCCACTTCCCGGCGTCACGGAGATAGACGTCTTTGGCGTCGACATACCCGCCAGCCCCCTTCGAGACGTTCGGATTCGTCGTTCCAATACCGACGTTGCCGGAGGATCTATTTATTGTTAATGCGTTATTTAATCCAAGACCGTCATCATTATACCCGATAATTCGAAAGTTTGATCCGGAATTCGAGCCACTCTCTGTTGTTTGGTCTGCACCAAAAACCCATCGAGGAGATCCGTTTGTTCTTACCTGATACATCCCAGCCAAGCCAGCCGGTCTGTCAAGCGCTACAGCAGAACCATTGGCTGACGAACTATAAACGACGAGTGGCAAGTATGGCGCCACCGTCCCAATACCCACATTCCCATTCGCGACGATGAGGCCGTTGGCGAGGGTGCCGTCGGTGTTGAGCATGAGGTTACCGGCTTTGCTCTGACCGGTTGCGCCCGTGGTGAGGGGGCCTGCCACGTTGCCTGAGGGAGCGTTAGCTGGAGCTGGAGTCCAGGCTGATTGTGCGCCAGCGCTCACCGCGTAGAAGGCGAGGAGGGAGAGCGATGAGGCGACGATGGCGACGAGCGTTGAACGAGTTAGTTCTTTCATGGGTATGGGTTATGCGCGGTGGATATACCTGTAGCGTACCCCCCCCCCCCCGAGGGGGAGGTAAAGGGGTGGGGTGGGGATAGGCGATGAGAAAGCACGCGGCGCCGGAGGCGCCGCGTGCTTTCTGTTTTTGTGAAATTAGCCCTTGCGCTTCTTGCCGACCTTGCGGCGCGAGACGATGAAGACGTTTGAGTATTTCTTCGGCGTGCGCGTCTTCTGGCCCTTGCCACTCGGCTTACCCCACTTGGTCTTGGCGCGACGAAGCCCGCGGCCCTGACGCCCTTCACCGCCGCCGTGCGGGTGGTCAACCGGGTTCATCGCGGTGCCGCGCACTGTCGGGCGGATGCCGAGCCAACGCGAGCGACCGGCCTTGCCAATGACGACGAGATTGTACTCTTCGTTGCCGACCGCGCCGATGCTGGCCCATGCGAGATCCGAGACGCGGCGGATCTCGGTCGAGGGGAGCTTGATCTGCGCATAGCCCGCGTCGTGCGCGACCACCTCGGCGAAGGTGCCCGCCGAACGGACGAGCGCGGCGCCTGTGCCCGGAGCGATTTCAATATTATAAATCGAGGTGCCCACCGGGATCTTCCCTATCGGAAGACGGTTGCCCGGCGTGAGCGGCGCGTCCTCGGCGACGACGAAAGTCGCTCCGACGCCGACGCTCTTCGGCAGGACGACATAGCGACGCTCGCCATCGCGATAGAGCGCGAGGCCGATGAAGGCCGAGCGGAAGGGATCATACTCGACCGTCTCGATCTTGGCGGGAATGTTCTTCTTGTTGAAGGAGAAGTCGATCTCGCGCAAACGGCGCTTGTGCCCGCCACCTTGATGACGCGTCGTTATCCGGCCGAAGGCGTTGCGACCGCCCTGACGCTTCTTAGCGGCGAGAAGCGGCTTGTAGGGCGCGTCGCCCGAGAGGAGCTCCTTGTAGGGCAAGGTGGTCATCGATCGGCGGCTCTTGGTGGTTGGGCTGTAGGTTTTCATAGATAATTAGGCGCTAGGCTTTAGGCAAACTGGATGCTGTCGCCCGCGTTCAAATAGACATAGGCCTTGCTCCGTGCGGCGCGTTGCCCCATGCCGTGGCGCGAGCGCATCGCCTTCTTCTTGCCCGGCAAGTTCGCGAGGTGGACCGACTTCGGCGTCACCTTGTAGATCTCGCGGATGGCGCCCGCGACCTGTGCCGAGGTTGCGCGCGGGGCGACGGCGAAGACATACACGCCCTTGTCGGTGCCGAGGAGCGCCTTCTCAGAGAACCACGGCGCGCGGATGATGTCGTGCGCGCTCCCGTGGGTCGCGTTGACCGCGTGCGCGTGACGTACCACGCTCGTAACCTCCTTCTTTTCTTTCTTTTTGTCGCCGAAGATTGCCATATATAATTATGTATTTTTGCCGAGGCGCGTCGCGAGAGCGGCAAACGTCTCAACCGGCTTCTCGATAATGAGATACTTGCAGGACATGATCGAGAGCGGGTTCAGATTGCGCGCCTCCTCGGTCGTGAGATTGCCGAAGTTGGCGAAGCTCTTGATCGTGTTCTCGTCGTACGCGGCGAGTGCGAGGAGCGCGGCGTTCTTCTTCTTCGTCACCAAAGCTTCTGCACCGGCACCGACAGCAAGCTTCCCGAGCGCCGTCTTCGCGAGTGCGGTCTTCGGTGCCGTGAAGCCGAATGAGTCAACCAAGATAATTTCACCGTCCTTCGCCTTGTGAGAGAGCACCGAGAGGAGCGCGCCCATGCGCATCTTCTTGTTGATCTTCTCGCTGTAGTCGCGCTCATTGCGCGGGCCGAAGGTCACGCCGCCGTGACGCCATATCGGCGAACGGGTCGAGCTATGGCGCGCTTGGCCGGTGCCCTTCTGCTTCCACGGCTTACGGCCACCGCCCGAGACCTCGGCGCGGTCCTTGGTGTGGGCGCGGTTCTGGCGCAGGTTGGCCTGCATCGCGGTGGTCACCTGGTGCACGAGATCAGTCTTCCACGGTGCATTGAAAATCGCTTCCGGGAGTATGGCCGTCGAGACTTTCTTCCCTTCCATCGAATAGACAGGGAGTTCGAATGTCGTCGGCGCGACCGTCTTTATCTCTTTCATGTCTTTTGCAGTAGTCATAGTATTGAAATTATGCGGACACGACTTCGAGGAGTGTGCCGCGACGACCCGGCACGGCGCCCGAGATGACTATCATCCCTGCTTTTGCGTCGACCGCGAGGACCTTGAGATTGGCGACCGTCACCCGATCGGTACCCATGCGGCCCGCCATCTTCTTCCCCTTCACGACGCGCCCACCGGCGCGCCCGCCTGAGCCGCCGATAGAGCCCGGCGAGCGCTCGGTGTGCTTCTGACCGTGCGAGCGCGGGCCACCGTGGAAGCCGTGGCGCTTCACCACGCCGGCAAAGCCCTTGCCCTTGGTGAGACCCGAGACCTCGACCATATCGCCCTTCGCGAAGACTGAGGCATCGAGCGTCGCGCCCACCTCGGCTACGTCGCCATCACCTGCCTGACCGGTAGGCAGGCGGAATTCGCGGATAGCCTCATAGCCCTTGCCACCCGTGTGGCCCAAGACCGCCTTGCTGATGTTCTTCGTCTTGCGTTCGCCGGTGCCCACCTGTACCGCCGCGTAGCCGTCCTTCCCTTCAGCCGTCTTCACCTGCGTGACCGTCATCGGCGCGACCGAGAGGATAGTGCCCGCATAGGCGCGACCATCCTCCGCGAAGACGCGGGTCATGTTCTCTTTGGTGGCGAGGATGAATTTCATGTGGGTCAAAGCAAATCGCGCCACAGCAATCGCGTGGCGCGATTTGCTGGAGGTCCCTCAAGGCGAGGTACGTAGCGTTTCAAGCACTCTACACGAGGTAGGCAAAATTTGCAAATCCCGGGCAGAACAACGGCCCGCGCGAGCGGGCCGTGAGAGGGGTTACTTCTTTTTCTTCCGCAACTCATAGAAGAGCCGTGCGTGGATGGGGTCGAAGACGGTACTGATTGTCGTATCCAATACCGCAATACCTTTCCGCTTCATGGTATCGAGCAAAAAACGTTTGTACTCACCGCAGAAATCGATGCCCACTAGATCTTCGCCGACACAACTCCACCGATCGACCACCTCGATGACTTCTGTGGCAGAATCACTTTCTCGCTTCATGAATCTTGCGAAAAAACCGGACGGCTTCCTTGTCGTCGCGCTTTTGGTCTCGACAAAACAGCGAAAGACGATTTTTGCCGAAACGACGGCACCCTTCACCGTAATCGAATGGAAGACGCCTCGAAGAGTCGTTTCTTCCCAAGTTGCCGCATTCTTCCTGCGGATTTCACTAGAAATCTCCCGCGGGAGGCCTGTGTCGTAATAGATGATACGAAGTTCTGGTGTCTGTGACATCTCTGTCTCCTTGGTTGTGAATCCTCTCTTCTGATACCACAGTTGGAGCAAAAAAGCACGCGGGCGCCCCTCTGGGGCGCCCGCGTGCTTTTTTCTTGGCGTCTACACCATCTTCACATCAATCGTCACACCGGAGGGGAGATTGAGGTTCGTGAGGGCCTCGATCACCTTCGGCGACGGGTTCCGGATGTCGATGAGGCGCTTATGGATGCGCATCTCGAACTGCTCGCGCGCGTCCTTGTGGACGAAGGTCGAGCGGTTCACTGTCCAACGCTTGATCTCGGTCGGGAGCGGGACAGGGCCCACGATCACCGCGTCGAAACGCGCCGCTGTGTCCATGATCTGCTTCACCGAGAGATCGAGAATCTTGTGCTCATAGGCGCGAACCCGGATCCGGAGCTTGTGCTCGACTACCGGAGCGACGGCCGCGACCTTCTTCGAAACACGCTTCCTAGACACTTCGCTTCGCGAAGTGTCGGACGAACTTCCTGAGGAAGTTTTAGTCGCTTTCGGTTTTACTTCCGTGGTTGGTTCCATATGAGTGTGGATTCTGCTAATGACTTATGCCGTGATCTTAGTCACGACGCCGGCGCCGACGGTGCGGCCGCCTTCGCGAATAGCAAAGTGCTGCTGCGCTTCGAGCGCGACCGGTGCGGTGAGCTTCACCTTGAAGGTGACGGTGTCACCCGGCATGACCATCTCCTTACCCTCCGGGAGCGTGACTTCGCCCGTCACGTCGGTGGTGCGGATATAGAACTGCGGCTTGTAGCCCGAGAAGAACGGCGTGTGACGACCGCCTTCGTCCTTGCCAAGGACATAGACCTCGGCCTCGAAGTCGGTGTGCGGCGTGACCGAGCCCGTCTTCGCGAGGACCTGGCCGCGATGCACATCCTCCTTCTTGGTGCCGCGGAGGAGGATGCCGGCGTTGTCGCCTGCCTGACCCTCCGAGAGCTGTTTGTTGAACATTTCGATACCGGTGACGGTCGACTTCATCGTCGGCTTGATGCCGATGATCTCGACTTCTTCGCCGACCTTGACCATACCGCGCTCGATGCGACCCGTGACGACGGTGCCGCGACCTTCGATCGAGAAGATGTCCTCGATCGGCATGAGGAACGGCTTGTTGACTTCGCGCTCAGGGAGATCGAAGTAAGTGTCCATCGTGTCGACGAGAGTCTTCACCTTCTGCGCCCATTCGTCGCTCACGTCAGTTGCCTCGAGCGCCTTGAGCCCCGAGCCACGGATAATCGGCGTATTCGCGCCGTCGTAGCCCTGCTTGGTGAGGAGCTCGCGGATCTCTTCTTCGACGAGGTCGATGAGGTCCGGCTCGTCCACCATGTCCACCTTGTTGAGGAAGACGATAAGCTTCTTGAGGCCCACCTGCTTTGCGAGGAGGATGTGCTCGCGCGTCTGCGGCATCACGCCGTCGGTCGCGGCGACCACGAGAACCGCTCCGTCCATCTGGGCGGCGCCGGTGATCATGTTCTTGATATAGTCGGCGTGGCCCGGCGCATCGATGTGCGCGTAGTGGCGGTTCGGCGACTCATACTCAGAGTGGTGGAGCGCGATAGTGATACCGCGCGCCTTCTCCTCTGGTGCGCTGTCGATGTTGTCGACGCCTTCGACGCGAGCGGCATAGCCCTCGGCCGTAAGCTTCGAGAGGATATTGAGAATGCCGGCGGTGAGGGTCGTCTTGCCGTGGTCAACGTGGCCGATGGTGCCCACGTTCATGTGCGGCTTCGCACGATTGAATTCTGCTGTTGCCATAATGATTATCGGTAATGTTTTAGTAAATCACGAATCATTCCGACGCCTGCCTGTCGGCAGACAAGCGAGTCGGAAAAAAGCTCCGCGGCCCGCCAACTCACAAAGCAGACAAGCCAAAGAGCGACGCCAAGATGCGTTAGAGACACTATACGAGAACGCTGTTAGAAATGCAAACGCCTCAGAACATCTTGTCGTTCCCGGAAGGTGCGGTGGAGTTCGTATATTTTGACTCCAGAAAAATCTTCTGATTTCGCCGCAGGCATACCTCGTGCCAATTCATTCCAGATCTCCTCCCATTCCTCCAGAGTAACCGCGTCTGTCTTTTCAGGATGAATATTTATGATAGTCCTGTCATTTTGGCGAATAATCGACACCTCGAATTGTTTTTCTTTGAGACGCGCGATAACCTCATCGGGTATTTCAACTGTCTTGTTACTCACACCGAGATACTGATCTCGATCGTCCTCCTTCTCGCGAAAGCCTGATTCGAACGTCTTGTAACCCTTTTTGCTCAAAAGGAAACAAGCGTCTCTTACTTGCCGTTCCAATCCTTCTTTATAGGTGCCGAGATCGTATTCTTCCTGCGTCGCCATTGGACGCTCGATCGTCCGTTCCTTTATTCCATTGTGGGCGTCCATACGCTCAAAGATTTTCTGGTAATGTTCAACGAAGAATGTTCTATCGAAAAGCTGTTTCGCCACATCTTCCATTCTCTGATGAATCTCGTCGTCATCGAGTCCTGCAAACAGCGTTCTCAACTCATGTTCTAGTCGTTCCGACTCGGAAAAATAGTCAACAATTCTTGCACGCAGCGGGTCATCTTTCTCAAGGTGTTTGTCTGCTAGGTCGAGATACAGTCTTGAGTACTCATAGGTAATCAATGGCCAGTCATGGTGAACTTCTGGTGTTCGAGTTGGTTGTTCTCGTTCAATATTCTCTTCAGATGAAAGCGATTTTTGAGGCCGCTCATTATTCATAGCAAAAGTATACCTCATCAGTCATGGTAACGCTTGCTATTATAATCCAACCTGCGGCCGCCCCAATGGGCGGCCGCGTGTGTTCAATACATAGGACTACCCTATGTATTTTTGCTGGTGATTTATTTACGCGAGGCGATAATCTCGGTGGCAACGCTCTGCGACTACAAATCCTCTGATGTGAGCCCGGTATGTTTAGCGATGCGCACAAGCATGTGCGGGCCGATTTCTTCTTGTAGATGAAAAGCAAAAGTAAAATTCGGTTGGCCATGCCGCGCGAGAATACGATGCGAACCTTTCTGTCGTTTGATAACCCAACCCTTCGCAATGAGCGCCTTCAACACGCGCGGAGCCTTAACGGCTCGCCATTCCATAGCCGAACATGCGCGAGACCGGCGTAAAGAGAGCGCCCTGCTCGACATTGTCGGCGAGCGTGCGGAGTGCGATCGCATAGACGCGCTCAAGTGCCTCGCGCCTCGTCGCGCCATAGGCCATAGCGCCCGGGAGTCGAGTTATCTCGGCAATCCAGCGACCATCCACCTCGCGGTCGAACTCGACGGCAAAAGAAGGGCGCTTTGTTGGCTGGTTAGCTAACTTATTCATAACTCGATTGTACCACAAAAGCGCGGCGGGGCTCTGCCCCGCCGCGCTGTTTGTGAAAGTCAGACTTTCACAATGTTGCTAGAACCCCATGTCGCCCATGCCGCCGCCCTGCGGCATCGCGGGCTTCGGCTCCGGTATCTCGGCGATAGCCGCCTCGGTCGTGAGCAGGATAGCCGCCGCTGAGACCGCATTCTCGAGCGCCATGCGCGGCATCTTGACCGGGTCGATGATGCCCGCCGCGAGCATGTCATCGACCATCGCGTCCGCGAGCGCGTTATAGCCCGCGTTCGCCTTCCCGCCTTGCACTTTGGAAACTATGACCGCCGCATCGTCCTTGCCGGCGTTGATGACTATCTGCGCGAGCGGCGTCTCGAGTGCGCGCACGACGATATCGAAGCCGACTCGCTCATCGACGCTCATCTTGGCGCCGGCCGCGAGCTTCTTCGCTATCTTCGCAAGCGCCGTGCCGCCACCAGCGACGATGCCCTCTTCGATCGAGGCCTTGGTCGCCTTGACCGCATCGTCAATCTTGTCCTTCAGATATTTCATCTCGGTCTCGGTCGCCGCACCGACCGAGATGACCGCCACGCCTCCCGAGAGCTTCGCGATGCGCTCGCCGAACTTCTCTTTATCAAACTTCGAATCGCTCATCTCGAGCTGCGCCTTGATCTGCCCCACACGCGCCGCGATGTCCGCCTTCTTCCCCTTGCCACCGACGATGGTCGTCGTGTCCTTAGTCGCGACCACGCGCGCGGCGCGGCCGAGCATCGCGAGCGTCGCGTTCTCAAAGGTCATGCCGACCTCGCTCGAGATAACTTGCCCGCCCACGACCGTCGCGATATCCGCGAGCATATCCTTCTTCTTGTCGCCATAGCCGGGAGCCTTGATAGCGAGCACCGAGAAGGTGCCGCGTAGCTTGTTCACGATGAAGGTCGAGAGCGCGTCGCCCTCGACATCCTCGGCGATAATCACGAGTTCCTTCTTCCCCGACTGCACGATCTTCTCGAGAAGCGGCAATATCTCTTGCACACTGCTTATCTTCTTGTCGGTGATGAGAATAGGGGTATCCTTCATCTCGGCCTCCATGCGCTCGGGGTTGGTTACCATATAGGCCGAGACATAGCCTTTTTCTATCTGCAATCCTTCGACAATGTCATAGGAAAGCTCCATGCCCTGACTCTCTTCGACCGTGACCACACCCGAGGCGCCGACCTTCTCAACCGCTTCGGCGATGATGCTACCGAGTTCTTCGGACTCCGACGAGATGGTCGCGACCTGCTTCACTTCGGCTTTGCCCGCGACCGGCCGCGCCATCTTCTTGAGCTCGGCGACCGCCGCACTCTTCGCCGCCTCCATACCATTTCGGATAGCCATCGCGTTCGCGCCCTTCATCACGTGCGCGAGCCCCTCTTCGACGAGCGCCTCGAGGAGAACGACCGTCGTGGTGGTGCCGTCGCCCGCGGTATCGTTCGTCTTGTTCGCGACCTCCTTCACTATATCCGCACCCATGTTCTCGAAGCGATCCTTGAGCACAATCTCCTTCGCTATTGAAACGCCGTCGTTCGTGATGCGCGGACCGCCATACGACTTCTCGATGACGACATTGCGCCCTTTCGGCCCCAAAGTAATCTTCACCGCGCGGGCCGCCTGCGCGATACCGCGAGCGATAGCCTTCCGCGCGTCTTCAGAAAAAAGAATCTGTTTTGCCATGGTAATTAGTTGGTTAGGCTTTAGGCTTTAGGCATTAGGCTCTAGCTGGATGTTCATTCCTAGAGCCCAGCGCCTAATTGCTAGTTAATAATGCCGAGCACATTCGACTCCGCAAGGATGTAATAGTCTTCACCGTCGACCTTCACTTCGTCGTAGCCGTACTTGCTGAAGAGGACGAGGTCGCCGACCGCGACCTGCATCGGGATGCGTGTGCCGTCTTCATATTTTCCCGGGCCTGTTGCGACCACCGTGCCCTGCGCCGGCTTCTCCTTGTCCACCGTCTCGGGGATGATGATGCCCGAGGCGAGCTTCTTCTCGCCTTCCTTTTCTGACGGCAGGACCACAATCTTGTCGCCAAGCGGTATAAGTGACAGTTTCTTTGTCATAGTCTTTTGTATCTATATAAATGAATAATCGCCCGAGCACTGGTGTTCGAAGTATAGACCCTGTGCGACGTGATGCAACTTTTTGTACGAATATGGTACAATGCAGCCATGAAAAAGACGGCGTCGTACCAAATAATCCTGCGGCCGGAGCCGGAGGGCGGCTATACCGTCATTGTTCCCTCTCTGCCCGGATGCATTACTTACGGCAAGACCGTCGAACAGGCGCACCAGATGGCCGAGGACGCCATCGGCGGGTACAAGACACTTTGCACGAGATCTTGAAGTACGCAGGCATCCGCCCGGACGAGCTTTGATTGAATAATATGCGATGCCGGTAGGCGACAGACGGGTGGACACCTAGTGTCCACCCGTTTTCATCGACTTGCACGACGCGCGGGCGGCATGGTATCTTGAGAGCACAGATGGAAGCACTCGTATCGGCACTACCGTACGCAGAGATCACCCTCGCCCTGCTCCTTATCGTCGGCATCGTGCTCCAACAGCGCGGCGCGACCCTCGGCGGAGCCTTCGGCGGTGATAATTTCGCGTCAACTTTCTACAAGCGCAGAGGCGCGGAGAAATTCCTATTCAACGCGACCGTACTTATCGCGATTTTGCTCGTACTTGCGGCGATAGCGAGCTTCCTTCTGTCAGGAGCATGACGGATGACAGCCGCCCGGATTGGCGAGCAGAAATGAAACGCATTCGGCGCGCCGCGATGTTCGAACATGCGAGCGAGTATGTCGTCGCGCTCTCGCGCGGCGACCGCGCTATTTTCTCAATACTCGCTCTCGGCGTTGTCATTTCGTCGATTGCGAGCTTCATGGCTCTCGAGCAGGCGCTCTTGGTGCAAGTACCGACTTATGGCGGCACGCTCTCTGAAGGAGAAATAGGTTCTCCACAATTCATAAATCCGCTTCTCGCTATCAGCGACGCCGATCGTGATCTGTCAAGCCTAACCTACGCAGGACTCATGGGCATCGGCGGCAAGGGCAATCTCGTGCCGGTGCTCGCGAGCGACTACACGGTGAGCGACGACGGTAAAATCTACACCTTCACCCTGCGTCCTAACGCCCTCTTTACCGATGGGACGCCAATAACAGCAGATGATGTCGTCTTCACTGTGAAGAAAGCGCAGGACCCCGCGCTCAAGAGCCCGGAGTACGCGAACTGGTCAGGCGTGTCAGTCGTCGCCGTCGATAAGGGGACGGTGCGCTTCACGCTCACGAAGCCTTATTCGCCATTCATCGGTCTCACAACGCTTGGCATCCTGCCGGCGCACCTCTGGCAGAGCATCGGTACCACAGAGTTCCCCTTCTCTACCCTCGAGACGAATCCTGTCGGGAACGGACCGTTCAAGATTGTGAGCATCTCGCGCGATGCGTCCGGTCTTATCAAGAGCGTATCGCTCGGCGCGAATCAGAAATATGTACTTGGTCGGCCATATCTCGACGAGATTACCTTCACCTTCTACACGAACAGTGATGATAAGGCGAATGCGCTCAAGAACGGTTCAATAGAGAGCGCATATGGCATTCCTTCGACGCATGTCGTAACCGCACCGTATGCGCGCGTCTTCGGCGTGTTCTGGAATCCCGATCAGCAAAAGATTTATGCGCGGACTGAAGTACGCAAGGCGCTTTCGTTGGCCATCGACCGTAAAGCTATTATCACCTCGGTTCTGGGCGGCTACGCGACACCGATACTAGGGCCCGTTCCCCCTGGCGGGAATGTAACTCAAACGACCATCCCAACGACGAGCGACCCGATTACGAACGCGGCCCAGGTATTGACCATGAGTGGCTGGACATACGACGGCTCGTCGCGTGTCTGGCAATTCGCCCAAGGCGGAACGAAAGCAAAGCTCACGATTCCCACCATCACCATCCGCACAAGTAATGTTCCTGAACTCAAGAATGTCGCGGGTGCGGTAAAGGCGGGGTGGGAGAAACTCGGCGTGGGCGTCGCTATCGAGCTCTATGAGCCGGGCGACCTGTCACAGAACGTCATCCGCCCGCGTAAGTATGATGCTCTTCTCTATGGAGAGGTCATCGGCCGCGATCAAGACCTCTACGCCTTCTGGGATTCTCAAGAGCGTAACGACCCCGGGCTGAACATCGCCCTCTATGCGAATAAGTCCGTCGACACACTACTCGAGAACGCACGCACGACCACAGATACCGAGACGCGCGTCAAAGCTCTGCAGAAGATAGAAGACCTAGTTTCGGCCGACTATCCTGCCGCCTTCATCTACTCGCCTGACTTCATCTACGCGATTCCCTCTGATCTCTCCGGCGTCGTGCTCCCTCAGATCATCACTCCCTCTGATCGCTTCGCGACGATCGCCTCGTGGTATCGCGCGACCGACGCGGTCTGGCCGTTCTTCGCTCGCTAGAAAAAGTTTCTTATCATTTTCGTACGGGTCTCATTAATTATTTTACAAGCCCGAATAACCACTCAACCAGTATGAACCAAGCACCTGCTCCGGCCCCCGCGCCGACACCAGCACATCCGACACACACTCCGCGTCCAGAAGCGACACCGCACGAGCACCCCACGCGCCCTCCGCATCGCAGCGGCCCGCGACGCACTGGCGACAGCACCGCACGCGGCGGTTCCCGCCCGGGCGGCGTCACTCGGCGCATCCAGCGCATCCTCCGGCGCCCCGGCGTCGGCGGCACGCGCGCCCCGCGCACGACCGATTATTATCCCGAGAAGCCGGGCGAGAACGTTGTTCGCATCGTCCCCTTGGGCGGCGCCGAAGAGGTCGGCCGCAACATGGTCGCTATCGATGTGAACGGCGACATTATCGTGATGGACGCGGGCTTCCACTTCAAAGACGAAGAGAACATGTCCGGCGTCGACTACACGCTCCCGAACACGAAGTTCCTCGAGAAGAACATGGATCGTATCCGCGCGGTCATCATCACCCACGGCCACCTCGACCATATCGGCGGCATCCCCTTCCTCCTCCCCCGCTTCGGCAATCCGCCCCTCTACACGCGTCGCGCGACCAGCATCATGATCCAGCGCCGCCAAGAGGAGTATCCAGACGTTCCCGCGCCGGTCATCAACGAAATCGAAGTCGGCTCTGAGGTAACGCTCGGGAAGACCAAAGTGAAGTTCTTCCCCGTCACGCACTCTATTCCCGACTCGATGGGTGTCTCGATGAGCACGCCCTACGGCAACGTGGTCATCACCGGCGACTTGAAGCTCGACCATGTCGACGGCGTCCCGACCGAGATCGAACAGAAGACCTGGGGCGACATCGGCAAAGACGATAACCTCTTCTTCATCGCCGACTCGACCAACGCCGAGCGCGACGGCTTCTCTATCCCCGAGGCGCGCGTCCTCCTCACCCTCGAGGAGATCGTCAAGACGGTGCAGAGCCGCCTTATCATCGGCACCTTCGCATCGCAGTTCGAGCGCATGATCAACATCATCCAGTTCGCTGAGAAGTACGGCAAGAAGGTCGTCACCGAAGGCCGCTCGATCAAGACCAATATCGAGATCGCCGAGCGCGCCGGCCTCCTCACCGTCAACAAAGATACGCTGATCCAGGCGCAGGACATGCAGGACTACCCGCCGAATAAGATCATCGTGCTTGCGACCGGCGCGCAGGGCGAAGAGTTCGCGGCCCTCATGCGCATCGCGACCAAGCAGCACAAGTACATCCAGTTCAACGATCGCGATACCGTCGTCCTCTCCTCCTCCGTCATCCCGGGCAACGAGATCTCGGTGCAAAAATTGAAGGACAATTTGTATCGCAACAACGTGACCATCATCCACTACCGCTCTTCGGATGTGCACTCGACCGGCCACGGCAACTCAGGCGAGCTCGTGTGGATCAATCAGAAGGTGCATCCGAAGTTCTTCATGCCGAGCTACGGCTACCGCTCGATGACCACCTGCCACGCGCGCGCGGTCGAGCAAGCCGGCTTCCCGAGGGAGAACGTCATCATCCCCGACAACGGCATCGTCATCGACATCATCGACGGCAAGGAAATGGTCGTGCACAAAGAGAAGGTCCCCTCAGCACCGCTCGTCGTCGACGGCTTCACTATCGGCGATTTGCAGGAGGTCGTTATCCGCGACCGCCAGTCGCTCGCCAAGGACGGCATGTTCGTCATCATCGCGAGCGTCAACCTGAAGACCGGCAAGCTTCGCAAGAGCCCCGACATCATCAGCCGCGGCTTCATCTACCTGCGCGAGAGCCAGTCGCTCTTGAACGAAGCGCGCATCTTGATCAAGAAGACGATCGAAGATTCGACGAACGGGATGAACCCGATCGATCTCGACTACGTGAAGAATAATCTCACCGACGTCGTCGCCGGATTCCTCTTCGCGCGCACCAACAAAGCGCCGATGGTCATCCCTGTCCTCATCGGTATGTAAAATGGGTGGACACCTAGTGTCCACCCACGAGGATAGAAGTAAAAAAGAGAAACCGCGGGCACGCCTCTGGCGTGCCCGCGATTTTTTCGCGGCGGTCTGATTATGGCCAATCAATCCGCCTCAACGCGCCCGCAAGTAGATAGTGAGCAGAGGTCAGATTCCTACGCCTCTCTTCAAGCATGCAGAGTTGCGTGTTCAGATGCTGAACGATGGCGTTTAAATGCCAATTCGCGTTCGCCAATCGCTCTTGCAAAAACACATCAACTTCGGTATCGCTGATTGGCGACACCTCCGCTCTCGGCCCGGCGGCGCGTGAGGTCTTGACGATAACCCATACGATTTCCTCACGCGACCCCGCTACCCACGCTACGCACAGATTCTGCGTTTCCTCGTCACTTCGCGCAGACCCGACCATATAAGCGCGTGTCTGCATCCCTAGTCCGGGACATCGTGTCCAGTTAACCATTCCATTTGATATGCTTTGCAGAAACATATGGCCCTGAAATATGGACGCAAATGTCTGCGCGCTCCCGTGACTTTCGTAAAACATCTCCTCAACGAGACGTCGCAGAACACCCGATTTGAGTTTGCAGGCAGGTAACATTGCCGTACCCTTCAGCACATCAAATTGCATGGACTCGTCCATGATTTTCTCCTTCACAGTTTGTGGAACATCCCCAAAACGCGTCTCGGGGTCCGCTGTGAGCATGCCACAGAGCGCGACAATATGCAAACACACGGGTGGACACCTAGTGTCCACCCGAAATTGATTTCGTTCATGCTAAACTCTACGATAACCATGCCCGCACGGACGACGCTATTTCTCGGGAACTTTTTTATCGCGGTCTCATCAACCTTGGTGAGCTACACGCTCATCTCGTATCTCCTCACCTTCATCCCCGCGGCACTCATCGGCTTCGCGATCGCGCTCGGCGCGGCGGCCGCGCTCGCACTCTTCTTCTTCTTGCCGCGCATCGTCGCGCGCACGGGCGCTCAGTGGCTCACACTCGCCTCAGTCTTCACCACGATGATCCTGCTCTTCGCGGTCGCGGCGGCGCCGAGCACGATCGCGAGCGCGATTTTTGTCGTGCTCGTCATATCACTCCAGCCTATTCTCTACTACGGCCTCGACCTTCTCCTCGAAGCGACGATAGACGGCGAGAGCACGACTGGCCGCGCACGGACATTGTTCCTCACCGGCGGCAACCTCGGCTCCCTTGTCGCGCCGCTTCTTATCGGCACCCTGCTCGCGTCGACCGAGAGCTACTCGTTCGTCTTCTTCACCGCCGCCGCAGTGCTCGTGCCTTTCATCGTCATCTTCTCGCTCCGCAAATTGCCCCATGGAACGGCGCCCAATCCCTCTCATGTGCACGACACGCTCCACCACCTCGTGCACAATCGCGACCTCGCGGCAGTCACTATCGGCCATCTTATTTTGTATATGTTCTATATGTGGGCGCCGCTCTATGTGCCGGTCTACCTCCACGGCGTGCTCGGCCTCCCGTGGAGCGAGCTCGGCTGGGTCTTCTCGCTCATGCTTCTGCCCTATGTCCTTATCGAATATCCCGCCGGATGGGTCGCCGATCGTGTCCTCGGCGACAAGGAGATGATGCTCGCGGGCTTCATCATTGCAGGGGCGGCGCTCTCGTCGATCGGCCTCATCACCGCGCACTCATCAGTGCTCGTTATCATCACCGTTCTGCTCGCAACTCGCGTCGGCGCGGCCTTGATCGAGAGTATGACCGAGGGGCACTTCTTCCGCCGTGTCTCCGAACAAGACATCGTGTCAGTGAGCGTCTTCCGCGGCGTGTGGCCACTCTCGAACATACTCGCACCGCTCGCAGGCACGCTAATCCTATTTTGCAGTCACTATAATTATCCGCTTTTCTTCGCGCTCACGGGCGGATTCGTCATGATCGCGGGCACCATCGCAACCTTGTGTATCAAAGATTTCCGTTAGCCGGCAAGGCGATACTTCCCTTTTTCTTTTTGCAGAAAGCCTTCGGTGAGGAGCGCGTTGAGAGCGGCGTTCACCTGGTCGCGCCGGTCGACGCCCAAAAGGTTGCGGAGATGCGGCGCGCTCTGCGCGCCGCGCGCGAGCTCTCGCAAGAGAGCCCCGCGCGCTTGCCTGAGCGAACCCGCGAACTTCGACTGCTTCGCCGACGCCTGTGTGCGGGCATTGTGCGAGATGCCGATCTGCTTTAAGTGCGCGCCATAGTCCATGAGCGCGCTGTACCAGTCGCGCGCCCCGCCTCGCGGCAGGGCGCGCGCGAGTACTTCAGTAATTTCCGCATCCGAGACTTTGTCGGTTCTCTCGGCAAAAAAGTGATGGATAACCGCCGTGCGAATATTCGTCTCAATGACGATGGTGTCTTCGTTGTAGGCGAA
The DNA here is from genome assembly GCA_023269085.1 of bacterium. Taxonomy (GTDB): domain Bacteria; phylum Patescibacteriota; class Minisyncoccia; order Phycocordibacterales; family Phycocordibacteraceae; genus C7867-001. Next base: position 77,729 of record JAHFML010000003.1, on the reverse strand, counting down.
GGCCGCGACGGCTCGCGCGGTGTAGTGCCCCACCCCGGGCAACGCCTCGAGCCGCCCGACAAGGTTCGACCTTACATCCGAATCCTCAAGGTCGAACCTTGTCGGGCGTGCTTCAATTTCCTTCGCCGCTTGGTGCAACATTTTCGCGCGGCGATTGTAGCCGAGCCCTTGCCACACTTTGAGCACTTCAGAGAGCGGCGCGGCGGCAAGCCGCCGCGCCGTCGGGAAACGCTTCGTGAACTCGGCATACATCGGGAGTACCCGATGTACCTGCGTCTGTTGCAACATCACTTCAGAAACGAGAATGTGATACAAATCCTGCGTCTTCCTCCACGGCAAATCATGCCGCCCCTGCTCTCGGTAGTAGCGCCACACGGTCGTTCTGAATTTCGATACTGCTAACATTTAATTTTCTTTAAGGAATTGAAACGGGGAAAGATCCTCTTTCGAGAAAAGGCGTTGCGTACTGCACTCCTTACTCATCCCGAGTGAGGGCGCGCCAGCGAATCCAACATACTCGACCTTCTTGTTCTTTCCGTTCAAAACATATTTTATTGCCGGTATAAGATCAGTATCTGAGCTGATGACAATCGCGATGTCGTATAAATCTTCCGCCGCACCAATGACCAAATCAATCGCCAATTTTACATCGACACCTTTTTCTCGTATGCGACCACCGTCATACATGATTTTCCCCGGTTTGATTTCAAATCCTGATAGCCGTAGCGTTTCCAAGAATTGCTGTTGCTTGCGCACAAGCGTCTCGCTCTTTTCGGTAGTGTCATGATTACGAACAATCCCGACATAGTACCTTTGAGAGACCAGAGATCGTTCCCCGACGATATGCGACACAAACGCGGAGAAATCGAACCTCTTCGTACTTTCCGGCAACCCAAGAGATTTTAATTTGTTGTAAGTGTTGCTCCCGTCGATATAAACAGCCGCTCGTTCTTTCAAGTTCAAAACCATTTTTTTAGTATACTCCCTCCAGAAACAAACCACCCCTGCCCGAAGACAGAGGTGGTGCGGTTAGACTTTTACTATACACCTTCTTGCCTAGCGCGCAAACTTTTTTGTCTGTAAATTCCCTAGCGAAATGCAATCGCCATTTGTAATGAAACCCTCGGCACTCGTTTGATGATACCTCGCTCAAGGGCGTCTTCATACGCACTCCGGTATCCGAGCGACCTCCGATACTTGTGATTCAGCAGGTGCAGTTGCGACTGGTATGTCTCATTGGAGACGGTGGACAGGTCAGTTCCTTTTGGCAGGAACCAGCGACGTACGAGCCCGATTGACCCCTCAACATCCGGCTTCTGGGTCGGTGTCCCTGGGTCGCAGAAGTAGGTGTCCACGTCGAAGTTTCGATGGCAGATGTTCTCAATGCCATTGTCGAGCGTACAGGTGTCTGCACTGACGGCTCGGGTTGCTCGTCGCATTGCGGGTACGATGAACGCGGCGCTCTTGTTTGAAATGAGCGCACCCGAGTATAGCTTGCTCTCTTTTTCCACCACGAGAAGGCCACATACAGTTGATCCTGACTTTTGTGGTGATACGAACAAGTCTCCTTCGGTATGGATGAGCCCTGGGGAATCCGGCCTTGTTCTGTGGGACTTTCGATCGGGAATGAGGACACGTGCCTCAAGGTACCGACGCCCTCTTGGTTTGGTTCGTTTGGTGCAGAGATACCGACAGTATGCTTTGCCGTCCTCGCTGTACAGCCATTTGTATATAGCGTTCTTGCCGACTCGTGGTGACACTCCCTCTTTCTTCATGCGTCCCGCAATCTCGTCTGGGGAACGGAGTTTCTTTAGTTCTTGAATGACCTGCTGGCGCAGTGCGTGGTTCTCGGCAATCTTCATGCCGGGGCGCTTGCTGTGCAGACGCTTCAGCTCTGCGTCCTCTTGCGCTCTCGTGGCGGAGTACCGCCAGGTGCGTTTGTCATACCGCTTCAGTTCTCGCGAGATGGTGCCCGGGCTCACCCCGAGTACTTCCGCGATGCCTTTCTGGCTGTGGCCGAACAGATACAGATCATGAATACGGTCTCTGTCCTTCTGTTGTAAATGTTTGAATTCTTGGCGCTTTTGCATATTGCTCCATGTTAGAGCAATTGCATTTCAAAGGGGAATCTTCAGTCCACTTATTTCACTTTTACCCACCGGAGCGCGGCGGGCGGATAGAGGAGGGTCAGAGGATGCGAGGCGCAGTCATGCGGGCGGGCCGGGCAAACATAGCGGCCATAGAGAACAAGGCCATTGTTCACATACTTCCAATCTTTTTTTGATATGAGCGCTTCGAGCGCTTTTGAAATCTTCGTCGGGTCCGTCTCGCTCGTGAGGTCGAAGCGGAGCGCGAAGCGCTTCACATGCGTGTCGGTCGCGATCCCCTCCCAGAGGTCATAGAGCTCGCCCAAGACCACATGCGCGGTCTTGTAGCCGATACCGGGGAGGGCGACAAGTTCAGATTCGGTGCGCGGCACGACAGAGTCGTGCCGCGCCTCTACCTCTTTCGCCGTCACAATAATCGCTTTTGCCTTGTTACGGAAGAAGGTCACCGATGAAATCTCTTTCGTAAACGTCGCGAGATTCGCGGCGGCAAAGTCGCGAGGTGTTTTATATTTTTTGAAAAGCTCTGCCGTCACTCTGTTCACCGCCTTATCGGAACACTGCGCCGAGAGCACGACCGCGACGACAAATTGAAACGGCGTCTCGTGGTTCAGCTCGCTCGAGGGCTCCGGATACGCCTTCTTCAGATACGCGACAATCTTCTTCGCGCGCATCTTCCGTTCTGAAAGTCCCTCAATCACGACCGTCATGCGAAAAAGCAAAGACGAAACAAAGTCGTAGAAGTATGCCGAGCGTCAAGAATACGAAGAGTGCGAGTGCCCACACGCCGACAATCGGCACGAGCCCAATGAGCGAAACGAGCGTCATACCGAGCACGCCGTCGTGCCACAAGACTTGCTCGCGATGCAGGAACTGTCGCGTGAGAAGCGTACCCGCAATGATGCCCGCATAGAGGAAAGCGAGCAGAATGAAGAGTGCATACAAGACAAGCAGTAGGAGCGCGAGACCAATGCCGACGAAGGTGAGCGAGAGCACGCCGATGACCACCGGCGTTGCGACGATACCAGCGAAACCGAGAAGTATCGTCAAGAAGAGACTACGTCGCGGCATCAGCACCATCTGGTCAGCAATCGTGTCGGCGAAGCTCGGGAAGAGACCGGCGAGAAGGCCAGCGAGAAGCAATGCACCGACAATGCGTACGATAATGAAGAACCCAACGCTCGCGAAGGCAAGCATCTGCGAAGCGTTCGTGTCAGGGAGATAGGAGGTATTCGTATACACTGTATCGCCGATGATCTCCGCCGTCGCCGGGATGACCGCCCGCTCGGGAGCGTCATAGATCAGCTTCCCGCGAATCACCGTACCCGGCAAGAGCGCGATATGCCCTATCGCACTCAACTGCACATCTCCCGTGAAGATGCCACCAAGCGATATATTATTCGCATAAATCGTTACTGGCCCGGCAGCACCATTCGCGAGCGTCGTGTTCGCGCCGATGATAAACACGCTCCCCCCGACCCGACCGCTGTCCTGCACCGTGAGGCCGACTGCAAAGAGATCGCCGGCGACGGGCGCGTCAATAGCAATACTCCCGCCCACGGCACGGACATCGCCCGCGACGCTCGCCCGAGAATTGATCGAGCCGGCGAGGAGTAGATCGTCGCCGCCAACAGGCGCGGCCGTCACGAGCGAGCCGGCCACTGCCGAGAGATCGCCCGCCACGGGTGCGGTGAGGACGACCGACGCGCCCGCGACATACGCATTCCCAGGAGACGAGCTCGCGGCCGTGAGCGACTGCGCCGCCGAGAAGGACGCTGGCTTCGTCGCCGCAGGTGCGGCCAGAGCACTCGTCGGGAGCATGAGTGCGGCGAGGAGGGTGAGAAATGTGGAACGCATATCTACGAAAGTGGCGGCATCGACAGGTGCGACTCAAACTGCGGAGGAGCTAGCGGCGGTTCATTCCTCTTTTTGTCCTTCACCTCGACCGGCTCGATACCGAGCGCGAGCGCGAAGATGATGACTTCAATAATCGCTGACGCAAGGCAATAGATGCAGTAGGCGTGAATCACGAAGACTTGCAGGCCAACAAAGACAACCGAGGCGACCGTGCCGACAAGCGAGAGCCCTTGCAGCGCGCGACGCAAGACCTTGGTGAAAAGCGCGAGTTCGAGCGCGGCGATAATGAAGAGAACGCTGTAGAACGCAATGCCGAGCTGTGCCGTCGGGATGCCGAAGAGGTGCGAGTAGGAACTTGTCGCGACGATGTTACAACCGGTAAGACCCTGAATATTGCAGACGAGCGGCGTGCTGGTCGCCTCGTGCTCGGCGAGATAGACCGAATCCGAGAGCCCGCAGAACGCGAGAAAAAGTATGGTTGCAACCAAGATACGCTTCATGCCACCATGGTACGCGCCTCGGTGAGTGTATGCAAATACATAATCTCTTCTCGCAACTTGTACCCATTTCCATGCTCTAGCATCCCCAGATACGAGCTCATCACCTCCGGCTTGTCGCTCGTCTCTTCAATCCTCCGCAACATCCGTCGCTTCGTCGCGCCTCGCAAGACGCGATGGTCAGAGAAATGCACCCAGCCCAAGAAGTCGATACCCGAAGCGAGCGTGGCGATTGAGACTTTATTCGGGTGCAATTCGAGCTTGAGCCGGTCGCGCAAAAAGGCATCGACACGAGGCAGAAGCGCCTCGAGTTCTCTGCGATCGTGGGAGATGAATACGAAGTCATCGGCATAGCGGATATAGTATTTCGCTTTGAGTATATGCTTCACGAATTGATCGGACTCGTTCATGTAGATGTTCACGAGGAGCTGTGAGGTGAGATTGCCGAGCGGGAGGCCTTTCCCTCTCGCTGTACTTGAGAAGCTCTCGATAACTCGTTGCAGGAGTAGCAGGGTGCGTTCGTCTGAAATGCGTTCTCTCAAGAGGGCGAGGAGCGTTGGCTGATCAATCGATGCGAAGAACTTGCGTATGTCGCACTTCAAGACCCAAGCAGTGCGCGTGTCATTCTTCGATACTTTGCGCGCAAAGGCTCTAAAGCGATTCATGGCTTTGTGCGTCCCCTTCCCATTGCGGCAGGAGTAGGAGTCGCTGATAAAAGTGCGATCGAAGAATGGGTAGAGAATGCGATAAATGGCATGGTGCACGAGCCGGTCGCGCACGCTCGCTTTGTGGATGTCGCGGGGCTTTGGGTCGTTGATTTTGAAGTGCTCGTACTGGCCGTGCTGGTAGATGCCGGAAATGAGGTCCGCGTGGATGCTTTTTATATTTTCAATTAGATTATATCCGAATACTTGCACGTCTTTCCTCTTCTGTTTGCCGCGCAAGAATTCTTTCCACGCGTCGAGCAAATTATCTACCAAGGTGATATTGTCGAAGGAATGAGTGATATTTATTCTATCCATTCTTCTGAACGTACCCCCCCCCCCCGACGTTTCCGCAACAAGAAAAGCTCGTGCCCGTAGTATCGAAATTGAAGGAGGCGTATCTCGCTTGGCAAGCAGCACTCCCTCACGTTGCCAAAACGAAGCGACAGACTATCGGTACGAGAATTGACACGGCTCTTCTCGACACGCTTGAATCTGCCTTTTCTGCGGCATATCTTCCGTCCGCGCAAAAGATTTCTGCGCTCAACATCTCAATTGCCCGACTCGATGTGGCGAAATTCCTTCTACTTGTCGGGTGGGAGAGTAATGCGATTACGAACGCTCAACATGTACGTATAAGCGGACTACTTGTTGATGCAAGCAAAATGCTGGTCGCATGGCGTTCATATCTTGAAAAGAAAACTCCCGCAGAAAGCGAGAGAAAGTAAGATCTGTTGCGGACGAGGAGCCGATTGTCAGCGTTCCAGCGATTGTCGTTGTCGAGCCGGTTGACGTTCGCGTTCCAATCGCGCTCATCGCGATTGACGTTGCCAACCGAGACGCTTTGTGTGTCGCACCATCCTTACCACCAGCGAAGGTTACCACCCATCGAATGCTCTCTGAGCTGTATCTTATTCGGGGCCGTGAGCCCACCAGCGCGACACACCAACTTATATTTCTTTTTTCGGGTGAACTTACCCGGAACCTCGCCACCTCAAGTTTGGGAACCGAAGATGCCAGCGTGTTCAGACAAAAGTATACTCCTCGCACGCGTAATACGTGAGAGGAGTAATTAGAGGACACTCGAAAGAGACCAAGTGTCAGAGTTTCGAAGCGTCCAAGTTGCGGACGAGGAGCCGACCGCCAGCGTCCCAGCGATCGCCGCTGACGAGCCAGCCGACGTACGCGACCCAAGCGCGCTCAACGCGACCGACGCCGCCAACCGAGACGGGATTATTTTCGTCCTCCGTTTCCACGAAGAAGAAATTGCCCCGACCATCGCGGTGCATACCGGTGTTCTCGCCGTGCTCGTTGGCTTCGATCATTTCTTCAGCTTGCGCCAAGGTCATGATATGACCGTTCTCGATGAGCGCTTTGCCGAGCAAGATGATGTTCGTGCCAGCGCCAACACCTAGGACTTTGGCAGCGGCTTCGGCAAACGTCCAGTCCTGCTCAGAAGCAAGCGTTGTGATAACGCAGGCATCGGCGGATGGCTGATTGGCGGGAAGCCAGTTGTCGAAGTCGTTGTCGCGATACGTATAGCGACTGCCAACGAAACACTTCCTCGTCTTTTTGCCCACAGTCGCGGCAAGGTTGGTCGTCGCGATGTGAGTGAAGAACTTGGGTTGCTGTTCGCGCTGTTCAGCCAACGCATCCGCCAAAGAGCCGCGGATCATCGCCGGAAGCTGCGCAAACAATCGCGCGTCTTGAGCCAGAGCATTCCAAAGCTCTGGCGTCATACCGGCAACCTCGCCGGCGGAGAAAACTTTTTGCCCAAGACCGTATGCTTGAGCGATGGTGCGAGAGTCGGTCAACATGATGCGATCTCCTTTTGTGCGACTATCATTGCTGATATTGTCGCGTGCTGTACGACGCACCGACATATTCGGTTCGCCACAGCAGAAAACGGCCGAGCCTGCCGACTGGCGAAAGCCCCTTTCTGCTGTGGCGAACGTGCGTAATGGCAAGGTTCTATCTAGGTTTTAGACTAGCACACATTATGCAAAAAAGCAAGCCCCCAGCGCACTCGTGCAAACCAGATATGCACAAACTAATTCTCGTTCGAGGCGGCGGCATCATCGGTCTCGACTTGACGGAGGTCGTGATAGGGCTGAATGCCGCGACACTCGGCACTGCGCTCGGCTGGAGACTCGTGCCCGCTCGTCGAGGCAAGGGTCGCCAAGGGCGGAGGTGGCATCATATGGCGCCAGCCCATCATCGGCGCGAAGGGGAAAACGAAGCAAGCATGGAAAAATGTCCCCGATGTGCTCGTCGAGACGAGCGGCACGCCGACAATGCGCACCATGCCGCCGCGCGCGACCGTCGTGCGATCGCGAAGCAGGAGGTCGTCGCCGTCGACCTGCCAGGTCGCGCCGTCGAACCCGCGCACCGTGAAGGACGCGATGTCCGGCGCGACCGCTGTCACCACACCGCCGATGAGACCCTTCTCGGGCGCATTCCACCATGACTGTTCCGTCGCGAGGATAGGGCGATAGAAGGCGGGATGATCGCCGATCGATTCTTCAATCGCTCTGCTGAAGCCGCCCATATGGAGCGCGCTCCCGAGCGTGAGCGAGGTGAGGACCGCCCCGAGCGCGATGGTCGAAAGCCGATACCGATAGCCGCGGCTCGTCAGGCGGACATTGCGATATCCGACCACAACGAACACGATGAGCGCCACGATCCAGAGATACGGCGCGGCGGCGAGGATGAGTGCGGCGAGACTCCCATGCGTCGCCGATGCGAGCCGCCAGTCAACATTGGTGACCTCGAAGAGGATAGCTGACACGGCGAGAGCGCCGAGCAAGACCGCGAGCGCGCCGAGTCCCCAAAAAAAGTAATTCTTCACTACGAACTCCCAGCGCGGGCGCACGTGCTCGTCACTGATGCGCTCAAGGACCCGCTTCGTGAGCGGATCGTCGTGATGGTGAGATGGCGGCATGGTGGTCATGGTATTCAAAAATGATTCGCACGGTGATGCTCGGGTAATACTTTCTTGAGCTCCCTCTTCGCTCGATAGAGGAGCGTCGAGACGGTCCCGACGGGTACCTGCAGAATGTCCGACATCTCGTTGTAGGAGCGGTCCTCGAAGAAGCGGAGCACGAGCGCCGTGCGGTACTTCGGCTCGAGCTCTGCAAACGCGCGCGCGAGCTCTTCGCTATCGAGACGATGCTCGGCTATGGCCGCCGTGTCAGACGATTCATCACGCAACTCGGTGAGGAGCAACTCACCGTCCTCGCTCAAGATCACCTGCGGCCGCGCGCGCTTCGCCCGGAAGAAGCTCATCGCCTCGTTGTGCGTGATGCGATACATCCACGAAGAGAACTCGAGTTCGGGGTCGAAGCTGTTCAAATTCTTGTAGGCCTTCACGAAGGCGTTCTGCAAGATATCCTCCCGATCTTCTCTCACGCCAACGCCGAGTCGTTCGAGGTAGCGCAGGAGCTTCGCCTCATATCGCTCGATGAGGAGCGCGAAGGATTCTTTATCATGGAGCGTCCGGCGGACGATTTCTTGATCGGTAGCATCACTTTGCATACGTCCGCCTATTGTACTACGCCCGCGACAAAGAAAAATTTGCTATGCTGAAGCGGCCCATGCATCTTCATTTCCTCTACAATTTCATCATCGGCGCAGCAGCGAGCCCATTCCTCTTCGCGGCGGCCATCATGATCGGCGTCTTCTTCGTCGAGGACCCGACGACCATCATCGTCGGCCTCCTCGCGGCTGACCATATTATCTCGATCCCGCTCGCCCTCGCTTCACTCTATGCGGGCATCATCTTCGGCGACATTCTGCTCTACGGTATCGGCTGGCTCGCGAGCAAGCACCCGTGGTTCGCGCGCTACGTTGATCACGAGATGACCGCCCCCTTCAGAGGCTGGCTCGAGACGCGTTTCGCCATCACGGTCTTCTCCGCGCGCTTCATCCCCGGTGCGCGCTTCCCCACCTACACGACAAGCGGCTTCTTCGGCTCGCCGCTCGGCACCTTTATCCTCGTCGTGACCGCCGCCGCGAGCGTCTGGACGACGGCGCTCTTCGCCGCTTCGTATTGGTTCGGTACGCTCACCACCGAGCTCATCGGGCCGGTGCGCTGGGGCATCGCGGCAATCTTCCTCATCATTCTCTTCTTCATAGGCCGGCACAATGTGCTCGCCAGCCGATTCAAGCAGGGAGCGGATACCTCTGCCGATACTCGTACGCCGTGAGGAGCAGGAGCGCGAAATCGAACGCGCCAAGCGCTTGGAGGAGTAGCTCGTTGAGGAGGAGCCCTCGATAGAGCTCATACGCGCCGAAGAGTGCGAGCGCAAGCATAAAGAGCGGGTATGCGATTCGCTTCTTCGCGAAGATGCCGATGACGAGCGCGACCTTCACGACACCGTGGAGCGCGAGATAGAGCGCGAGGAGATAATGCGTGTGGATGGTGAAAGTGTGTGCGGTCGATCGGATAAGCGTCGCGATGGGGTCGGTCGGATCCTGTGCGAGCTCGCCGCTCGTCGCCCACTCGACTACCTTGATGACGAATGCCGGCGGCACGAATAGCACGAGCAAGGCCGCGAGCGTCTCAAGCGCGCCATTCAACATCTTCGCGATGAGCGCGAAGTCGAAGAGCCACAGGATATCTCGCTCGCCTTTCATGTGCTCACCATATCACAAAGCGACTATCGTAGCGTATCGTGCCAACGGTGATAGAGTGCCGCGGTGGCGAAGAGGTCGCCCGCGTTGTAGCGCGCAATGTCCTCATATTTTTTATTGGCATAGAGGGCCGCGACGTCGTCGCCGGTCGTGCCACCCGCCTTCGGGCTCTCGATACCGAGCGCCCGACAAAAGAGGTGGAGCGATTTGCGGAAGCGCGCCGCGCCGTAGAAGGTGAGTTGGTCCATCAGGTCGATATGCGCACAGCCTCGCTGGAGCGAGAGGTAGCGATTGCTGAGTAGATCCTTCGTCGGGCGGACCCCGTGCACGAGCGAGCGAATAGCGAGGAAAGGCGCGTCGAAGCCGCGACCATTGAAGGAGACGAACTCATTGCACACCGTGGCGACCTGCCAGAACTTCTCAAGCATCTCCTTCTCCTCCATCGCTTCATACTTGATGCCGCCCTCTTCGTGCGCCTCGATCGTTTCGCCCGGCGCCGAGAAATAGACCGCGCCTTTCTCTTTTTCCGTATCGAAAACACCAATAGCGACGACACTGCCGGTCAGAGGCGAGAGGCCCATGCCCTCCTTCAACTCTTTCATCTCATATTCAAACTCCTCCTCCGAGCGCGACGACTCACGCAAGTACCACGAGAGGTTATGCTGGGTCGTCTCATCAAGCGCCTCCCACTTCTCCCCCACCGTCTCAATGTCGAATACGAGTGCCATAAATGGATTATACTACAGCCATGAAGCAGAAACTGATTCGTGCCGGGGTGGCGCTCGTGCTCGTGCTCGCATCGGGAACGATTGGCTACGCGATGGCGAGCGACAAGGGATCGGTGGCAGGTACGTGTGTGAGCGTCCCCGCTACGACCGTCGCCGAGCCGAAGGCAGGCACGACCCGCGTGCTCTACTCGCTCGACCAAAAGCAGAATGACAAAGAGCTCATTGCGCTCATCAATGCGGCGAAGAGTCATATTTATTTCGCCATCTATGAGTTCACGCTCAAGGATGTTGCCGACGCGCTCGTCGCGGCGAAGGGGCGCGGGGTCGAGGTGCGCGGGCTCGTCGACAGCGGTGAGAGCGCTAAGAGCTACGACAAGCCGATCATCGCGGAGCTCGTCGCGGCCGGTATCCCGGTCGAGACCGAGAAACACGCGAGCGGCTCGGGCATCATGCATATCAAAGCGCTCGTCACCGATTCGGCCTATGCGCTCGGGAGCTACAACTGGACGAATTCGGCGACCAACGTAAATGATGAGTTATTGGAAATCGGCACCGACCCGACCCTGCGACAGACGTATGAGAATATCTTGAAGAAATTATTCACGGCCTATGCGGGCACCAACGCGGCCGCTAGCGCGGCCGCGCCCGTTTCTATCGGCACCATCGCCACCACCGACGCTCCCGCGCACATCGGCGCGACTGCCTCGGTGCGCGGCACGCTCGTCGACGCCTACACGAGCAAGAGCGGCACCGTCTTCCTCGACTTTTGCAAGTCCTACAAAGGTTGCCCCTTCTCGGGCGTCATCTTCGCCGACGATGTGAAAAAATTCGGCGACCTTTCCAAATATGCTGGCAAGACGGTCACCCTGATCGGCAAGATCACCTCCTACCAGGGCCAGGCCGAGATCGTTCTCACCTCTCCCGATCAGCTCCGCGGCGATTGACACCACACTCACCTCGTGCTTTACTCTCAACGGGCAATTTGGGTGGGCCCTCCCGCAACTCATCGCAAAAAAGGAGATGTAAATGGACTCGCACAACGGTGTAATAACATCCGGCGATGTTGTTGGATACTACGCTCAGAGCTTTTGGCTTATGACGCAGCCTGCACAGGAGAAACGCGGCACACGGAATCAATGCCTGTTTGTGCCATGCTTTCCCCCCAAGGGAAGACGCGGAACCCGCGTACGGTCTCCCTCGGGTCAAACATACCTACTAATCTTTCAGAACAACGAGTGGGTGCTGTCCCCTGATTCCATCATCAGTTCGGATCTGTTTCCTGTGACGTCCGTTCCGTTCTTTGAGATACTCTGATCCTGCGCCGACCTTCAGGTCGGCGCATTTTTTGTATCTGCGAAAAAGTTGCATATTCCTGCCTTTTTGTGCTACAATCGAGTGACTTCCAGTGGCTACCGAACGCATCCGCATCAATAATGAAATACGCGCGCTTGAGTTGCGCGTTATTGGTGCAGAAGGCGAAAACCTGGGAGTTCTCTCACTTTCTGATGCTCTCGCGGCCGCAAAGAGGGCGGGAGTCGACCTCATCGAGATCTCGCCCTCAGCGACCCCGCCCGTTGCGAAGATCATGGATTATGGTAAATTCGAATATGAGCGGAGCAAGAAGGAGAAGGTAGCCCGGGCGAAGGTCAAAGTCTCGGAGACGAAGGAGGTCCAGATCAAAGTGGGCACCGGCGACAACGACATGGCCTTGAAGGCAAAAAAGGCCGCCGAATGGCTCAGTGAGGGCCATCGGGTCCGCGCCGAGCTCTTCCTCAAGGGGCGCTACAAGGGGATGAGCGAGGAGTTCCTCAAGGTTCGCCTCGAGAAGTTCCTCACCCGCATCCCCTACGCCTACAAGGTCGCCGAGCCGATAGCGCGGAGCCCAAAAGGGTTTGCCGGCGTCATCGAACGAGATCTCCAAGCTCAAGCCAAACGCGAAAAGGAGATTGCCGGAGCACAGAAAGACGAAACCAAAATATGAAAACAAATAAATCGTATACCAAAAGAATCCGCGTCACCCGCACCGGCAAGCTCGTCGCACGCAAGGCGGGCCAGAACCATTTCAATGCGAAGCAGAGCGGCTCGAAGCGCTCGGGCAAGCGCGTCGCTATCACCATCAGCCTCACCGCCAAGGAGCAGCGTCGCTTCCTCCCCGGCACCTAATTATCCTTATTTAATTACTTTCGTATGACAAGAATCAAAGGCGGCATGATGGCACTCAAGCGACGCACGAATCTCCTCGAGCGCGCCAAGGGCTATCGCGGCAATCGCTCCAAGAAGCTCAACTTCGCGCACGAAGCCCTGATGCGCGCCGGTCGCTACGCCTTCGCCCATCGTCGCGACAAGAAGACCGTCTTCCGTCAGCTCTGGATAGTCCGCTTGAACGCCGCGGTCCGCGAGCTCGGGCACCAGTCCTACAGCACCTTCATCGCGAAGTTGAAGAAGGCCAACATCGGCCTCGACCGCAAGGTCCTCGCCGAATTCGCCTCGACCAAGCCCGAGATCTTCGAACGCATCAGCAAGCAGGTCAGCTAACGCCTCGCTTCCCCATTTTACAAAAAGACCGTTGCCTTAAAGTAGCGGCCTTTTGCTACAAGTTGCAAAAATTGACTTCTAGGCAGTAAGTATGGTAATATATTACCGCCTCGATTGGAGGTTGTTCTTTGGGAGAACACCATGTCTCGGAAAGATTATTGGAGCTGGCTTGTCCTGCTCCTTAGCGCCGGGGCATATATACCCCTCGGCGTCGGCGGATGGCAACACCCGTCAGAAGTAAATACCGCTTCATACAGCCTCTGGCTCATCCTTTCAGCGATGTTACTTTATGCATCGCATACGCAAGGATTTGCTGGCTGGCGCATGCCATTCGGGTTCCTTATTGGGAACGCCTCAATGCTCATCTTGGCGATCTGCCGAAGAGGCTCTACTTTCAACCTCGGTCATGCCGAAAGTGTCGTGCTATTTGGCATAGTCGTAACTATCAGCCTTTGGGCTACGATAGGCGGTATAACAGGAAAGTGGAACGCCCGCATCTTGTTTTTGGGCGGCATTGCAGCCGACATCTTGTCGTTCTATCCGCAGCTCAAGCAATATCTCGAGCCACACGATTTACCGACCGAGTGGATGCTGCTCGGGTGGGGTATGTGGATCCTCGGCGCGACGATAAATGTCACGCTTGTCGAAGAACTGCCGCACAAGTTGTGCAACCGGACAACTAGCCCGCTTCAAGCACTTGAGGTGTCTGGGTTTTCCCTCGAAAACGGGCTCTTCATGATTGTGACGGTTCTTGTCATGATTACTTGATCATCTGGTCCGCCTCACTGGCGGACCATTTTTATTTCTATCTCATGAAATAACTCTTCTGTTTTCATGCTGAGCGTATCTGAACTTCATATGACGCCGACATACGCATTGAGATTCTTCGGGACACGAGTGAGGTAGGGCATCTCGGCGCTTTTTTTCTGGGCCTTCTTGACGGCCTCTTGCACCGTAGGACCGAAACCGAGCACCGTCTCTTCGTCTTGCGCAAGAGCAACCCACAGTCCTTTGTATTTTTTATAGAGTTTTGACCAATCTTTCGCCATAGAAGTTAAGCATACCACATCACACCCTCTTCACCTCATCCTTCGAGATCTCCCATGTCTCGGCGGGCTCGGGGACTATGGCGGTCGCGCCGAGGTAGTCATGGATGCGCTGGGCGAGGAACCGTTCGGCCGAAGGCTCGCCGAGCGCGACGAAGATGGTCTTGAGTTTTTTATTTTTGTCGGTGAGTGCCTCTTCGGCAAATTTCAAAAGCTCGTCGCGATCAGCATGCGCCGACCAACCCTCGAGAATCTCGACGGTCGCTCTATTGTGAATCGTCTGCCCGCCGAGGCGCACCGTCGGTGCGCCGTCGGCCATGCGCCTGCCCGGCGAGCCGGGGGCTTGGTAGCCGACGATGAGAAGCGTCGTGGTTGGGTCGGGCAAGTAGCGCGCCTCCCAGCGGCCGATGCGGCCGCCATGGCTCATGCCCGCGCCCGCGATGATAATCTTCGGGCTCGGCACCTTCGCTATCGCGGCCGAGTCCTCTGGTGCGAGCGTCTTCTGTAAGAAGGGGAACTCGAAAAGGCTCTTCTCGCGCTTCATCTCCTCTTCGGCCTCGCTCTTGAAGTAGGTCGCGCCATACTTCTCATACACCTCGGTCACATGGATAGCGAGCGGCGAATCGAGGAAGACGGGCACCGGCGGGAGCTCGCTCGCCGAGAAGAAGTTGGAGAGCTCATAGAGCATGAGCTGGGTGCGTTCTATCGAGAAGGATGGGATAAGAATGGTGCCGCCCTTCGCTATCGCGCGCTTGAGCGCCTCGCGCAAGCGCGCGACGCGATCAGCGTGCGCCGGGTGGAGCCGGTCGCCATACACACTCTCCATGAGGAGCGCATCGGCGCCCGGGACCGGCTCCCAGTCGGGCAGGAGCGGCGAGGGCGAGTTGCCGATGTCGCCCGTGAGCACGAGCACGGTGCCCTCTTCATCCGTGATGCGCACGCTCGCCGCGCCGAGGATGTGCCCCGTGTTGCGATAATAGACCGAGAGGCCCGGCGCCACTTCTTTCTCAATATGATAGTCGAGCGTTTCGATGAGTGCGGTCGCGCGCTCGACATCCTCGGCTTCATACAAGGGCGCCCTGCCGAGGCGCATCGCTTCTTCGCGCAAGATGTTAATGGAATCGTGAAGGATGAGGAGCGCGAGATCCTTGGTCGGCGGAGTCATATATATTTTCCCTTTGAACCCTTCCCGCACAAGCTTGGGGATACGCCCGACATGATCGAGGTGCGCGTGCGTCACGACGAGCGCGTCGATAGAAGCGGCATCATAGGCGAAGGGCGCATAGATCTCGGCGACCGCGAAGTCGCCCCCCTGCTCCATACCGCAGTCGACGAGCATCTTGCCCCTAAACGCGGCACTCTGTGCCGCGTCGGGCGAACCGCCTTCGGCGGTTTTAGCCTGTACGCCTTCGATCAAAAAGTTAGAGCCCGTCACCTTCCCCGCCCCGCCGAATGATGTGAGTTTAAGCATGAAGGTACTGTAGCACGACACGGCCGACCCTAAAGGGGCGGCCACGCAAAAATATGGTATGATTCTCAGGTATGGAAATAGCAGAGGTACGAGAAAAAGTGACGCCAATACTGAAGCGGCGTGCGGTAACGCGCGCTGGAGTGTTCGGTTCGGTCGCGCGCGGCGAGCCGTTTGCACGCGATGTCGATCTGCTCGTCGAGATGAAGCGCCCTTACGGACTATTCTCGTTCCTTACGCTCAAACAGGAGCTCGAAGCGACACTCGGGAAGAATGTCGACCTTATCGCCTACGACACCATCAAACCAGCCCTGCGCGAGCGCATCCTCAAAGACGAAGTCGCCATCCTATGACCGCTCCGCGCGACATCCGTCTCTACCTAGCAGATATAATCGGTGCAATCACGAGCATCGAGTCGTACACCATCGACATGTCGGCAGAGGCATTTGGCGCAGATGGGAAGACGCAAGATGCGGTCGTGCGCAATCTCGAGATTATCGGCGAAGCGGTCAAGCGTATCCCTGACGCGGTGCGCGAGGCGTACCCCAATATCGACTGGAAGCCGGCCGCGGCAATGCGCGACTTCCTCATTCACGAGTATCCCGAGGTCGATATCCATGCGGTGTGGGATACTATCCAGAACGATTTGCCACCGTTCAAAACAGGTGTGAAGCAATGCCTTGCAGAATTACCAACCCCTTGACGCTCAAGTCCAAGAGAAGTCTGCCGCCTTCCCCGCCTCGCCGAATGAGGTGAGTTTAAGCATGTGGATACTGTAGCACGCAGTCCCTCGACGCGCGCTCGGGACGTAGAAAATCCCATCTCGGGAGAGATGGGATTTTCTACGGAACTGTCCTCAGTGAAGCAACTGTGTCTTGCCAGGTGGGTTACCTATCGCACGACTGTCGGAATACTGAGGCCGTAAGGCCGAAGTGCTCAAACCGAGACGCACGAACTGTCGGAGTCCCGTATGATTGGCAAGTTGCGTTTTCGAGAACAGCTCCTACCTTTCATTATACCCCCTCCGTCAAGCAGGGGTGGGGAAAACGCTGAATTATCGCACAAACACTCGCTTTTATCGGCTAGAACACCTCGTCGGCGTGGATGAAGTCGAAGTCGTTGCGCTTGTAGTCGAAGATTTCGGCTTCACTGAAGAATCGTGCGACTTCTGCTGCGCTCGACTCAAGACTATCAGAGGCGTGCACGATATTGCTCTGCATCGAGAGCGAGAGATCACCGCGGATGGTGCCCGCCGCGGCCTCATAGCCCTTTGTCGGGCCGACGATGAGGCGCGTCGCGGCGACCGCGTTGATGCCCGAGAGCGCCATCACCACCACCGGCGACTGCTTCATAAAGGTCTTGATGCCCGCGAAGAAGGGCTTGTCGGCGATGTGCGCGTAGTGCGCCTCGATGAGCGCGTCCTCGAGTTGAATCATCTTCATGCCGACAATCTTGAGCCCTTTGCGCTCAAAGCGCGTGACGATCTCGCCCATGAGACCGCGATGCACGGCATCCGGCTTCAAGATAATAAGCGTCTTCTCTTCTTTAGGATGTGCCATAGTTCAAAAAATATTAATCCGCCAGCTGGCGGACGCCTTGTAGGCTATGCCGTGATAATACGCGCTCCGGACGCTTCGAGCAAGGACATGTTCATTGCGCAAACGCCGCCAGCAAAGTCTCTGGGTGAACGACTTCTGCATGCGCGTCGGGATACCGGTTTTGGAACGCCCGAAATGATACCTCTCCGGCACCCCATTTACACTCGTAGGCACGGAGATCTCCCGCACGCTCAACGATAAAGTCGATCTCGAGCCCCTGCTTCGTGCGCCAGAACCGCACCTCGGGAGAGAGCGTTTCAAGTGTCGTCTGCTTCAACAGCTCGGCGAAGAACATCTGCTCG
Source organism: bacterium (assembly GCA_023269085.1). Classification (GTDB taxonomy): domain Bacteria; phylum Patescibacteriota; class Minisyncoccia; order Phycocordibacterales; family Phycocordibacteraceae; genus C7867-001. Next base: position 60,257 of record JAHFML010000003.1, on the reverse strand, counting down.
AATAGTGGCCCGACATCTTCGCGCATGCCGATATCGCGCAGATCGTTGATGACCGCATTGCGCACACCATTATCCAAGAAGAATACTTTAAATGCGCGACGAATCTCGTTCCTCTTGTTCCGCGAGAACGCGTACACGCGCCGGATCACATACGCCTGCTCAAGCAAGCGCAGGTATTTCTCGACCGTATGGCGGCTCACGCCGAGACTCTCGGCAAGCTCGTTGAGCGACACAGTAGAACCAACTTGATACGCGAGCAGTTTCAAAAGATGCTCAAAGTGAAGAGGGCTCTTGATTCTCTCAAAAGTGAAAATATCTTTGTAGAGATAGCTCGTCGCTATATTCTTGAGATTCTGCTCTTTGTCGGCGACCGTGCTTGCCGCAACAATCGCCGGATACGCTCCGAAGCGCATGAGGAGGTCGAGCTCGTCGCGATTGACCTCTTTTGCCGACGCAATCTCTTCAAGCGAGAGCGGCAAGAGTGTATACGAAAAAGCGCGGCCAGTAAGCGGCTCGTTTATTTTGTTCGCAAGGTCGAATGACGAAGATCCTGTCGCGATGATTTGGGTATCCGGATAGGTATCGGCAAAGAGTTTGAGGATAGCACCAATATTTTCGACCGTCTGCGCTTCATCAAGCACGATGAGCTTATGATCTCCGGCAAGTTCTTTGAGCCGCTCTGCGACGCCGACGACGAGGTGTTCGCGCACAGCCAATTCTTCGCAATTGAAGTATGCCGCAGGATCTCCGTATTCAGCGAGAATTCTCTTTGCTAGTGTTGTCTTACCAACTTGTCGCGGACCGAAGATGAGCAAAATCTTCCCCGATGCGATGTTTTGAACTATGTGGTCCTCTAATTTACGGCGGAAAATATGCATACTATGTAAAAAGAGACTTTCTGCTAATTGGATAGCACAAAGTCATATTAGTACGCCGACCGCTACTCCGCAAGTAGCTTATCAACAAACCGTTACCACGGTTGCGCCGCCATTCTCGAGCAAGATGGTGTGCTCGTAGTGGGCGCTCTTGGAGCCGTCTTTGGTACGGAAAGTGTAGCCGTCCGGCGCGACAACGACCGCCGCCTTGCCCGCCGAAGCAATAGGCTCGAGGGCGAGCACCATACCCTCTTCGAGGAGCTCGCCCGTGCCGCGCTTGCCGAAGTTCGAGATGAAGGGCTCTTCGTGCACGAGAGTGCCGACGCCGTGCCCGCCGAGCTCTTTGACCACTTTGAAGCCTGCGTCTTCAATCACTTCTTGTATCGCGTGGCCGATGTCGCCGACGCGGCCGCTCGGGAGGGCGGCCGCGATGCCCGCCGCGAGCGCGGCAGAGGTCGCGCGCATGAGCCGCAGAGTCTCTTCGTTCACCGCGCCGATGGCGACCGTGATAGCCGCGTCGACCACGATGCCACCGTGCCGGAGCCCGAGGTCGAGCCCGACGATGTCGCCTTCTTTTAGAATCTTCACCGACTCGTTCGGGATGCCATGCACGACTTCGTCGTTTATGGAGACGCAGAGCGCGGCCGGGTACGGCCGCGCGGCCCCCTCGGGCGTGTAGCCCTTGAAGCAGGGCTCGTCCCCGCCCGTGCGTATCATCTCCTCGGCGAGTGCATCGAGCTCGTGAGCGGTGACACCCGGCGCGGCCTTCGCTCCGAGCGCGCGCAGAATAGCCGCGAGCCTTTTGCCGCCTTCAATGAGAGCCGCGCGTTCTGCCTCGGTCTTGATAATCATGAGCTAGACGCCGAGTGCCGAACGGATATCGGCCGAAATAGCTTCGATACCCTGATCGCCGTTCACGTCGATGAGGACGCCCGCATCTCTGAACATCGCGATCGCAGGATCAGTGTGCTGATGGAACTCCTTCAAGCGCTCCTCGACGACATTGTCATCGGCGCGACCCTCTATTTCCTTCCGCTTCGCGAGACGCGCGAGAACTTCTTCGTCCGAGATGACAAGGTTCACGATATTGAACGGGCGCCCGAGCCACGCGAGTGAGTCGACGACGAGCACCGCCTCAGAGAGCTCGCGGTTGAAGCCGTCGAAGATGATGTCCGCGCCCTCGTCTGCCGCGAAGAGCGACTTCAGATAGAGATACATCGCGAACCAGTGCGGCGCGAGATCGCCTGCCTCCATCTGCGCCTTGATCTTATGCCCGACCGGCGTCTCCTCGAGCGCGATGGCGCGGAACTGGTCGCCAGCAGAGACAATCTGCCAGCCGGTCTCTTGTGCAAGTAATTTCGCCTGTGTCCCCTTCCCGCAGCCGGGCTTGCCGATAAAAAAAATAGTGCGTGGTTGCATGGTTGTTATAGTAGCACGCCACACGCCGCGAAGCGGCGCGTGCTTTAGTATTCTCGAAGCGAGACTTGGGCGTCGATCTTGTTCACGAGGTCGAGGATGACCTGCACCGCGATGAGGAGCGCCGTGCCGCCAAGGACGAGCGTCGTGACGCCGGTGAGCCCTTGGATAATCGACGGCGAGACCGCGAGGAGGCCGAGGAAGCAGGCTCCGGGAAGCGTCACGCGATTGACCACGTTATTGATATACTCCTCGGTCTCGCGGCCGGGGCGCACGCCCGGGACGAAGGCGCCGGTCTTCTGGAGATTCTCGGCGACGCGCTTCGGCTCGAAGGTGACGGCGGTATAGAAGTAGGTAAAGAGCACCACGAGCGCGAAGTAGATAGCGCCGTACTGCCACGGGTTGGAGAGGAAGGCGGTGTACCAGAGCGCCGCGCCCTGTGCGAAGGAGACGTGCAGAGTCGAGAGCATCGAGAGCGCCATCTGCGGGATGAGCAGGAGCGAGAGCGCAAAGATGATGGGTATCACGCCGGCTTGGAGGAGACGAATCGGGAGATACGTTGCGGCTCCCTGCGCCATCGCCGCACCGCGGACGGCGCGGGCGTACGCTATGGGTATCGAACGCTCGGCATCCGAAACGACCACCACCGCATAGATCATCGCGGCCGCGAGAATGATGAAGCCGAGATAGGCCGGGATGTTCGCGGCCGAGGCGGCGAAGAGGCTCTGCGAGATGCTCGCCGGTACACTCGCAAGGATACCCGCGAGGATGATGAGCGACACGCCGTTGCCAATACCGAACTCGGTCACGAGCTCACCGATCCACATGAGGAGGAGCGAGCCGGCTGTGACGATTGCGATGTTCGCGATGAGAGCGACGGTGCTCAAGTGACCGATGACATGCTGATTCTGAAGCAAGAAGAGGAAGCCGATAGCCTGCAAGACCGCGATCGGTATCGTGAGGAGGCGGCTCCACTCGATGAACTTCGCGCGACCGGCCTCGCCATCTTCGAAGTACGCCTCCTTCACCTGCGGGAAGACGATCGTCGCGAGCTGCATCACGATAGAAGCGGTGATGTAAGGGCCGACGCCGAGCATCACGATAGAGAGATGCGCGAGCCCGCCGCCCGAGAAGATATTCAAAAGACCGAAAAACTGATTGCTCGCGAAGAATTGCGCGAGCGCCGCCTTGTCGACTCCCGGGATGGGAATAGCCGCAAGGAGCCGGAAGATGGCGAGTGCGCCGACGACGAAGAGGATGCGGAAGCGGATCTCGGCATCGCCGAGCGCCAGCTTCACCTTATGCAAAAAAGAATTAATCATTGTTGGTGCCGCCGACCGCGAGCACCGCGGCAAGAGCGGTCGCCGAGAGGACACAACCGCGAATCGTGAGCGCCTTGGTCAAGGTGCCCATGCCGAGGATCTTCACCTCGGGCGCGCGACCCTTCGCGCGGCGCACGAGCCCTTTCGCGAGGAGTGCTGCCGGCGAGACGACCTCACCCGCTTTGAAGGCGGCTTCGAGCGCGGCGAGATTGACGACCGCCGCATCGATACGATTGGTGCGGACGGTGCGCGAACGATTCTTGCCGTGGCCGCGGAGCTTGGGGAGTTTCTTGATCCGGTCGCGTACCTCCGGGCGGATATGATGCCCGGCGCGCGCGGTCTGACCCTTGCCGCCCTTGCCGCTGGTCTTACCGCGCTTGCCGCCACGCCCAACCTTCGGGTGGCTTTCTTTCTTTGTCTTCGGAGCTAGTGTGTTGAGTTGCATGGTAAAGAGGCTAGGCGGTGCGCAATTGCTTCAAAGCGTCGATGGTCGCGCGGGCGATCGTGAGCTTGTTCTTCGAACGTGAATGGATCTTGGTCACGACATCGGTGACACCGGCGAGATCGAGCACGGTGCGCACGGCAGTACCGGCGACGAGACCGCGACCCTCCGACGGGATAATCTCGACGGTCGATGAGGCGTACTTCGCCATCACTTCGTGCGGGATCGAGCCTGATCGCGTACGAGCGACGGTGAAGAGATGCTTCTTCGCGTCGCGCGTCGCCTTGTCGATAGCGAGCGCCGTGTCGACACCCTTGCCAAGGCCGACGCCGACCCGACCCTTCTTGTCGCCGATGACGACCACGAGGCTGAAGTTGAAGCGACGACCGCCGGCCATAACGCGCGCCACGCGACGGACGTCGATCGTGACCGAGTCGAACTCTCCGCGCTCGCGCGGCGGGCGAGCACCACGGCCAGCCGGCCGGCTCCCGCGGCCACGGAGTGAGCCTCGCGACGACGCGGTTGGTGCCGATGTAGCGGCGATCGGTGTCGCGGTTGCCTCTGCTCCAATTCCTTTTTCTGGTGTCATGGTTGCCATATATTAAAAGATGAGACCTCCTTCGCGCGCGGCTTCGGCAAGCGTCTGCACCTGCCCGCCATAGCGATAGCCGGCGCGATCGAAGACGATCGTCGTGACACCGAGCTTCTTCGCCTTCTCGGCCATCGCGGTGCCGACCGACTTCGCCTGCACCGATTGCGCACCCTTGAACTCGCGGCCGTGCGACGCCGCGAGTGTCTTCCCTGCCGTGTCGTCGATGAGCTGGGCCGAGACAAAGCGATTGCTCCGGTAGACGGCGAGGCGCGGTCGCTCGGCAGTGCCCTTCACGATAGCGCGGACGCGCGCGTGGCGACGCTCGCGGAGCTCAGACTTGGTGGTGGGTGCGTGTGTTTGCATATAAATGACTAGACGGCCTTCTTGCCCTGCTTGCGACGGATAACCTCGCCATCGTAGCGGATGCCCTTGCCGAGATATGGCTCTGGCGGCTTCACGCGGCGAATGTTGGCGGCGAACTGGCCGAGCACTTCTTTATCAATGCTCTCGAGCGTGATGATATTCTTCTCGACCTTCGCCACGACACCCTCGGGGATAGCGAGCGGTACCGTGTGTGAGAAGCCGACCGTGAGCACAACATTCTTCCCGTCGGTCGCGACCTTGTAGCCGACGCCTTCGAGGATAAGCTTCTTCACAAACGGCGTCTCGACGCCCTGCACCATGTTCTTCACATGCGAGGCGAAGGTGCCCGTGAGCGCCTTCGCGAGCCGCGAGCGATCCTTCGGCGTGACGGTCACGTGGCCCGCTTCGACCGCAATATCGATCGTCGGGTGGACGCGCTTGGTCAAGGTGCCCTTGGTGCCCTTCACGGTCAAGGTGCCACCCGCGACCGAGATATCGGTCTTCCCTGCGGCAATCGGTTTTTTAGCGAGGCGTGACATAGAGTATTATAGGGCTACCAGATCTCAAAGAGATTTTCGCCACCGACATTCCCCTTGCGGGCTTCGACGTCGGAGACGATGCCGGTCGACGACGAGATGATGCGCTTCCCCGTACCGCCCTTCACCGTGTGCGCCTCGGCCGCGGACACATAGAGCCGACGACCCGGCTTGCTGATGCGCTTCACGCCGCGCAAGCGCGGCGCCCCCTTCGCGTCGAAGGCGAGCGTGACGAGGATGTTCTTCTTCACGGTCGAATCGCCGACTATTTCGACCTCGACCGTCTCGATGAAGCCGAGGCTCTTGAGCTTCTTGGCGATAGCGAGCACGTGCGCCGAATACGGCATAGTGGCCTCGCGCTTGCCCACCTTCGCGGCGTTCTGCAAGCGGATGATGAAATCGCCGATGCGGTCTGTTACCATGATGCTTTTTTAACGCCCGGAATGTTGCCCTCGAGCGCCATCTCGCGGAACTGGATGCGCGAGACGCCGAAGGCGCGCATATAGCCACGCGAACGACCAGTAATCGCGCAACGGCTCTTCAAGCGGACCGGCGAGGAGTTTCTCGGGAGCTTCTGCAGACCAGCGACATCGCCCGCCGCCTTGAGGGCGGCGCGCTTTTCAGCATATTTAGCGACGAGCTTCGTCTTCTTGACGATTCGCGCGAGCTGGGATGTCTTTGCCATGTAGCAGTAAAAAATAAAGCCCCGAAGAGCGTACGAGTAATGTATCACCTCGCCCCCGAAGCGTCAACAAGCACGCGGCCGGCTCTGCCGGCCGCGGCTCCTACTCCGGTATCGGGTGGGCTTTCAGATATTCAACACAAGCGACTTCAAGCGGCGCGAGCTGATCGGTGATGATTTCCCACACGACCGGCAACTGCACCGAATAATATTCATGCGCCACCACATTGCGAAAGTCAGTGACATCGCGCCACGGCACCGATGGCGTCTCCGCTTGCGCTTGCGGCGAAACACGCTTCGCGAGCTCGCCGATCTGCTGGAGCTGCATCAAGACGGCGCTCTGCGTCTTCCCGTCCGCGAGGAACGCGTCAAAGTCTTCGTCGCCGACAAAGGCTCGTATCTTCGTGACATTCTCCGCAATCTGCGCGAGGTACGGACTATCGCTTTTCTCCATAGATGGGGGTGAGGTCGGGAACGATGTACGGACGCAAAAACTTGTTCATGCTCGCGTCGGTGATGATGTCGACCGGCCGGCCGAGACCCTCTTCAAGCTCGCGGCGCATATCGAAATATTCAAACCCAAGCGGACGGTCATACTCGACAAGCAGATCAGCATCGCTATCTGGGCGCGCTTCACCGCGCGCAATGCTCCCATAGAGCGCAGCATACGAGATGCCGTACTTCTCGAATACGGGCTTCGCCTTCTCTGCAATTTCTTGAATCGTCGGTTGCATGGGCTAATTGTAGCACAAAACGAAGGCCGTCGAAGGTCGCCTTCGACGGCTCACTCTCGCACTTTCAACTTCCCAATTTCTGGAAAGTCGGACTTTCACATTTTTATATGGAAACTACTTCGTCACATGGTGGTTATTCAGCGATGAGCTTCTTGAGGTACTCTTGAACCTCATGCATGACAGAATCGGAAACGGCACCGATCTTCTCCGCCCTTCGCTCCTTCCAATCCACCCCGCGGATCTGGTCGACGAGAATAACTCCCTGCACCTGCTTCACTTTGAAAGCGACCTCAAACGGGTATCCCTTTACCTGTGAGGTTATGGGGCAAGCGAGCGCCAGCCCCGACTTCGCATTATACGTGTGCGGAGAAACGATAAGCGCCGGTCGCCTGCCGTCCTGTTCGTGCCCGCGCACCGGGCTGAAGTCGAGCCACACCACGTCGCCGCGATCGGGCACAGAGGCGCGCCGTGCTACCATACCTCCCTCCCGACCGGCCGACTCCAGTCAACCGCCGCATGCTGGTTATGCTTTGTGATGCGGCCAATCATATTCGCGAGCGAGTGAGACTCCTGCGTGGCAGGGACGATGAAGAATGCGCCTTGTTTGTCTTCTCGAATTTCTACTTCGCGACCTGCCTGCAAATCGAGCCGACGCAGCATCTCGTGCGGGAGCCGCACGGCGCAACTGTTTCCCCATTTCTGTATCGTCGTCGTGGTCATGCGGGAAGTATATACTTATGTATCTACAGCGTCAACGCTTATGCTACGAAAAGCCCGCGGCGCCGAAGGCGCCGCGGGCTTTCTGGTTTTTACAAAAACGAAACTACTTCGCCGCGATGAGAGGCATGCCGATATAGCGGAAGAATGCCTCGGCCTCGGCCTTCGACTTCGCGGTCGTGACGATGGTGATGGCAAGGCCGAAAACATCCTTCAAGTCTTCATCGCTCGTCTCGGGGAAGATGGTGTTCTCCTTGATGCCGATAGTGAGATTGCCCATCTCGTCGATAGCCGAGGCTTTGAGCCCGCGGAAGTCGCGCGTGCGCGGGAGAGCGATGTGAATGACCTTGTCGACGAAGTCGAACATGCGCGCGCCGCGCAATGTCACTTGGAGACCGACAATGTCGCCCTCACGCACCTTGAAGGAGGCGACCGACTGTTTCGCGCCGCGCTCGCTCGGCTTCTGGCCGGTGATGAGCGCGAGATGCTTCGCGATGAATTCGATCTGCTTCTTGTCGCGCTTCTTGCCGACGCCCGAGGAGACGATGACCTTCATGATGCGCGGGCTCTGCATAGGGCTCGTGTAGCCAAAGGTCTCGGCGAGCACCTTGTAGGCCGATTGCTGTTTCTGCTTCGTGAGTGAGGTGGTAGTGGTCATGTTATTTTTCGATTCTCTGGACATTCGATGCGTCAATCGGGCGGGGGCGCTCCGCGATGTGGCCGACCTTGCCCGCGACCCCCTTCACATGGCGCTTCGCGATAGCGACGCCCTCGACGACGACCTTACCCTCCTTCGGCAGGGCGCGGACGATGAGGCCGGACACGCCCTTGTCCTTCCCTGCGATCACCTTCACTTTGTCTCCTTTTTTTACGTGCATGATAAATAGATTAAACGACTTCTGGTGCGAGCGAGACGATCGAGTGCCAGCCGAGCTCTGAGAGCTCACGCGGGACCGGCCCGAAGATGCGGTTCCCCTTCGGCCCCATCTCCTTACCCTGCTTCTCGATGAGCACGATGGCGTTCTCGTCGAAGCGGACATACGAGCCGTCCTTGCGGCCGAAGGGCTTCACCTGCCGCACGACGATAGCGCGGAAGATGTCCTTCTTTTTGACCGCCTTGCGCGGCTCGGCGCTCTGGATAGAGACGATGACCGTGTCACCGATCTCGGCATAGCGACGCTTGCTCCCGCCGAGCACCTTGAAGACGCGCGCGACCTTGCCGCCGGAGTTGTCTGCTACTGAAACGATGGATTGGGGCTGCAACATATATTATTCTGCGGCGCTCTCGGCGGCGACGGTCTTGGCCGCATCGATGACGAAGCTCTTCAACTTCGAGATCGGGCGCGAGGAAACGATCGTCACCTTATCGCCGACCTTGGCGACATTCCCCGCGTTGTGCGCAAGATACTTCTTCGACCGGACGAGGAACTTCTTGTACTTCGCGTCCTTGACGTAGCGATCGACACGGACGGTAGCCGTCTCTTGCATGGCCGTCTTGACGACGGTACCGGTGAATGATTGGGAGCGAGTGATTTTTTGTTCCATATGATTTATTTCGCAGATGCCGAAGCACGAGCGGTCTTCTCGGTGAGGACGCGGGCGACCGTGGCGCGCATGTTCCGCGCGGCGCTCGGGTCCTTCGCCCGGGCGCCCGCGGCGCTGAAGCGCTCGAGGCGGAGCGCCTCACGCGTGTCAGCGAGGAGCCGGGAGAGCTCGGCATCAGTCTTGGTCGTCATTACTTCTCTTTTTGTCATAGTATTCAATAGAAAGCAACTACCCGCGCGTGACGATGGCCGTTTTGACGGGAAGCTTCATCCCCGCTTGACGCAGGTGTGCGCGCGCGATTTTCTCATCGACCCCGTCCATCTCGAAGAGGATGCGACCCGGGCGGACCTGGAAGACGTAGTGCTTCGGGTCGCCCTTGCCGCTCCCCATGCCCACCTCTGCGGGCTTCATCGTGACCGGTCGGTCGGGGAAGATGCGGATCCAGAGCTTGCCGGTCTTGGCGGTCGCGCGGGTGAGCACCTTACGGGCTGACTCAATCTGATTGCTCGTCATACGGGCGGGCGTGAGCGCCTTGAGCCCGAATGAGCCGAAGACGACCTCCACGCCGCGCGTGTCGGGGCGATTGAGCCGCTTCTCGCTCAATCGGCCGGTCTGCCACTTACGATGTTTTACTTTTTTAGGAAACAACATATGTCAAAATTAGCCGCCTACCTGCCGTATAGGCAGGCGCATCGGTGCCGCCTCGGGCATCCGCACCGACGCGCGCTTGTCCTGATAGACATTACCGCGGAAGATCCACACCTTCACGCCGATGACACCATAGGGCAGGTGCGCCTCGTCGTGCGCGTAGTCGATGTCGGCGCGGAAGGTCTGGAGCGGGATGCGACCCTTCTTCAACTCCTCCTTGCGGCTCATCTCGGCCCCGCCCAAGCGGCCCGAGACGGCGATGCGCACGCCCTCGACCTCGCGGACAGCGATGACCTTCTCGATCGTCTGCTTCAGCACACGGCGGAAAGGCATACGCTTCTCGAGCCCCTCAATCACCATGCCGGCAACGACGGCCGCGTCGGTCTCGGGCTGGTGGATCTCGACGACATCGAGCTTCAAGGCGCGCTTGTCAGCCGGCGCGGCCGCGCGCACGACCTTCGCGAGATCCGCGCGAAGCTTGACCGAGTTCTCGCCCGAACGGCCGATGACGAGGCCCGGGCGCGCGGTCGAGACGGCGACGCGAAGCTCTGCGGCCGAGCGTTCGATCTCAACCTTGCTCGAGTAGGTACCACGCAAGCGCTTGGCGAGGAAGCGGCGGATCATCTCATCGACCTTCACATTCTCACGGAAGCTCGCCTTGTCAGCGGCGAACCAACGACTCTTCCAGTCGCGGATGATGCCGAGGCGATGAGCGTAGGGATGGACGATGTGGGTCATAAAAGATTTAGGCGCTAGGCTTTAGGCGCTAGGGTAACAATGATGCGACTCTTGCGACGGCGGATAGGTGCCGCGCGTCCGAAGGCGCGCGGCTGATAGCGCTTCGTCATGCCGGCGTTCTCGACAATGATCGACTTCACGACAAGGTCGGCGACCTCCTTCCCTGTCTGCTGTGCGTTCGCGGCGGCGCTCTTGATGACCTTAGCGACCGGCTCTGCGGCGCGACGCGGGAGGAACTCGAGCGCGGTGAGCGCGGCCGTGACCGACTTACCCTTCACGAGGTTGGTCACAAGGCGAACCTTGCGCTCGGGCTGATTATGGCTCTTGAGAGTTGCGCTGGACATATTATTTCTTCTTCGCCGGTGCGGGCGACGCCTTGGCGGCCTTCGCGGCGGTTATCTCGGCCTGCTGGCGCTTCTGCTCCAGCTCCTTCTGCATCTTGCCGCCATGGCGGACGAACTTCTTCGTCGGCGAGAACTCGCCGAGGCGATGTCCGACCATGTCCTCAGACACGGTCACCTCGACATGGCTCTTGCCGTTGTGGATGCCGAAGGTGAATCCGAGCATATCGGGGCTTATCTGGCTCCGGCGGGCCCAGGTGCGAATCACGCCGGCTTCAGCCGGTTTCTTATCGAGGATCTTCTTCAGGAGCTTAGCGTCCACGAAGGGTCCTTTCTTGAGTGATCGTGACATAGGAAGTAATGAAAAACCCCTGCCTGCCGGCAGGCAGGCGCACAAGCGCAAGCCAAAAATCCGACTGAACTACGGGATACTGCCAAGATACCGCACCTGCTCTAAATCGTCAACAAGCAGGTGGCGTGCCAGCTATTCGAGCCCCACGAGGTGGGGCGGCGGAGCGCTCATAATGCCGCCGAGGCGCTCGAGATGCGCGATGCGGAACTCGTGGTTGATCGTCGCCTCGGCGTCCTTCTCTTCTGCCCCAACAATATCAGCAAGCGTATCGCGAACATCTTCGACGCGAAGTTCGAGATTTACCGTGCGGCGATGAATCTCCTCCACCCGCTCGTATAAGTTGTCCTGCCCGGTCTGAAGCGCGCGAACGCCACGCTCGACCTTCTCAAATCGCGCACTTACTTGCTCAAACTCATCGTCCATGCGCGCGTGCATCCGCGTAAATCCGTGTTCAATCTGTTCTTCAATAACGGAGAAGTGTTTTTCGATCGACTTCAACGACTTTTCAGTTGCTGACTGCTTCTCTCCTTTTGATTTCTTCTCGGGAGTCATACCGAATAGCATACCATGTCGTTCTCGGGCACGATGACTTTTGTTATACTGTCCCTATATGAAAAAAGTACTTATCGCTCTCGGGAGTGTTGTCGGTGTCGCCATCATTGTCGGTCTCGCCGGGTTCTTCATTTTCAAATCGACCAAGCCGCTCTCGGTCGTCATCGACACCTCCGGCTTGCCCGCGGGCGGCTACACCGAGCACGCGAAGTACTACGACATCACGGCTTATTATGCGACGAGCACGCCGCTTATAAGGATTAGCACTTCGGCCGATGCCGTCGCCGTCGCGAGCATGAAAAAATTCGTCGGCGACACTATCGCGCAGTTCAAGACTGATGGAAACTTCGCCAACCTCACGCCGGACGATATCGCGACCATAGGCTTCAGCGCCGATCATAAAGAAGCGTTGGAAATAAAATATCTCGTTGCCTCCTCGCCGCGCACCGTCTCCTACATCTTCACCCTCTATGAGAACACCTTCGGCGCGCATCCGAATATGTACTTCCGTACCTTCACCTTCGACACCACGACGGGCACAGAGCTCTCGCTCGCTGACCTCTTCGCAGATTCGAAGTATCTCGCGAAGCTCTCCGAAATAAGCCGCGCCAAACTGCCCAGCGTCATCGGCGAAGATGCCGATTTTAAAAAGAGCTTCATCAACCCGGGCACCACGCCAGACGAGAAGAACTTCTCGAACTTCTTCTTCGATAATCGCGACTTCGTCATCCTCTTCGCTCCCTATGCAGTCGCGCCGTATGCCGCCGGCCCGCAGACGCTCCGCATCCCCGTGTCCGAACTTACAAGTATCCTGAAAATGGAGTACCAGTAATCGACATCCGTCTTGACGGATTAACTCTTCAGACAGAGAAACGCCGTTAGAGCTCCGCTGCTAGGATTCGAATAACCATCTGCTTGATAACTTATAGGGAAGAGACCTGTCGCTTGAACTGTTGAACCCGTAGGACACGTCATAGACGCTGTCACAAGAGGAGCACCCCCCCATCCACCATTTGACTTCACCTTCCCAGATGCGCCTCCAAAACAATTGTAAAAATTATAAATACTAGGATCTATCCAAGTTGACTCTATCCCCGTCGGACTTTTTGATGTGCATCCTGCTACGATACTCCCACTCCCTCCCCCAACCTGACTCGCCCACTTCCCGGCGTCACGGAGATAGACGTCTTTGGCGTCGACATACCCGCCAGCCCCCTTCGAGACGTTCGGTGTTTGTGTCCCGACACCGACGTTGTCATCTACTGAAAATATGACTCCTCCCGAGTAAGTACCAGATGGGCTGAAGTGTTTTATGCTGAACCCATCATTGGACACCGACGTTGGCCCAAGCTGCCATGCGTGGTGAGCTGAATCATAAATAGATCCGGTACGAGAGTCTCTGTTCCATGCGATCTGAGAAATCCCTGATTTCATGTCCAGATTATACTTAGCCGCAAAGGTACCGTTAATATCAAGTAGATAATCCGGGTTCAACACCCCAATCCCCACATTCCCATTCGCGACGATGAGGCCGTTGGCGAGGGTGCCGTCGGTGTTGAGCATGAGATTGCCGGCTTTGCTCTGACCGGTTGCGCCCGTGGTGAGGGGGCCTGCCACGTTGCCTGAGGGAGCGTTAGCTGGAGCTGGAGTCCAGGCTGATTGTGCAGAAGCGTTGATCGCGTAGAAGGCGAGGAGGGTGAGAGAAGAGGCGACGAACATCTTGAGGGTTGAGGTGAGGAGCGTGCGCATAGCGAGAATGTGGCTAGAAGTGAAGTAAGAGATACTCCTCTAGCGTACCCCCCCGAGGGTAGAGTAAAGGAAATCATTGTGTATAACTTATACTGCTACTCCTTCAAGCCGCGTGATGCGCACTTCATGACCGAAGATCTGGTCGCGGCTTTCGTCGACAACATCGGTCGTGCTCTCGAACATGTCCGCGATATCTTCAACGCGATTCTGCGTAGCGATGAGCCGTCGATCAATATCGCCGACTCGTTCGGTGAGGTTGTTCTGCCCTTCGACCAAGGCTTTCAGAAGTTGGTCATGCTTAGCAAGCACTTCTCCATGTCCAACAAGTATCTCCTCGTGTCTAGCGAAGCCAGTCTGCACAGCTTCGGTCAGATCTTGTAAAGATTCGGCAAGACTGTCTACCTTCCCGGTGAGATTCTCTACGGTGCCGGTGAGACTATCTACTCTTCCCGTGAGACTGCCTACTTCCCCCGTCAAACCGCCCACGACTCTCATAACATCCGAAATAGTCGGTTCTTGTTTCGTTGTTTTTTCCATCTCCTTCTTCATAGCGTCATTCTAGCATGTTGCGGCTATCATTCTTCCTCAAGCTTGCGGAGGGCGAGGCCGACGGCGACGGCGAACTCTGGCCCTATCTCTTCGAGCACTGGGCGCATGAAGGCCGGTGCGGCCGTCTTCGCGAACGGGTTCGCTACGCGCACATCGATCGAGAATGTCTGCTTCGCATACGCGCTCAACTCCTTGGTCACGCCGCCGCCGCCGGTAAGCATGATAGAGCTGACCGCCCGCTTATGAAGCGTCTCATATTGCACCATGGCACGGCGCGCTTCGGAAAAGATGTTCGAGAATATGACTTCTGAATTCTTGCTCGAGACGCTGTCGCGTAGGAGCCCGCGCTCCTTCTTGAGCGCTTCGGCGCGAGCGAGTGAGACGTCCGAGGAGACGGCAATCGCGCGCGTGATGTCTTGACTGCCGGTGCCGATCGAGTGCGAGAGCGCGACGACGCCGTGTTCGACGATGTAGACCTTCGTCGAGGCGGCGCCGAGGTCGAGGATCATCACCGGCTTGACCGGTTCATCGACGACCGCGCGAATAGTGCTGAAGATCTCGATCTCGTAGAAGGTCGCCGCGAGACTGGCGCCCGCCATGACGCTCTGCAGTAGCGCGAGCTCGTCATTGTGGACCGCGACGATCAGCACCTCGACGGTATCCTTTTCTCTCTCATCTTCCCTCCCGCCGAGCTCCATCTTCGGCACGACGAACCAGTCGAGCTGGACCTCGCTCACTGGCACGGGTATATATTTGCGCGCTTCGAGCTCGATAATCGTCTGCTGTTCCTGCTGGCTCTTGCGATAGGGCAGACGCACGAGAGAGAGGAGCGACCGCGCGAAGGGAATCGAGACGCCGCAGTTGGTCGTCGTCACCTTCGCCTCGCGCAGGAGATCTTTGAGCGTCTCGGCGATCTGCTCTGCCGAGAGATTCGTCGCCTGTCCGACTTGGACGCCCGCATACGGCCCGAGCGCGAGCTCGCCATAGGTCTCAAGCACGGCCTGCCCTTTCTCGCGGCGCAGCTGGACGACCTTGAGCGACGACGACCCGATGTCGACGCCGAGCACGCTTCCTTCTTTTTTCGTAAATAGCGAATCGAAGAACGACATGCGAAAATAGTACCATGTTGCGACGCCTCATGGACATGCTCTTCCCCCCGCGCAGTGATGAAGAATCACTTCGTGCCATTTCTGATGACGACTTCCTCTCTCTCATTGCACCGCGCCTCGCGCCCTGCACGCGGCCGGGCACGGTCGTTCTTCTCCCCTTCCAGGAGCCACTCGTGCGTTCGGCGATACACGAAGCGAAGTATCACGGCTCGGCGCGCGCACAGGCGCTCCTCGCGCTCGCGCTCGCCGAGTATCTTCGCGAGGCCGAGTTCGACGAGACAAGGTTCGACCTTGAGAATTCTGGGCTAAGGTCGAACCTTGTCTCGATCGTGCCGATACCGCTCGGCGCGGCGCGACGGCGTGAGCGCGGCTTCAATCAGGTCGAAGAAGTAATACGGGGGGCGTTGCACGATGTTCAGGGATTCGCCCTTGAGCCTTCCCTGCTCGTCCGCACGCGCGAGACCGCCTCGCAGGTGTCGCTCCCGCGGAGAGAACGCGAAGAGAACATGCGCGGCGCCTTTCGCGTTGCAGAAGACGCCGCGCATCCGTTCGACCCCGCCCGCACCTACTTCGTCATCGACGACGTCCTCACCACCGGCGCGACGCTCCAAGCCGCCATCGACGCGCTCCGCGCCGCGGGCGCGACACAGATTATTCCTCTCGCTTTGGCGCACTAGAAATATATTGGCGGTGTGTATTGGACAAAGTTCGAATGTATTTCGGACAAAATCCGCAGGATTTTGACTAATAATCTTTGCGCCTCGCACGCTCCCTTCGGTCGCAATCCCAAAACCAAAAATTTCCTTACTTTTCCTTCTTCGGCGGGGGGTGTGGGGGGAGCCGGCAAAAAATGGAAGGGAAAATTTTTGGTTTTGGTTCCGACGCTTCATTCCTCCAGAAAGGACTTGTATTTATATTTTAGCATTGTGGCAGTATTTTGTCCGTCCTTTCTTCCGTCATTCGCGTCGGTGCGAGGCGCTCCCATATCCGCGTTTTGTGGTAATTCGAGAGTCCGCTCACACTTCGCACCACCTCGCATAGGCCGTTCGCATTCGCTCACGATGCCTGCTCGGCGTTGCTTCGTGTTCGCTCTGTGACTTCGTTTGAGTCTGTGGTAACTCTGAAAGGCGGATTGTGTGAGGCACAAACAATTTTATATGTGCTTGCCCCACCCTCCCAGTGCGCGCACAAAGCCCATCCGCTAACGCGGACGGCTCCCTTAAATATTCACAGGGGTAAACCCTTTTGGAAAAATCATAACCTCTCTGCCTATTTTGGATTCGTATGCATTATGCTGAATTGCAAACCCCTTAGTACGCATTGTTGCATACAAGTTTTTAATATACGGCACATCATCATAAGTCATAACCCATTTTTTGAAAGATGATTTTCTCAAGAATTCTGACAGATTTTCATGATCCTCATTGTTGTAATGGTTTAGGTATAAAGATTGTCCTTTTTGAAAATATGGCGGGTCAAGAAATATAAAATATTGATTCTCACTATTGCGTTTTTCCAATCTTTTTAACAATGCTACTCCGTCCAGATTACTTACCTCAATTTTATTACGGAATTCTTTTACTTTTTCTAGACGATCAATGATTGTTTTTTTAGTAAATCGAGCATTCACTTTCCATGTTCCAGATTGATCAAATCCGCCTATTGGTCCACCTCTCATAATCCCAGAACGGTTTGTTCTATTTAAAAACAGAGTCGCAAATGCAAGTTTTCGTTCGTCTTTTGTTGAAATGTATATTGCTTTTTGCCTTCTCCATTCCTCAATAGTAACTTCTGTTCGTTTTATTTTATTTATTAAATAGTCAGTATCAGACACAGCTATTTTCCAGAAAGTAAAAATAGCCTTATCAAGATCATTGATAACAATTCTTTCAACTTTTTTGGCAAAAAGCAGAGCAAGTGAAGCCCCCGCTCCACCAGCATATGGCTCCACCAAAACCACTTTTTCTTTTTGGTCAAAGTTTTTCTCCATTGCCTCAAGTAGTTTATTGGCAAGTCGAGTTTTCCCGCCTGGATAACGCAAGGGGCTAGAGAAACCCGATATTTTTTTTCTATTTCTTTTTTGCATATTGTTTTTTAGATTTTGCTTTTTTATTCAAATCTCCCCATAGGATTTCAAAAAATCCTTGCAGGTTGTCCCATTTTCCCTTCAATTCACTCGATGTTGGCTGTGTTGTTACAGAATGAACATATTCATGGAAATTTTCTATTGATAAATAACTTTTTGTGCCTGTTGCAGAACCAACTTTGTTTATATTGTTAAACTTCTTTTTATCATATTTCTTGCCCTCTAAACTTTTGACGACCCAAGAAATTTTTTGATTAATTGTATCTGTCTTTTTAAATCCATGACTATTCATTTTTGCATAGTGATCCAAGGATATTTCTAAGAAAACCCTAAATAATACCCCGACGGCATTTGGCACAGCCTTTTTCGAGTCATCAATCAAAAGGTCATTTTTAAGTTCGCAGTAAATATTATTGATCTTTGTTTCGTGAATTTGAAATACACACGTTTTTGGAATTAAATAATCACGAAGTGATGATTTTGGATTACTTCGGTTTCCATTGTTTCCTGATGAAGCAATGATAGTTGATTCCTTGCCAAAAAGATCTGTCTTGGTTTGTTTCTTTATGTCATCAGAAACTCTTTTATAATCTTCTTTTGTAATTCCTCCCAAATAACCTTCGATGTCTTTTACATTTAAACGCGAAAATAGCTTTCCGTTATACTTACCCTTTTGCAGAACATCAAAAATAATAACTTTTAGCTTGTCCTTAAAATCTTTGTCTGTGATTTTTAGTTCTCCGCTTTTATCAAGTGAAAATCCAAAGGCAGACCACGCTGGCTTTTGTTCAACTAACCTCCAAAGGGTAGTTACAAAACCATGTCCCAATACTTGTTCCTTCAATTGTTCTGGAAGTTCAAGATCTTTGATGACTTTAGTAATTGCAACTTTCAGGAGTTCTTTTTGATTTGCATTCCCTCCACGTGCATTATGATGAGCTCTCTCATTATCACCCCAAGAAACTTCGTTATTGCCTCGCAAGTGTTTCCTGTTTATATACCGCAGACCCTGCTCCTTGTCTTTAGAAATCAAACACTCTAGCTTAAAATTATCGTCAATTTTTATCTTCGATCTTAAACCAGTAAGCTTGCCTTGCAGTTTCGTATCGTCAGTTAATTTTGGATCATTTAAAAGTTTATAAACCGCAAGACGACGGTTGCCCTCCAAAACTATTTTTTTGCCATTAAACTCATATACAACCAATTTTTCTAGTTGCGGCAAATCAAACTCCTTTACAACTTCTTCAGAAAATTCATTTATCTTAAAATCCTTTTTGGATACAAAATAACCAATAAGCTCCTTCTCTGTCTTACTAAAATATTTATCTGGGAAACGTGCATTTTCATCCCAAAGAGACAAGCCTTTTATCGAAATATCCTTTTTTATAAATTTATTTTTCATAGTTTAAATGTTCTCTCTATTTCAAAAATCTAATTTGCAGGTTGAGGTTAAAAAACAGCTTTCCATTTTTCTCGTATAGCTTGCCGTATTCATAACGAGTTGTGCTTGCCGCGTCAAACTTCGTGTTTTCGTATAAATATGCTCGAAATTCATCACGATTGTATAAGTGATAACAAACCACATCGCCATTTTCTTTTACGACAATATACCCACCATGTGCTTTAGCAAAACCGTCCCAGGGTTTGCTTGGCACCATACCAAGCGCGACCGCGTCCAAAAAGTTTTTGATTTTATATTCGTAGTTTGTGAGAGATAGTCCGTACTTTGTGGTTATTTTTGCATCTTCCGAAAGAGCACCTGCCAGATCCGCAACTGTTTTCCGACTGTTTGAGAAAAAATCCAAAAGCATTGATGCGATAAACTCTGGCAATGCCGTATCAATCATTTTCATGTTCGAGGAAAACTGTTCATTGGACACCCCTACAAAATCAAAAACTCCGTTTTGTTCCGATATTTTTTTAACACGATCACGAATTTGAGCATTTGTTTCTATGGCATTCACTTCATCCACATTGCCTGTAAAACCTTTTATTTCAAAAACAAAGTTTGTAGTTTTACCAGGATTAAGCAATGTGGATGCTCCTCCGATCATAGATTTTATGGAGAATCCGAGCATCGGTGCTGTTTTAGAAATCCGATCATAGATAATCGCAACAAGATCAGCTTTTTCACTACTACTTGCTTTTACTTTTGTGCAAAGCAATTCCTCCATGAGCTCGCACGCTTCTGGAATTGTGAATGATCGACTTTTTTCATCTCTGATTCGTTCAAAAATTTTCAATGTCTTTTCTTTCAAAACGGAGGAGTCAAACTCTTTAATGGTTCTTCCTGCTTCGTCGGTGATTATTACTTGCGTGTCCGATTGTGAAAGATCATAAATTTTAACGGGTTCGTCTTTCTCGTCTCTGAATATTTTGTGAAATACGAAAAACTTTCCATCTATTATTTCAAGATTTTTGTCCGCTGCAAAAAGTTTTCTATCCTCAAGAATTTTAAGGAAAGCGTAAAATTCCGACCATTCTCCTTTGTTATTTTCTTTGATCATATTCATTCAATGTTTCAATTATTTTTTCAGCAACAGCCTGTATTGCGGGAATAGCGACGGAATTACCCAATTGCTTCATGGACTGGACGCTGGAAATGCCTTGCGGAAATTCAAACCAATCTGGGAACCCTTGCATTTTTAACCCTTCCTTTGGTCCAAGTTGTACGATTTTTCCGTTTACTCGATATGCGTCCCAATTTCTTCTGTCAGTTATCTTGCTCCCTCGTCCACCAACACGCAATGTGAAGCCGACCTCTTTATCGCATTTTCCGCCGAATATATCCGACATTGTATATTTGAGTTCTTTGACAGGTTCGGGAAATTTGAAGTTAATGGATTTATCTCTGAATCCAACCATAAACAAGCGGGGTCTGTGTTGCGGTAAGCCAAAATCAGAAGCTTTTACAATTTTTTGGAAGAAAGAATATCCCAGTTCTTCCGTTATGACTCTTTTTATGGTTTCAAACGTCTTACCATTATCATGATTATATAAACCGCGGACATTTTCCAGAAAAAAAGCACGGGGCTTTTTTTCTTTTAAAATTTTAACAATATCGAAAAATAAAGTTCCACGAGTTTCGTTAAATCCTTTTTTAAAGCCAGCTTGCGAGAATGGCTGACAAGGAAAACCTCCAGTCAAAATATCAAAATCGGGTATATCATTCGGTTTGATTTTCGTTATATCGCCGACAAAATTTCCCGAGCGAAATACCTCTGGCGATAGCTTGAAAAAGTTATGTTTATAGGTTTGTTGTGCAGGTTCGTCCCATTCGGAGACAAAAACACACTCACTGCCAGCATTATGAAAGGCGACATGAAAGCCACCGATTCCAGCAAAAAGATCTATAAACTTCAAAGCGTCCTTTTTGCCTTTGTTTTCTGGAACCTTATTATTTACGCCGTAAAAATATGCTTGGTTTGCGTCTACCATTAAATCAAAAAGTGAAGATTGAATACCTTCTGCAACATATTCCGTATTAGTTAGTTCCGTATTTTGTAATTCTCCCAAAACGCTATGGGAGCCGTTTTTTGCGATGATAAGAAAATCTATAACATTTATACCCATTAACTGTCCTGCATCAATAATTCTTTTTGCAACTTGTTTGTCTTGTTCGCTCGGGCTTGGATCCCCAGACGGATGATTGTGAACAAGAATGACCCCTGCTGCGTGTGCTTCAAGACCTGGTGCAAAAATTTCTCGCGGATGTATCAAACTCTTGTCCAATGTGCCGACTGAAACAATTTCTTTTTTAAGTAACGCATTTCGTGCATTCAAGTACAAACAGACGAGGTTTTCTCTTTTTGCGTCTTTCAAGTCCGAAACCAATGACAATGCGTCTTTGGCGGACAAAATAAGATTATCGGGACTGTTTTGCTCCTCCTGTATTCTGCGAGCCAAGGCGAGCGCAGAAACAATTTGCAACGCTTTCGCCTTTCCGATTCCTGGAATTTGTACTAACTCGTCAACGGTTGCATGCAAAAAGCCATTCCCAAATTTTCGCAGAATTTTTTGCGAAAGTTCTTTAACATTTGTGCCTTTTATTCCACTTCCCAGTAAAATCGCCAAAAGTTCGCTTTTGGTTAAAGCATCGGCACCTTTCGCAAGAAATTTTTCTCGCGGGCGGTCTACATTTGGCATGTCTTTAAGCTTGCTCATAACTATTTTAAAAGTTGATCTATGCTAACTCCCAACGCTTTGGCGACCTTTTCCATTGTACTGATTGTAAGGTTTTGTTTGCCGTTCTCAACATTGCTTATATACGCTCTATCTAAACCTAACTCTCGGCAAATATCGCCTTGCGACATGCTTTTTTCAAGGCGAATTTTTTTCATATTTTCGCCAAATTTTTGTGCTGTGGATTTTGCCATATTGTATGAAAACTTATCAACACGGATATTATAGCATTCTCTTGTGTTTTGACTCAATGATAAGTTATAATACAAGTGTGAATAATTGGATTATGAAGCGTCGGAACCAAAACCAAAAATTTTCCTTTCCATTTTTTGCCGGCTCCCCCCACACCCCCCGCCGAAGAAGGAAAAGTAAGGAAATTTTTGGTTTTGGGATTGCGACCGAAGGGAGCGTGCGAGGCGCAAAGATTATTAGTCAAAATCCTGCGGATTTTGTCCGAAATACATTCGAACTTTGTCCAATACACACCGCCAAAATTCAAAATCGGAATTGGAAGCCGAAATGGGGTCGCGCCGTAGGCGCGACACAAACGCATTCCCGCCAAAAATTCCTGAATCCAAAAGGTTTTTCCACGCTCCGCGTGGTTCACTCGTTTGCCAATACAATTCTATGAATAATCAAACCAAAAAGTTTTTCATATATACTCGCAAGTCTACGGATGACAAAGACAGACAAGTCCGCAGTATTGCTGACCAACTAAGTGAATTAAAAGAGTTAGCGTTGAAAGAACAGCTTGATGTGGTTGATGTCTTTGTCGAGAAGCAGACCGCCAAAATACCAGGTCGTCCCGTGTTTAATGAAATGATAGAGCGAATGGAAAAAGGTGAAGCCACTGGTATTTTGGCGTGGCATCCCGATAGACTTGCTCGCAACTCGGTAGATGGAGGAAAGATCATCTACCTCGTTGATACTGGTGTAATTTCTGAAATGAAATTCCCAACTTTTTGGTTTGATCCGACACCGCAAGGCAAATTCATGCTCTCAATCGCCTTTTCGCAATCCAAGTATTATGTGGACAATTTGTCGGAGAATATTAAGCGTGGACATAGAAACAAAGTGAAGGAAGGTATATGGCCTCAAATGTCGCCATTGGGCTATGTGAACAAAAACAAGCGTATTGTGCCAGACCCCGAACTTGCTCCACTTATTCGCAAAACATTTGAGGCATATTCCACCGGAAACTTCACTTTGCGGGAACTCCGCGACAAATTTAATGGGCTTGGATTGAAGCGAAAAAGCGGAAAGGAACTTGCGGTGTCGAATTATCAAAAACTTCTCAAAAATCCTATCTATACAGGATTGATGTTGTACAACGGAGAGATTTTTGAGGGAAAGCACGAACCGATTATTTCAAAGAAACTTTTTGATTCCGTTCAGGAAGTGATGATGCGAAAAAGTAAGCCGAAATCTCGCGGACTGAAACCATTTTTGTACAGAGGATTTTTCCGTTGCGGAGAGTGTGGTTGCTTCATCACTACCGAGACACAGAAAGGTCATAATTATTTGCGATGTACCAAACGGAAAAATCCTTGTTCGCAAAAATATACTCGCGAGGAAATCATCACTTCCGAAATCAATAAGGAAATCAAAAAAGTTTCTTTGCCAGACGATTGGGCTAAATGGATGATTGCCGAAAACGCAAAAGATCGGCAATCAGAAATCCAGTCGTCTACGCTTTTTGCAGACAACACAAAAGCCGAAATTTCTCTTTTGGATTCTAAAATTGAGAAGCTGATGAATGCTTATTTAGAGAGCGCACTTTCGCTAGAGGAATATCGGGGCGCTAAAAGCACGCTAGTTAATCAAAAACAGCTTCTCAAAGAGAAATTATCGGCTTTTGAGCAAAAAGCGAATAATCGGTTCGAACTTACCGAAAAGTTTTTGAAATACAATGTGGAATTGGCAAACGAGGAAGTAAACGGAGAAAAAATCCGTTTACTTCAAAAAGTCGGTTCGAACTTTCAAATTAAGGATCGAACCGTCTTTTTTGAACCACGCGGAGCGTGGAAAAACCTTTTGGATTCAGGAATTTTTGGCGGGAATGCGTTTGTGTCGCGCCTACGGCGCGACCCCATTTCGGCTTCCAATTCCGATTTTGAATTTTGGCGGAGACGGTGGGATTTGAACCCACGAGGGAGTTTAACGTCCCTGCCTCGTTAGCAGTGAGGTGCTTTCGACCACTCAGCCACGTCTCCAATAAGAGCAGAATATCACAAACAACAAAAACAGCCCATGCGGGCTGTTTTTGTTTCGTCTTATGGTGCGTTGGAACTAGAACCTGAACATGCGTTGGAAGAAGCCGCCGATGCCGCCCATCATCCCGCCGACGAAGCCGCGGCGCGGCGGTGTCGATGACGCGCTGTTCGCGCTTGTCGTTGTTGCGTGCAACTGGGGGGCTGTCCTTATCGGCCGCATAACCGGCTTCTCTCCCTGTTCTTGCCGCAATCGGTAGAGTGCGGCTGTCGAGGTCGCGAGAGCTGGTCGCTTCTTGTCGATCTCGACACGATTCACCTTGCGGCCGCGCGTCGAAGTCGCATTTTCTCGATACTCACGAGACGGGAGATTCATCATCTCTCGTTCGCGAAGCGTCGAGCTCGCGACCGCACCGAACACGCCGACCGGCCTGACCATCATCCTACCTCTCGCTTCGCCGGTCTCGTTCGGCTCTCCGCGCGGCGGCAGAGGAGCCTGGGCGAAGGCGGTGCCTGCCGCGAGGAGCGAGGTGAGAAGCGTCGCACCGATCATAAGCTTTTTCATACCGTGCATAAGTTATTGTTATGGCTCTTTATACGCCACTCTCGAGCGGTCTGTTTCGAATCGTAACGCGCTCGTCAGACACAATCATACCATCGTCGATCTTCACGATGCGCTCGGCGAAGCGTGCGAAATCGTCTTCGTGCGTCACCATGATGATAGTCTGACCTGCCGCGTGGAGCTCGGCGAAGAGCTGCATCACGACCGCCGACGACTCTTTGTCGAGATTCGCGGTCGGCTCATCGGCGAAGAGGACGTGCGGCGTGTGCGCGATCGCGCGCGAGATCGAGACGCGTTGCTGTTCGCCGCCCGAGAGCTGGCTCGGGAGATTGTCGAGGCGGCCGTCGAGACCGACGCGGCGCAGGGCGGCCGTCGCCTTCTCTTCGGCCGCCGCTATTGGCATCCCTTGCATGATGAGCGGGAGGACGACATTCTCGAGCGCCGTGAGCTCGGGCAGGAGCGCATAGTCTTGGAAGACATAGCCGAAGTTGAAGAGGCGAAATTGCGTTTCTTCGTCGGTCGACATTTCATTCGTCGAGTGGCCGTCGACGATGACGTCGCCCGCGCTCGGCTCGTCGAGGAGCGACATCTGGTACAGGAGCGTGCTCTTCCCCGCTCCCGAGCGGCCGATGATAGCGACGAACTCGCCATTCTTTACGATGAGGTCGATGCCCTTCAGCACGCGCGTCTCGCGAGAGCCATCTTTGAAACTTCGTATCAATTGTTTGACGGTAATCATAGGTCTAGGTGCGGCCGAGGATAGAGTCGAGCGTATTCTTCCGCACGATCATGCGCGCGGGCAGGTAACCGGCGATGATGGTCGCGACGACGAGGAGCAGGATGCGCAGGAGCGTGCTCGCAACCGGCGCGACGATAATAGCGTTGCTGATCGGGAGCACGATCGGGTGCACGGCGATATAGGGGACGAGGAATCCGTAGAGGAAGAGGAGGCCGAGCGACGAGCCGATGGCGGCATAGAAGATCGACTGGAAGATGTAAGAGATCTCGATCGCCTCGCCCGAGATGCCGATACCCTTCAAGATGCCGATGAACTTGCGCCGCGTGACCGCGTTGATGAAGATGACGATGAAGATCGTGATAGCGGCGACGACGAGACCGATCGACCCGATGGCGTTGCCGATCATGGCGAACGTATCTTTAATCTCCGCGACGCCGTTCGGCGTCGCGTCCTCGAAGGTCTGCACCTTGGCGTTCGCGCCGACGCCGCTTCGCAAGAGCAGATCGCGGAAGGCGATCGGATCGGTCCCCGGCAGAAGCAGGGTCGCGATCTCGTTGACCGCATAATCATCACGGCCGATGAGCTCGCGCACTTCGCCCTCCGGCATGAAGACGCGCGCGGCGAGAGGCGAATTGGCGGGGACCGAGACAATACCCTTCACGACCACCTCGCGCGTATGACCCCCGAGCGTAAGGCGAATCTTCGTGCCGGGGTACACATTCTTGAGCGGGGTCAGCCCCGGCATCTTACCGAAGGAGTAGCGGTCGATGAGCTGCGAGCCGAGCAGGACCGTGTCATAGTCGCTCGAAGAGAGATACGATCCTTCGGCGACATGGGTTGAAAGATTTGAGAACGCGTTCTCGTCGGCAACGTTGATGCCGTCGACGCTCGCGCCCGTCTCGTTCGGCTTCTCTTTCTGATCGCGGGAGAAGTAATTCGCTTCGATGGTGCCGCCCGCGATGTAGCGCGAGCTCACCTGCGCGACGCCGGGCAGACTCTTCACGAGCGCGATAATCTGCGGGCTGTTCTCGATGAAATCTTTTGAATCGAGCGATGAGACGACGACATCGCCCGTCTCTTGCGTGCGGTACTGGTTCGAGATGCCTTGGATGATGCCGACCAAGACGCCCGTCACGACGACGAGATTAAGGAATGTGAGGAGCATCACGAAGACGATGAGCGTCGTCGTCCAACGGCTCGCGCGACGAATCTGCCGAAGCGCGAGATAGAAGCCGACGCGGATGTTGAGAAGAGAGAGCATGCCGCTTAGGGCGCGGGAGTGAGCAGAATCACGTCACCCTTCGCGAGACCTGAGAGTATCTCGACCTGCCCGAAGGAGGGCGATACTCCGGTTGAGACCGAACGCGGCATCGACTTCCCTTGGATGACGACCGACACGGATGTCTCGCCGCTCTTCGTCGTGATAGCGCCGACCGGAACGACGATAGCATCATGGAGCATGCCCGTCTCGATGACCACGTTGGCCGTCATGCCGCTCCGGATGCGTGCATCGGCGGCGAAGAATGCGAGCGTCACCTTGTAGGTCGGCACGCCGTCTTTGACCGTCTCGGCAGGATCCGTCGCGATAACCTTCGATCTGAAGGCGACTGACGAGCCGTAGGCATCAAGCGTGGTCGTCGCCGGGTTGCCGATAGCGATACCCGATATCGCAACCTCCGGGACATACGTCTCAATCTCGAAGACGCCGTCGCTCTGCATGCTGATCTCTGATGCGGTCGGCGCGACGACCTCGCCGACCTTGGCGTCCATGCGCGTGATAATACCGTCGAACGGCGCGACGACGAGGGTCTTCGCGAGCGCGGCATGCGCGCTCGCGACATCAGCAGCCGCGGCCGCGACGGCCGCGCGCGATGCGGCGAGCGCGTCCGGCGTTGCGCCGGCTTGCTCGAGCGCGAGATTCTTCTCGGCGGCCGCGAGCGCGCTCGATGCCGCGACGATCGCCGTCGTCGCGGCATTCACGTTCGCGCGCGCCGTTGCGAGCGCGGTCGCATACGACGCGAGCATCGCCGTGGTCGTCGTCTGGTCAGAAACGCCGTTATTGAGCGCCGCGTTCGCGTCGGCGAGAAGCGCCGTTACCTGTGCGAGATACTTCTGCGCGAGCGTCGCCGAGCCGGCGGATGCCGCAGAAGAGAGTCTTGCTATGAGAGCCGCCCAACCAATAAGCACCGGCTCCAGACTCGCGCGATCTTGTTCTGTAGAAATCTTAACTGCCGCGCTCGTGACGGTGAAGGAGAGTAGCGGGCTCGTGCGCGGATTTGTGAAGAGCACATCCGCCTTGTTATGCACCGCATCATCCGTCGTCGTGTAGGCGTTCTGCAGCGCGTTCAGGAGCGCTGTTTGCGCGTTCGCAACCGAGGTCGAGGCGACCGTAATCTGTTCGGGTCGCGTCCCGGCAAGGAGTGCCGCGAGGTCTGCTTGCCGCTCCGCGAGGGTCGCCTCCTTCTGCGCAACAGCCGCGGCGAGATCGCCGTTCTCTATCTCAGCAATGACCGCCCCCTCGCCGAGGTGTTCGCCAACCATCGCCCTGACCGATGCGATGCGCCCATTCGCTGCGAAGCCGAGGTCGACATTCTGCGCGGCGGTCACGGTGCCCGAGACGCGCACTTGCTCGCTCACGTCACTCGGGACAATCGTTATTGTCGTCCCCGCGCTCTTCCCGCCACCCGAGAAGAAGTACCACCCGAGAGAAAGTGCCGCGGCGCCGATAACCACATACAGCACGCGAGCTCGCGAGAACGATAGTATTGTCGATAGCATGCACGCAGTATACCACTCGAGTATACTAGGAGCATCATGTACTCGCCCGATTCGCTCATCACTGGAGAATTATTTATTGGCATACCCCTTATCGTCGCTCTCATCCTCCTCCTCATGCGGCCGCGGCGATTCTACTTCGTCCGGCACGGCGAGACGCTTCTGAACGCCGAGCATATTCGCCAGGGAGCTGAAGGCGCGCTCTCAGAGAAGGGGCGCGCGCAAGCCGAAGAGGTCGGACGCTACCTCCACCCATTCAGGGTCAACATGATCCTCTCAAGCACTTATCCGCGTGCGAAGGAAACATCAGAGATTTTGCGCACTCACCTCAATGCTCCGATCTCATATTCAGACCTGCTCGTAGAGCGCCGCAACCCGACCGACGTCGTCGGGAAGAGCTCTCGCGATCCGAAGGTCACCACTATCTTGAGTCAGATCGATCTCGCATATCACGCCGACGACTTCCGTATCTCCGATGAAGAAAGTTTCGACGAATTGAAGAGTCGCGCCCGGAAGTGCGTCGACCTTCTCGCGGCTCAGGGCGAGAACGGGACCGTCATCGTGACGCATCACATTTTTCTCAAGGCGTGCGTAGCCTATATGCTCTACCGCGAGCGCCTGCACGCCGGTGACTTCGTGAAGCTCTCCTTCTTCAACTATTCAGACAACGCGGGCGTCACCACCTGCGAATTCAATCCGTGGCGCATCTTCTCCCCCACCCGCGGCTGGCGCATAGTAAGCTACAACGAGAAGCCGGAGAAATGACCTGGTGCAAACCATGTATGCACAGTGCGACTATCTAAATATAACGAACTCAACATCGTATCGGTCTATAGTGTTGAAAGTACACGCATCATAATTAGGAGTCCTAATAGTTACTGAATCCACTGTCTTATTAGAATAATCTGCAGCCACACCACCAATAGACCACTGACATCCTGGCCCGTTGTTAACACCAATTGTTACATAATTTGTGTCTGGCATCGGAGTAGTAAAATAGACTCTGTAGATTCCAGATCCAGTCTTTAGAATCTTAGACACACCATACTGTGCTCGTATTATGCATCCGTTGGCTCCACTACAATTAGTGCCTTCAAAATTTGCCCATACCTTCGCGGCACCACTACTTCCGCCCCCCCCAACCTCACTCGCCCACTTCCCGGCGTCACGGAGATAGACGTCTTTGGCGTCAAGGTAGCCGCTAGTGCCTTTAGTTGTGTTAGGAGTAAGCGTCCCAATCCCCACATTCCCATTCGCAACGATGAGACCGTTGGCGAGGGTGCCATCGGTGTTGAGCATAAGGTTGCCGGCTTTGCTCTGACCGGTTGCGCCCGTGGTGAGGGGGCCTGCCACGTTGCCTGAGGGAGCGTTAGCTGGAGCTGGAGTCCAGGCTGATTGTGCTTGTGCGTTGATCGCGTAGAAGGCGAGGAGGGTGAGAGAAGAGGCGACGATGGTGACGAGCGTTGAACGAGTTAGTTCTTTCATGGGTGTGGGTTATGCGCGGTGGATATACCTGTAGCGTACCCCCCCCCCGAGGGGGAGGTAAAGGAGGAGGGTGGGGATAGGCGATGAGAAAGCACGCGGCCGCCCCTTTGGGGCGGCCGCATGCTTTACTCTTTTTCTTACTTCCTACTCGCGATGATATCATTCACCACGATACGGTACAACTCGCGCGCGGTTATATCATCGTAGAAGTGGACCAGACGATTGCGGTATCCCGCCATCTCTACCAGCCGCTTCTCGGCAAACTCTGTGTCGACAACGCCATTCTCACCGAGAGCACGAGCAACCTATTTCATCGTCTTCGAGCTCTTGCCGGGCGTTTTGTGCAAACCAGGTATGCACAGCGCGCTCCGCGTCACGACCACCGATTGTGCGGGTGCTTTCACTAACAGTTAATTATGGGCTAGAGCGGTCCACACGCCGATATTGTTGCAGTATACGGGAGCATGCAAGTTGTAATCGAAAGAGACTTTCCCTTCGAGGTTACAGACCGTTCCTGCTTTAGCATTGGCGCCGAGACGGAACTCTCCATTCACCTCAAGCATAGCCGCTGGATTCGGCGTCCCAATGCCGACTTTACCAGCATTCGTTATGACCATACTCGCTGGCAAAGTGTCGACGTTCAATGCACCGCCGCTACTACCGTCGTAATCAAGGAATTTAAATCCAGCACCATTTCCATCCCCTGATGTATTCAGCAAATTAACAAACTTCTCACTATTATGCCACACTTGGAAATTTGATTTCCCTCCGTTAAGAGTCAATGTATTCCCACGCGCATTATTAACGAAATCACTTCTGATGGTTCCATCAACAACCTCAAGGGTTCCATCAACAACCTCAAGCTTGCTACCAGGGTTTATTGTCCCAATCCCCACATTCCCATTCGCGACGATGAGGCCGTTGGCGAGGGTGCCGTCGGTGTTGAGCATGAGATTGCCGGCTTTGCTCTGACCGGTTGCGCCCGTGGTGAGGGGGCCTGCCACGTTGCCTGAGGGAGCGTTAGCTGGAGCTGGAGTCCAGGCTGATTGTGCAGAAGCGTTGATCGCGTAGAAGGCGAGGAGGGTGAGAGAAGAGGCGACGATGGTGACGAGCGTTGAACGAGTTAGTTCTTTCATGGGTGTGGGTTATGCGCGGTGGATATACCTGTAGCGTACCCCCCCCCCGAGGGTGGGGTAAAGGAGGAGGGTGGGGATAGGCGATGAGAAAGCACGCGGCCGCCCCTTTGGGGCGGCCGCGTGCTTTACTCTTTTTCTTACTTCCTACTCGCAATAATATCGGCCGCGACGCTCTGCGGCACGACGTCGTAGTGGTCGAACTCCATCGTCATGTTGCCGCGGCCTTCGGTCATCGAGCGCAGGGTCGTCGTGTAGCCGAACATCTCCGAGAGCGGGACCTTGGCGTGCACCGCCTTGTTCATACCGCGATCCTCCATGCCCTCTATCTGCCCGCGCTTGCCCGAGATCGAGCCCGTGATATCGCCCATGAACTGCTCGGGCACGACCACCTCGACCTTCATAATCGGCTCGAGGATCACGGCCTTGGCGCGTGCGGCCGCCTCTTGGAAGGCCATCGAGGCCGCAATCTTGTAGGCGATTTCAGACGAGTCGACATCGTGGTAGGAGCCGTCATAGAGATCGATCGAGACATCGACCATCGGGAAGCCGGCGAGCACGCCGCGGCTCATCGCCTCGCGCATACCCTTCTCGACGGGCCCGATGAACTCTTGCGGGATGGCGCCTCCCTTGATATTGTTGATGAACTCGAAGTGATCCTCGCGCGTCACATTCTTCGGCATCTTGGCCTCCGGGTCTATCGGCTCCATCTTCTTCATGCGGATCTTCACATGGCCATATTGACCCTTGCCGCCTGTCTGCTTGATGTACTTCCCTTCTGCCTCTGCCGAGCCGAGAATAGTCTCGCGATAGGCGACCTGCGGCTTGCCCACGTCGGCAACAACATTGAACTCGCGCTTCATGCGATCGACGAGGATCTCGAGGTGGAGCTCGCCCATGCCCGAGATAATCGTCTCGTTGGTCTCTTCGTCGGTCGTGACGCGGAAGGTCGGGTCCTCGTCAGAGAGCTTGTGGAGCGCAATGCCCATCTTCTCTTGATCGGCCTTGGTCTTCGGCTCGATGCGGAGACTGACCACCGGCTCGGGGAACTTGATCTCTTCGAGCACGATAGGGTTCGCTTCATCGCAGAGCGTGTGTGAGGTCTTAGTGTCCTTGAGACCGACGGCGGCCGCAATCTCACCGGCGAAGACCTTCTCGACTTCTTCGCGCTTGTCCGCTTGGAGACGCACGATGCGGCCGATGCGCTCCTTTGAGCCCGTGCTTGAATTGTAAATATAGGAGCCTGCGGTGACGGTACCCGAATAGACGCGGAAGAAGGTCAGTGCGCCGACGAAGGGGTCGGTCTGGAGCTTGAAGGCGAGCGCGCAGAAGGGCTCGTCGTCAGACGGATGGCGCTCAATCGGCTCATTCGTCTTCGGGTTGATGCCGGTCGTCGCGGGGAGGTCGAGTGGCGACGGGAGGTAGTCGACGACCGCGTCGAGGACGAGCTGGACGCCCTTATTCTTGAGCGCACTGCCGCAGTAGACCGGGAAGATTTCGTTATGAATGACCGCCTTGCGCAAGAGCGCCTTCAGCTCTTCGAGCGACGGCTCGTTGCCCTCGAGATACGCGCTCATCGCCGCATCATCTTGCTCGACGATACGTTCGACAAGCAGAGCGCGATACTTCTTCGCGTCTTCGAGGAGAGCGGCGGGAATCTCGCCCTCGACGACCTCTTCGCCCATGTTGCCCGTGAAGGTGTAAGCCTTCATCGTGAGCAGGTCAACCGCGCCCTCGTGCTCGGCCTCTTCGCCGATCGGTATCTGCATGCGGATAGCGCGCGGCGAGAGCCGGTCGAGGATACTCGCGTAGGAGCGCTCAAAGGAGGCGCCCGTGCGGTCGAGCTTATTGATGAGACAGACACGCGGCACCTTGGCCTCGTCGGCGTAGCGCCAGTTTGTCTCGGACTGCGGTTCGCATCCGGCGACACCGTCGAAGACGACGACCGCGCCGTCGAGCACGCGCATCGAGCGCTTCACTTCGGCGGTGAAGTCGATGTGCCCGGGGGTATCGATAATATTGAAACGGAACTTTTTAGACATATCCTTCTTGTCGTGCTCGTCTGTCCGTGTCCAGAAGCAGGTGATGGCGGCCGCGGTGATAGTGATACCGCGCTCGCGCTCCTGCTCCATCCAGTCGGTCGTGGTCTCGCCCTCGTGCACCTCGCCGATCTTGTGCTGACTGCCGGTGTAGAAGAGCACCCGCTCGCTTGTCGTCGTCTTGCCGGCGTCGATGTGGGCGATGATGCCGAAGTTGCGCACCTTTTCGAGTGGATAGTCGCGGTTCATAAAATAAGGATAAAAATAAAAAGCGCCGACTACAGCGTCCGGTTACGGACGCTCGTCCAGTCATGCTTAGCATGCCTAGGAGGCGTTCCCTTCAGCATAGCCCAATCGAGCAGAATTGCAAAGCTCCGCGCAGAGGAGTACTATCCGAGCGGAAACATTCTTTATACGAGGAGTCACCATGCATGGAGCTCGAACAGATCTTGGTTATGACGCCCTGCGCGAACTACAGCGCAGATACCCGAAGAAGGAACAGCTCCTACAGGAAGCAGACCGGCAACTTTTCCTTTTTGTCCAAACAACCGACCCAGCTCATTGGTCGCGTGAGAGCTTGGAAGATGCTATTGCCATATTGAAGGCCGCATTGTCTGTCCTTATATCTGAAAGAGATGGGAAACGGCCGATAGCGATGGATTATCAAGTTATCGGCGACAAAGAATTCGTCGATGGAAAGCTTCACGAACACTCCCTCGAAGAGGAGGGGCTCTTGGGGAAAGTTCTCTGGTGCGCACTGGCCATGCACGCCAAAGTTACTTGACCTTTCCACCCACCATAACAAAAGCCGGCGCATGCGCCGGCTTTTTGATTTCATAAAACTCCAATCTCTCGACTTCGCTCGAGATAACTTTGCTATTGCAAAGTTACCACGCGAAATGGGCAAAGGCCTTGTTCGAGTCGGCCATGCGGTGCATGTCGTCCTTCTTCTTGATCGCGGCACCCTCGTTCTTGGCGGCGAGGAGGAGCTCGGTGGCGAGCTTCTCGGACATCGGCTTGCCCTTGCCATTACGAGCGGCGTTGATGATCCAACGGAAGGAGAGCGCCAAGCGGCGGTTCTGCGGGACTTCGCGCGGGACCTGATAGTTCGCACCGCCGATGCGGCGCGAGCGGACCTCCATGAGAGGCGACGCATTGCGCAGTGCCGTCTCGAAGGTCTCAAGCGCGCCCACACCCTCGGCACCGTCCTTCTCGATTCTCTCGAGCGCCTCATAGACGACCGCACGGGCCGTGTCCTTCTTCCCGTCCCACATGACGGCGTTGATGAAGCGGGTAAGCGTCTCCGAGCCGTACTTCAAGTCCGGTCGCCATGTTCGCTGCTTTTTAAGTGGTCGTCGCATGATGAAAATTATTTAGGCTTCTTGGCACCGTAGCGCGAGCGGCTCTTCCGGCGCTTGTCGACGCCCGTCGCGTCGAGCTTGCCGCGCACGATAGTGTACTGCACACCGATATCCTTGACGCGGCCGCCGCGCAGGAGGACGACCGAGTGCTCCTGCAGGTTGTGCCCTTCGGCCGGGATGTAGGCAGTGACCTCCATGCCGTTGGTAAGGCGGACGCGAGCGATCTTGCGGATAGCGGAGTTCGGCTTTCTCGGGGTCTTGGTCGTCACCTTGGTGCAGACGCCGCGCTTGAAGGGCGATGCGTAGAAGGTCGGGCGGTTCTGCAGCGCGTTGAAGCCGCGCGCGAGCGCAGGCACGCTCGTCTTCGACGGCTTCGCCTTACGCCCCTTGCGGGTGAGCTGATTGATGGTGGACATGTAGTAAAAGAAGACCCCGTGCCTGCCGGCAGGCAGGCGAGTGGGTCAAAGACACTATAGAGGAAGGGCGCAATAAACGCAACTTTTTTGCGCTCTACACCTCGTCGACCGGCTCGTCTTCGACCGCTTCGCGATAGGGGTCGCGCTGATAGGAAATGACGAGTGCGGGGGCAGGAGCGAGCATAGGCACTCCCTCCGGCTCAGGAGCAGGCATCTCGGGGGCGGGGGCCGGCTCAGCGCCACTAATGGTTATCGTGGGGCGCGGTGTAGGAGCCGATACGATCGGGGATGGTGCGACTGGCTCGGGAGCAGGCATCATGCCCTGTCGCTCCTCCTTAGCGCGGAGCGGGATGAAGATCATCTCATTCACGTCGTTCGTGACACGCTTCACGGTATCGGCGCTCAAGTGCGCCTCGTTGCCGAGCGCCTTCATGAATTCGTCGGGCGTCTCGATGCCCATGAGGAGGAGCATGATCTCGCGCTCAAGGATGCCGCCCTGATCGAGCCGGAGTTGATACTTCGCCATCAGCTCCCTTGCGATCGGCGTGTATCTCTCTTCTGCGAGATATTTTCGAATAACTGGCGGCAAGGTCTGCATCACCTGTGCGAGGCTCTCATCAAGGGTCGGTTCGTTTTGGGTAGTTGGTTCCATACTTTATTTCCTAGTACTAATCAGGCGACGGTCGGCGCGTGTTCTGCCGGCTTCTCTTCTTTTGGCGCGCTCTCTGTTTTGGCTTTTGTTTCTGCTTCTGTTGCAGCTTTTCCGAGCTTCTTCATCATGTCCTCAATTTTTTGTGCGTCGGTCTTTTCTTTCATACTAGCGAGTATCTTTCTTGCCGCGACCGAGCCACCAGAGCCATAGAGCCCAAGGTTCACACCCCACATCGGTGCGTTCTCGAGGAACCCGGTGTCAATGTTGCTCGCGTAGGCCTCTTTTCTAGCATTCTTTTCTTTCTTTACTCTCTCCTCTGGGGCTTGTGCCACGACCTTTAGTACTTCTTCTGTCGTTTTCTTCGCTTTCTCGGTGCCTTCTTTTGCTTTTTGTGCGTCTCCGAGACTTTTCGCGGCGCTTGCGAGATTTCCGCTCACCGCAGCAAGAGTCTCTTGACTCGCCTTGTGCTCTTGGCGAGCTGTATCGAGCTGGCGCTGTTCTTCTGGAGAATTTTTCGTTTGGAATTTGATCCGCGTCTTTTCTTCTTCTTCAAGAAGATCAAGCTTGTCCTTGTGCTGTTTTTCTTTATCTTCAGCTTTTTTCTTCTCGTCGGCGAGAGCATCATGATTAGCGTCATGCTTCTTTTTCTCCTCGTCATACGCTGCAACAGCTTCATTATGTGCCGTCTCTGCTTTTCTTTGCGCCTCTTTTGCTTCTTCTAACTTCTTCTTTTCATCTTTCACATCCTTATTAAAACGGTCATTCCACGCCTTCGGGCCGCGCTCCTTGTATGCTTCGTCGATCGATGTTGCGTATGCTTCGTGCTTCTTGATATTTGCCTCACGCGCACCATCGTAGCCGCCCTTCGACGCTTCGCCCGCATTGATCCCGCCACCTGGCAAGCCACTGAGCGCCTTGGTCGCGCGAATGTCGAAACTCGCCTTCGCCCCCTTATCAAAGGTGTTCGCCAAGACCCGCCCTGTCCTCGTGCCACCGATACCGCTCGTGCGTATAGCCCGCGCGGCATAGTGCGATCCGAAGCCAACCGTCTTCTGCATCCCCCACGCCGTTGCGCCGAAGGTGAGCTTACCGGCGGTCTTGGTCGCGAGGGCGGCGCCAACCGCGCCCATGTTCTTGGCTTGCATGGTAATCGCCATGAGGAGCCCCATCGCGACCAAGAAGGGCAGCATCACGCCCGCGAAGTGCGTTACCTTGGGGACGGTGCCGGCAAGGCTCGTCCACGCGCCGATCGTGTTCGCCGAATTCGTACCGAAGCCGGTCATGAAGTTCACGTCGGTGATAACCGCGAGCGCGACATAGAGCATGAGGAGCAGGATAGGCGCGGTGATCGTCTGCGCGAAGAGTGCATGCCACCACTGGCTCGCCCTATCTCGCAACATCGGCACCGCGAGGCCAGCGAAGCCGATTGGCGCCAAGATGATGAGGAATATGAGCGTGATGAAGCGACCGATGAGGATGAAGGAGAGCGAGAACATCACGAAGGCAGTGACGATGAAGAGCAGGATGCCCATGAAGCCGACGAGCGAGGGATACGTCCCGTTGAAGAGTTCGCTCTTCTCCTTCCGCGTATCGCCATAGAGCGTCTGGAGCCCGAGCTGGGACATTATTTTATTCGAAATAACTTCGTTGGCGGTGTTGGTCGAAGCGAGACTCGCTGCGGAGGGTATAACGCCGCCGTTGATCTGCGTATAGAATTGCGTCGCGAAGAGATTGCCGACATCGATGACCGCCTCGGCGAAGAAGAGCGAGAAATTGAGAAAGATGGCCGCGAGGAAGAGCATCGGGAGCATCTTCTTGCCGCCGCCATACCAGTCGACCTTGAGGATGGTCGTGATGCCCACCGCGAGGAAGCCGAATATGAGCGCGATATTGCTGATGTCGCGGAGGATGCGCCAGGTGGTGCCGACCGCTGAGAGCTTGCTCACATAGTCGCCCATGACGATGACGGTATAGTAGACCGTGTAGTCGAGCGTGATCGCCGCGATAGCGAGGATCCACGCGAAGAGCATCATGATGTATTGCATGGCCGAGTTGTAGCCCTCGTTCGGGTCTGGTTTAACAGGGTCGCCCGGCATCTTCGCGGCGGCCGCGCTCGCGCCCGGCGAAGCTACATAGCTCGGATCCTTAGTGTTCGCGACACAGCCGGTCGATGTCATCGTCCCATTATTGCCGTTCATGTCACTACACGACGCACCGATTGTATCTCCAGCTGTTGACCCTGTGGCACAATAGCCCGTACTCGTGTCGCATTTACCGCCAGCCCCGCAGTCTGTATCAAATAAACAAGAAGTTGTGTCGGCAAACGCCGCATGCGGCGCGGTGAGCGCGACGAGAAGCGAGAAGATGCTTATGGTAAGGAATTTTTTCATAACATTATCCGCCGAAGTTCAAGACTGGCTTCTCGGTACAGACGCTGGTCTTCAGCGCCGCCGCGTTCGCGGTGATGAGGTTCATCCGATCGATCGTCGTGCCGCCCGAGACCGTGAGCGACTCTGCCGGGCTCGCCTGTGCGGCGCCGGTCGATTGTGCGTCGAATTGCACCGTCACCACATCCCTATCAGTCGGCGACATCGTGCTGAGTGTCTGGACATCCGCGAGGTAGGCCGTATTCGTTGCGGCGACGCTCTGGTCAGTACTCCCCGTCGTGGCCAACTCGCTCTGGACCTTCTTCACCATTGCCGTCGCCGTGGCGGCGGTCGAGGATGCCACCTTGACCTGATTTAAGATTGGATAAATCTGATTCAGATAGGTGTCCTGCGCCACCTGCGCCTGATCTCGCGCTCCGTCGATGAAGGGCGAGTGAATGGCGGCGAGGTCTGCAGGCGTCGCTACGGGGATCTGGCCGAAGGTCGTTTCCGCATGCTGTGCGTTCCATATACTGAGCGCAGATGTATTTGCCGCGGCGACACAGAACTGCGAGAGCGCGACGGTCGAGGAGGCAGCGATATTCGCATTGATCTTTATCGTATTCCATGACGCGAGATAATTTGTGATACGCTTTGTCATTTCATCGCCCGAGATAGGCGCCGTTGCGGCACTCTTCATGACACCAGCACCCGTGACCCCAAGCGTCGAGGAGTTCGCATACGCGTCGAGCAGTGAGGTCGAGCGGCCCGGCGCCGTTGAGCCAGCCCCGAGGAGGCCGCCTGACGAATCAGCGTCGTTACCGCCCAAGATCTGTTGAGCGAATAGAACCGTCTTCATGATAGTCGCGATGCTGCCGAGGATACCATTAATCTGCGGACCGATATTACCCATGCGGACGACCTGGTCTTGCTGGCCGCCAAGCACTTTGTCGAGAGTCGCCTTGATAGTCGAGCCGGGGGTCTTAGTAACGCCAGATGTACCATCCTCATTGATACATGGGTCGCCCGGGTTGACACCCTTCGTATTGACGAAATTAGTAGCTTCTACATTAGCCTTACACCCGTTAGCCGTCATTCTACCAAGATTTCCATTCGAGTCGCTACAGGACGTATTGAAAGCTATACAATCGGTGCCCACCAAATATCCATCGCCCCCAGAATCGGTGAGACACGCATGCGCCGTGTCATTCGAGACGTTGTCTGCCGACGTATCCACTTTCCCGCACCATGACATATAGCCGCTCCCCCAGCCGAGCGCGGCGAGGCGCTCGCCCGAGGCGCCGCCGACGCCGGGGCCGAGCACGCTATTCGACTGCTCCTTGATGCTCCGATAGGTAAGATAGGGGTTATTCTGCACTTGTGTGGTGAGTGATATCCACGCGGCGATGCCGCCCGCCTGCCAGTCGCCGTCGAGGTACCTTGGCGTATAGGTGGGCGAAGACTGCGCGAGCGTGCACATGTTCGACGCCCAGAAGCCTTTGAGCGAAGACTTCTTCAGATAGTCCTTACTCAAGGACTTCCGCATTGAGGTCGACCATGGCGAGTTTGGGTCTTGCATCTGCTTTAAGATATTCAACTCTTTACTGTCTTGGATGGTCTGAATAGACTTCTGCACATCAACTGCGAACTGCGGTATGCCGGTGCCATTCGCCCTCCCGATAACGAAGGCGATGGTCGCGGCAGTAAGTGCTTTCATCAACTTCCCTGACATGACGAATGCAAGCGGCTCAAGGATATAGGTATTGATATATTGTGCAAATGTCGCGTATTCAATCAGTGCCGTGTTTATCTCGGTAAGGGTGGTCTCAATAGCGGTAATCGTATTTTTCGTAGCTGATGTGAAGCTTTGCCATGTAGCATCACCTACAAGTGTTGCTGCAATGCCGGCCTGTACTTTTGGTGGTGCCACGAAGAATACTCCCGGCACGACGAACGCAACCATGAGCAGGGTAGCGACGAGGGGCTTGAAGAGGCGGGTGCTCATATCATCTCTTGGCCGCGGTCGACGATGCCGCGCGGATAGCCGTCACCTTTGCATTCATGCCGACAAACGAAGCGCCCGGCGTGCCCGCAGGGAGCATGATGCGCGCGGTCGCGTAGATATCTTGTACTGCAATAAAGGCCGCACCGAGATTAGTCGCGTACTTCGGGTAGGCATGGAGCGCGAGAATAGTCGCGACTGTGTCGCTGTCGACGCGAGTGAGATCCGTGATGCACTGGCTCAAGTGCATGAGTGCATTGATGAGCGTGAGATCGGCCGAAGCCATTTCTCGAGGTACCGATAAAGCTGCGAGCCCTGCGGCCGAATCGCGATAGACCTTCGCGAGAGAGAGCATCTGCTTGAAGGCGACTTTATCATTACCGATGAGCGCATATTTGAAGTAGTTGAGCTCGCTGGTCGTCGCGGTGGTCTTATTCTTGAAGAGGACCAGCTCGGCCGCGGCCGCGAAGCTCTTGAGCGCGTCTGGCCCCTCCCCAGCGACAGAGAGTTCTGCCGCCTTCTTGAAGTCGGGTGCCGGCGCGATAGAAGAGGATACCGAGCTGATGGACTTGTTGATGACGTCGGTCATCTGGGCCTCTGAGAGATCGCCACCACCGTTCTGCTCCTTCGCCATAGCGAAGAGGGTGAAGAAGCTCTTGGCGAACATTGCCGTCACGCTCCCGTCTGCGGGCGCGGGCGGGAGCGAGGGGTCGCCGAGCGCGCCGCTCGCTGTCGTGGTCGCCATGGCCGCGTCGGTAATAGCCTTCGGGACGATGAGGCCGCGACGTACCGCCTCGCCGTCGGTCATGCCGAGGTGGAAGGTGTCGACAGTGTGCGGGTCGGTGCCATAGAGCGACTCCTCCCAGTCAGAGAGACCGTCTTTGTCGGCGTCCTTCGTCGCGAGCGCCTTCAAGATCTCGGTCTCGGTCGAGGCCTGCGCCACCTGCGGCGACTCGACGCCGCGCGCAAGCACAAAAGCGCCGACGATGAAGACGACGGATAGTATCGTCGCAACGATGACGCGCCAATTCTCGTGGATGCCGCCGCTCATATTTATAGATAAGTATAACACCCGCCACTGCCAATACTATGTTTTGCACAGCATGTATAAAAGTAAACCCCCAGACGCAATGCTGGGGGTGGTTGAGAAACGGAAAAGGTCATCTCTTGGCGACAGGACTCTGTTGCAACTTGTTCACGAAACGCGCGAAAGCTTGTTCCGCGGCCCTCTTGGCAGAGGAAGCATAGGCCGAGCCAGATCCCGAGGCTTTGCCTGTTGCGTTCACAGTACGGCCGGCAATCGTCGCTGAGTACTCAACCGTGTACTCCAACCGCATTGTCCACATCGGTTGGTTCTCCGAAACCGACGCGTACACAGTTGGAACGGATCCCGACGGAGAACCTATCGAGATACAACCCGTTTCGACTGCCAGTCTCCTGAAGTTGTCCTTGGGACCGTTCCCTTCGTACAACTCACTGTCGGCCGTAATCGCAACGGTAGCCAGAGGAGCGGGGCAATGACGGAGTCCGTCCTCTGCAACCTGCGTCGGTGTTTGTGACGACGTTTCCGACTTGGGTGCGTCCGAGGTGTCACCGCCGGACCCAAGCTTGGCCAGATATCCCGCCGCCTTATCGGCGAGCGCAATGAGGCCCGACCCGAAGCTCGGATCTGGTGATGTGGCCATCGGTACCGTTGGACTAGCTGCCATAAGCGCCGGGATGTACTCGATACCGGCACAGCCCGTGAGGGCTGAGAGAACAAGTGCGGTGAAGGCCACCGCGGAAATACGATAGAGCGATTTCATGGTGACCTCCTAGGTCAAAGAGCATGCGGCAGGATGCCACATCCGATATCCCTATACCATACACGCCAAAAAAAAGCAAGGGGGTGGGGATTACTTCTCTTCTTGAGCGAGAGCGAGCCAGACGACGAGCGGGAGGTCTTCGGCGCGCGCCTTCTCGGGGATGTCGCCCGCGGGGAGGCCGGCTTCGGCGAGATTCTTCCGAACGAACTTGCGCTTGTGCGCGAAGCCGGCGTGGAGGAGCGCGAAGAATCGCTCTTCGACGGCGCGGGTCGCGAAATTTCGTCGCGAAATTTCGCGTATCGTGAGCACGGCCGAGTCGACCTTCGGCGCGGGAGTGAAGGCGCCGCGCGGGACGGTGAACTCGAGCTTCGGCGTGCCATACGCCTTCACCGAGAGCGAGAGGATGCTCTCTTTCTTCGAGCGATTTCCAACAATACGCTCGGCAACTTCTTTTTGTACCAAAAGCGTCATCGAGCTCGGCTGATTTTCTGCTTCGAGAAACATGCGGAAGATTTCGCCGGTGAGATAATAGGGAATGTTCGCGACGAGCGCGTAGCCGCGCGGGAGCGGCGCGAGGTCGAAGGCGCGAATGTCGGCATGATGGAGTTCGAGTTGCCCGCTCGCTATCTCACCCGCGAAGTCGGCTCGCAATTTTTCAAAAAGCTCGCCGTCTGCCTCGACCGCAATGACCTTCTTCGCGATTTTCAACAATTCGCGTGTGAGCATGCCCGTCCCCGGCCCAATCTCGAGCACCACCGCGCCGCTCGGTAGCGGCGCGGTCTTCGCTATCCGCTCCGCTATCCGCGCGTGCATCAAGAAATTCTGCCCAAGAGATTGCTTCGCTTTAATAAATGTCATAGCCATCAGTCTCATCATACAAGAGAAGCGAGGAGTCGATGTCGGCGAGGAAGGAGGAGGGCGCGGCATACGAGTCGCTGCCGTAGATTTTGCGCACGCGCGCGAGGGTGAGGAAGAGGCGCGACTTCGCGCGCGTCATCGCGACATAGAAGAGGCGCCGTTCTTCTTCGTCGTCGCGATGCGTATCGTTCCCCATTGCGGTGTGGGGAAAGAGCCCTTCCTCCATGCCCGTCACGAAGACCGTGTCGAACTCGAGCCCCTTGGCCGCATGGACCGTCATGAGCGTCACGCCCTTCTTCTCTCCTTGATCGAGCTCGTCTTGATCACTCGCTAAAGCCGCTTCAGCAAGGAAGAGCGCAATGCCCTCTTTACCAACGAGAGCATCGTGCCTTGCTGCTACCGAGGCGAGCTCCTCGACATTCTCGAATCGCTCTTTGTCCTCCTCGCTCCCCTCGTCGAGCATCGCCCGCTTCATGCCGCTTCTCTCGATGACGAGCTTCACGAATGCCGAGGGCGGGAGCGTCTCGGCGGCGAGCGCGAGCTCTTTAATAATGTGTTCGAAAAGCTCGACCTTCGCGAGGTCGCTCGCGCGGAGAGCGGCGCGCTGGCCAGCAACGAGCTTGCCGAGGGTGACTGCGCCGATGCCGCGCGGCGGCGCAGCCGCCGCGC
The DNA here is from genome assembly GCA_023269085.1 of bacterium. GTDB lineage: Bacteria > Patescibacteriota > Minisyncoccia > Phycocordibacterales > Phycocordibacteraceae > C7867-001. Next base: position 17,655 of record JAHFML010000003.1, on the reverse strand, counting down.
GCATCTTGTCCTGTTCTCTCGCAGGGTCCATCGCGAGCCGCATCCACGCGAGTGCGTCCTTCACCTCTTTGCGACCGAAGAATTTCGTCCCGAGGAGCTTGTAGGGCACACCCGCGCGCAAGAGTCCCTCCTCAAGCGCGCGAGATTGGAAGTTGGTGCGATACAAGATCGCAATCTCTTCTGGTTTCTTCCCGGCTATCATCAGCTCGCGAATCTTCTGCGCTACCCAGTGCGCTTCGTCTTCGGCGTTCGTCGCGAGATGCAGGACGATTGGCTCACCCTTCCCTTGCTCGGTCGTTGAGCGCTTCTCCTTACGATTTTTATTCTTCTCGATGACCGCGTTCGCCGCATCGACGAGCGTTTTGGTCGAGCGATAATTACGCTCGAGGACAATCGTCTGCGCTTCGGGATATTGTTTTTCGAATGTAAGCAGGTTCTCAATAGTCGCGCCCCGCCAGGTATAGATGCAATTATGCGTTGTCATGCCATTCGCAATGAAGTTGTGTGTATGTTCGACATCAAGATCATAGACTCGCACGCCCTGCGACGGTATTCGTTCGACACTCTTCACCACATCGAATACCCCCTCATGGTCGAACATGACCATGCCCCTCTCTACGCTTCCGGCCGGCATGAAGGGGAGTGCGTTTCCATCTTTCGGATTCGCCTTCTTCCCGCCCAGCCGCGCCATCCGCACGCTGTGCGCCTTGGGGAAAATCGTCTGTAGTTGTTCAATCATATCGACAACGGCCGCATAGTCTTTATTCGCCGTCTCGAATCGCCAACTCTGCGAACCAGCCTTCGCAGGGCGCACCGAGAACCCCGCCGCACGGAGCAGACGTTTCCCTTCGGCGTCGCTCCCCATGAGAGAAATCCTATGCATGGGCGTCCTGCCTCGATGCTCGCCACACATCGTTACAACGATATTACGACGGTCGCTCCGTGTCGCCTGCGCCCGATGGTGCGGATACTCGCGCGACAATCCACACTCTTTCAATAATTTCCCCGCCCCTTTCTCGGTATCAAACGAAGCAAATATACTGTCGAGCACCTTTTGGTCATGCACATATCCGCCCGTACTCCCCTTCCGCGCGACAAACGGTAGCGTCGGCAGGGCATATCGGAGCGATAAGCGGTATTCGAGAATGCGCGCATCTTGAGTCGTGTCGTGCGTACCGACAACCCACACCGCATCACCGTGCTCTTGATTGCATCTCTGCTGGAAGCCGACCATCGAAACACGCTGTCCGTTGGTATACGTCTGCGAGACGCCAAGTCGCCACCCCTTTCCATCCTTGAACATGAGGTACGTGAAATACAGTTGCGGTGTTATGCCGAGCCGATATCCGGCGAAGTGCATATGATCTTCCGTACTCGTTATCTCTCGCCCACGGTTCGTCGTGATGCGTATCAGCTCGCCCGTTGCTCGACGAGAAGAAACGCGAGAAATCAGCGCCGGTCGCACATCACCGCTTCCGTAGTTAGAGAGCACCAGGTCGCCTTTTCGTATCTTCTCTATCGGTCGTTCTGATCCATCGGGTACGGTGATCTGCGTACCCGCAATAAGACACTGATCGATATCGCCAACAACAAATAAATTGTGATGCTTCGCGGCAAGTATGTTCGCGAGACGCCCTTGCAGCTCGTTCGTATCTTGGTACTCATCGATATGAATATAGCGCCACCGCGACTGCGCGACTGCGCGCACGTCGGCGCGCTCTTCGAGCAGGCGCACCGGGAGCGCGATGAGATCGTCGAAGTCGAGCGCCTTCTCTTCCTTCAGCGTCTTCTCGTATCGCGCCCACACCTCGGCGACGATTCGACCGCCGAAGCTCGTGCGCCCGTACTTCTCGGCGAATTGGCTCGCGCGCATCCCCTCGCCCTTGGCGCGCGAGATGCGCCCGAGGACCGCGCGCGGCGAGAGCTCTTTGGTCGAGACGTCGAGCGCCTTGAGCGCGGCACCGATCGCTCGCTCCGAGTCGTCGCGGTCATAGACGCTGAAGAAGCGCGGCACGCCAATAGCCGAGCCATATTTCTCGAGCAATTCGCGCCCGAGCCCGTGGAAGGTCGCGACGAAGGGGACGGCCGAATCGTTGCCAAGCAGTGTCCTAACCCGCTCGCGCATTTCGCGTGCCGCCTTGTTGGTGAAGGTGACCGCGAGGATAGTGTCGGCCGGTACGCCCTCGCGGATCAGGTGATACACCCGCGTCGCGAGCACGCGCGTCTTCCCGCTCCCCGCACCCGCAAGGACCGAGATCGGGCCGTCCTTCGCGAGGACCGCCTCTCTCTGCGCGTCATTCAATCCATCGAGATACATAATTATTGAAATATACCTCAAAAAGCGTTCTCCACAGCTATCTCGCGAGCCGGTTGACTCTCAATCTAACGGGGCTATACTCGGTGGTATCGACTGTCATGACTGATTTCAAGAAGTAGCCTATATACGCCGTATTTAGGCTACTTTTGTACTTGCTGACCCGCCGACTTCCTTCGTTTCCCATTACTTTCAAACTTCCATCTCTCTCTACCGTACTTGCTTTGCTCATTGTTGCAGCAATTTCTGTACCCAACCAGGCAGACGCATTCTGGCCGTTCTCGACAAACGCCGATGCGGCGAGCGCTTTACATATGCCGAGTTCGGCAACACCCTTGCTCGCCGCCGCCACCAACATCGACCCGAACCCGAACAAGGGTATCGGCGACACGCTCACCACGAGCGACAATGCCGTGCTCGCTCACACCGGACCAGCCGGCACCATCGCCGATGTCGCGAGCTCGACGCAATCGGACCACATCTCAATCTATGTCGTGCGTCGAGGCGACACCCTTTCTGAAATTGCGGACATGTTCGGCGTTTCCGCAAACACTATTATCTGGGCGAACAACATGAGTAGTGCAAAAGATTTTCATGTGGGCGACACTCTTATTATTCTCCCTGTCTCGGGAACGGAGCATACCGTCGTGAAGGGCGACACGCTCAAATCGCTGGCGAAGAGATACAACGCCGACGCGGGCGAAATTGCGCAGTTCAACGGCCTCGACACGGCGGGCGCGCTTGCGGTGGGCACGAGCATCATCATCCCTGGCGGCGAAGTGACGCCCAAAGCTCCTGTCTCGAAGCCATCGAGCAAGAAAAGATCCGGCAAGATCTATGAGCCATACCTCGGCGGCGGCGGCGCCTCATTCCCCGGCTACTATGTCGACCCGATCCCAGGTGCGCTCGTCACCCAAGGAACGCATGGCTGGAACGCCGTTGATCTCGCGGCGCCGCGCGGCACACCGATTCACGCCGCGGCTGATGGTGTCGTCATCATATCGCGCGGCACTGGCGCATGGGACGGCGGCTACGGCAACTATGTCGTCATCACCCACGACAACGGCTCGCAAACGCTCTACAGCCATATGACGCGCACGGCTGTCTCATCGGGGCAGAGCGTCTCTTCGGGCGACGTGATCGGCTATGTCGGCTCGACAGGACTCTCGACCGGCGCGCATCTCCACTTCGAAGTCCGCGGCGCGGCCAACCCGCTCCGTGCCTGTGTCGTCGGGAGTACCAACTGCACCGCGCAATAATTTTATTCAAACCAGAAGAGGCCGCACGGGCGATACTGGAGTGCTTCATGGATAAATGCTGGTGTGGGACATAAAAATCTGGCTTAGACTTTTCATGAGGACATTATTACAACAACATAGGACAGTCCTATGTAAACTATTTTTTATCACGGGCTGTTCGGTTTCATGGTGTGATGTGTATAAATTATCTACACGTCCCTTCCTATCGCGTACAATAGAAATAAGTAAATATAGCGCCATCATTACTACTACCGCCCATAATATGAGGAGTTGAACCTGTTGGACAATTCGCATATCTGCCACCATCAGCACCACCCCAACAGTTCGATCCGAATATAGTCGCTTGGTCACACCCTCCTACGATTTGGTTTCCGCCAGAAGGAGCACATTGAATAATTCCATTAGAAATTCCTGTCACAAACTGACCGCTTGGGCAAACTCCATTTGGGACCTTCCCGTCCACATACCCCTTCGTCGCGACGATATCCGCGGCATCTGCAGTGGCGGTCTGTGTTGCCATTCTGATCTTGCCACTCACATCCAATGCTTGTGTAGGAGTCAGCGTCCCTATACCAACCTTGCCAGCGGCAACAATAAGACCATTAGCAAGAGCACCATCTGTATTCAACATAAGGTTGCCTGCTTTGCTCTGACCTGTAGAAGAGACTGTGAGAGGTCCTGCTACATTGCCTGCTGGTGGTGTTGACGAGGGAGGAGTCCAAGCTGATTGTGCTTGAGCATTGATAGCATAGAAAGCTAGGAGGGTTAGAGAGGATGCTGCTGTTAGTTTGATTGTAGAACGGATGAGGTCTTTCATTGTGTGTGGGTATGTTTATAAAGATTGTGCCTTTAGAGTAGCCCCCCCCCCCGATGGGTTGGTAAAGGGGGTTATGCACAGTATCATCGTGCTATCCCAATTTTCCATGTGCCCTTTTCGAGGAATGCAGGAATCGTTTGACGCTTGGCTTTATTGAGAAGATTTTGATGGGATGTCTTCGTACGATGCGCATACTCGGCAATTGAAATGATTTCCTGATGCTCTAGGTACGCGAGTCGTTTATGATAACTCATAGTGATGGCTCGTGCCACGATACCCTCCATGATGTCTGTTTGACCATTTCTGTCAAACTCCTTGAACGCTTCATAGTACAGCGCACGATCGATGAACGCGATGTTGATCGGAACATATCCGTCGCGCAAGAGGAGATAATTGTTGATAACGCGCCCAATACGACCATTGCCGTCCACAAACGGATGTATACGCTCAAAAGTGAGGTGGAATCGCGCGACTCGCCGTACGATGTGCTCTTGTGGCGTACTCTCGTACATCGAGAGCGCCCGAGTCACGAGGCGTACTACATCCTTGGGATCCGCCGCAATGTAATTCCCCACGCGTACCCACTCGCTCTCTTCACGAAAACGCCCAGCGATATCATCCCGAATGTTTGCAATAAGCATCTTATGGAGAAGCGTGGTTATTCCCAATGTCAGTGGTTTTTCGTGTGCCGTGTGACCGATATACACCATCACGCGCGCGAGATTTTTTGTTTCAAATAACTCCCGTTCGGAAATATACCGGTCAAGATCAATCTGTATGAGAATCTTTTCGGTCTCCTCGAGCGTAAGCGTTGAGTTTTCAATAGCATTTGAGTTGTAAACCTGCTCTGGAATCTCTGCTTCCGCGAGTACGGCGAGAAGGCTTTCCTGTCCGATTTTAAGTGTGCTGTATCGCTCCCGAAGGGTCGTAATCGTCTTGTATGCTTGAAGTGTCCGCGACATATAATAACCGTTAAATATACAAGAATATTAGCACCTTTTCACTATTATAGCAATATAACCGTGAAAAAGTGTATAAAATACATACCTTTTCACGGTTATTGGGCAGAAACAAATACGGCGCCTTCGGCGCTGTATTTGTTTCTGTGAATATCAGACATTCACACTCTCGCCATGCGTTTGTATTTTGTTTTATTCAAAACCGAAAAGGCCACGAGGGCGGTACTGGAGCGCCTCGTGGATGAAGGCGGGCGTTACGATGTCGGCGCCAGCGAGGTCGGCGATGGTGCGCGCGACGCGCATCGTGCGGTGGTAGGAGCGCGGCGAGAGATTCATGCGCACGGCGGCGGCAGTCAACGCTTCTCGTGCCGCGATACTAAAATTACCCTTCTCATCTAGCTCGCGACCAGAAAGCGCCGCATTAGTCGCTCCGCTCTTGCCGATGCGTTTCGCGGCGCGTAGTCGCGCCGCGACCACGCGCTCGCGCACCTTCACCGACGATTCGCCGGTCGAGAGCTTCGCGAGTGTGTCGTGCGGGACGAGCGGTACCTCGATCCAGAGATCGAGTCGGTCTACAATCGGTCGTGAGATACGACGCGCTTGCTTCTCTGCCGCGCGGACTGCCGTCCGCGCGTCTGTCGAGAGCGTGTCCGCCGGATTCATCGCCGCGACAATCATGCAGTCGGCGGGGAAGGTGATCGTCGCTCGCGCCCGCGAGACCGTCACTATTTTATCCTCGAGCGGTTGGCGAAGCGCTTCGAGTACCCTTGATTCAAACTCGGGGAACTCATCAAGGAAGAGGACGCCTTTGTGCGCGAGCGTCACCTCACCCGCCTTGGGGAAGGTCCCCCCACCAACGATCGCCACATGCGAGACCGAGTGGTGCGGCGCTCTGAAGGGCGGCCAATGCACGGCTTCGCCATTCCCGAGCAAGCCTGCGGTCGAATGTATCGCCGTCACCTCAAGCATCTCGTCGCTCGTGAGGGGCGGGAGAATGCCCGCGAGCGCGCGAGCGAGCATCGTCTTGCCGGTGCCGGGCGGGCCGTAGAAGACGATATTATGCCGGCCGGCCGCCGCTATCTCGAGCGCGCGCTTCGCGCTCTCCTGCCCTTTCACTTCTGCGAGATCGAGGGCGAGCGGCGGCGGCGGGATCTTCCGATCGCGCACAAGCCGCGGCAAGGGCTTCTCGCCCTTCAGGTGCGCCATGAGCTCGGCGAGCGTCGCGGGCGCATAGATAGCGACGCCCTCAGCGAGCAACGCTTCTTCAGCATTCTTTTGTGGTACAAAAATCGACTTCACGCCGTGTCGTTTCGCGGCGAGAACCTGCGGCAAGACGCCGCGCACGCCGCGTAGCGCGCCGTCGAGCGCGAGCTCGCCGATAAAGAGCATCCCCTCAACGCGAGGTTCGAGGTCGCCCGCGGCGATGAGATAGGCGACCGCGAGCGCGAGGTCATAGTGCGAGCCTTCCTTCTTCAAGTCGGCCGGCGAGAGTGAGAGGACGATGCGCTTGTTCTGTTGCTTCGGCGGCTTGTAGCCCGAGTGGCGTATCGCCGCGCTCACCCTGTCGCGCGCCTCATCGACCGCCTTGTCGGCGAGCCCGACGACGGCGAAGTTGTGGAGACCGCGCGTGAGGTCGGCCTCGACGACGACCAGCTCCGCTTGCGAGCCGACCGGCTGGGCGGCAAGCGTCTTCGCGTAGCCGTGTTTTGGTAATTCTTGCGCGCGTTCCGCTGCTGACTTCGGCGCGGGCGCGGTCATATGATTATTTATGCTCGATACAGGTCGGTGCCGCCGGGTCGACCGCGAGCCGCGCTTCTTCAACCGGCTTCCCGCAGGTCTCGCACACGCCATACGCCCCCTTCTCGATTTTCGCGAGCGCGGCGAGCACCTGATCATAGCGCACCTCAAGATCGGTAAATATAGCCGACGAGGTCTCGAGCTCCGTCACGAGCTCTGCCTGATCGATCGGATCGGCTTCTTGTCCGACGTCGCCTGCGGTCGGCTCCCAATCGTTCGGGACAGACGGATTCTTCCTGCCGATCTTCCCCATCTCGGACTCGAGATTCTGTCTTTCTTCGATGAGCTTTTGTCTTTGTTGTTCTGTGTTCATAGGAGCATGATAGCAGATACGCGCTAGCGCGTATGCGATGTCGCCAAACGATCGAGCAGAGCGACGAACGCCGCAGGATCGCGAGCGATAACGAGCGTTGTCTCATTCCAATACCCGTAGAGGAGCACGCTTCGGCCAACTTCGTCGCGGTACACTCGTACATCATGATTCGCAATCACCTCATCGCGGAAGCTTGGCTTCGGTCCGGGGACAGATCCTGCTAATTTAGCGGGCGTCATCACGACCGTCGAGGTCGAGGTCTGCGAATTCGCATAGGCAGGAAATATGAGCATCATATCGCTCGGCATCCGCACCTCCCAAGAGAGCATCCCCGAGAAGGTCGCGCTATAGGAGTCGGCGATCAATATGAAAAATGGGCTTTGTTCGGTACTCACGCTCACGACACCAGCCATGCCGCCCGCCTTATCGATATTGCGCGCAAGAAGACCAGGTGCGCGGAGCGCAAGCGACGCGAAGACGCTCGTCGTCGCGCTCTCGCCGAGCGAGAGCAGGCGCACCGTGCCTCTCGGCAATGGCTTCGCCACCGAAGCCACGATCGCCTGAGCAAGTTTCGCTCCAGAACCACTCATCTGCTCGGTAGCATCGAAGAATATCGGAGCTGACATACCCGGCGCCACCACGACCGGTGCTGATGTGACCCGGTAATGCAAATAGGCCGCAAACACCGCGCCACCGCCCGCGATAAGCAGGATGCCGCCGATAACGATCGGCCACGGATTCGTCTTCTCTTGCGGGAGAGTGAAATCCTCCGGCGCCGCAGACGGCGCCGGCCGCGCATCTTGTTCAGCCGCAAGGACCGTTACCGGTGAAGCGCGCAAATCGTCCATCCGATCCTGGAAGTCACCGCCATAGGTCTTGATTGGCGCGAGCTCTGGCTCGCGCACGGGCGGCAGAGTCGGCTCGCTCGGGAGAGGCGACGTTGGAGGGATGAGCAAGGCCGGAACCTCTGCTGGTGTCGCTAGTTGTTCCGGTTCTTTTTGTATAAGTATCGGTTCGAACGTCGGCTCAACCGATTCCATAGGCATGACCGGCACCATCTCTGCCGGCGCGGCGGCTTCTGGCTCGCGAAAAGGCGTGAGTTCGGGCATCCCGCCTTCCTTGAGCGTCTGCACATCGCTGTCAAAGGTGCGAATATACTTCGCTTGCTGATTGTTCTGTGCGAGCACCGCTTGAGCGATATCCTTCATCACTCTTATAGTACCGCACTCGCACCGGCGCGCGAACGATTATCCTCGTCCCGAGATGATAAAGCGGTGCGGATCATCGCTCATGTCGGTGAAGGCGTGCGCGGCCTCTTTGAGCTTTGCCGATGAGGACTTGCCGAAGGAGATAACCTCGACCTGGCACCCTTCGTGCATATCGAGATACTCGATGAGCGGCACGAAGTCGCCGTCGCCCGAGACGATGACGACCGTGTCGAGCTTCGGCGCGAGCTTCACCGCGTCGATAGCGAGCCCCACGTCCCAGTCGGCCTTCTTCGCGCCATCGGCGAAGATCTGCAAGTCCTTCACCTTAGTCTCGATGCCCATCTTCGTAAGCGCCTCGAAGAAATTCTTTTCTTCGCCGCTCTCGGTCGAGATGACATACGCGATAGCGCGCACGAGGACGCGGCCGCCGACGGCTTCTTCGAGAATAGCGCCGAAGTTGACCCGCGCCTTATAGAGATGCTTCGCGCTGTGATACAAGTTTTGCGTGTCGATAAATACGCCCACACGCTGGGCCGGATGCTTGATAACTGCCATAAAAATAAATGCTTATGAAAACGAAATAATAAAATCCTTATCTATACTAACACGCGCCCCTGCGGGGCGCGTGTTACTTCTTCAACCCAAGCTTCTTGATAAGCGCGTTGTAGCGGCGCTTGTTGTTCGTCTCGAGATAGCGCAAGTGCGACCGGCGATCGGCGACCATCTGCAAGAGGCCGCGACGAGAATGGAAGTCCTTCGGGTTCACCTTCAGGTGCTTCGCGAGCGCATCGATCTGCTTGCTGAGCAACGCGACCTGCACATCGGCCGAGCCGGTGTCCGTATCATGTATCGCGACGGTCTTGATAACCGTCGCCTTTTTCTTGGTTGTAAGCATAGACTTCCCCACCCTACCACGCCTTGTCAAAACATGCAAGTTTTGTGTAATCCACGCGCCACCCGCGGCCGATTACGGCCGCGCGAGCATCTGCGTCACGAGTGCGACCATCTGCTCCTTCTTGTGCGGGTCGCTCTCGGCGATGAGGAGCGTGAGCGCGGTGAGCGCCGCGGCGTTCACATTGCGGCTCCCCTTGCTCTTCGTCTTGCGCAAGAACCAGACGAAAGCGAACGCGCCCGAGCGCTTGTTTCCGTCGGTGAAGGGGTGATTCTTCACCATGAAGTAGAGCAAGTGCGCGGCCTTCTCTTCGAGCGTCGGATACACCTGCTTCCCGCCGAAGGCCTGCATGACATTCCCGACAATGCCTTCGATACTTCCCGCGCTTCGCTCTTGGGCAAATATCTCGGTCGCCTCGCCTCTCACCATGAGCTCACCGCGGAAGTTCTCGATAGCCGCCGAGAGTTCTGCGCCCGTGAGCTTCACCGCTCGCTTGGTCGAGCCGATGATCGTGAGCGACTCTTTGTCGTAGGCGTCGAGCGAGACCCAGGTGCTCGCGAATTCCTTCACGATCTCGAGCACCTCCTTCGGGTCGAGCACCACCTGCGCAGGCAGGAGCGCCTGAATGTCGGCGACCGCCGTCATGAACGCGTCATAGTTGCGCGCGATGCGCTTCCGGTTGAGGGTGTAGCCGCGCGTGATGTGCTCACGCAAAGTTTTCGTCGCCCACTGGCGGAATGTGGTTGCCTTCTTGCTGTTCACGCGGTATCCGACCGAGAGGATCATGTCGAGGTTGTAGTGCTTCAAGTCGCGCTCAATCTCGCGTTTCCCTTCTGTTTGAACTATCCGGAAATTCCGGACAGTTGCCGTCTCTGCGAGCTCATTCGTTTTCAAGATATTCTTGACGTGCTCGTTCACGGTTCGAACGTCAACTTCAAAAGCGTCGGCAATCTGCGCCTGTGTCGCCCAGAGCGTCTCGCGCGACAAGTCGCCGCGGAACTCGATAGCGCCGTTCTTCGCCTGATAGATGACCATCTCTTTTGGTTTCTTCGTCGTCATGTCTCCATAGTATACTTCCTTTATGAATCAGGGCTGTTTCCCTTTTCAAGTCGGTCGATAATCTTCTGCAATCTTTCGTTCACGTTGATCTTCTCGGCTCCCTCTTCGATGAAGGAGAACATCTGCTTGATCATCTTCTGCAATTCGGAGTTCCGTATCTCGACTACCAACGCCTCATTCATTGCCATGAGATACAGCGAATCTTTGATGATGAAGATCTGCCCGGCATGGCGGAAATATTCTTTGTCTATCTCGTAGGTCGCGTAGGCGCGCCCGATAAAACCCTTCGCCCATTTGAGCCCTTCTTTGTTCCCGAGGTCGCGCACATGGTCCTCGAACCAATCGTACGGGAGTATCGCCTCCGTAATGACATCATTCTTGCGTAAGTCATAGTTGAACTCATTGATCTTTTCGGGCCCGACGATAGCATCCCACCCTTGTTGCACGGTATTCCCCTGCAATGCATACAATCGCTCGTGTTTATGTTGTTACTCGTCGAACGGCGAGCTTCCATCCGTCGATAACTGTTCCGTAGCGCGCATCGAGGCAATAGGCCATATCATGGAGAATCGCATTAGCGCAAAATGGTTATATAATCGATTTAAGTAAATCCACTGCATTTCATTACGTTTTTCATTTACATCTTTCCATCTCCACGGCATCTTTTGTAAGACTCCTTCGGAACTCTTATCGGAGAAGATTTCAGTGACATTAACATCCGTAAGGAGAGCCATAATTTCCTTTTTACGAAGAAGCCCTACATCTATAAATAGCTCGTGTGGGGTTTTCATTATTTCTTCAAATCCATTCCTGGCATTCTTGATTGACTCTTTGAGATGAAAAACTGCGAGATTCTTCTCTATCATCTCATCACGCACATCTTTAGTCGCATCTAAATATGAATTGAGATTTGCCAACAGAAAAGCGGATTCGTTAAATCCATCCGTGTACTCAAATTTGGAACTGCTATGAATTTCTTCTACTATCTTCTCCTTTTCTTTTTCAAACCTGTCCTCATCATATTTTGTCCAAGACAAGTGCTGCCACCGTTGCCGCTTCGTTTAAGCAAGATGCTATCTTTTGCTCTGAAAAGACTGGGTTTAATGTTGATAGTGTCGAATACCGCAACGATTCTATTTCTTTCTGCTCATTCATGGGATGAGCTTATAGTAGCACATACTTTTTCGCACAGGAATATCCACAATGATTAGGTATCGTGGCAAAGCGCAACCGTATTCGGTTGCGCTTTTTTGTTTTTCCCCTTCAATCACGGTATAGTCTCCTTATGAACACTCCCTCACAAGGTCAATTCCGCTGGATGGTCTTCAAGGATGCGAAGAAGTGGATTGGCACCGCTCTTGAATTCAAGATTACGATTGTCGGCGACGACCCGCGCGTTGTTGAATCTGAATTGCAGGAGGCCGTGCTCGGATATCTTGAATCAGCGAAGAAACTTTCCAAAAGATTCCGTCCAACGCAGGTAAACTCTGTCTTGAATCAGAAACCTGCCAAAGAAGATGAGGCTCGTTGGGCGACCGCACACAAGAGCCTCCGTGGAGGAGTTCTCCCACCGCTTTCTTCTGAGATATACAAATTCGGCGTTGCCAATCTGGCAGTCGCCTAACCTATGCCTCATCACGGCGCGAAAGCGCTTCATCCAACGACTCTCGCCTCAATCATCAAGCAATCCGGCATTCCGCAAGACGAGTGGATATAAAAGTGCGCACATTATTGGTGCTACAATTCTGCCATGGATGCGAGAGCGGCAAAGCGGCAATTCCTCGAATATATCGAGATCGAGCGCGGGCGCGCCGTGAAGACGATCGAGAATTATGACCGCTACCTCTCGCGCTACTTCGAGCAGATGAAGATACAGCGCGTCGGCGACATTACTGAGCAGAATGTGCGCGACTTCCGCCTCTGGCTCAACCGCCAGCCGGGCACTAAACGCGATTCTATGAAGCGCCGCACGCAGAATTATTACATGATCGCGCTTCGCGCCTTCCTCAAGTTCCTCCGCAAGCGCGATATCGAGGCGATATCGCCCGAGAAGATCGAGCTCGCGAAGCTCCCCGAGCGCCAGCTTGACCTCCTCACGACTGCCGAGCTCGACCGGCTCATGCGGGCGCCCCGCGATGCCGCCGCGAAGGAGGCGGATCCTCATAAGCGCCGGTGCTACCTGCGCGACACCGCTATCCTCGAGATGCTCTTCTCGACCGGGCTCCGCGTCTCTGAGCTCTGCTCGCTCGACAGCGATCTCGACCTCACCCGCGACGAGCTCTCGGTGCGCGGCAAGGGCGAGAAGGTGCGCGTCGTCTTCATCTCCCCCGCCGCCAAGGAGGCGGTGCGAGAATATCTCAAGGCGCGTGACGATATGGAGGAGGCGCTCTTCGTCGACGGCCGACCGAAGCTTTTGCACCGCATCACCCCGCGCGACATCCAGCGCCACTTGAAGGCGTATGTCGCGCGCGCGGGCATCACCTCGGTCGTCACACCGCACACCCTCCGCCACGCCTTTGCCACCGACCTCCTCTCCAATGGCGCCGACATCCGCTCGGTCCAACAGCTTCTCGGCCATGCCTCGATCAACACGACCCAGATCTACACCCACATCACCGACGCCCACCTCCGCGAGGTGCATAAGAAGTATCACTCGAATCGAGGCTAGACTGTTTACTCGCCAAAGAGTTCCGTGTGCGTGCCAATGTCTGAAATGACAACCACTCCCAACATATCAGCTCGTTCGTAGAGAAGGAGTAAATCGAAACCGAGATGACACTCTCGCAGATGCGCGAGCTCGCCATGCAGCTGATGATCTTTGTATCGCGCGGGGAATGCTATGCCTTTTTCGAGAATGTGCACAACTTCATTAAATACAGTCGAGTCAAACGTTCCTGAACGACCAAGCTTCTTGAGCGCCCGCTTGCTCGAACTTGAGAGTTTAATCAAATACGTCATTTGCCAAAAAATTCCCGCATCACTTCATCGGCCGTATACCGCTTCCCATATTTCTCCGCCTGCGCGGTTTCTCGTAGGATTCGCGCTTCATACGCAGGAGTGAAGCCGTTCACCGTCCGCGGGACGAAGGGCATCGCCTTATCCTGCACCACGCGCGCGAGGTACATGTTCACGCCGGTCGAGAGATCGAGCCCCATCTTCTCGAAGACGCGCTGAGCCGCGAGCTTGGTCGCGGGGTTTGTTCGCACATTCACGATAGCTGTTTTCGTTGCCATACCGGCAGTATACACATTGTGTACACAAATCGCAAGCGCACAAGAAGAATCAGCGGCTACCCAACCACCGCGAGCGCGAGGATGCCCGCCAAAACGAAGAATCCGTAGGTGCAGGAGGAGAGGATGAGCGGCCGCGCCGCGCGTATGTCCGCGAGGAATTCTTTGAGCGAGAGGACGCCCGAGAATGCCGTGCCAATAAGCGCACCCCAGAAGATGCCCGCTGTTGCGAGCCCGAGTGAGAGATACCCGAACCGAGCCCCTGCACTTGACCCCAAGATGATGAAGAAGAATACGAACCCGATGACACAGGCCGGGATCCCGAACGCATACGGACATTCCTCGCCAAAGGCGCATTTCTTCGTCGTGAGTCGTACCGCTGCGCGATACCCGGCAAAGAGCGTCCCTGCGATCGAGAAGTAGAAGATGAGCGATGCCGCGTCGAAGGTCATTATAGCCCAAGCATACCATGCCTGATAGAATATCGGATATGAAACTCGTCTCGTGGAATGTGAATGGGTTGCGCTCGCTCGCGAAGGACGATTATGCCTACTGGCGCGCCTTCTTGCAGGAGGCGAAGCCCGATATCTTCTGCCTCCAAGAGACCAAGGCTTCGCCCGACCAGCTCCCCGAACCGATCCTCTCCCCTGCCGGCTACTCCGCATTCTTCTCCTCGTGCCAAGTGAAGAAGGGCTACAGCGGCGTCGCACTCTACTCCAAGGTCGAACCTTGGAACGTTATTTATGGCATGGGGATTAAAGAATTTGATCAAGAAGGGCGCATTATCGGCGCAGAATATGAGGATTTCTGGCTCTTGAACGTCTACTTCCCCAACGGCGGGCGTGGCCCCGAGCGCCTCGACTACAAGCTCCGGTTCTATGACGCCTTCCTCGCCTTCACGCTGAAGCTCCGCGCCACGAAGCCGGTCATCTTCTGCGGTGATGTGAACACCGCCCATGAAGAAATAGACCTCGCTCGCCCAAAAGAAAACGCCGACCACACCGGCTTCCTCCCCGAGGAGCGAGCATGGCTCGACGAGGTCGTTGCCGCGGGCTTCGTCGATACCTACCGCCACGCCTTCCCCTCCCGCCACGAGGCTTATAGCTATTGGGACATGCAGACCCGCGCGCGCGACCGCAACGTCGGCTGGCGCCTCGACTACTTCTTCGCCGCTTCCGAGCTCATGCCGCGCATCAAGAAGGCCGATATCCTCCCCGACATCTTTGGCTCCGACCACTGCCCGGTCTCTATAACAATCACAAACTGATTCAAGTATGAAAAATCAACTCCCTGGGAAAGTGCTAACGGATTACCCAGAACCCGAGTACACTTTCGACGGATGGTGCTTCGCTACCATAAACAATAGACTGGCTGAGATTTATTTTGGTAAAAAGCACGGCAGAGGTAAGCAGGTCATTTGGGCACATTGCTATGTAGAAAGAAACGAATTCAAGACCAAAAAAGAACAACGAGAGATTGATGAGGATATTCAAAAGTGCCGCTTCACCTATCGCAATAAGACCTACACTAGGAAAGAAATCCCCGACCAATAGAAAAAGTGCGGCGTAGGTACGCCGCGCTTTTTGTTGTGTTTCGTCTAATCTCTCGCTCTGTATCCACTCGCGAAGATTTCGACAAACAAGTCTTCGATACGCGTGCAATTCGTAGCACCACCTATCGCCATGAGTACTTTGTACATTTCTTCAAGTTCCGGCGAAAGTGGGATGATATGCACTTCTGCATGTTGTGTGTCATCAAGATCGCCGGCCCCGTAGGATTTTCGCAAATCTCCCAATGACGGGCCGTTAACCATCACGAACTGTCGTTTACCGTTACGCCACATACTAGCCATGTAGATAGCCATTTTAGTTCTCCTTTGAGTGAAAGATCATCTCTAAAAGTCTCCGAACGATTCAGAAACTTTATAAAGGGGAGGATGTTTAATCCTCCCAACCGTCGAACCGTTGGTGGCTATCCTTCCTGTCGTTGCGCAAGAAATTCGCGCAAAACAAGGGTCGGGCAGTCTTTGAGAACGGATTCCCAGTCCTCCGACACATCGTCTCTATCTTGACCGTCATCTCCATAATCGATGTGATATAGAAAGACGAGAGAGATTTTGTTATCGCGAACCAGATCGTCGACTGATGGCCACTCCTCACGCCATTCCTGCCCCATTTTAGGGGGAAGAGAATAGGTGAATGTATCGTAATAGCCAGTATCGTAATTCAGCCATTCCGCTACATTGAATTCGACACCTGTGAAGTCCTCGAACCCAGCACTCCCAATGAGAATCTTGGCTTCACCACTCTTTTCTAATTCTTTTGCCATTCTCATCACCTGTGCATCACAGAAGCGAGCAGGGATAAAGCCGGTGTATACATCGTATGTCGTGCTCATGTTCATCTCCTATTCTGTTTCCCGTAAGACGGGGTGCGGAGGATTCCGCTTCGGTTCTAAAGAACCACTTTCTAGAGATATCGTAGCACGAGACGGCGATAGTGTCAATCACTAGTGTGTCAGTTTTATATGGCAAAAGTGCTTGCAAAATATGACTATTCGTCTATACTGTCATTATATTTATGGCAATCAAAAAGACACATGAGCATGCGCGAGGCATCGAGATGCTTAAAGAGTTCGGCTTGAGCGGGAACGAGGCGCTCATCTATACCTATCTGCTCGAACGCGGCGTCGAGGTCGGCGGGTCGAAGATAGCAGTGGGCACCAGCCTCCATCGGCAATATATCTACCTCGGCCTCGCGAAGCTCATCGGCCTCGGCCTCATCGAGGCAGTTGCGCACGGCAAGCAGAAGAAATATAAGGCGGTTGCCCCGAGCCAGATAGAAAAGATAGCGAAGAAACGACTTTTTGCGGCCGAAGACACGGTGCGTGAGCTTAATACTTTCAGCGTCGTCGGGCATGAACAAGATTTCGAGATCCTCCAAGGCGCACTAGCGATACAGCGCTACGAGATGGTCTACGCCGAACGCGCCGAGCCCGGGAGCGAAGAATATATTATTGGCGGCAATGAGCACGGATTCGAGGAGGTTATGGGCACCGAGCTCGACGAATATACCAGCATCAAAGATGCAAAAAAGATGCGCGTGCTCTATATCGGCGGCAAGAGTGTCGAAACCGAACGTTACAAAGGGCAGACGTCCTTCACGGCGCGCATATTGCCCAAATTCCCGAGTGGCGAGACGCATGTGGTGATCCGTGCTGATACGGTGCTCTTCTTCAGCTTCCTCACTCCCCCACTCGTCTACGTCATCAAGTCGCCTGTCGTGGCAGAAAACTATAAACAGTTTTTCCTCATGCTGTGGGATATGGCAAGTAGTGAAAGATAGAGATAATTGAAGTTCTCTCAAAAAAGCGCGGCGTAGGTACGCCGCGCTTTTTGTCTTTGTCGAATCGGATTAGTGTTGGGTCTTCTCGCGGAGCTGGCTCAAGAGCTCTTCGAGCTTGTTCGCCAAGAGATTCGCCATGCGGCGTGCCTCAGCATCTTCGGGATTATTCGCGAGCCGCTCGTTGAGCTCGTCGACCGCGCCATCTGGCCCGAGTCTCTCAAGAAGAGCTTCGACTTCGTCATGTTGCTTTTCTGGGTCTGCATGAAATGCCGCGTCATACGCAATCGTGTTCTTTTTATTTTCCCACTCCCCGGTCTCCATTCCTTCCATGTTTTTTATTTATGAGTTAAGTGATATTCCGTGTGCACACTTCAATACAGAAAACGCCGCATCTGCGGCGTTTTCTGTTTGTTTTCGATACAATTAGAGAATCGAATCCCTAATTGATGCTCACCATGCCTAA
>JAHFML010000011.1 GCA_023269085.1 bacterium | reverse complement strand
TCGCTATACACCCATATGAGCCGAGTGGGAAATGGGTCAATTAGTCTCTCTTCTAGGATACGGCGTACGAATCTAGTTTTTCCACAGCCGGTGGGTCCGGAAAGTAAAATTGTAGACGGATGTTTGAAATGAAGTTCTAAATTAGTCATTGAATGAATCAAACGATATACATCTAACGGAATAAAACAAATGAAGAAAAGGCGAACATGATGAATTTATATATGATGATCGAATGAGGCGATACGAGTGCTATGCTATGAGACATTTAAAAATTAATAAACATCATCGTCGACTATAAATCCGTCCAGGTCGGCGCCATCATCGTCGTCCTCGTCGGCGCTCGCGTCTCCGTCAACTCCGGCTTCGGCCTCGATAAACGGGTTGCGGCGTGTACGGCGATTCCTTACGGTGGGATTGCGCGCTGGCCAGTGATCATCGGAGTCGCTGTCGTCTATTAGCGGAGGACGGTAGCCGAACGGCAGTGGACGTGGCGGTAGATCGTCTTCCTCGTCGGATGAGTAGACGATACGGCGGGGCCCGGCGCCAGTGCACGGCAGATTCGCTCCGCTCGGACCTGCGAATAAATTCCGGATAAGATAATACAGAATTTGAGACATCAATCCGTTAAAGCTCTTACCGGCTCGTTGCGGACTTGGCGGCGGCATTCGTTTCGGCGGTGAGTCGGGCATGCTGAGATTATCACGGGCGCATATCCCCTCGATAACATCTCCGATCCGAGTAGCTGCTCCCGGACGGGCTGCGGCAGCGCGTTCTGCTTGGCGAAGTTGGGCGCCGTCAAGCTCACCGTTCTCATCTCCGTCGGGTACCTGGTCGTACTCCTCGCCTCCGATTTCCTCGCCGTTAGAGTCGCGTCGACCTCGCTTGGCAAGCGTCTTGGCGACCCGGTCGTGCCTGCGCTTGAACTGCAACTCGCGCTTGACTACTTGGAGCGATGTGTGGTACGGCTCGTCATTTGTAGGCGGCTGTTGCTGCTCAAGTACAAGCTCGGTGCCCGATTGCTCGGGCATGTCCATCTGAACGCGCACTTCGGCAGCCAATTCATGGTGACCGTAAGCATGAGTGTTTGGGTTCGGAATGCCATCGTGCAAATCGGCTAGAAGGTAGCGCTTGTCGTCATACGGACAGAGGCCGCGCTTTTCCTGCTCCAGTGTGTATATCTGCAAGATTGGGCAATTTTGTGAAATATGTCATCATCTCCGTAATTTACGGTTACCTAGTTACCGCTATTTACCTGATGAAGTTTCGAGCCGATTCGGCGATTGGTGACTTTGCGCGCATCACCCTCACGGAACATCGTTACATATTCGTCGTGTGTAAAGCGCTTGATGTTTGCTCGCGAAACTCCCTTGGCGACCGCCTTGTGCCTGAGCTGCACTGGCTCGACCGGAAGCCGTGGGTCATACTCCTCGGCGTCCATTACAGTAAACGAGTACATCTTCGGCCGGAGTCCAACGAACTCGACGATCGGGTGGCACTTGCACTCGTCTTTGAAATAGCCGACCTCCCCGGCGTTCACAATACTATGAAGACCGGTTAGATGGTGGTCAGACACATCGCTAAAGTCGAACGCGTCCCGCACAGCAGGACGGCTCTTAATTTCGTTGGGGAGGTCATCAACGAAGAACTGTAGGAAGAAAGAGTCCGTGTCGGTGTAGAGCATGCGGACTTTGTTTTTGAATGCGTCTTTGAGGAGCGCGTAGAAGGTGTACATCTTCAACTTGCTCCACTCAAGGACGCAAAAACCGTGCTGAAACGGCTTGTTGATGACATGGCGGAGCTTTCGCATCTCAACACCGATCAGATTCTCGTCAAAGATTCGAAAGTCAAGGCAGTGCGGCTTCTCGGCGAGTTGGCGTGCCTTGTCCTCCTCCGTTACAAGCCGAATATCGCTCCGCTTGGCCACGTTTTCAATGGTCTTGCCGTACGGAGCGTTGTTCATCAGCTTGTAGAAGTTCCGTTTCACCTCGTCAGTTTTGCATTGCCGCCGCTTTTGTGTGTTGTTGTTGATGTACGGCTCAAAGTAGGGACTGGCCGTAAAGCGGATGGCGCGGTGCACTTGAACGAGCTTCATCCCGCGGTCGAGGTAAAATCGGAGGAGATGGCCGTGCACGACGTATTTTCGCTTAGGAAGGAAAGAGCACACTAGCTTGCGACTGAACGGACAGGCAGCTCCAAAGTACTTGGCGCGGAGCTGGTGCTGCTTCTCACCCGTGATTTCTGCGTCGATGTTCATTGTCTCCGGCGCGAGAGGGTAGTCATCGTCACGATCATGCAGCTCGGGCGGGTAGTCCAAGTCGACTTCGAAGATGTAATGCTTCTGTTGATCATACCACCGATCTCGGGAAGCCTTGTTCTGGAGTGCCGCAAAGGCATCACGGCAATCGTCGTTGCTCACCCACTCGTACTCGTCATCCGGCAGCGGCTGTGACATTGCCCAGCCGTACAGGTTGTTTGCGTCCACGTACATTATGTAGGACGTGGGTTTGGTCGGATCGTATAGCGAGCCCATCAGCTTGTTGTTCGCACGGGCGTATCGGACTGAGGCGTGGCATATTCCGCCGCGAATGTTCGGTTGAATCATGCGGTACATCTCCGGATCAATAATCAGATGGATCGGTCGATCGATGTACTTGAGCAGCGCATTCCACGCAAGTTGAGGGGCGCTCATATAGTACGCCGGATCGAGCTGATACTCATCTAGCGAGTTGTACCGAAACATCTGAAACACATCGGCAAGAAGTGCGACATCGCTCAGGAGATAAAGTCGCATGTAATCGCCGATATGCTGGAACTTAAAGTCCCTCCACACTCGCTGGGCACGCGCATAATCTGCTTCAGAGCAGTCCTCACCGGCCAGCCGATTGTAGAATTGCTCGCGAGGCGGGAGCGCGGTTTCATCAAGTCGCTCGAACTTGTCAATGTAATCGTAGCAGAACACTCCCTTCTGCTCTACCAACTGAACCATTTCATCCGTTGCGTCCGGATAAAAGTTTCGCATTGTGTCATGCAAAAGGAAGAAGTTCTGCCGTCCGGTCTTAGCAAGAGACTTGACGAGAGAGTCGAGAGAGGAGGTGAGGAACTGTAGGGAGTCGCGGAACACGATGTTCGGACCCCATTGCACCTGAAGGTACTTCTCCATGTTCTGACCGATCACTTTGAGTTTGCGGTCTTGGATGTTGGGAAACTCGTGTACGATCAGGTGGGAGTCGTATCCACGGAAGTTGTGAAAGAACACCGGGATCTGGTAATTGACCGACCGCTGGAGATTACATTGCTGATGAGCAGCGGCAATGAACCACCCCGTAACGTGGTCGTGATCACGCACTTTCGGTCCTTTCGGATCTTGGTCACCCTCGAACGGCTTGCGGCAAATGTGGCAGTGAGTCGCATTGTCAAACTCCTCCTGCTTAGCGCGAGAAAGCCGATCCATTGGGACATTGTTTTTTAAATGATCGATGCACACTCGCTCCCAGTCGATCAGAGTGTTGAGGAACTCGCTGAGCGCATTTTCTCCGATCGATACCCAGGTCTGAGTTGGAACTGCAGGGACATTGGAAACCAACATCGCGCACGCCGCTGAGATTTTGTGTTGTTGGTTATATAATGTCTGTTTTACTCGGCGCTCCATTGGCTCAAGAATCGATTCAAAGTCGGCGTAGATGACGAACGGAGCGCGATAGGTGTTACGGACTTGTTTGAATTTGATGTGAGCTTGCTCACTTTCTG
>JAHFML010000010.1 GCA_023269085.1 bacterium | reverse complement strand
GCACCCG
The DNA here is from genome assembly GCA_023269085.1 of bacterium. Lineage (GTDB taxonomy): Bacteria > Patescibacteriota > Minisyncoccia > Phycocordibacterales > Phycocordibacteraceae > C7867-001. The sequence goes on along the minus strand of JAHFML010000010.1, from coordinate 3,871 downwards.
CGCCGCTTCTGTCCTAGGTTGCTGCTTTGCAGTTTGCACTTCAAGTCGGAGCGCCGCTCGTTATGGGCGCTCAATTCTCTCAAGTCGGAGCGCCGTTCGCCGTGTGCGCTCAACTCAGTGTGGACAACTTTATTGTAAGGCTGGCCGATACCACAACGCGCGATTATCTGCTAAACAACTGCGCGTGCCGCTCGCTCTTCTAACACGAAGTCGTGCAGATGGCGCAAGCATGCGAAAGCGTCACGCCTCTTACTGCACGCACCCGCGGCCGCCGCTGAAAGTACAAGTACGAAGGTCGCCGCGCCCCCAACCGCTACAAGTGCGTATGTGTGCGCACACGCACTCGTAGCTCATCCTGCGATGAGATCATCGCGGCGCCCGTTAGTCATTTGAAGAGTGTACGCGATGGGCGTACAAAGCGCGGCGCGCACTCTTCGCGCAAAGACGATCAACAAACTTGTGCGAGTGAAGCGCGAATTTTGCACAAGACACAGAATGCGCCCTCCTCTGTCGCGCACGAGCCGCCGCCGTACTCGAATTCCGAGAATTCGGCTCGCGCGACCGTTGAGCAAGCCAACAGTACTACCAAACCGCTTTCGATCACGTTCGACAAGTGTGGCAAGAGTGGCCACGTCGCCTCCGCGTGCAAGTCGGACGCGCGCTTCGCGCGCAAGTGCTACGCTTGTGGTAACATTTGCCACATTCCCTGCGACTGCGTGACTCGCGCTGCTCAAGCGAAAGTGCAGAAACGCAACTCAGGCTCGAATGCCGTAACTTCAGCAGGCACAGGCGCTGCGCAGGTCTTCGAGCCCGCTTCGATCGCCAATCTGCGCATTACCGACGCACTTTTAAACAATATCTAAGAATTATAAATGCTGACCAGCGCAATGTACGCAATTATGCGAAACAATTCCGCGATTTAACCGTTCAGGCGCGCAGACCCCGACTTTGTCGGCGTTTAAAGCGCCAGCGTTAAAATACGCGGCTACATTGACGCGGCCGTCGAAATCGCCGGCGTCACAATGCACCATCCACTGCTTGTTGTAAAAAGCTTCGCATTTCCTCTTTTCATAAACACTGATATTCTATACGCGCACGGCGCCATCGTTACGCTCGACGAGACTGCGCCAGTGCGGCTGCGAAATCGCAAATACTCCATATTTTGCGAGCAGCGCACTAACTTGCTTGCTGCCTTGCCCCTGGCTCCTCTCACTGCTTTCGCAGCGTGCAGCGCCGTCATTTAGCCCTGCACAACATCATTCATTCGCGTTCCATTGTTCACCGCGCTGTGTAAAAAGTCGAATGTTGTTGTCGAGCAATTCGCGTCTCTGCTTGACAAGCACGGCTGCGCCGCTCTACCGTAAGCCTACGCGCCGTCTAGCCCAGAATTTGTCGGACCGATCGCCAATCCCTCAAACATTCGAGTCGAAATTCTGGCAGGCACCACCGTCGCTGCAATTGCGCCCGTCGCACTTGCCGCCAACTACCCCTCTACCGCCGCGGCAAATTCGCAGTTGTCCCGCAATGAGAAATTTCGCAAAGTACTGCGGGAATTGCAAGTTGACGCGCTGCCTTACTAGATTTCTCAAAAATGCCCGCTCGTCTCGCTCGTCTGCAAGTACCTCGATATCCACGCCGAAAGCGACGCGGATGTGGGCACGACAAGTCGCGTTTCACGAGATTGACATGCCAGACACGCGCCCGGTCAGACAGCCTGTGCGTTGCTTCCCGTACGGCGAATTGCACGAAGCAGTTGCGAATAAGATTGATAAATCTACCAAGGCTGGAATCGCGCGGCCGTCAACGTCGCCTTGTAAATCGCCTGTCGGGATAATGCGCAACAAAAATGACGGCTGACGCATGTGCGTCAACTACCGCCGGCTCAACTCCGTGACAAAGTATTACTGCTTGTCGTTTTCCGTCTTGATGAAGCGTTCGACGCGTTCGCTGACGCGACTGTATTCTCGTCGCTTGATTTCGCGATGGCATACTATCAAGTGTCGGTGAAGCCTGCAGACGTTGAGAAGATGGCATTCATCACACACGTTAACCTGTACGAGATGGTGAAAATGCCGTTTGGCCTCTGCAATGCGCCGTCGACTTATCAGCGTTTGATCATAAGTGTGTTTCAAGACCTGATTGGCCGCATCTGCCTCGCGTATCTGGACGATGTTATCGTATTCTCGAAGCGCCGCGACGGGCATGTGAACGACTTACGAGCCGTTCTTGACCGCATTCGCGACGCTGGACTCAAGCTGAAACCCGCGAAGTGCAAGCTGTTTTGCGAGCAGGTGTTGTACTTGGGGCACGTCATTTCGCCCGCTAACGTATCCTTCGACCACGCGAAGCTGCGCGCGCTAGCAGACTGGCCCGTGCTAGCAGACTGCTAGCAGACTGCTTACAGACGTGCTAGCAGACTGGCCCCTCCCTACGACAGTACGCGAACTACAGTCGTTCCTTGGCTTCGTGAACTTCTACTCCGACTTCATAGACGAGCAGACCGCGTTGACCTTTTCGCGGTACGATCTGACTGCTGCGCGTAAGAGCACTTAGCCAGTGCACTTCACTCGCGAAGACATCGAGCGATTCGCTAAGCTCAAGCGCCGCCTGTGTGCCGCGCCTCGCGTCCCGCACCTGAATTTTGAAGCGCCGTTTACACTGTATACAAATGCGTCAAAAATCGTAGTCGGCGCAGTCCTACTTAAGCGCAACACCGCAGGAGTCGAACGCCCGATCTCTGTCTTTTCTACGAAGCTATTTTCTGCGCATAGAAACAACTCCACTTTCGAGCGCGAGATCCTCGCAATCGTTTGCGCGCTCGAGCACTTAAGAGTCTACCTGCTTGCGCGCCCGTTCAACTTGCGAACCGATTATCGCGCACTCCAATGGCTTTTCTCAAACAAGCCCAAAGCGTCGGCGAAAATCTCCGGATGGCTCGCGACGATCATGGAGTACCCGATGCAAATCGAGTACGTGCGTTGCTGTGCAAACGCGATCGCAGACGCGCTGTCTCGCCTCGACTCAGTTTCAATTAATGCTGAAGTACTTGCAGAGCTTGCAAGAAGCGCCATACGCATGCCCCGTCGCAGAAGTCGATCGCTTTAACGCGCGCATTGACTGGATCGCGCCGCAAAGCGCTAACTCAACAATTGCACGAGTAGTGTATCTTGTTAACGTGAACTCGCGCGCCAAGGAAGCCGAGTAGATGCGTATCCCGCTCTTTAAGCATTCGCGGACGTGTGGCCACAGCTCGTTATCGATGACGCGCTCCTATAGCATTGCAATGAGCGCGCCATCCTTACTCGCATTGTCGTACCTGCCGCCCTTCGCGAAGAGGTGTTCCGCGCACTGCACGAGCCCTAGCACCACGGGTACGAAGCGACGCTGCGCTGCATTGCACAACGTTTCTAATGGCCGCGCGTCCGCGGTGACGTCTCCGCATTCGCGAAAACATGCAAAGTATGCGTACGTGATTGCACCTCCAACCCGCTACCACGCGCGCCGCTTGGTAACCTGCCAGCCGATTAGCCATTCGGCACGCTCAACTTCGACATTTTAAACGGTCAAAACTTTTCAAGGCGAAAACGACAATCGTTTCGTCAGCAAGCAATCGAAAATTCAGCTTACTCGCGTCGACGTCAGAGGCGATGAGCGCGTTGCTGTAGAACGCTACCAGTGGTTGGCTGACCGCGCTGACACGAACTATAAAGGCCGAAAACATCGAGCTGAATTTCTCGCTTGCGAGAATGGTCAGAAACGCGCGGTCAATGCCTGCAACGCACACTTCATACACAGCGCGCTCGCGTAGCCGGCTTAACGTCGCGTTGTCAGCTTGCACGGCTCCAATGCTCGCTCCATTGAAGAGCCTGTC
>JAHFML010000009.1 GCA_023269085.1 bacterium | reverse complement strand
AAACGACAAAGCCCTCGCGAGGAGGGCTTTGTTGTATAAGGAGCCTGGCGGTGACCTACTTTCACATGCGTAGTGCACACTATCATCGGCGCGGGCTCGTTTCACTTCTGAGTTCGGGATGGGATCAGGTGGGTCCAAGCTGCTATGGCCGCCAAGCATAACTGGCTGCTGAAGATTGCTCTTCAAGCTAAAAAAGGGAAGAAGTAAAGTTCTTGTATGTATCTCGTTTGCGCTTAAGGTTATAGGATCAAGCCTCACGGTCAATTAGTATCGGTTAGCTTAACGCATTACTGCGCTTCCACACCCGACCTATCAACGTTGTGGTCTTCAACGAACCTTTAGAGGGATCAAGTCCCTGGGAAGTCTCATCTTGAGGCAAGTTTCCCGCTTAGATGCTTTCAGCGGTTATCTCTTCCGAACATAGCTACCCGGCGATACGACTGGCGTCATAACCGGTACACCAGAGGTTCGTCCACTCCGGTCCTCTCGTACTAGGAGCAGCCCCCCTCAAACTTCCAACGCCCACGGCAGATAGGGACCAAACTGTCTCACGACGTTTTAAACCCAGCTCACGTACCACTTTAAATGGCGAACAGCCATACCCTTGGGACCGGCTACAGCCCCAGGATGTGATGAGCCGACATCGAGGTGCCAAACTCCCCCGTCGATATGAACTCTTGGGGGGAATCAGCCTGTTATCCCCGGCGTACCTTTTATCCGTTGAGCGATGGCCCTTCCATACAGAACCACCGGATCACTATGACCTGCTTTCGCACCTGCTCGACCTGTCCGTCTCGCAGTTAAGCAACCTTATGCCATTGCACTATCAGCACGATTTCCGACCGTACCTAGGTTACCTTCGTACTCCTCCGTTACTCTTTGGGAGGAGACCGCCCCAGTCAAACTGCCTACCATACACGGTCCCCGATCCCGATTAGGGACCTAGGTTAGAACCTCAAACACATCAGGGTGGTATTTCAACGTCGGCTCCATGGCAACTAGCGTCACCACTTCAAAGCCTCCCACCTATCCTACACAGATATGTTCAAAGTCCAATGTAAAGCTACAGTAAAGGTGCACGGGGTCTTTCCGTCTAGCAGCGGGTAGATTGCATCTTCACAAACACTTCAACTTCGCTGAGTCTCGGGTGGAGACAGTGTGGCCATCGTTACTCCATTCGTGCGGGTCGGAACTTACCCGACAAGGAATTTCGCTACCTTAGGACCGTTATAGTTACGGCCGCCGTTTACCGGGGCTTCGATCAAGAGCTTGCACCCCATCAATTAACCTTCCGGCACCGGGCAGGAGTCACACCCTATACGTCCACTTTCGTGTTTGCAGAGTGCTGTGTTTTTATTAAACAGTCGCAGCCACCATTTCACTGCAACCTCTTTCGGCTTCACGAGCAAGTCGCTACACCTACAAGAGGCGCACCTTCTCCCGAAGTTACGGTGCAAATTTGCCGAGTTCCTTCACCCGAGTTCTCTCAAGCGCCTTAGAATTCTCATCCTGCCCACCTGTGTCGGTTTGCGGTACGGTCTCTATACAACTGAAGCTTAGAGGCTTTTCTTGGAAGCATGGTATCACTCACTTCGCGCTCAATGAGCGCTCGTCATCACGTCTCGGCCTTAGTTCTCCGGATTTGCCTAAAGAACCAGCCTACTCGCTTAAACCGGGACATCCAACACCCGGCCGAGCTAACCTTCTCCGTCCCCCCATCGCATTGTATAAAGGTATCGGAATATTAACCGATTTCCCATCAGCTACGCATTTCTGCCTCACCTTAGGGGCCGACTCACCCTGCGCCGATGAACGTTGCGCAGGAAACCTTGGGCTTTCGGCGAGGGAGCTTTTCACTCCCTTTATCGCTACTCATGTCAGCATTCGCACTTCTGATACCTCCAGCATCCCTCTCGAGACACCTTCGCAGGCTTACAGAACGCTCTCCTACCACCTAGACATCCATGAGAATGTCTAGATCCGCGTCTTCGGTGTATAGTTTGAGCCCCGTTACATTTTCCGCGCAGGACGACTCGACCAGTGAGCTATTACGCTTTCTTTAAAGGATGGCTGCTTCTAAGCCAACCTCCTGGCTGTCTATGCCTTCCCACTTCGTTTTCCACTTAACTATACTTTGGGACCTTAGACGGCGGTCTGGGTTGTTTCCCTCTTGACACCGGACGTTAGCACCCGATGTCTGTCTCCCGTAAAATTACTCCTCGGTATTCTGAGTTTGCCATGGGTTGGTAACCAGCAATAGGCCCCTAGCCATAACAGTGCTTTACCCCCGAGGGTATATTACGAGGCACTACCTCAATAGTTTTCGGAGAGAACCAGCTATTTCCAAGTTTGTTTGGCCTTTCACCCCTATCCACAGCTCATCCCCTAACTTTTCAACGTTAGTGGGTTCGGACCTCCAGTGCGTGTTACCGCACCTTCATCCTGGCCATGGATAGATCACTTGGTTTCGGGTCTACACCCAGCAACTAGACGCCCTTATCAGACTCGGTTTCCCTACGCCTCCCCTATTCGGTTAAGCTCGCTACTGAATGTAAGTCGCTGACCCATTATACAAAAGGTACGCAGTCACGGAACAAGTCCGCTCCCACTGTTTGTATGCATGCGGTTTCAGGATCTATTTCACTCCCCTCCCGGGGTTCTTTTCGCCTTTCCCTCACGGTACTAGTTCACTATCGGTCGATTACGAGTATTTAGCCTTGGAGGATGGTCCCCCCATGTTCAGACAGGGTTTCTCGTGCCCCGCCCTACTTGTCGCAACCTTAGTTCCACACTCGAATTTTTACGTACGGGGCTATCACCCACTATGGCCAGACTTTCCAGACTGTTCCGTTAATCCGTGCGCTAAATGTTGCAGGCTGTTCCGATTTCGCTCGCCACTACTTTCGGAATCTCGGTTGATTTCTTTTCCTCGAGCTACTTAGATGTTTCAGTTCGCTCGGTTCGCTCCTCGTGACCTATGTATTCAGTCACGGGTACCCTTGCGGGTGGGTTTCCCCATTCGGACATCCCCGGATCAATGTTTGCTTGCCAACTCCCCGGGGCTTTTCGCAGGCTGCTACGTCCTTCGTCGCCTGTAATCGCCAAGGCATCCACCACATGCACTTATTCGCTTGATCCTATAACCTTAAGCACCCTGGTCGCCCAGGACAACTCAATGCATAGGTAACGCTTAAGCATTTGCAGATATATCGCCCGAACTCATAGAACGATATATCTTTGAAGATACATACCCATCGTTCAAATCCTTCCAGATCCGCTACGCTTTCACGTGCTCGTCCTTCTGATTCAAACGCTTTACTTCTTCCATTTTTTTAAAGATCAGCCGCTGATTTCTCTTTTAAAAGAAATCAGAAATAAGCGCTTTCGCTTATTTCTGAACTCTTGAAGCTTGAGTGCAGGTTACTGGTGGAGGCAGACGGGATCGAACCGACGACCCCCTGCTTGCAAAGCAGGTGCTCTCCCAGCTGAGCTATGCCCCCGTTGATTGGTGGGCCTGGTTGGATTTGAACCAACGACCCCACGCTTATCAAGCGTGTGCTCTAACCAACTGAGCTACAAGCCCCGAATACAGACCTGCAGCAACAAGCAGTGAGAGGGCAACCTCGCCCCTCTCTCCGGCCCCTTGCTTCCAGCCTTGGCTGTTTTACAACCGATAAGTGTGAACGCGTGCTACGAGTTTTTTCTCTAGAAAGGAGGTGATCCAGCCGCACCTTCCGATACGGCTACCTTGTTACGACTTCACCCCAGTCATGAATCTCACCGTGGTAATCGCCCCCCTTGCGGTTAGGCTAACTACTTCTGGTGGAACCCACTCCCATGGTGTGACGGGCGGTGTGTACAAGGCCCGGGAACGTATTCACCGCGACATGCTGATCCGCGATTACTAGCGATTCCGACTTCATGGAGTCGAGTTGCAGACTCCAATCCGGACTACGATCGGCTTTCTGGGATTGGCTCCCCCTCGCGGGTTGGCAACCCTCTGTACCGACCATTGTA
>JAHFML010000002.1 GCA_023269085.1 bacterium | reverse complement strand
TCGGCGCTCAAGAAGAAACTGTCCGTGCATCATGGGTTGCGCAGAGACCGCCGCTTCAAGGTTATATCGAAACTGCTGAGGGATGGCGCTTAGTTCAGCCTCCCGTTTCTTTCTTTAAACCTGAATCTGCATAGACTATACATACTAACCATATAAAAAGCAACCCCGCGGCGCCTCCGGCGCCGCGGGGTTGCTTTGAGTAAGGTTCGACCTTACTCAGGCTTCTCTTTGAATTCTGCGTCCTTCGGACCATCGGAATGGTCCTCAGGACCTCCGGCTTCGCCTTCGGTCGGCGGCGTCTGGCTCTGCGACTTCATCATCGCCTCTCCGATCTTCATCATGGTCTGTGAGAGCGTGTCGGTCGCGCTCTTTATCGTCGCGACCTCCTCGCTCTTCTCAGCGGTCTTCACGGCATCGATCGCGTCTTGGACTTCTTTGACTACCTCAACACCCGCCTTCTCCCCATTCTCACGCACCGCCTTCTCGGCCGCATAGATCGCTTGCTCGGCGATATTGCGCGCCTCGACAAGCTCTTTCCGCTTCTCGTCATCCGCGGCATGCGCTTCGGCATCGACGCGCATCTTCTCGATGTCGTCCTTTGAGAGGCCGGTCGAGCCCTCGATGCGGATGCTCTGCTCTTTGCTCGTTGTCTTCTCCTTTGCCTTGACCGTCAAGATGCCCGAAGCATCGACGTCAAACGTAACTTCGACCTGCGGGAGGCCGCGCGGCGCTGGCGGGATGCCGTCGAGGAGGAATTGCCCGAGCGATTTGTTGTCGGTGCTCATCGCGCGCTCGCCCTGCGTGATATGAATCTCGACCGAGGGCTGATTGTCGGCCGCGGTCGAGAAGGTCTGCGAACGCGAGGTCGGTATCGCCGTGTTGCGCTCGATAATCTTGGTCGCGACGCCGCCCATCGTTTCGATAGCGAGCGAGAGCGGGATCACGTCGACGAGGAGAATGTCCTTCACGTCGCCCTGCAGAATGCCCGCTTGGATAGCCGCGCCGATAGCGACGACCTCGTCTGGGTTGACGCTCATGTTCGGCTTCTTCGCGAAGAACTTCTCGACCGCCGCTTGGATAGCGGGCATGCGGGTCTGGCCGCCGACGAGAATGACTTCGTTCAAATCACCGACCTTGAAGGGCGAGGCCTCCATCGCGCGCTTGGTAATAGCCATGGCGCGGTCGATGAACTCTGCCGAGAGCTCTTCGAGTTTTGCTCTTGTCATCTTGATAAGCAGATGACGCGGGCCGCTCGCATCAGAAGTTAGGAACGGTATGTTGATCTCGGTCTCCATAGCGCTTGAGAGCTCTATCTTCGCCTTCTCGGCCGCCTCGTCGAGACGCTGACGCGCGAGCGCGTCGTTCCGCACATCGATACCGCTCTCCTTCTTAAACTCATCGGCAAGCCAGTTGATGATCTTCTGATCGATATCCTTGCCGCCCAAGTGCGCGTCGCCATCGGTGCTCTTGACCTCGATCGAGCTGTCGCCGTCGGTGTTTGCGACTTCGAGAATCGATATGTCGAATGTCCCGCCGCCGAAGTCGAAGACCGCGATCTTCTCGTCCTTCTTTTTATTAAATCCGTACGCGAGCGCGGCGGCGGTCGGCTCGTTGATGATGCGCTTGACCTCGAGGCCGGCGATCTGCCCCGCCGCCTTGGTTGCGCTGCGCTGGTCGTCGTTGAAGTAGGCGGGGACGGTGATGACCGCTTCGGTGATCTTCTCGCCGAGCTTCGCCTCTGCATCGGCCTTCAGCTTGCCGAGGATCATCGCCGAGACCTCTTCAGGGCGATACCATTTGTCATTCATCTTGACCTCGATGCCGCCGTTATCAGCCTTGCGCATCTCGAAGGGCACGACCGCCTTATCCTTCTGCACCTCCGGCTCGTCGAAGGTGTGACCGATGAAGCGCTTGATCTGATAAATCGTGTTGAGCGGGTTCGTCACTGACTGGCGCTTCGCGAGCGTGCCGACGATGCGCTCGCCGTTCTTCCCGACCGCGATGATAGATGGCGTCGTGCGCGCGCCTTCTGCGTTCTCGAGAACGCGCGGCTCACCGCCCTCGACGATAGCCATCGCCGAGTTCGTTGTTCCCAAATCGATACCAAGAATTTTTGCCATAATGAAAATAAATTATCGTGCTGTCTGCTAATTCTACGAAAACGCGTGCGGCTATGCAACTAATTTTTGTACTGCCCGACGCGCACCTTCGCGGGTCGGATGACCGTCTCGCCCACTCGCCACCCTTTCTCTAATACGGCCGTGAGCACCTCATCCCTCTCCGGCGACTCGACCGCGTCTTGGCCGAATGCTTCGTGAAGCGCCGGATCAAACGCGGTGTCGACTTCGCCGATCTCTTCGAGCTCGAGCCCGGCGAATGCGCTCTCGAGCTGACGCGCAATAGCAGCGAAACCCTCGGGTACCTCGCCGTGCTCCTTCGCGCGCTCTAAAGAATCGAAGGCGGGCAACAAAACTTCTACCGCATTTATTTTCCCCTTCAACTCCGAGGCTTTAGCCTCCTCGCTCGATCGTTTGAGCAGATTCACATAATCAGCCTTCGCCCTCTGCCAGCCGTCCAAGTTCTCCTGCTTCTCGGCAATCACCTTCTCGAGTTCGCTCTTGAGCTTCGCGACCTTTTTCTCGCAGTCGCCGCCCTTCGGCGGCTCGTTGTTTTCTGCTTCAAGCGTTATGTCCTCACTGTCTATATCATCTCCGTGCCATTCTTGCATACTCCTATTGTGCCTGAAGTGATGCCCAGAGTCAAAGATCAAAAACCTAAGTTCCAGAATTAATTGCAACACTCAAAACTAAAAATCACCTTTCCTATAATTTTTTCATTTGATACAATACCGCTTCTATCATCAAAACCATCAATAAATTTAGGCTCGTAGCCTTCAGACAGTTTCTTTTCTATCTCATCTGTCTTTTTTGAAAAAAGAGTAACATTGTTTCCTACAACACCTACATTAAAAATCCAAACACCGCTATCTGTTAGGCCACCCAGGTCTCTATTATTAATTGTAATTGGTTTAAATAAAATTATGTCATTTGTTTTTTTATCAAAAAAGGAATAGTAAAATCTGCTCACAACAATGTAGTAACTGTAATCGCTACCTCTTTCTCTTGTTTCGGAGATTGATTTTACATGATAAACAGGAAAAAACACTTTCATTACAATAACCAACAGAACTAAAATTCCAATGATATATCCTATGAATAGTATGTATTTTTTCATAGCGAGTTTTATAAAATCATTTCTTCAATTTCACATAACTGGTTTTATTTCCCCTCGCAGTCGTCACCATTCGGCGGTTGTTGGGGAGACTAGCGCTTGCTCCACTGCTTGGCCTTGCGGGCTTTGACGAGACCGGGCTTCTTGCGCTCCTTAGCACGCGCATCGCGGGTGAGGAGGCCGGCGGTCTTCAGAGTCGCACGCGTTTTCGGCTCGGCTGAAATAATAGCGCGGCTTATAGCGTGGCGAAGCGCCTCGGCCTGTGCCGCGACACCGCCGCCCTCGACGTGTGCGGTGACCGCATAGGCCGCGGCGCTGTCGGCGATCGTGAGCGCCTCTTCGGCTACCTTCGCGCGGTCGTCGGTCTTGAAATATTCTTTGGTCGTCTTGCCGTTGACCTTGACGCTCGGCTTATTGGCGACCGACATACGGACGCTCGCGATAGAGGTCTTGCGACGGCCGACGGCGGTGATGAAATTGGTGGTAGCAGTCATGATGTAATTATGCGGTAACGACGAGATTCTTCATGCGGGGCGCGCGCAGGCGGTTGCGCGGGATCATGCCGTCGACGGTCTTCTTCACGACCTCTTCGACGCCCTTCTTCTCGAGCATCTCCTTCATCGTCATCTCGCGAAGACCATCAGGGAAGCCGGTGTAGCGCGTGTAGACTTTACCTTCCGTGCGCTTGCTCGGGAGATGCATCTTCGCGGCATTCGCGACAACGACGGTAATCGGCAGAGCGATATTCTTGGCGAAGTGTACCGACTTCTTGCCGAGGAGAGCGCTCGCCGCCTCGCTCGCGACACGACCAAGCGTACGATCGGTTGCGTCGATCGTGTAGGTAGTCGTCTCGGGGATGGTGATACGGGTTGTCATGATGTAGTGATACTAAACAAAAGCGATATACGCAAGCTTGCGCGCGTCATTGCTGCCACGCATCGTGCGCTTCACGATGCGGGTGTAGCCGCCGGCGCGCTCGGTGTAGCGCGGTGCGATTGACTCGAAGAGCTTCTTCACGGCCTCGTCATCGCCGAGATGACTCTTGGTGAGGCGACGGCTCGCGAGCGTGTTCTTCTTGGCATAGGTGACGAGCCGCTCGACGAACGGGCGCATCGCCTTCGCCTTCGCCTCGGTGGTCGAGATGCGTTCTTCGAGCACGAGCGAACGCGCCAAGGAGCGCATGAGTGCGCGGCGTTGGTTGCTGGGGCGACCGAAGGTCTGTGCTTTCTTAGTGTAGGCCATAGGAATGATTATTCGCTCTTGAGCGCGAGACCGAAGCGCGAGAGAGCGGCGACGATCTCTTCGACCGCCTTATCGCCGATACCGTCGAGCTCTTTGAGCGCGTCAGCCGACTTGCGGGCGAGACCAGCCGCGCTCTTTATGCCTGCTTCTTCAAGCGCCGAGGTGATACGCGTCGAGAGCTCGAGATCGGCAATCTTAATCTTGGTTGCTTCCGAGACTCCCGCAACGGGAGTCTCGTCCCGAGTCATTTCGATTTCTTCGAGCGATTCTTGGAAGCCGATAACCGCCTTGAGCTGATGAATCATCATCTCGATAGAGCTCTCGAGCGCTTCGCGCGGGCTCACGGTGCCGTTCGTCTCGATGAGGATGCGCAAACGGTTGAAGTCGGTACGGTCGCCAACACGCATGTTCTCGACTTCATAATTGACGCGGCGAATCGGCGTGAAGGTCGCATCGAGCGCGATAGTGCCGATATCGACCTTCTCCTTGGTAAGTGTTTCGCGCGGGACATAGCCGAGACCGCGTTCGATAGTCGCCTCGATCTCGAGCGTCGCCTTGCCCGAGAGGTCGGCGATATGCTGATCGAGATTTACGATCTCGACCTGTGAAGGAAGATTGAAGCTCTTTGCGGTAACTTCGCCACTGCCCTTTGCAACGAGCGAAATAGTCTGTGCCTCATCGCCGTGCAAGACGAAGTGGACACGCTTCAAGTTGAGGAGAATCTCCATGATGGTCTCGCGCGCGCCCTCGATGGCGGCGAACTCGTGCGGGACACCCTCGATCTTGACTTGCGTCACGGTCGCACCGGGGAGCGAGGAGAGGATAATGCGGCGAAGGCTATTGCCGAGCGTGTGACCGTAGCCCGGGTAGAGCGAGTCGATTTCATAAACGCCTTGGGTGCCTTCTTCAGAGACAACGCGAGGCTTGCTGGGGAGCGTAATGTGGTGTTCCATAACTCAATCGTAATTACCAGTGAATAAATAAATTATCTCGTGTAGAACGAGAGCACCGACACGAGGTCGCCCGCCGTGTCCGCTGAGCTCGTGGTCGGTCGCTCGACGACCGAGCCCTGCATCGACTTCACATCCCACGAGAGCCATGACGGGAGCTTTGCATTAGCGAAACGGTCGGCGAAGCCCTCGAGCACGCCATGCTTCTTCGAAGCGTCGCGCACGCTAATCTTGTCGCCCACCGTGAGCGCATAGGACGGGACGCGAGTCTTCTTCCCCGCGACCTCGACATGGCCATGGGCGACCATTTGACGCGCGCCGCGCCGTGTTGAGACGAGGCCGAGCCGCCACACGACATTGTCGAGACGCATCTCGAGGAGCTCATGGAGCCTGTCAGACGGCTTCACGCTATGCGCATCGAGCGACTTCTTCACATAATTGCGGAACTGGCGCTCGGTAAGGCCGTAGGTTACGCGCACCTTCTGCTTCTCGAGCATCTGCTTGCCGTATTCGCTCTGACGACCGCGCGAACGGCGCTTGTTCTTCGCCGATCGCTCTGCCGAGATGGCGAACTTCTGAGTCTGCGCCTTCTCGAAGACAGTCGCGCCGAGGCGCTTCGCTATTTTGTATCGTGGTCCGGTTTTCATAATTTATTTATATGCGACGTGCCTTAGGCGGGCGCGGGCCGTTGTGCGGCACCGGCGTCATGTCCTTGATAGATTTGATCTGGATACCCTTGCCGGAGAAGGCACGCAAGACCGACTCGCGGCCAGCGCCGACACCACGAATGATGACGGTCGCCTCTTTGAGGCCGATCATCATGCCCTTCTCGCCGAGGAGCTCGCCGACCTTGGCCGCAGCATACGGCGTCGACTTGCGTGCTCCCGAGAAGCCGAGCGCGCCGGCCGACGACGAGATGACCGCATTGCCCTTCTCGTCGGTGATGACGGCTTTGGTGTTGTTGAAGGTCGCCTCGACATGGAGGACGCCCCTCTCGATGTGGCGCTTGGTCGCCTTGCCGAGGGCGCGCTCCTTGCGCCCCTGGTCGAGACCTTTGCCGCTTTTCTTGATGATTCGTTTCTTTCCCATAGGTTAATTATGTTTTTTCAAGGGTGCGACGACCGGAGGTCATCGTCTTGCGCACGTTGCCGCGGCGCGTTCGCGAGTTCGTCTTGGTGCGCTGGCCGCGAACGGGGAGCCCGCGGCTGTGCCGATCACCGCGAATCGAGCGAATGTCCTTCAGGCGCTTGATGTTCTGGCCGATCTCACGGCGGAGCTCGCCTTCGATGAGATAGCCTTCGGCGAGCGCACGGATCTTTTGTTCCTCATCAGCAGTGAGATCTTTCCCCTTCTTGGTCTCAGCGATGCCGACGGTCTTCAGAATGTCGCGGGCGCGCGTTGGGCCAATGCCGAAGATAAGCGGCAATGAATACGCAAGCTGTTTAGTATCGGGAATGGTGACGCCGGCAATACGCATATTGAAATATTAGCCTTGACGCGCCTTGCGACGCGGGTTCTTCTTGTTAATACGATACAAACGTCCCCCTCGGCGTACGAGTTGGTCTCCTGGTTGCTGTACTCTGATTGAGGCCCGAACTTTCATCGTAATCTGAGGTAAAGGGTTAGGTTAATCGTCGCACAATTCGCGCGCGACCCCCGTAGGGGTCAAGCACCATATCGACTTGGTCACCGACCAGAACGCGGATACGGTGTAAACGCATCTTACCGGCGAGATATGCGAGTAGCAACTCGCCTTCGCCGGTAGCACCTTCCTTGGCTGGTAGACGAACACGGAAGAGAGAGTTAGGCAAGACCTCCTCGACGAACCCATTCGTCGTTGTCGTTTCTGTGCCGTTTGTCATCTCTTGTTCATTACCTGTGCCAAGTACTTAGCTAATCTAGCAGACGCCGTTAGAATCGTCAAATGGGAACTACGGATTAGCTACCGTGACGGCGATTGCCGAAGGGTCTTGCGGGAAGGTCTGCCGCCAGAAGGGGCGGAGGACGAGCACCGCGCGCTTCACCTCGGGGTAATTCGTGAGCGCAACTTGTGCCTCGGAGGGGGTCTTTCCTGCGACAGCCGCCTCGATACGGGTCGAATCGATCGTATAGACAAACGCGGCAGTTCCGGTGAGCTGGAAGATGAACGACGATGCGTCGATCGTCGGTAAGCTAGTCGCAGAAAGTGTTACATTGCTCGACGGCTGGAGCGAGAGCGCTTCGCCGTTGTAGCTGAGTGCCGAGATCGACGCGGCAATGCTCTTTGCGAGTGCGACGCTCGGGAACACGACGGCGGTAATGGTTCCCTGCTCCTTCACGTCAACTGTACCGGTCGTTGCCGTGAGAGTCGACGGCAGGGCGGCAAAGGTGGTCGTTGCCGCACCCGGGAGAAGCGTATAGCCAGCGGGAATCTGGCCCTGGATGCTAGTCGAGAGATCCGACGCGAGTGCTGATGAAAGTGCGACTCGCGTTTGCGATTCGACGCCCGCGTCGATGATGGGCACGGTGCCCGAGGCTCCGCCCGTCATCGCCGCAGTCGAACGCGCGTAGACCTGACTTGCCTGCGGCGTGCCCGAGAACCCGGGCACCGTGAATGATGTCGGTGCGACGTTATAGGTATCTCCCATTTTGTCGGCATAGACACGCGCTACGACGCTCCCCGGCTTCGCGGCAGTGCCGCCCGGAACGGTCGCGGCGGCATGAATGCGGAATATAAGCCCGGCGGTCGTCGCGAAGCGAGTCGTGGCGATGAGCTTCTGCGGTTTCGCCTGCGTGTTGTAGATAGTAATAGTCCCTGATGCCGTGCCCGTGACGGCCTTCGTACCACTGCTCTTCACGCTCTGCGAAGCGATCTTCTCCGCGGTGATGATCTCATACGGCAAAGCGCCGGAGCTCTGCGTCGCCGTGAAGCTACCATGGACTGCAGCCGAGAGCGTGTTTGGCGTTACTTCAACCCTCGCGGTCGAGAAGTGATAGAGCGCACCGACTGCACCAGCGGTGACGAGCAGGGTTATGGTAAGCGTCAAGAATGGGAACTTCAATGATCGCTCGGGTCGCGTGGCGGCTTGGTCATTCATCGGATTCTCTCCTATTGGACGGCGAGACGGCGGGATTATGTCATTTATGGTACGCATATGTTTCGAGTATAGCATCAGCCGATGTCAGTCGGCAGACGGTGTTGATAGTAAACGGTCATAAGGAGCAGGATCGTATCGGCTGGTTCGACGGTAGCCTGTTTGACCCATTCGGTGATCTGACTTCCGAATATTGGCACGATTGTTGGCGGATTATCCGAAATCCACAGCTTCTCCAAGTTCGCCGAAGTGAGTGAGTCGCGCACGGTCGCTATATCGGATTCGCGCGCGAGTAAGAAGATGGTGCGCGGCAGAGGATATTGCGCGGCGATCTCTGATATTTCTGCCGAGAGAGAATTTGCCTCGTTCCGCCCGTCGCCACTGGCGGTATGCGACATCATGACGAAGAAACCGTTGCGGATGAGCGAGATCGAAGTGACGTCGGGACTGGTCGCGTCGAGGACGAGCACATTCTTCTCGTGGGGGAAGACTGTGCGGATGGCCTGGTAGCGGAGAGAACTGCCGGCTATCGGCATGATGTGCTTAGTGTGAAAAATGGTGCGGAGCACGCCGATGGTTCCGTGAGCGATACGCGCATCGATGCGCGAAGTGAGTACGAAGATCGACGCGCGATCAATCTTTTTCCCATAAGGATTGTTCGTCTCATAACCATTTACGATAGCACCGATGACACTCTCGTCGACGAGTATCTGCTCGGCGGGCGTCGCGTCGGTCTCGGTGAGCCGCTTGGTCACGAGACTGCGAGTGAAGAGGAACGACTCTTTCTCTTCAAACGACTCGGTACGAATTGTCGTCTCTTGCCATGGGGCGTCGACCGAGACGAGGATGAAGTCGGCGGTGCCGCTCCCGACAGCACGATAGAGCGCGGGAGAACCTTCGCGCAAGATATCGTTCCCGAGTGTCTCGAGCGTGCGGAGCATCGCGCGCTCGTGGGCTTCGCCCTCGTGCATCTCGATCGGCGCGCGGCGAGTATAGAGAATGTTCGGGAGCTCGTCGCCCTCATAACGCACATAGGCGCCGGCGACCGCCGTCGCGCCGACGTCGATAAGCAGTACCGACTCTCCGCGCTTCTTCCCGTGCGAAAATAAATCCGAAAGACCCATGCGACTATTCTAGCACTGCTTTGATGCGGCGGATGCCAGCAGAGGAGGCTTCTTCTTTGAGGATTTTGAAATGTTTATCGCCGACACCGAGCTCGCTGGTGTTGGTGATGTGCGGCCCGCCGCAGAACTCTATCGAGTAGGCTTCGTTAAACTTCGGGTCGGCATTCGTCGCGTCAGCTGGGCCGACCGAATAGACGCTCACCTGCTCAGGATAGCGCGCACCGAACTCGTGCTCCGCCTCGAGTGCCTCGGCGTCTTCGAGGCGCATCACGGTGCGGGTGACCGGCAAGGCCTCGGCAATCTTCTCATTCACGAGGCGCTCGACTTCCCTCTTCTGCTCCTCCGTCATCTTCGCGCCATGCGAGAAGTCGAGCCGCAAGCGCTCGCTCGTGATGTTGCTCCCGCGTTGGTGCACCTCGGGGCCGAGGACTTCTTGGAGTGCTCGAAGGAGAAGGTGGTGCGCGGTGTGATAGCGCACGGTCGTCTCGGCGTGATCGGCAAGCCCGCCTGCGAACTTCTGTGCGGCGCCGGCGCGCGAGAGTGCTTGGTGCTCGCGCATCTTCGCCTGCACGGCACTCATGTCGAGCGCCACACCACGCTCTCGCGCAATCTCTTCGGTGAGCTCGACCGGGAAGCCATAGGTCGTGAAGAGTAAGAATGCGTCAATTTCCGTTCCCATCTTCTCGAGCTCGCGCATGCCGTTGGTTAGCGTCTTCCTAAACTGCGCTTCTTCTTTCTCCAATTCTTCGCGGATGAGCGCCGCGCTTTCTTGTACGAAGGGATACGCGTCGCTATACGCCGTACCGAAGCCGCTCGCGACATCAGCGAGCACCGCCTCTTTGATACCGAGCTTGTCGACCTCGCGGATAGAGCGGCGGATAAGGCGGCGCAAGACGTAGCCCTGCTCGCTGTTAGCGGGCCGGATGCCCGAGGCGAGCATGAAGGATGCCGCGCGCATGTGGTCGAGCACGATCCTGAACGAGCGCGTCGTATTCCATGTTGAATCTACGCCGTCGTTTTTTCCAAGGTTCGACCTTGGATAAATCTTGCCCGAACGCGTCTCGAGGACGGTGCGTGCCGCGTCGAAAACGTCGATGAGGAAGATGTCCGCGTTGCCGCAGGTGGCGGCCGTGAGACGCTCGAGCCCCCCGCCGAAGTCGACATTGCGCTTCGGCAATTCTGCGAAAGAGCCGTCAGCCTGCTTGATGAACTGCATGAAGACCGAGTTCCCTATCTCGATGAAGCGGCCACAGTCGCAGTTGGGGTGACAGGTCTCGCCGAAGGCCGGGTCATGCGGGGTGTTGAAATCATAAAACATTTCAGAATCAGGGCCGCCGATCTCGCCGACGGGCATCTTCGCCGGTACTCCTGCCCTGCTCCACCAATTCTTCTTTGCACCATACGCGAAGAGATGATCCTCGGCGACACCGAGCTTCTGCCAGATCGCTACCGACTCAGTGTCGGCACTCATACCGCTCTCCTCATCGCCCGAGAAGGTGGTCATGTAGAGGTGCGTCGGGTCGAGGCCGAGCCCTTCTTCTCTGCTCGTTAAGAATTCGAAGAACCACGGGAGCTGTTCTTGTTTGAAATAATCGCCGAGCGACCAGTTCCCGAGCATCTCAAAAAAGGTCGTGTGACGATTGTCGCCGACCTCCTCGATGTCCTCAGCACGGAAGGACATTTGCGAATCGGCGAGGCGATTGCCCTCGGGGTGCGGCTGGCCGAGGAGGTACGGGACAAGCGGTTGCATACCGCTGCTCGTGAAGAGCGTCGTCGGATCGTTCTCGGGCACGATAGGTGCCGAAGGGATAATCGCGTGCCCGCGCTTCGCGTAGAAGGCGAGGTACCGCGCACGAACTTCAGATACGGTCATGTTGCAAAAGATACCATGCGCCTGTGTATAAAAAAACCGCCCCGTGGGGCGGTTGTCGTCGCGAAGGGCGATCAGGGGATGAGAGCCACACGAGTTGTCGTGAGCGACTGCTCAGCAGGATCTCCTGCATATTGAACGATGATGGCCAACTCCCCATAAACGAAAACCTGCATTGTCCCAAAGAAGCATTGATTCCGCCCCGTGTAATATTCGTTGACGACGCGGGATGCGCCGAGCACATCCACGTTGAAGATAGCTTGTTCCCACCCCGGCTTATCGGGAATCGGAACACCTTGCGCTCCTTCGACCAACTTTGCCTCACGTAACAAGGCATGCGCCATTTTCAACCGTTCGCTCATGATGGTTCCCCTTGAAAAATCATCACATGGCGCCCGCCATGCGTCTAGGCGGAATATACGATATTTCAAGCCGGCGCGCAATGAAGCGCGAAGACGCTATTTCGTGAGGCGTTCGAGCTCGGCGACATCGCGCTCAATGCTCGCGAGTCCATCGAGGAATATATCGGGCTTCTTCGTATCGAGACCGCAGGATTTGAAAATGTCGTAGGGCGACTTGCTCTCGCCTGAGGTGAAGAAACCATCGACTTTTTTTATGAAGTGCGGATCTTTTTCTACTTTTGCAAGTAACGCTTTCGAGATCAGCTGGCCGTAGGCATAGGTATAGACATAGAAGAATCGGCGTACATGGCTCCAAGTAACGAAGAAGTATCCGTCGCTCGGTTCGAGCTCGACGGCCGGACCAAGATACGAGGCGGTGTGTTCGTTCATGATCTCTGCAATGCGTTCCTTCGGCACATACCCATCACGTCGAATCTCGGCGTGGAGCGCTTGTTCGAAACGGAAGCAGGCGACCTGACGGAAAACGGTAGCGATATTGTCTTGCACCGTGTCGTGCAGGGCGATGACGCGCTCTTCGGGCTGAAGCGATTCAATAACGCGATGAAGCGCCGCCGCCTCGAAGAAGGTACTCGCTGTCTCGGCAGTCGATATGGGGTATCCTTCGTAGAGCGGTCGTTGACTCTTCGCGCGCTCGGTATGGATCGCGTGTCCCATCTCGTGCGCAAGCGTCTTGAGCGATTCGAAATTGTCTATATGGTTCAAGAGGACGAAGGTCGGCACATTGGCACCACCGGCGCAAAAGGCACCGCCGGACTTCCCTTTCTTCGGCGCGACATCGACTTGACCATTGTTGAGCAGGCGATCGAAGATATCGGCATATTGCGGATCGAGCGAACCGAAGGTCTCGCGCACGATCTTGACAGCCTTGTCGAATGGAACTTTCGTCTTGATAGCGCCGACATGCGCGGCGCGATCGGCATAGGTCAGCTTCTCTTCTTTCAATAATCGGCGCTTCACTTCGTAGAAGCGGTGTGCGATGGATTCTCGTTTCGCGACCGCATCAACGAGTGCGAGTATGCTCTTCGGGTCATTCTGATAACCAAGGATCGTCGCCTCGTAAGGGGCCGTGAAGCCGCGGAGTTCGTCTTGGATCTTCTTACTCGTGTAGATGGCATTGATTTCACTCTCGGCGACATCGCCGACGCTCTCGTATACGTCACGAATATTTCTGTAAAGAGCGCGGCGTTCAGGAGTCGGGAGATTCTGCACCATCGCCTGCGCCTCGGGGAGCGGCAGATCCCGACCTTTGTGACGCACGGTTTTCTTGTTCAATATATTTTCAGTCGCTTGGATCCAGCGATCATACGAGACACTCCCGAGAAGCGAGATAATCTTCTCTTCCGGCTCGGAGAGATCATATTTCGCCGTGTCGAAGAGTTGTTTGAGCCAGTATCGATAGGGTGCGAGAATGGGAGCGACGAGGAACTTCTTTTGTGTCGCTTTCGGGAGCCGGCCGAGCTCAAGCGCAAAGAAGAGCATCGTATTGCCGCGCTTCGTGCCGCGTTCGTCGAGCTTCGTCGCGAGCGCTTCAGCAGCCTTGTCCTCGACATTGAGCTCTTTGCGGAACCATGTGTAGTAGCTTGCCCGCGCCGCGGAGAGGCCGATAAGCTTCTCGTAATCGGCAAGCGCGATTGCGAGTGCAGCAGGATTCTTGAGATGCCTCTTGTCCTTCTTATATTTTTTTACAAACGTGGCGATTGCTCTGTCAGCCTGCTTCTGATCTCGTTCGATGCGAGGATCGTCGAGGCCGGAACAGAGGAGCGAGAGATCCCATTCAGTTTTCATACTGTGCACAATAGCAATACTGCGGTGCGGCCGCAAATTATTTCCCAAAGACGGCGAGCTGGCGGGCGTGCGTCTCCGCGAGGCGGTGCGTGAGCGGGTGCTCCGGCATGCGCGCCTGCGCGATGCGGAGCACCTCGCCATGGAACCAGAGATGCAGGTCGTTCGACTGCGACCAATGAGCGAAGAATGCCTCGCCCTCACGCTCGTACTCTTCGATCCGGCTCTCGATATTGTCGATCTTGTCTGCCACGACGATCACGACCGCGTCGACGCTCGACGCTTCGATGCGCATGAGATAATCGCGTTTTCGTTCTTCCCAGTCGAGCACGCGGCCGTCTCGCTCTTTGCATTCGCTCACAGCGTCGACCAAGAGCGCGATTTGCTCGTTGAAGGCGTTCGCGAGCTCCTCGCGTGTCGTAGCAGTGTCCTCGATCGTGTCATGGAGGAGCGCCGCCGTGACGACGTCATCGTGCGCGCCATCCTCAGCGACGAGAAGTGCGACCGAAAAGGGGTGCACGATGAAGGGCATCGGGCCGTCCGCGTGCGCGATGCGCAACTGGCCGTGGTGCTTGCGCGCGGCAAAGCGCAAAGCCTCTCGTATCTGTGGCGTGTGGTTCATGAGACGAAGTATACGCGGATGATTATGACCAGTCTATTGGCGCTTCGCCGTGGGCGATGAGATAGTCGTTAGCTTTGCTGAAGTGCTTACAGCCGAAGAAGCCCGAAGCGGCGGAGAAGGGCGAAGGATGCGGTGCGGTGAGGACGAGGTGCCGGGCACGATCGATGTGCGCGCCCTTCGCCTTCGCATAATTGCCCCAGAGCAAGAAGACGAGATGTTCGCGGTTCTCTGATAGCGTGCGGATAACCGCGTCGGTAAACTCTTCCCAGCCTTTCCCCTGATGACTCCCCGCCGTGCGTGCGCGAACGGTCAAGGTCGCGTTCAAGAGCAGGACGCCTTGTTCGGCCCAGCGCGACAAGTCGCCATCTCTTTTTGGGAGAGTCCGACCTTCCCAATCACTCGCGATTTCTTTGAAGATATTTTGTAGTGACGGCGGGGTAGCCACGCCGTCATTCACGGCAAAAGAGAGGCCGTTCGCCTGCCCTGCTCCGTGATAGGGGTCTTGCCCCAAAATAACAACTTTTACTTTATCGAATGGGCAGAGATCAAAAGCGCGGAAGATGTTCTGCGGCGCGGGATATACACTTCCCTCTTGGTATTCTTCTTTTACAAAAGCCGTGAGCTTCTTGAAATACTCTTTCGAGAATTCATCCTGCAGGGCGCTCTCCCACGACGGCTCGATCTTCACGGTCATTTTTTCCAAATTTTAGAAATCATCCATCGATACTCCTGCTCTTTTGAAGATGTTGCGTAGCGTGCCGATCGGCAAATCGCGATTATGCATCGGCACGACCGTACCACGCCCATCTGCATGCCGATATAGAGCGTGACTGCCGCGTTGACGTATAAAGACAAAACCGTTCTGTTCTAGATACGCGACAATCTCTTTTGGCCGCGCCGTATTACGCATGGGTAAGCAACTCTCTTCGTGAGAATTCGATGGAACTCAATACCGCGCGCGGCGCCTCCTCAGGGAGCGCTTGTCCGTTCTCATGTCTGTCTTCAAGACAGAGGAGAATCGCCTCCCGCGCGTTACCAGAAGCCTCTTCAAATGATGCTCCGTAGGTGACACACTCGGGGATGGCCGGTACGGTGACGGTATAACCACCCTCCTTCTCCGGTTCGAAAATCAGATCAAATGAAATCTTCGTATCCATACTAGGCATTATACCAGAAAAAGTAATGCCCGCCATTAAGAATTGCTTCGATGGAGCGCGAGGAGCTTCTTCCCCGCTGCGGTGCGATAGGGGCAAAATTCGCACTTGGCACCGGGCTCGGGGATAGCGTCGTTCTCGAGACACGCCTTCACGCGCGGGAGCGTCTCCTCTATCCAATCGGTCGAGCCCTCGCAGGGGATGAGCGTTACCTCGAACTCGAGCTGGCCGTCGAAGGCTTCTTTGTCGAATCGCGCATTCGCATAGACGAAGTAGCCGGTGTCAGAGACCGTGAAGCCGTTTTGCCGCAAGAGCCACTGATACACGCCGATCTGGCGGCGATACTGCTCCTCCCACGAAGAGTCAGCGAGCGAGGTTATCGTGCCGCTCTTCGAGGTCGCCTTATAGTCGACAACGATGAGCTCGCCCACGGGGTTGATCCACACATCGTCGATGGCGCCCGAGACCGTGAGCCCCGTCGGCGCATGGCGGTGCTCGACGCCCTCGAAGTTCTCGCGCCAGGTATCGAGTTGCGCATGTTGATAGGGGACGGCATCGACGCCATACGCGGCGAGGAGCGGATGCTGGGAGCCGCGGGCGCGGTGGATATCAAATTCTTTTTTGAGAAGCGTGTCGACCGCGACGTTCAAGGTGAAGGCCGGGCCGCGCGGGCGCGCGGTGCCGAGCTTGTTGTCGAGATAGAAGCAACGCGGGCATTCGATAAAGAGGTCAATCTTTGAGCGCGAGAGTCGCCACTTCTTGCCGCCATAGTTCCAGTCGCTGCTGCGATTCGGGTTATAGCCCTTCTTGAATTCAGCCATATTAGTGTGCGGTGAAATAAGCGACTACCGGCTGTCCGGTCGCGAAGTCGACGTACACGCTGTCGGTCATGAGATCAAAGGCGTCATTACCATCATCGCGATATAACTCGACTGCATACCGCAGGCTGGGGAGCGTCGCGCGCAGAAGCGGGACGGAGAGCGTCGTTCGCGGACCGGTAGCGTGCAGGGCACCGAGCACGTTCCCGAGATCGCTATCATTTACTTCACGGACGGCGACCCAGACACCAGGTGGTGGGACCGTGAGCGATTCGAGAACAACGGCCAGGCCTGCCGGCTGATCGACGACGGATACGGCGCCACTGTCGGGCGTCTCTCGAGATGTCGATGTCGCCGTTTGTCCGCGAGACGAGAAGGGAGAGAGCGGCAATAACAAAGCATCTTTCGTACTGAACCACGCGCCGGCGCAGAGAAGTCCAAGCATGAACCCTCCAACGAAAGGTAGTACGGGCGAGTTGGTCATAGCATCATACTATCGTGCAAGATGTCCGGGAGCGAGAGGAGCCCTTCTGCCTCGGCGAGAAGCACGCCCACGCGCTCGGGCGTGAGGCGGAGCACGTCAAGCTTGCGGCGATCGCGAACGATCTCGTCGACGGCGACGACGCCCGCGTCGATAAGGAGCCGCTTCTCGCCGCGCGAGAGGCCGGTCAGGGTAGTAATCGGGTATACCTTCGCGCGGCTCATGCGGATGAGAAGCGAGTCGTGGAGCGGGTAGCTCCAGCCGAGGAGCTCGACGCCCGAGCACTCGGCATAGGCGACTGCCTCAGAAGTAAACTTCGTATTCGTCACGAGGATGCCGCGGTCGATCGGGCAGGTGCGCGAGTCCTTATCGCAGGCGAAGATGTCGTCGAAGCGGCTCTTCACATAGAGCGCGACCTTGAGGTCGGTCTTATAATTCGGGTCGTTGTGATACTTCAGCTCGGCGGCAAGGAAGACGTTCTGCCCCGGATGCGTGGCGTAGAAGTCGACCTCGTGCGAGACGCAATGCCCCTTCATAATCTTGCGGGTCTCGACCTCCCAACCCTCGACACGGTAGAGGTGTGAGACGAAATCTTCAAAGGGGTGGCCGGAGGGACCAAACTCGAGGAGCGCACGCCGGAGCGAGTAGCGCGCGGCGATTGGTCGCGACTCCTTGCGCAAGAGTGAGAAGGCGCGCGTGTAGATCTCGCGTGAGCTCATGCCCGGCACGACTGAGGCGGTCACTTGTTTGCTGATGCGATCAGCCGTATGTTCGCCCGCACCGCTTCGAATAAGCGAGGCAGTAAGGCGCGTGGGCTGGAACTCTTCTCGCGAACCGTCCGCCTTGATGATAATCGGGTTGGTCGTCATAGCGATGTGGTCGTGGCGAGAGTGCCGTTGACGGTGGCCGTGATAGGCAGACCAGCGGGCGCGACGAGCGTCGTCTTGAAGCTCACTGCGGTCTGGGTCTCGAGGCAGATGTCGGTATCGAGCGGGAACGAGACTGCAATGAGAATACTCTCGGTTGTCGAAGTCGCGCCTTGCAGAGATGCGATGACCGTCGGGGTCGTGCAGGCATCGGGGACGACGATAGAACCGGTAATCGCATGGGTGCCTTTTTTGTACGTATCACGCAGCGCGACTGAGGGTATCGGCATCGATAGAACGACAGCAACGGGTTTTGCTTTTTCAGCATTATCGCGGGTATGGAGCACCGACACCAAGAAGCTCGCGAGAATGATGCACCCGATGAGTGCCGTAACAATTTTGAAATGCCGGTTGATCATGCGGTAATGATACCACCTCCGACGAGAGCTCCGGTGGCAGAGTAGAAGACTATGGACTGCCCGGAAGCAGGCGACTCAGGGAGTGGCGCGGCGGGAATAAACCGATCATCCTCGACGCGGCCCGCGAGGCGCGGGCCGCGATAGCGATACTGCGCCTCGACCGTGGTCGCCAGATCAGCGTGCCAGTTCGCATCGGTAAAAGAGATAGTCGCGCTCGCTTCGCTCGCGCGCACCCCCCGCACCTTCCCCACCGTGAGTTCATTCTTCTCGACATCCTTCGCAAGGACGAACCACGGGCCGGGCGAGGCATCGCGGAGCGCGACGCGCTCACCGATCGTCGAGAGGAGAGCCCCGTCGTGCTCGCCTATCACCTCTCCTTTTTCATCGATCGCCCGCCCGCGCGCCTCGCCAAACTCGGCGCGCAAGAACTCATCGAGCGAGACCGGCCCCAAGAAGCAGACGCCCTGACTATCCTTCTTCGCGGCAACGGGGATATTGAATCGTGTTGCGAGCTTCCGCACGTCGCTCTTCTCCATCTCGCCAACGGGGAAGATCGTTTCGGCGAGTACCTCCCGCGGCACCGCCCAGAGGAAGTAGGTTTGATCCTTCTCGCCACTCCGGTAGTGCCCGGTCGCGATAGCGTCGGCACCCGCGTTCTTGGCCGCGCGATAGAACGCGCCGAACTTCACTTCCCTGTTGCACATAACGTCCGGGTTCGGTGTCCGGCCCGCCGCATATTCGGCGAGCATATAGTCGATGACGCTCTTCTTATATTCCGCGCTCGCGTCGAGCGTGATGAAAGGGATATGGAGACGCGCCGCGACGCGCATCGCGTCGCGGCGCTCATGGGCCCACGTGCACGGCATCCCGCTCGGGTACCAGCCTTTTATAAACACGCCCGTCACCTCGGCACCAGCCTTCTGCAGCAGTGCCGCCGACACTGCCGAATCTACGCCCCCCGACATCCCGACCCATATTTTCTTGCCCCGTACATCCATATATTCAGGATAACAAATTTTTAAGGCCTCGCGCGAACGCGAGGCCTTAGTGAAAATTACCCTTTTGAACCAGATGGGGCAGACGATAACGGCTCGAAAGGAATTTTTAGACTCTCTGGAACATCATAGGTGCCGTGCCGCCAAAGCATTTCAAGCACTCGCCCAAGCGAATGTTCTCTCCGCTCTTGGAAACCGTGATGCATTCCCAAAAACATTCGATGCACGATATCTGGGCGAGTCTTGGCTAATTCGGCAATTTGCTTTCCAAGCCCGTACAGATCTTCAGGACTCATTTCTTCGAAGTGCATGGCAATCTCCAGGTAAGTAACTCCAGAAGCAGATTAGCACAATTTCTTGCTTTATAACAAAAGTCCCGCGCGAGCGGGACTTTTCGGGTAAAAGCCAGATTACGGCTCGAAAGAGATGACATTTGGAGGAAAAGACTCATCGCTCGCTTCAGCGTCCCAATGCTGTTCGGTGAAGCGTGCCTGGGCACGTTCTTCGTACGCATCCATGCGAGTGATGACTTGGTAAACGAGTGCCGCGATGCATGCGACAGCCATGACAATCAGCATGACTAACCACGCCTCGTGAGGGAATCGGTATGCTAGATACGAGCACAGAACGATTGTCCACACGATTGCCGCCACCAGTCTGAAGGAAAAGACCACTTCCACATCGTTTATCTTGAGTTGAATCAGATCGAATTCCCTTACCTGGAATAAGATGCGACCTCTACAAAAGGAGACGAAGAGACCCCAGCCGGTAAGAATGGTGACGAGATTGCCGACAACCATAGTCACCAACCAAAAGACGGTGAGAAGAACAAGTGCCAGAGCGACGAAGGGAGACATCACGCCGATGCGTACCCAGTATCGCGGCAACGTCGTGTGATCGGGCACGTCGTTGTCGCTGAAGAGGAAGGTGAATTCGAATGCTTGGTAATGCCAGGTATCTTTTCTGATTTTCATCACAATCTCCTTGATTTGGGTGAGGATGCGTGTCGAGACCTCTCGAGAACTATCCGGTAGCATACTGCCACAGTATTCGTAAAATAGGAAGGGTCAGTCTACAAATACTTCCGCTGGTTGGACTGATGGGCGGCATAGGTCGTGGCGTAGTGCATGATGCCGTTCTTGTCGGTCAAGTAATAGAGATAGTCGGTCGCGGTCGGGGTGATGGCCGCTTCGAGCGCGTCGAGGCCGGGGTTGCAGATAGGCCCCGGCGGGAGGCCTTTGTGCAGATAGGTGTTATAAAGCGAATCGACCTTCAGATCGGCATACGAGGGTGAGTAGGTGTCGCGATTGAAAATATAGCCGAAGACCGCATCGACCTGGAGCGGCATGCCCGCCTTGATACGATTCCACAAGATGCCCGCGACCATGCGGCGATCGGCGGTCGTGCGCGCCTCCTTCTCTATAAGCGACGCCATCGTGACTATCTCAGAGAGAGAATGTCCGGAGGCAGTGATATCTTTTTCCATTGGTGCTACCTTCGCGGTGAAGTTCGCTTGCATTGTGCTCACAATCGTCGCTTCGTCGGTCGAGGGCTGGAAGAAGTAGGTATCGGGGAAGAGGTACCCCTCGTGCGGCTTCGCGAGGACGAAGAAGTTCGCGGCGCTCGTCGTCGGGAGTGCATCGGCGACTTGTGCAGCCGCCTCGCGTACCGTCACGCCCTCGACGAAGGTGATGCGCACGGGCGGTAGGCCGTAGTCGCCCGCGATGAGTCGTCGCGCAATCGTGAGGACATTCTCGGGCGCCGCGAATTGGTACACCCCCGTCTGCACCTGCTCGCTCTGCCCAGAGAGTCGCAGGATAGTGCGGAGGATGGTCGGATGTTCGACGATGTGCGCTCGAGCGAGCTCAGTCGCGATGTCGGGCACCGAAGTGCCGTGCTCGATGCGCACGATCGTCCCACTCGTGAAGCTCGCGGGGGGTCGCGCGGCGAGATAGATGACCACGAGGAAAAATGCTAAGGCAACACCGATAATCTCGCGTCGAGAGAATCGCATGTTAGACGGGCAAGTTCGACGGCGCCTCGCCGGTCGCTGATTGGACGCGTGCGAGGCTCGGCGACTCGACGGCGCGCGACGGGATATGATAGATCGTGGCGAGCTCCTCGGTACTCATCACCATCGAGGTCGACGTGTAATCGAAGGGCTCGTGGAAGAATTGGCGACGGCGATACGCCTCGACGACCCAGCGGCGATACTTATCCTTCAGCTTATTCGCACCGAACTCCCACGGATAATCGTCGAAGGTCGTCAGCCAGCCCGTCGGCGCGACGCCATTCCAACCTTCACTTGAGAATTGCTTGAAGATGCCGGTGATACCCGTGATAATTATTGCGTCAAACCGTTCCGGTTCGGCGATATAGATGCTGCGCGCGACGACGTCGAAGCCGAACTTCGAGATATTACGCTCGATCGCCGCGATCTTCTCCATCTGGCCCTTCGTTGCATTCGGAAAGCCGGGGCGCTCTTCTTTTGTTACCGGATCGATATAGACATCGCGCGTCGCATCGCGGATTTTCGTTATGAGCTCTTGGGCATGATCTTTCCACGTGTACGCCTTCCCTTCGGCATTAAGTTTGTCATATTTCTCACCCTTATGAACGCGTATGCCGAATTGGAGCCAGACATATTCGCCCTTGCCGAGCGAGCCCATGAATTCGATGAGATTAGCGAGCGGGTCAGTCTGCTCTGGCTCTTTCTGCACCTTGTCGAGACCGTATTCGACATACGTCTTGATGGGGAGTGGGTCGTCGGCAGTATGTTTAAAATCACAACCCCAAACTTGCCACTCCTCAGGCTTCGCGGTGATAGTGCGCGTATAGTCGGGCACCTCGACGACCTGCGCGCCAGGGTACTGTGCGTACACCTGTGTCTCGATAAGACGGCGGAAGTTCGCCCGCGTCCAGATATAGAAGTGCACCTTGCCCTCGAGCGAGGCTATCTCGAGCGACCACCACGGCCGCACCGCACCAAGGATATATTTTTTATACCAGGTGTTCTCTCCCGGCCCGAGATGAAGGCCGGAGAGAACGGCCTCCATCGCAAGCGGTGTCTTGGTGATATTGCGCGGCGGCTTGATCTCGAGCAGGATGGTCTTCTGCTTCGCGATGAACTCTGAGCGCTTGAGCACGACCCAGAGCGTCCACGCGCCGCCCACAAGGAGCGCGGGGAGCCAGAGTGGCGCCAAGAAGAGCGCGAGCGAGAGTGCGAGCGACACCTGGCTCGGCATGAAGACGAACGACATCATCAAAATCGCGAGGCCGAGGAAGAGGATCGGATGCGGCATCGTGCGTACGCCGAGCTTGTCCTTCGCCTTCTTGGTGTGCCCTTCGATAATTTCGAGGAATGGGAGGAGTGACATAGGTGCGTACAGTATAGCAACAGATTCCGCGCGGCCCGAAGGGCCGCGCGGAATCTGTTTATAAAACTCTATGCGACGGCGTAGCGACCATCCTTCATCCGCTTGAAATAGCGCGGATCGTTCAGATTGACGAGAATCGTATTGTCTTTGACGAAGCGGACCTTCTTGACCTCGTCGATAATCGCATCCTTCTTCATGGCGCCGCCCTTCTCGAGCACCTCGCGGACGACATCGCGCACCACACCCGGCTTGTAGCCCCACTCGGTGAGCGCATAGAGGCCACGGCCGACGAGCACGAAACGCGGATCCTTGATGAGCTCGTTGTGTGTTGTCGCGATATGCGCCTTCTTCGAGAAGAGCGTGCCGATAGCCGAAGCGACGTCCCCGAAGTGCATCGGCGCGCCGTTGCGCTTGATCGCGAGATAGGCGTAGTCGCGGATGCCCTTGATGCGGATGGCCGGTGCCGTCACGCGGCCCCATTCGGCGAGCGGATTGCTCCCGATGCGCTTCGAGAGCGAGAGCCAGCGCTTCAAGACCTCTTCATTTTTATAGGCGTCATTGACCTCCTTCAACTCATCGAGGAAGCGGTCGAGCACGTCACCCTCAGAGAGCACCTCCTCATCGGGGAGCGAGGCATAGAGCCGCGAGAGCGCGGCGTGAATGTGCTCTGCGGTCGAAGCGTCGACGTGCCAGCGAGAGAAGAATTCATCGGTCTCGCGTTCGCGCGAGAAGGCCGCGTGGAGCACAAGGAGGAAACGGAATCGATTGCGGGCCTTCTCATCCTTGCCGAGAAGAGCGAGGAGTTCATCTTCAGAGACGATAGTGCCGAGCGAGCGGATATAGCTCGCGATCTCGGTAAATGCTACTTCGGCTTCGGCGAAGACTTTGTGCGAACGAATAGCGTCGAGACCGGCCGCCTCGATCTGGCGGACGCGTTCGCGGGTGATGCTCGAGCGATCGCCGATCGCCTCGAGCGTCTCGCGTTCAGACGCGGTACCGAGGCCGAAGCGACGGACGAGCACTTCGCGAGCGCGCTCAGGCGATGCGGCAAGAAGTCGCTTCACGAGAACAGCGGCATCGAACGAAAACGAGGCGACCACCGGTTTTTTCATAGCCGCAGTCTTCTTCGGCGCTGGTTTCTTGGTTACTTTTGTCATGTGGTATAATTTATAGCAAAGGCTCTAAAAGAAGTCAAATAACGAGGTTGAGCACTTTCCCCGGCACATAAATAATCCGCGTCGGCTCGGCTCCCGTAAGTGCTGTCGCCACGGTTGGCAGAGCCCGCGCGGCGATGACCGCATCTTCTTCTGATACATCCGCGGCGAGCGTCAGCGAGCCGCGACGCTTCCCGTTCACCTGCACCATAATTTCTCGCACGACACTTTCTGCAAGAGAGGCATTCGGGAGAGCTTGCGTATGCACGCTTCCCTCCCCGCCCTGCCTCTCCCACAAATGCTCGGCGAGATGCGGCGCGAAGGGTGCGAGCATGATGACGAGTTCGCGGAATGCTGATTGGGGAAATGTTTCGGTCGCTTCAAACTCATTCACGAGCATCATGAGCGCCGCGACGCTGGTGTTGAATTTGAACCGTTCGCCGTCTTCGACAAGCTTCGCACTCGTGCGTGCGAGTGCCTGCGCGAGCTTTTCCGAGAGATCGGAGCTCTCACCAATTTTATCAGCGAGCCGCACCACCCGATCGAGGAACTTCCGCATCGCGGCGACGCCCTCGAGGCTCCAGGGATAATTCCCCGGCTCGTTGTAGGGGCCGATAAAGGCCAAGTAGATACGCACTGCGTCGGCGCCATACTTCGCGACAAACTCATCTGGGTTCACGACGTTCCCCTTCGACTTGCTCATCTTAGCTCCGTCCGGGCCCATGATGAGCCCGCGATTGAAGCGCTCGCCGAAGGGCTCATCGACCGGCACGAGTGCGAGGTCGTAGAGTGCCTTAGTGAAGAATCGCGCGTAGAGCACATGCATCGTCGTGTGCTCGCTCCCGCCCGAGTAGCGATCGACCGGCAACCACTTCTTCATCAGCGCGGGGTCAGAGAATTTGTGCGCGTTCTTGGCATCGAGGTAGCGCAAGAAGTACCACGACGAATCGACGAAGGTATCGAGCGTGTCATACTCGGGCGTCCAACCCTCGCCGAAGATGCGCGTGACGCGCTCTTTGAGCTCCTTCGACGAGGCGAGCGGCGCCTCACCGGTGGGCGTGAAGTCGACGTCGGTCGGCAAGAGCCACGGGAGGTGCTCGGCCGGGACCACGTGCGGCGCACCCTCGGGGTCGTAGACAATCGGTATTGGGCACCCCCAGTAGCGTTGACGGCTCACGAGCCAGTCGCGCAGGCGATAGTTGGTCGCCTTCTCTCCACCGACAAAAGTAACGAAGTCAGACTTCGATACTTCACTCTCGCGCCCCGAGAACTCGCCCGAATTCACGAGGATACCCGAGCCGGTGTAGGGATGTTCGCCTATTGTCTCATCGAGCAATTGCACAAACGACTCGCCTGTGAGTGCAGAGCGCGCTTCTTGCGCAGTCATCCACACTACCTCATGCTTCGCCAACTCTTCGACGGTGACGGAGGATTGCGCGTCATCTTCGAGTTCGAAAAAGAAATTATGAAAGTGCCCAAAACGATTCTGGTCTTTCGGAATATGAAAGAACTTGCTATGCACCATGCCGAACTCTCGTATTAGTCGCACATGCTGGTATCCGGTCTCTTGTAAGATTTCAGCGCGTGCGGCTTCTTCGGGAGTTTGCCCTTCTTCAACACCGCCCGTGACAAAGGTTGTCCATGCGGCCTTCTTCCAACGAAGCGTGAGATATGTGTTAGTTTTCGGATCACGAACGAGAGCAGAAATAGTCTCACGTTCAACCATTGGCTTATCGGCACGCACGGCATCGTCGCCTGAGCTCTTTATGAAGAGTGGCTCAATGACCGTCTTGATTGGCAAATTATGACGTGTAGCAAACTCAAAGTCGCGCTCGTCGTGCGCGGGGACGGCCATGACCGCGCCCGTGCCATAGGAGGCGAGGACGTAGTCGGCGATGAAGACGGGAACCTCTTCTTTAGTCGCGGGATTGATCGCCATGACGCCCTCGAGTCGCACCCCCGTCTTCTCTTTGTTCTCACTCCGCTCGCGCTCGGTTTTCTTCGCAGTTGCGGCGATATATTCTTCGACATCGTTTTGATTCGAGATGCTGTCGAGAAGCGTCTGCCCTGCGTAGCCTTGGCGAAGCAGGGGGTGTTCGGGCGCGAGCACGACATAGGTGACGCCGAAGATGGTGTCGGGCCGCGTGGTGAAGACTTTTATCTTTTCATCACGACCTGCTATGGCGAACGAGAGGTGCGCGCCTTCACTCTTCCCTATCCACGCACGCTGGGCGTCCTTGATCTCTTCGCGCCACGGGAGCGTGTCGAGCCCCGCGAGGAGACGCTCGGCGTAGTCGGTAATCTTGAGAAACCACTGCGTGAGCCGCTTCTCTTCGACCTCGGTGCCACAGCGCTCGCATTTGCCATCGATAATTTGTTCATTGGCGAGCACGGTTTGGTCCTTTGGGCACCATTTCACTGCCGCAAGGCGGTGTTCGGCGAGATGATGCTCAAAGAGCTTCGTGAAGAGCCACTGGGTCCATTGATAATACTCAGGGTCGCAGGCAACCACCATCTTGTTCCAATCAAACGAAGGCCCCATACTCGCGAGCTGGCCCTTCATCCGCTCGATGTTGGCATAGGTCCAATCCTTCGGGTTGACCCCGTGCTTGATGGCGGCATTCTCGGCTGGCAAGCCGAAGGCGTCAAAGCCGATCGGGAAGAGTACATTTTTCCCCTGCATCCGCAAGAGCCGCGCATAGATGTCGGTGACGGCGAAGGCATACCAATGCCCGATGTGGAGGTCGCCCGAGGGGTACGGGAACTCGACGAGTAGATAATAGGGCTCCTTCGCTTCGTCAGCGAGATTAGTCTCGTAGAGATTCAATTCCGCCCACTTCTCGTGAGCTTCTTTCTCTATCGCTTGATGATTATATCTTTCGGCCACGATATTAATCTTTAAAGCGCTTCCAGCCGATATAGAGGAGTGCGGCGAGGCCGACGGTCGCGATAGCGAGACGGATCCAATTGCCTGCACTGCCCCAATATTCGGTCGAGCCGATGACGAGAGAGACGACGCCGCCATACGAGAGGCCGGAGGAGACAATCGAGGAGCCGATCGGGACGAGGCCGAGGAGGAGTGCGAGGACACCGAGCACGACCATCACGACGAAGGCGTAGAGCGCATGCTGATCGCTCGCCGCTTGATACGGCTTCTGACACTTCGCGTACATATCGCAATAGCCGGTAGGCTTCGGTGCGGCAACATCAGTAGGAACTGGTGCCGGAGAATACGCGTTCCAAATGCCACCTTGCGCATCGCACTCTGACGGCGTTGTCGGGTTGACCGACACCTGCATGGGGCAATAAGCCTCATACTTCGGTGCTGGGTAGAGGAGCGCGAGTACGACCGAGAAGAAGATATTGAGAATGACGACGATACCTACTAAAAGCGCCCAGCGCACGAACTTCGGATGCTGTGTGGTTGTGTCCATAGACGGACATTATACCACACTCGCGCTACCCGTGGAGGAAAACCATCACGTCGCCGTCGCGGACGACGTAGTCTTTGCCCTCGACGCGGACTTGACCCTTCTCGCGCGCGGCGGCATAGGAGCCAAGCTCGAGGAGCGTATGCCACGCGATCACCTCGGCGCGGATAAACTTGGTCAAGAAGTCATTATGAATAGCCGCGCCCGCTGCGGGCGCGGTACTTCCCTCCGTAATCGTCCACGCGCGCGTCTCATCAATGCCGGTGGTGAAGAAGGAGATGAGCCCGAGTGTGGCATAGGCACCGCGGATGAGATCGTGGATGCCGTCTTCAGCGACGCCGAGCTCCTGGCGGAATGAGGCGCGATCATCATCGGCGACATCGTTCAGCTCGCGCTCGGTCGCGGCATCGACGAAGACATAGCGAGAGCCGAGCGCCTCGATGAGCTCATGCGCACGCTCGGCGCGACCGTCCGCAAGCTCGTCGAGATTGTGCCCGCCGCTCTTCTTGTTGAGTGCATAGAGCATCGGCTTCAAGGTGAGGAGATTGAGGCTCGCGACGAGTTTCTTCTCATCATCAGAAATATCGGCTTGGAGTGCGAGTTTCCCCAGCATGAAGGCCTGCTCGAGCTTCGCGAGTGCGGCGTCCTCAGCGGCGGCGTCTTTATTGCCGGTCTTTATCTCGCGCACGAGCTTATCGCGACGCTTGCGCACCTGCTCGGCATCGGCGAGTGCGAGCTCGAGGTTGATGATCTCGATATCCTTGTAGGGCTCGATGACACCCTCAACATGGTGCACCTCGGTGTCGTCGAAGAAGCGGACGACTTGGAGGATAGCGTCGGTCTCGCGGATATTCGCGAGGAACTGGTTGCCGAGGCCCTCGCCCTCGGCCGCGCCCTTCACGAGGCCGGCGATATCGACGAACTCGATAGCCGCCGGCAGCGTCTTCGCGCTCTTTGAGAAGTCAGTGAGCGCGGCGAGCCGCTCGTCGGGCACGCCGACGACGCCGACCGAGGGGTCGATGGTGCAGAAGGGATAATTCTCTGCCGGCACCGCCGACTTGGTGAGTGCATTAAACAATGTCGATTTGCCGACATTAGGTAAACCAACGATACCAATTTTTAACATACTCTCAACCTACCGCGCCGGGGAAGAAAAAGGAAGAGCGCGTGCGCAGCGCAATTGCCTTTTCCAAATCGTGAGCGTAGAGTCCGTAGCAGAGTTGTTCATGTACCTTTGAGCGGCTCACGCCTGCTTCGTTATGGAGCTGGTTCTTTGCAACCTTATGAAAGAGGTGTCGTTATGACAACCGAAATGGTTACCTTGCCCATCATCGATAGCCCGAGTCTGAACGATTTGGAATTGTGCTTTAGCATAACCGTTGCAGAGCATCTTCACGGCAACGCGGGAACTCGGCACCAGAAGACATACCCGATAACCTTCACCATTGAGGTGACCGACTCAAGCGGTTCGTATACAAAGATGCTCGAATTTTCAGAGATATCTTCTCTACGATTAATCACGCACCCGCTTCCGCCTCACTGGGTCAGTCTCGAATTTACAGGTCTCACCAATCTCGAGAACACGCCCAGCGTTGTAACGGGATTCTACATTCCCCGTACGCGGCACGGGGAGATAGCTTTGCCCTTGTATCTCGAGACACGCTGTTGGCGAACTCAATCACTGTGGTCTCGCGAAGCAAGCTAGACCAATCCCCCCTATCCCCGCGCAGAAATGCGCGGGGTTCGACTTTTTATGGCAAAGCAAAATCGGACATGATATGTCCAACTTACGGCCGGACGCCGAGGAGGAAGCGCGCGTAGCGGAGGATAGCGTAGAAGATAGCGGTCGCGACGACGAAGAAGGCGGCCGACGCGCCGAAGGAGAGGGAGGGGACGAAGCCGAGCGTGATATAGACGAGGAACCACCACGCCGCGAAGGCGATCGCCGACCCGAGCGCGAAGGAGATCCGCTTGCGCGAGAGCGCCCACGAAACATAGACCACGAGAATGGCGAGCGCCATAAGCGTCCAATAACTCGGCATGAGCGCCGGCTGGAGCGCGGCGCGCGCGACATACGCGAGCGCGACGAGCGCGAGCGACGCGATGAGGAGGAGCGACATGCCCCAGCGGAGCCCGTGTGCGATCGCGTTCAAGTGCGCGCGCTCGGCGCGGTCGATGTGGTCGTCGCGCATCGCGCGCATGTAGGCAAACTCGCCCCAGACGACCGCCACCGCGCCTATGAGCGCGCCGAGCGCTTGGCAGAAGAGAGTGAAGGCGACAAGTCCCGTCATATTATTTCTGCATCAGGCTCGCGAGCTCGGTGCGATATTTCTTCATCACCTCCATCGCGGCCTTCATCTCCGGCTCGCCGCCCTTCTTCCGGCGCTCGATCTCCTCGCCGATCTTCTTGAAGAGCTCGGGATCTTTTGTCACGAGCGCCATCATCTGCTTGCGCTGCGCCTCGGGCACGTCCTTCAGCTTCCAGTTCGCGTATTTATTCAGGAGGAAATTTTGTATCGACATAATCTTAATCTTAGATATTAGTTTTTATCTTCACGCTGGAGAATGCCGCGGATTGTGCGAGTGGTAAAGTAGAGTGCGACGAGCGAGAGGAGAGCGAGCGCCTCGGTGAAGGTGAAGGAGCGCGTGAGCAGGCTCGCTCCACCGCGATAGTAGCCGACTGCGGTCGTGCCGAAGAGGAGCGTGCCGGCGGCAGAGAGCAAAGCGTTCAGCCAATGAATCGACCTCTGCGCGGGATTGGTAATCCCCGCCGCAATGATAAGGATCATCGCAAGAGTAACGGCTAGTACCGGAGAGATCGGCAATGGCGTGTTCGTCGACTCGGCGACGACAAGCACGACCGCCGCAACGACGAAGAGGACGCGCACCTCGTCGCCATGGTAATGGAACCGCTTATGCCGCGGCGGGACCACTTCGCTCGTGCCGTCTCCTTCGTACATATGCTTTGATTATACGCTTCGTACAGAAGATGCAAGCTACTAGAGAAGAACAGTCGCCTGATTATTCGAAATCTCAGCGATGCCGCCCGCGGGGATCTCGTGGCATTCAATCTTGCCTTCAGCAATCCGCACGCAGGCCGTCCCCGCACGAAGCTCCGAGACGAACGCTTCGTGTCCGGCGAGCACCTCGAAGTCACCCTCGACCCCGGGGAGCGTGACCGAGACCGCTTCGCCATCGAAGATGTTCTCGCCGACTTTCGCTATGGTGAGGTGAAAATTTTTCATTGCTACGCGATGACTTGGTCGATGCCGCCCTTCATATAGAAGGCTTGCTCCGGCTTGTCGTCATGCTTCCCTTCGACGATCTCTTTGAAGCCGCGGACGGTCTCTTCGCGCGAGACATACTGCCCCGCCATGCCCGTGAATGGCTCACCGACGAAGAACGGCTGGGAGAGGAACTTCTGCAACTTGCGCGCGCGGTACACCGTCTGCTTGTCATCCTCCGAGAGCTCCTCGATGCCGAGGATGGCGATGATGTCTTGGAGCGACTTGTAGCGTTCGAGCACCTGCTTCACACGGCTCGCAACCTGGTAGTGCTCCTCGCCGACGATGTCGGGTGTGAGCGCGACTGACGAGGATTCGAGCGGGTCGATAGCCGGATAGATGCCAAGCGAGGCGAGCGCGCGAGAGAGCACCACGGTGCCGTCGAGGTGCGCGAAGGTCGTCGCGGGCGCCGGGTCGGTGAGGTCGTCGGCCGGCACATACACCGCTTGCACCGAAGTGATTGAGCCCTTCTTGGTCGAGGTGATGCGCTCTTGAAGCTTGCCCATCTCTTCGGCCAAGGTCGGCTGATAGCCCACCGCGCTCGGCACGCGGCCGAGGAGCGACGACACTTCAGAACCCGCTTGAATGAAGCGGAAGACGTTGTCCATGAAGAAGAGCACGTCCTTGCCGCCCTCATCGCGGAAATATTCGGCCTGCGTGAGCCCCGTGAGCGCGACCCGTGAGCGCGCGCCCGGCACTTCGTTCATTTGCCCGAAGACGAGCGCCGTCTTCTCGAGTACGCCGGACTCCTTCATCTCGTGATAGAGATCGTTGCCCTCGCGCACGCGCTCGCCGACGCCGGCGAAAACCGAGTAGCCGCCGTGCTCGGTCGCGACGTTGCGGATGAGCTCTTGGATGAGCACCGTCTTGCCGACGCCCGCACCTCCGAAGAGGCCGACCTTGCCGCCCTTCAAGAAAGGGATGATGAGATCGATAGCTTTGATGCCCGTTTCAAAAATCTCTGCCTTGGTCGTCTGCTCGTCAAAGGTCGGCGGCGCGCGATGGATCGGGAGGCGCGGTGTCGCTGTGTCGAGTGGCTCCTTGCCATCGACGGTCTCGCCGAGGACATTGAAGAGCCGCCCGAGCGTCGCCTCGCCGACCGGCACGGAGATCGGCGCACCGGTCGCTCGCGCGACTTCACCACGCGTGAGGCCGGCGGTCTCTTGCATCGAGATAGCGCGCACACGGTCGAGCCCCAAGTGTGAGGCGACCTCGAGCGTGATGCGGCCGTGCAGGTCGTTCGCCTCGATCACGAGCGCGTCATTGATGCTCGGCCTCGCTGCGCCCGCTTCGCTCTTGAAATGTATATCGACAATCGGCCCGATGATCTCTGTAATAATTCCGTTCATGATGTTATTGGTTTAGCTGATACTTTTCTATGAGCCACTCGGATATATATTTGCCCTTCACATACTCTTCTACAACATCTCTGGGTAAAAATCTAAATCCTTTTATGACTTTCCGACACCGCGGCGTTCCGCATTTACATTCGGATGGCATCACCCAGTCGCTATCTTCCATCGTATCGTAATCTACAAATAATTCCTCGCCTTCTTTGATATTTCTCATCGCAACTAATTGAAATCTTCCTCGCCATCCGCAATTTGGCGTGCAGGAGTGATTGATATTTCTTCCATCAGGATGGTCGATCCATTTGTGCTCTTCGAATTGAATGGCGTGATCTTTGGACACTTCGGGAAGATCAGATGCTTTTTCGCATTCATATACTTGCCCGCGACCATCGCTCCAGTCAACGATAAGTTCTCCTTCGCTGATGTCGCGAACGGCAAATGATCCTTGTCCCCATCTAGATTTTTTTATTTCGAAGTTATTCATACTTGTTCGCATTGACTTCTTGTTGCGTAAAGACTATCATACTTAAACAAACGGCTTCGGCCCTCCCTGTAAGGGGTAACAACGAGAAGGAGCGATTCATGGCAACAGTGCTTTGAGTCGCTTTTTCATTTCCTCAACATCCTCTACTCTCATAACTCCAAAACGATAAAACAAACGCTTCGCATCAACAAGCCGGATCTGTGAAAGAATCGCTGTGCTCGTATTACCCTCTAAAGGAAATGAGAAGTAGAAAGGCTCAGACTTTGCAGTTTTCGTTAGCGGAACTGCCCAGAGGATCTCATTGTTGAATTTGCGAATGATGGCCACAGGACGTAAGTACTCTCCACCGCGGCCATCCTGCTCGAAACCAATATTTGCACCAAGCGCCGCGAACCATACTTCGCCTTCTCGAAAGTGAGGCCGTGCTTTTTTACTGTGTACCTCAGTTTTTTCTTGGAACCATTCTTTAAAGTCTTTTTCCATACTTATGTTGCTAATGCCTCGCGGCCGCTGATGATCTCGGAGACTTCGCGGGTGATATTCGCTTGGCGGATCTTGTTGTAACGGCGGGTGAGGTCGCGCGTGATCTCGCGCGACTTGTCGCTCGCGTTCTTCATCGCGACCATGCGCGCCGAATGCTCTGACGCCTTCGCCTCGAGGAGCATATGGTAGAGCGAGACACCGATGAGCCGCGGGATGAGCCGGTCGAGCACCTCGCTCTTCGACGGCTCGACCTCATAGGCGACCGGCGCGGCGAGGAGCGATTCTGTATCGCTCCACTTGCCCTTCGTCGGCGTGATGCCGCTCACGATATCGCGGAGCGCGGGCAACGAGAGCGGGAGGAGGCGGCGCAAGGTCGGCGTCTGTTCGAAGGTCGACTTGAAGTGGCTGTAGACCGTAACGACCTTATCGTATTCGCCGTGCAAGAAGGCGTCGGCGACCTCGCGCGAGAGCTCCTGCATGAGCACGAGCGGGACCGTGTCGGCTTTGTTCTCAAAACTGCGAACAATAGTGTAACCGCGGCGGCTGAAATATTCTTCACCCTTCTTGCCATAGGCATAGATGCCGACGTCTCCAATCGCGTGCCCTTCGAGGGCCTCGACCGCTCGCTTCAAGACGCCGCTGTTCAAGGCGCCGGCGAGACCCTTGTCGCTCGTGATGAGCACCAGCGCTATCTTCGCTCCATCGCGATGGCGCGCGAGCGGGTGACGCCGTACATGTTCGGTGCCGGCGAGACGCGTGAGAATAGCGAGCGCCGAACGCGCATAGGGCCGCCCCGAGAGCGCGGCCGCTTGCGTGTTGCGCATCTTGACCGCCGAGACAGCCTCCATCGCGCGCGTGACGGTGTGCGTCCGCTTGGTCGCGCTTATTTTCGCCTTGATATCTTTGAGCGCCATATCGAAGTTAGGACATCCGATGTCCTAGTGCATTTGGACATCGGATGTCCCACCATGTCGTTCGACAAACGCCGCGAGCTTCTCCCGCAGTGCCGCCTCTGTCCCCTCGCGGATCTCCTTCGACTCTTTGATAGCCACGAGCGTCCCGCCCGCCTCGCGCGCGAGATAGTCTTGCAGCTTCGCCTCGACGGCGGCGATATCACCCTGCGCGATCGTATCGAGATAGCCGTTCGTCGCGGCGAAGATGACGGCCGCCTCCATCTCAAACGGTATCGGCGCGCCGCGACCTTGGTTCAATATCTCGGTCAATCGTCGGCCGCTGTCGATGCGCTTCTTCGTCTCGGCATCGAGATCAGAGGCGAATTGCATGAAGGCTTCGAGCTCGCGGAACTGGGCGAGCTCGAGCTTGATGGTCCCCGAGACCTTCTTCATCGCCTTCGTCTGGGCGGCACTGCCGACGCGCGAGACCGAGATGCCGACGTTGATCGCGGGACGCTGGCCTTTGTTGAAGAGATTCGCCTCGAGATAGATCTGGCCGTCGGTAATCGAGATGACATTCGTCGGGATATACGCCGACACATCGCCTTCTTGCGTCTCGATAATAGGGAGCGCTGTGAGTGAGCCGCCGCCCAATTCTGGCGAGAGCTTCGCGGCGCGTTCGAGCAAGCGCGCGTGGAGATAGAAGATGTCGCCCGGATACGCCTCGCGGCCCGGCGGACGGCGCAAGAGAAGCGACATCTGTCGATAGGCGACGGCCTGCTTCGAGAGATCGTCATAGACCACGAGCGCGTCCTTCCCCTGTTGCATGAAATATTCACCGATGGTCGCGCCGGCGAAGGGGGCGAGGAATTGCAATGCAGCCGGTGCCGATGAGGGCGCCGTCACGACAATCGTGTAGGCCATCGCCCCGCGCTCCGCGAGCTCGGCGACAATCTTCGCCGTCTTGGACTCCTTCTGGCCGATGGCGACATAGATACAGATCGGCCGCGTCTCCTTCGGCTCGTTCTTTTGATTCAAAATGGTGTCGATAGCGATGCTCGTCTTGCCGGTACCGCGATCACCGATGATGAGCTCACGCTGTCCGCGGCCGATCGGGATCATCGCATCGATTGCCTTGATGCCGGTATGGAGCGGGGCCTTCACCGGCGCGCGCTCGATAACGCCATAGGCGGCGCGCTCGATCGAGCGCATCTCTTTCGCCGCTACCGCGCCCTTACCATCAACTGCCTCGCCGAGCGGGTTCACAACGCGCCCAATGAGCGCATCGCCCACCGGTATCGAGAGCAGGCGGCCGAGACGCCGCACGAGCATACCCTCATGCACGCGTGACGCATCACCGAGAACGACAGCGCGCACGCCGTCCTCTTCGAGATTGAGCACGAGGCCGTAGAGCGGCGCCGATTCGCGAAGCGCCTCTTCGAGCGAGCGGTCGTGGAGCGCATCGAAGAGCACTATCTCCGACATGAGCGCGCCTGCGAGCCCGTCGATCAGGGCGATGCCATCACCGGTCGCGCGCACGATGCCCGTCTCGACACTTCCCGCTTCGGGCGTCCATGCGGCGATCTCTTTCTCGA
Organism: bacterium; assembly: GCA_023269085.1. Classification (GTDB taxonomy): domain Bacteria; phylum Patescibacteriota; class Minisyncoccia; order Phycocordibacterales; family Phycocordibacteraceae; genus C7867-001. The sequence continues at coordinate 140,053 of JAHFML010000002.1, read as the reverse complement.
TTCTCTCAATGATGCTTTGCATATTAGGTAGTGCTCTTTTGATAAAGTGAAATAAGCCCGCGTTTTGCCGAATGATCGATGAGCTGCCCCGCACTCGTCGCGCGCCAGCCGCGGATGAGCGAGGGGTTGACGGTCGCACGTTCGGCCTTCATGCCCTGATGCGCGGCGGCGCGGAGCGCCGCCGCGCATTCTCCCGCGCTCGCGACCTCAACCTTCGGGCGCAGAGCGAGGCGCCGTGCGGCGACCTTCTCGAGCTCCCGGAGGATCTGCGGGAGCATCTTCATGCGACCTGTGCTCTTCAGGTGCGCGACAAGTTTCGTCACGGCCGCGTCGGCCGCCTCGCGCTCGCCTTCGGCGGCCTCAGCCTCAAGCACGTGGGTGTAGGAATCGATCATGCTGGTTCGCGCATCACCTTCGCGGCGGCAAGCACCGCGAGTCGCGCAATATCGCGTTCGCTCTCGCGAAGCGCCTGCGCGCGCGCCTCAGCCGCGCGCGCCTCAGCGTCTCTCATGACCGACGCGGCGCGGTCTTCGGTCTCTTTCATCAGGCGCGTCCGCTCGCTCCCCGCGACCGTTCGTGCGTTCGCTACGAGCTTCTCTGCCTCGGCATCAGCCGCTTTCAGGCGGCGTTCAGCCTCGTCGTCAGCACGAGCGAAGAGCTGGTTGATCTCTTCAGCCTCTTTGACCCCTTGCGCAACGAGCTCTTGCCGCTTCGCGAGCATCGCAAGCACCGGCTTGTAGAGGAAGTACCAGAGCGCCACGAGCACGATGCCGAAGTTCACCGCCTGTGCGATGAGGAGGCTCCATGAGACGCCGAATGCCGAGAAAAGCTGTTGCATGGCGCAATCTCTCGATTAGACGAACTTGATGATGAAGGCGACGACGAGCGCCAAGATGCCGAGCGCCTCGGCGAAGACGATCGCGAGGATCATGTTCGTCACTATCTTGCCCGAGGCTTCTGGGTTGCGGCCGATCGCTTGCATCGCGCCGCTCCCGATAAGCCCGATGCCGATCGCGGGGCCAATAACGCCGAGACCGGCCGCGAGCGCCATTCCGATCAGACGTGCTGAATTGATGTCCATAAATAATCTACATTACGCTATGAAATAAAAATAACCGGCCTCAATCTCGAAGCCGCACGAAGCGCCGCTAGTGCGCCTCGTGCGGATCCATGATCGCGAGCTTGATAAAGAAGAGCGTGAGCATCGAGAAGACGAGCGCCTGTATGAGGCCGATGAACATCTCGAAGCCCATCAAGGGCGCCGGGAGCACATACGGCAAGAAGAAGCTCGTCACGAGCACGAGCACCTCACCCGCGAAGACATTCCCGAAGAGACGGAAGGAGAACGAGATGAGACGGCCGAGATTGCTCATAAACTCGATGAGCCCGACCGCGAAGTCGACCGGTGACTTCACACTAACATATTTCCCCGCATATTTGAAAAAACCAAGCGTCGCCATGCCGGTCACTTCGATAGTGAAGAAGGCGATCGCGGCCAGCGCGAGGGTGAAGTTGAGGTCGGTGGTCGGCGCCCGCAGGAGCGGCTCGAAGCCTGAAGCGCCCATGAGGCCGAGTGACCCGACACCGGGGAAGAACTCTGCCTCGTTGATAGCCGCAATGAAGATGAAGATGGTCGCGACAAGCGGGAAGAACCGTCGCGCAAGGGCCTCGCTCCCGAGCGTGTCGGCCATGTAGCCGAGCGCGCCCGTGAAGGCCCACTCGATACCGGCCTGCACCTTCCCCGGCACGAGCGTGAGCCGACGGCTGAAGAGATACGCGCCGATGATAATGAGCGCCATGATGAGCCACGCCATGATGAGCGAGTTGGTGATAGGGAAACCAAAAACGGAGCCGATCTGCTCCGCCTTCAGCACGACCGTTATGCCTTCATGCATTACCTGCATTCTAGCAGAAATTGGGGAAAGTATGCTATATACTAGAGTGAGTCAGTCAGAAGTCACTGGCGCTAACCTAATCACCTTATCTTATGGCAATGAATCCAGCTCTCATGAAGCCGCTCAATCTCTCCCCCGAGCTTGAAGCGGTTATCGGCGCGGGCCCGCTCCCGCGCACCGAAGTCGTCAAGAAACTTTGGGAATATATCAAGAAGAACGATCTCCAGAACCCGGCGAACAAGCGCAACATCTTCGCCGACGACCTGCTCCGCCCCGTCTTCGGCAAGGACGAAGTCACGATGTTCGAGATGACCAAACTCGTCTCCGCGCATTTGAAGTAAGAGACGACATCGACAAAACCAAACGCGCGAGCCTCCGGCTCGCGCGTTTGGTTTGTCTAGTCAAAAATCCGCACAGGCTACATTGCAAAACTCGCTATCCAGAAACGAATTTCAGAATTAATGGGGGTCTCTGATTGTCCATTGATTCTCTCCTGTCTTCCTTTCGGCAAGCTTAATCATTTTCGCAAAAATTCTCTGTGCTTTTAAATATTGAGGACTTTCTTCTAACTGAGGTCGACTTAAACTTGGTAAATCATATAAAGCTTTTTCATATCTCCAAAAAAGGAAGCGCAAATGACTAAATGGAAGATTCCAATATTTATAATTTTTGCGAAATTCAATCAATACTTTTTCTGAAAATGGTTTCTCAGAAATAACTTCTGTTTCTCCGTATCGTATGCTCGTGTGTCCATAATTAGTAATAAAAGCCTTTTCAAAAAGGTACTTTGGCTGTTGGCGCTTAACAATATGCAAACACCAGTTTTCTAAAATTTTTTGACGCGAAGAAAAGTAATCTCTTGAAATACCAATGACTAAAGCAGCTATCGCCCCGACAACAGCGCTAGCTAGAGAAGAAAACCATTGCGTGTTCCACCAATGAGAAGCGGAAACTTCTTGTGCCACAATGCGTATCTGCTCAATATTGGTAGCTATAGAGTGAAAATCGGTAATAAAATCAGTCATCGCCTTAAGTTTATTTTAATTTGTGGTCTTTTTCAATTTATAATTCACAAGAAGATATCAATATTCAGTGCGAGACTTCGACAGTATACCCAAGCGCACGCCACACATCGTCTTCCGTTATTCCTATCCTTTCTGATACTGGAGAGGTCAGGAGTTGTTTGAATATCTTTTGGTTGATTGCCGTATGCAGGTTTGTAGGAATGGTCGTCACGGAAGACGTATAGTCTCCGTTGTTGAGATTCTCGGGATCGCGGATGACATATGGATGCTTCCCGCCGTGCGTGATGCGGAAGCCAAGAACCTGAGCGGCACGAAGCCACTGCTGTTGCCGCTTTATAGAACCGAGTTGCTTGAACAAGTCTCTCCGTTGCAGGTCCCTACCAGCCATAGAGAGACTGGTTATTTATCCGCACCGGTATACTTGAACTCTTGATACGGACTCTCGACACTTCCGGGTTGGTTTGTCTGTACGTCAAACGCGGCAAAGATCGCGGTTCGTATTTCCGATTGAATCTCTATGTCGGTCGGATGCGGGTTGGTATTGCCGGCTATAAGGGCAGGCATTTCATTGCACTGTGCCGCCCACCCCTCTTCGTTCATAGTCAATGCAAAGGTCAACGATCCGAGTTTCTTAACCTCATCAATAACGCGCGTCTTCTCGCTCGCTGAGACCGGTTCTCCGCCAAAGAGCAGGGCGTATTTATAGTTCGCTACGGAAGTTTCCATATACGACAATACTACCACACAACATGCCGTCTGGATACCTCACTTTTTTGGTGGGCCGCATCAGAATGTGGACCTACGGGGAGTCGGACCCCGACCTCGTCCATGCCATGGACGCGTTCTACCGCTGAACTATAGGCCCTATTTCTCTCACTTCTCTACTCTACTTCCCTTCGCTCGTTCGCTCAAGTGGGATAAAGAAAGACTGAACGCCGCGCGGCTTTGCCGCGCGGCGTTGTTAGTTGAAAAAGAATCTTGGGAGAACAATGACCGCCGCGCTTCCAAGCACAATAAAGCATTTGAAGAGGAGCCATGCCTCTTGTGCGAAAAAGAATGCGATCATTCGCGCACCATAGGCGATCGCTCGATGTTCTCTCTCCTCATTCGAGAACACGGTTTCAATCGGACTGACCCCGTCGCGCGACCAATTCTTCACGAAAGGGAGAAAGAGCGACATGACGACAAAGATCAAAAGATACAACGCGAAGAAGAAGAACCGGCTGCGCACTCCCGTCGAGAGCGCCCCCGCTACGCCGATGTGTACGAACACAAACGTCGCAAGCGCGACACCAAGCAAGCGATCCTTCTCTGCTTCCGACAACACACGAGGCTCCACGAGCCATTCCCCTACCGTAGTTAGCCCCGAGCGTTGCCCGACCCAGTACAGCTTCCGACAAATCGCTGGCACGACGACAAACGCCAAGAAGAATTGAAAAGCAATCCAGTGATCGAAACATCTTTCTTCAACTTCTTTCACTGATACGCCCCCGAAAATCTGCCACAACCAAAACCGTATCTTCCCCATACAACCTCCTCAAGAAAAAACTACCTCCAAGAGGCTACCGTATTTAAAAAAGAAACGCCAGTGGACCATAGGAGAGTCGAACTCCTGACCTCGTCAATGCGAATGACGCGCTCTACCAACTGAGCTAATGGCCCGTGCGAATATCCTAGCACGGCTAAAAAATATTTTCATCGGGCTGCCGGGAATTGAACCCGGTCTACGTGCACCCCATGCACGCGTACTACCGGTATACTACAGCCCGTTTTTTCTCTACGAGATGTCCTGTGTCGGGCCGCCGGGAATTGAACCCGGTCTACACGAACCCGAATCGTGCGTACTACCGGCATACTCCGGCCCGACACAAAACACCTCCCTGTGCGCTCTACAGGATTCGGACCTGTGACCTTACGCGTGTGAAGCGTACGCTCTAACCAACTGAGCTAAGAGCGCGCACTAGGATACCATACCAGAAATCAGGATGGATGCACACTGCTCTTCTCGACATCCTCTTGGATCTCGCTGACGTCTTCTTGAATCTCATCAACATCCTTCTGGATCTCATCGACGTCTTGGCTGATCTCTTCGATGTCCTCGTGGATATCCTCGACATCCTCGCTCACCTCGGCGAGCTCCTCGGAGTGCCGGTTGACGGTCATCTGGATGAAGATGGCGAGATAGATCGCCTCGAGCGAGAGAATAGTCGTGAGCACGAGGAGCATGCTGTCCCAGCCGATAAGGCGGAGTAGCGCCGCGACGAAGAACGAGGCGAACACGCAGGTATGCAGAATAAGCGAAGGGACCGACCCCACGTTGACCGTCACCCGTTCAATAAGTGTCTTTTTGTTTTCCAACATAATTGATTGTAGGTCTTCTTGGTGGGCCGCATAAGAATGCGGCATCCTACAAAAACATAGTCGCTCCGCTCCTTGTTTTTGTGGACCGTACAGGATTCGAACCTGCGACCCCCTCATTGCAAATGAGGTGCTCTACCAACTGAGCTAACGGCCCATGCGTAGCAGTCTACCGCGAGAGCGCGAGATTGACCAGATGGGTAAGGAAGTCGGGGAATGAGACGCCGACCGAGGCGAGCGACTTGGGCAAGAGCGATTCACTCGTGAGCCCTGGCAAAGTGTTGGTCTCGAGATAATAGATGCCCTGCGGCGCGACGATGAAATCGCTGCGGGAATAGTGGCGGAGCCCGAGCGTCCGATGCGCGACGCGCGCGAGCCGCCCAAGCTCTTCGGCCGTGACCCGAGAGAAGTTGCCCGGGGCGATCTCACGCGTCTTCCCCGAATATTTTGCATCGTAGGAGAAGAAGTCGCCTTCGGGCGGGATGATCTCGATAGCGGGGAGCGTGTAGAATGCTTCGCCACGAAGCCCCTCGACGACGCCGACCGTCGCCTCCCGTCCGCGAATGTACTCTTCGACGAGGACGCTCTCGGCGCCGCTCGCGAAGAGTTCTTGAATAGCCGCGAGCACGGGCGCATAGCCCCCGACGACCGACACACCCACCGACGAACCCCAGCCGACGGGCTTCACGACGACCGGTTGGTTGAAACTGCGAATGATCTCATGCGTTGCGCTCTCAACATCATTTGCCTGATCAAGATGACGGAACTCGGGCGTGAGCACGCCCGCCTCGCGCAGATGCGTCTTGCTCATCACCTTATGCATCGCGAGATAGGAGGCGAAAGAATCGCTCCCGGTATACGGCACGCCGAAGAGCTCGAGCAGCCGCTGTACCTCGCCGTCTTCACCATATTCGCCATGGAGACCGCTCATGACGACGTCGACTTGGCGGAGCGCGCGCTCTGGTGTCGTGAGGCGCCCGCGATCATGCCACTGCCCTCGCTTGTCGATATAGATATCACGAACGAGGAACTGTTCTTCGGGCAGATGAGCGATAATCGCCGCACCGCTCTTGAGCGAGACCTCATGCTCGCGCGATGGCCCGCCACGCAGGACTCCGACAACTGTTTGCATATGCGTAGTATAGCAATTATTTCGTCCGCAATCCCCTGCTCCTCGCGGCACGATGGCGCGCGAGCGAGAAGCGATGCGCCTCGCTGTTCGCGAGCACTGCGTCAGCATCGCTCACACCGGCAATGCGACCGCCGATAATTTCGCGCGGGCGATGCCGTTCATCCTTCACCACGGCAACGACTTTTATCGCGAGATCCGCCTCGGCAATAACCTGCTCGGCCGCTTTCTTCTGCGCTTTGCCGCCATCGACAACGATGGCGCTTGGCAGTGGCCATTCAGGGTGAGCGAGACGCCGCGCGAGAATCTCTTTGAGCGAGGCGATATCGTCATTGATACGCCGCCCATGGGGGGACTTCGTAAGTCCCCCATATGACGAGGGACTTACGAAGTCCTTGCCACGCAAAGTGAATGAACGGTAGTCGCGCTTGCTCGGCACGCCGCTTACGACTACGACCATCACGCCGATCGCGTTCGTCCCCGCAAGGTGCGCGGTGTCGTAGGCCTCGACGCGCACCAAGGTTCGACCTTCGCCCAGAATTCTCAAGGTCGAACCTTGGTGCGCGAGATTCTCCTCCTTGATGAGCGACACGTCCTGCACATGATTGAGCGCATAGAGCTCTCGGCGTGCGATAATCGCGTCCTCAAACCGCTCTTCTCTCGCCGCCCTCCTCATATCACGCTCCAGTGTGCGCCGGAGCTCCTTCCCTTTTCCCGAGAGAAGCAGGGCGACATGTCGGATCGTGTGCCGATACGCTTCTGCATCAAGCTCGCGAGGATAGTGTTCTATCTGGCGATTGAACTCAATCTTCGCGCGCACATGTTTGCTCGTCGTCGTGACCGGCTTCGGCGTGTCGTAGAATGGAAAGATGCGTCGAATGAGCCGCAATGCTTCGCGAAGCTGCGGCCCGGAGGGGAACGGGCCGCAGACATGCGAGAACGGCAAAGTATCGAAGTCAGACTTCGATACTTTCATATCCTTGCCGCGCACCGTGAGCACGCGCGGCCACTCTTCTTCGGTGATAACCGCATAGAGAAAGGTCTTGTCGTCCTTCCCCTCGACATTCGCCTTCGGCTGGTACTGCTTGATGAGCGCCGCCTCGCGCACCAAGGCTTCAAGCACTGTCGGCGTCGGCTCGTGCGCGACGCGGTCGGCCCGGGTCACCATGTTCACGATGCGAGGGCCCCGCGTCGCGATGAGATCATCGTCAAAATAACTCTTCACCCGGTCGCGCAAGTTCGTCGCCTTGCCGATATAGAGCACCTCTCTTCCCTTCTTGAAGAGATACACTCCCGGCACCTCGGGCAGTTTCTCTATCGATGGGTGAGTGCGTTCCATTTATTTCTTCACTCGCCGCACGAGCGCCTTGGCGAGGTAGGTGGCGGTGTGGGAGCCTGTCGCATCGGCGACCTCCTCGGGTGTGCCCTTCGCGACGACCTTACCGCCGCCCGTGCCGCCCTCGGGACCGAAGTCGATGACATAGTCGGCACTTTTAATAACATCGAGGTTGTGCTCGATGACCACCACCGTGTTACCGCGCGCCACGAGCTCTTGGAGTATCTCGATGAGCTTCTTCACATCCTCATAGTGGAGACCAACGGTCGGCTCGTCGAGCAGATAGATCGTCTTCATCGGCATAGAGCGATATAGCTCGCTCGCTATCTTGACGCGCTGGGCCTCGCCACCCGAGAGCGTCGTCGCACTCTGGCCGAGGGTCAGATATTCGAGCCCCGTCGCGTTCAAGCTCTGTAGGCGCTCGGCGATGGCGGGAATGTCGTTGAAAAATGCTTCGGCCTCTTCAATGGTCATCTGAAGTACTTCGTAAATATTTTTGCCGCGGTAGGTGACTTCGAGCGTCTCCTTCATGAAGCGCTTGCCCTCGCAGACATCGCAAGTGACGTAGACCGTCGGCAAGAAGTGCATTTCGACCGCCAGCATGCCGTTGCCCTGACACGCCTCACAGCGACCGCCGGGGACGTTGAAGGAGAATCGGCCCGGCTTCCAGCCCCTCGCTCGTGCCTCGCTGGTCGCCGCGAAGATGTCGCGGATATGGGTGAAGGCGCCGGTGTAGGTCGCGGGGTTCGAGCGTGGCGTGCGGCCTATGGGAGACTGGTCGATGAGGACGGCGCGGCCGAGATATTCAGTGCCGGTGAGCGAAGCGACATGCTCGAGCTTGGATTCGCGGCGAGTGAAGCGAGCCGCGATATTGCGATGCAGAATGTCATACAAGAACGTTGACTTCCCGCTCCCCGAGACGCCCGTGATGCAGACGAGCTTGCCCAAGGGTACGTCGACATTCTGATTGACGAGATTGTGCAGGGTCGCACCGCGCACACGGATCCAACCCTTCTCGCTCTCGCGCCGCACTTCGGGAACGGCGATTTCTTTTTCGTGACGCAAATAAGAGAGCGTGAGCGAATCACTTTTGTTTTCCTTTGCGGTGAGCAATTCATCGAGCCAACCGCTCGCGACAACCTTCCCGCCGTGCACGCCCGCGCCCGGGCCGATATCGACGAGATAGTCGGCAGAATAAATCGTGTCCTCATCGTGCTCGACCACGACAATCGTGTTGCCGAGCTCCTTGAGCGTGAGGAGCGTCTTGATGAGCCGGTCGTTGTCGCGCTGATGGAGACCGATGGTCGGCTCGTCGAGCACATACAAGGCGCCGGTGAGCCCGCTCCCGAGCTGTGAGGCGAGTCGGATACGCTGCGCCTCGCCGCCCGAGAGCGTCGCGGCCGAGCGATTGAGCGTCAGATAGTCGAGCCCCACGTTGAGCATGAAGGAGAGTCGACTCTCGATCTCTTTCAATATCGGCGCGGCGATATCGAACTTCATGTCGGTGAGCTCGACGCTATCGATGAAATCCTTTGCTTCACGAATCGAGAGCGAGGTGAAGTCGACGATGTTCAATCCGAGCCCATGTTGGGACTTCGTAAGTCCAGCCCCTGAAGAGGACTTACGAAGTCCTCGTGCTTCGGTACCTCGCAAGTACACGCGGAGTGCTTCGGGTCGCAGGCGCTTCCCTTCGCAGACAGGGCACAGCTCTTCAGAGAAGAGTGTTGCGGTGCCGAGGCCGTTGCAAGCCGGGCACGCGCCATAGGGCGAATTGAAGGAGAAGAGGCGCGGCTCGACCTCGGGGAATGACGCGCCATCGTCCGGGCAGATAAACTTGGACGAGAGCGTCTCCTGCGAGCCATCAGCGTGCCCTATCTTCACCAACCCATCTGTCTGCTTGAGCGCGAGCTCGAGCGCCTCAGAGAGCCGCTCGCGCGCGGCCTGCGGCGAGCGCGCAAACTCGGTCACGAAGATCGAGTCGACGAGCGCGTCGATGCTGTGCCGCTTATTCTTATCGAGGATTATCTTCTCGCGCAAGCTCTGCACCTTGCCGTCGATGACGACTTTTTCATACCCTTTGCCGAGCAAATCGTAGAGCAATTGATAATATTCGCCCTTCCGCCCGACGACGACCGGCGCGTAAATAGTTACCGTACTTCTATCAACTGCGACCCCGAGAACCGAAGTGTTCGCCGCCAAGGTCGAACTTTGGGAATTTGAATTTAAGGTTCGACCTTGGCGGCGTGCTTCGACGCGCTCAAAGACCATCTTTATCATCTCCTCTTTCGAGAGACGCACGATGGGCACGTCGTGATGGACGCAGTAGGGCTGACCCGCGCGCGCATAGAGCACGCGCAGATAATCGTAGATCTCGGTTACTGTCGCGACCGTAGAGCGCGGATTGTTCGAACGACTCTTCTGGTCTATTGAGATAGCCGGCGAGAGGCCCGTGATCTCGTCGACATCCGGCTTCGCCATCTGGTTCAAGAATTGTCGCGCATAGGCCGAGAGCGATTCGATGTAGCGTCGCTGACCCTCAGCAAAGATAGTGTCGAAGGCGAGCGAGGACTTCCCGCTCCCCGAGAGGCCCGTGATGACGCTCATTGCGCCGCGCGGCAGATCGACCGAGATATTCTTCAAGTTGTGCGTACGGGCGCCACGAACCGAGAGCCAGTCGCTCCCGTGCGTGTGTTCGTGCTCTATCTTTTTAGATTGTTTCGCCATGCAACATTTAACTATAGCACGGAATCAGCACAAAGACAGACGCGCCCCTTCGGGGCGCGTCTGTCTCCTCTATATTTTCTAGAACTGCACGAAACCTGCGGTTACATTCACGATTGCCGTCTTCTTTATACCACCGCAATCGATGGTATACGTCGATTGTGTGGTAATACCATTCACAACGGTGCCCGAAGAATTATTTTTTGCCGTGCTCGAGAAACCGTTCGGTCCAGAGATAAGACAACTCGTTGCATTGCTTGATGTCCATGAGATGGTCGAAGAACCGCCAGAGCCCGCGCCATTGACGCGTGTCGGATTCGCACTAATCGAAACTGTCGGTTGTGTCACTGTCAATGTCTTAATCGGAGAAAAGGTCTCCGTTACGCCTGCCAAACACTTCAATTGATAACTAGACGTTTGATTCGGGCCTGTGAATGTTACATTACCCGAGAGAGCACCTCCTGTTGAGAATCCGACTCCTTCTGACGACGTCGATCCTGTCGGACAGCTCCAGAAAAAAGTGACCGACTGTGCCGGAACAATCACACCAGACGGGACATCGAGCGATGGCACTGCGGGAGCTACGCAGGAAGTTCCGTTCCACGTCTTCGTTGGATCATAAACGAGTGTGTCTTGTTGTGAAGTGAGCACCTGGCCGCCAGTCTTTATGCAGTTGTAGGTCACCACACACGAGTTCCCATTGGCGATTGATTTACTACCACCTGCGTTTGGGGTAAAACTGCACGCGGCAACACCGCTCCAATCACCAGTAAAACCACCCGTGCACAAACTAGGGTTGGTCGACGACCATGTAAGTGTTACGTCCGGCCTACCAGGGCAGGTTATCGTCGCCGCTGAAGCGACTGTGGAGTGGATAAGAAATACAAAGACTAAAACGGCGAGGAACGAGATGTGCTTTGTTACTTGTGTATGCATATCTGCAAGTATATCACCGTAAAATAACAGCTGTGCTTCGCACAATCGGTGCGATGTGGATAAGAAATTACCGTTTCTTCTTCCCTTTCGACCCGCCGTCCTCAAGCTTGAAGAGCTCGTCGCGAATAAGCGCGGCGGTTTCGAAGTCGAGCTTCTCGACCGCTTCGGCCATCTCCTCTCGCTTACGCGCGACAAAAGCCTTCGGATCATCCTTGTACGCGAGCGTGTCGAGCACCAGAAGTTCGTCAATCGTCTTCTGGTGGTCGCTCCGCATGCTCGCAGCGATGTCGCGAATCTCTTTGTGAATCGTCTTCGGCGTGATGCTGTGCTTCTCGTTGTAGGCCACTTGGAGCGCGCGGCGGCGATTGGTCTCGCCAATAGCCTTCTCGAGCGACTTGGTCATCACGTCGGCATAGAGAATCACGCGGCCGAGCACGTTGCGCGCGGCACGGCCGATAGTCTGGATGAGCGAGGTCTCACTGCGCAAGAAGCCTTCTTTGTCCGCGTCGAGGATGCCGACGAGCTCGACCTCGGGCAAGTCGAGTCCTTCGCGAAGCAGGTTGACGCCGACGAGAATATCGAACTCGCCCTTGCGGAACTTGGTGAGGATGTCGATGCGGTCGATCGTCTTCACGTCAGAGTGGAGATACTCGGCTTTTATACCTTTCTCGCGCAAGAATGAGGAGAGGTCTTCGGCCATCTGCTTGGTGAGCGTGGTTGCGAGCGCGCGGCCGCCGCGCTTGATGACGACCTCGGCTTCACTGATAAAGTTCGCCACCTGCCCGCGATAGGAGGCGGGTGGACACCTAGTGTCTAAATGGGTGGACACTAGGTGTCCACCCGCCTCCCCAGACACCGGGCGGATGACGAGCTCCGGGTCGATGAGGCCCGTCGGGCGGATGACTTGCTCGACTACCTGCTCAGCATGTGCGCGCTCATAGGGGCCCGGCGTTGCGCTCGTATAGATAACCTGCCCAACACGCTCTTCGAACTCTTCGAAGTTGAGCGGCCGATTGTCGCGCGCCGAAGGGAGCCTGAAGCCGTATTCGACGAGCACGTCCTTGCGTGAGCGATCGCCCGCGTACATGCCGCCGAGCTGCGGGACCGTCACGTGAGACTCGTCGATGATGGTAAGGAAATCCGGAATCAAGGTCGAACCTTGAGAATTCGTATGTAAGGTTCGACCTTGATTCCGGTGTGGGAAGTATGAAAGAAGCGTGAAGGGCGGCTCGCCGCTCTTGCGACCGTCGAAGTGGCGCGAATAATTTTCGATACCGTTGGTATAACCCATCTCGCGGATGAGCGCGAGGTCGCTCAAGGTGCGGCGTTTCAAGCGTTCGGCTTCAAGCGGCTTCGCTTCCCTCTTGAACTTCGCCAATTGCCCATCGAGTTCGAGCTTGATGTCCTCGATCGCGCGTACCCGCTCTGCTTCGCTCGTGATGAAGTGCTTCGCGGGAAATATGAAAATAGACGAGGGCGACGCGACAAGTGCGCGCGAGATCGGGTCGAGCTGATCAATGCGCACAATCGTGTCGCCCTCGAAAGCGACGCGATAGATAACGCGCTCGTTGACCGGCATCAGCTCGAGCGAGTTCCCGATAGCGCGCACCTGACCAGGGTTCAAGTCGGCAGGCGTGCGTTCGAAGTGGATACCCACGAGCTTGCGGATCAGCGCCGCGCGATCCTCCGCGGCGCCCTTCTCAATCTTCACGTGCACCTTCTCATATTCTGCCGGCGAGCCAAGCCCGTAGATCGCCGAGACCGACGCGACGATGATGACGTCCTTGCGCGTGAGAAGCGCTTGCGTTGCCGCGTGGCGGAGGCGATCAATCTCGGCGTTTATCATTGCTTCCTTCTCGATGTAGGTGTCGGAGTGCGCGATATAGGCCTCGGGCTGATAGTAGTCGTAGTAAGAGACAAAATAGTGGACGGCGTTCTCGGGAAAGAATTCGCGATACTCTTGCGCGAGCTGGGCCGCGAGGGTCTTGTTGTGTGCGAGGACGAGGGTCGGCTTGTCATGCGCTGCGATGACGTTCGCGATGGTGAAGGTCTTGCCCGAGCCCGTCACGCCAAAGAGCGTCTGATGGCGCATGCCCGCCTCGAGTCCGCTCTCGAGCGCCGCGATAGCCGCCGGCTGGTCGCCTGCCGGCTGGTAGGGAGTGTGGAGTTTGAAGTTAGCCATGGTAATAGTCTCGCACGAAGTCGGCGCGGTAGGAATCGAAGCGACCGTCGAGGATAGCTTGGCGCGCTCCCGCGACGAGGTTGAGGATGAAGCCGAGATTGTGCATCGAGCAGATCGTCGAGCCGAGCATCTCTTTAGAGCGGATGAGGTGCGCGACATACGCGCGCGTGAAAATGTCGGACATATCATGTCCAACATCAGATGTTGGACATGATATGTCCGACATTTCGGGATCGAGCAGCGAGAAGTCGTCTTTGTATCGCTCGCCGGTCAGGTGGATGATGCCGCGACGGGTATAGATCGAGCCGTGGCGGCCGATGCGCGTTGCGGCGACGCAGTCGAAGAGGTCCATCCCGCCCGCAATGCCCTCGAGAATATCGCCCGGCTCGCCGATACCGAGGAAGTGACGCGGGAGCTCTTCGGGGAGCTCGCCCACCGCGGCGCCAAGGGCGCCGCGCATGTCCTCTTTACTGAATGACCCGCCGATACCGATGCCGTCGAAGCCCATGGCGGCGATAGCGCGCGCCGACTCGCGCCGCAAGTCTTCGTGCCGGCCGCCCTGCACGATGCCGAAGAGCGCTTGTTTCTCTCTTGCCGCAAGATTTTGCCGATGCGCCTGCAAGCTGCGCTCGGCCCAGCGGTGCGTGCGCTCCATCGCTTCGCGCTGATATTCATAGGGCTCAGAGGGCGAAGTACACTCGTCGAAAGCGAAGAAGATGTCTGCGCCGAGCGCGTGCTGGATCTCGACCGAGCGCTCGGGCGTGAAGCGATGCAAGGAGCCGTCGAGGTGTGAGGTGAAGGTGACGCCCTCGTCGTCGATGATAGCGAGCTGACCGTGCTGACTCGCCACATCAGGATCGAAATGCGCCAGCCCGTGGGTGGACACTAGGTGTCCACCCACGGGATCCTCGCGAGTGAATTTGGAAATAGTTTTACCAAAGGCCGCGCCGAGCGAGAAGACTTGGAAGCCGCCCGAGTCGGTGATGGTCGGCCCCCATCCCGCTGAAGATCCGCGGGACGAGCCCTCCCAGCCCATGAACTTCGCGAGGCCGCCCGCCTGCTCGACCACCTTCTCGCCGGGCTGGAGATAGAGATGATAGGTGTTCGCGAGGACGACTTCGGCACCGAGCGCCTTCAGCTGACTCGGGAAGATGCCCTTCACACTCGCCTTGGTCCCGACCGGCGAGAAGGCAGGCGTACGGATGACGCCGTGCGGCGTCGTGATGAGCCCCGCGCGGCCGGTAGAGCCGGCCGCGCGCTTCTCTATCTCAAATTTCATCGCGCTCATGCGACCGTATAATTACGCGCTGCGAAATCGTACTGCTCGATAAATATCTTCTTGAACGGGGCAATCGAATTCATCTCGTAGAATACCAGCAGGGCTTCGCGATACTCTTCTTCTTCGACGCTCCTATACGAGAGCGGCGCGCACCCGTGCGCGAGCAGAAGCGCGTCAGCGAGGAGGCGCGCTGTGCGCTTGTTGCCGTCTTCAAACGGCTGGAGATAGCTTATGCCCAGTATGGCGAGAAGCGCCTTATCATACGGCGTATGCGCGCGACCGATGGCGGCTATGAGCGCGTCAAACCCTTCGCGGATCTGATGCTGATTATCGAGCGGCTGATAGACCGACCCCGTGATCCCGACCGCGCGCGTGCGCAGGCCAGTCCCCACGCCTAAGTCTCGTATCAAGATCGCGTGCAGATCTTCGATACGCGCCCGCGACACCGAGAGGAAGGAGGGTGCATTCTCCCGCACGAAAGCGAAAGCGTCTTTGTGATTGAGTATCATCTGGGCCTCGCTCCGAGAATGTCCGACCGCTTCTTTGTTCTCGAGGATGAGGCGCTCCGTGTCGAGAAGCGTATAGGTGTTGCCTTCTATCTTTGACGACTTCCATGAGAGTTCGACCACGAGCCGTTCGAGCTCCTTCTTCGCTATCGCTCTCGGCACATTCAGAGATCGGCGCGCATATTCTGTCGTCGCGAGCGCGAACGACGCTTGCTCCTTGTCAGAAAAAAGATCCTCGGGCATCAGGGCGAAGAGCGCACGATTATATCCCTGCAAACCGGCCCGGCGATCAGGATCAATCGCACAATAAGCGCGAGCATCGATACTGGCGAAGATGCGGCCGACGCTAGCGATCTGATACGCCGAGGATCGGCCTGAGCCGGTCGCGACGAGCAGACCGCGCGCGACCATGGCAGAGAGCGCCCGCTTGACCGTAACAAGCGACGCGTCATCACCCCGCGCGACGAGCGCATCGCGTATAGCCGAAGACTGCGCCGAGTCGCGGCTACCAAGCAAGGCGAGTATTTTTTGTTCTCGTGCAGAAATCATCATGGCTTTCGTATCACTATGAGCCGATTATAGCACCGAAATGATACGATTCATAGGCGCGCAAAAAGGGAGTGAAAAAGTTGACAAACATGAATAGTCGTGTATTCTGCTCATCAGAGGGTAAACGGCTCGTCGAGCTGTTCCCGTAGTTTCTTCAAGAGGAGAGCAACCATGCTCAAACTGCTTCTCGCCGCGATTGCGGCAATCTTGCTCGCAGCCTGCGCGGGCCCGGGCGATGTGGTCCGGATCCCGGTCACCATGCCTGGGGGTGAAAAGGCGACGATTGTCGCCCACAACCAGCAAGCACCTGACTGGCTGCTCGACCGCGACCATTTGGCGATGAACTACATCGTCAAGGGTGAGGTGAGCGATAAACAGCTCACCGCCGTCGCCGAGGCCGAAAGGGCGTGTCGCATCTACACCAAGACCGCGCGGCCGCACAACTTGGTGGCCGTCTTGTCTAATGGTGCGCTGTACTTTGCCGCAGGCTACGCTGGTATGGGGTGGGCATCACACGCTTTCCGTGGTGTCGACTCGAACCAGTACGCGCTTTACGGTGGTCGGGCAACCGGTACCGCCGGTATCGCGAACGGCATTATTACCCTCGGAGGGCAGACGTACACCTTCGAGAATTGCGGGCGGGAGATCATGGATCTCTTCCCCGTCTACACAGTACGTGTGCTCAACAAGAGCCCATACTGATCGACAAATGGGCGCGAACCGCAAGGTTCGCGCCCATTAACTTTTCATCCCGTAACCAAGGTTCGACCTTTGGCCCAAATTTCTTAAGGTCGAACCTTGGTTACTTCCCTTTCTGCACCTTCACGAGCTCGACCTCGAAGATGAGCGTCGCACTTGCCGGGATGACATTCCCTACCGCGCGGTCGCCATAGGCAAGCGAGGCCGGGATGACGAGCTTGCGCTTGCCACCCTCCTTCATCCCTGCGACGCCCATGTCCCAACCCTTGATAACCTGCCCTGCCCCAAGCGGGAAGGTGAAGCCGGTCGAGCCGTGATTCGCCGAAGCGTCAAAGACGGTACCGTTCGTGAGCGCACCGACATAGTTGACCGTAACGGTGTCGCCCGCGGCGGCGACGGCGCCAGTGCCGATGGTCTCGTCGGTTATCTGGAGATCGGTAACATTTTCTGTTGGCATAGTGGTTGAAGCTAGTTGTTGATTAGTGGTAGCGGCGACGCTCACCTGTGCTGGCTCTGTCGGTGCCGATTGGCCAAAGGGGAGCAAGCTCGGGAAGAAGAAGAAAACGGCGACAACGACGAGCGCGAGGGCGGTAGCGATACCAGTCTGGATCGGATTCATAAGCTAGGTGGTTAGGAATTAGGCGTTAGGCGTTAGCAGATTGAAAATCTTTGAAGCGCTTAATCTCGTCGGCGATAGCCGCCTTGACGAGCTCCTCATGCTCGGGCACCTCAGCATCGAGGAAGGTCTTGAGCGCGGCGGCGTCGCCCGCCTCGGCAAGCTTGATGAACTCGTCGCGCTTCTCCTCCCCAAGCTTCTCGGCGACGGCAATGGTCGCTGACTTGAGCGCCACCTCGCCGAACTGCGTGATAAGCGACTTCTGATCTTCTATCGGGAGCGAGCTAATGCCGAGATCGGCGGCAATGCGCGCGGTTATTTCGTCTTGCATAGGGTTTATCATAGCATTTATTTTATAAGTTTCCCGAGTTCGTCAGGAGTTGGTGCCTTCATAAAGGATGCGAAGAAACCGAGGAAGCCGCTCGTGCGCACCGGCGTCCCTGGCACGACTTTTCCATCGGCCCAATGCCAAGGAATGCGGTGCTCGTTATTAGAGTCTGCCGCGTATACAATCTTGTCGTGATGCTGTGAGAGATATTGAGCAATCGTCTCGGCGCGCCCTGCCGGATCACCGCCGTAGACGAAGAGACGCTCTGGTTGTGCTGTCGGCATGTTCATCACATCAATGCCTTGACCCGGAACAGGAGCAACACTTCCAGCCGCGTGGCTCGCGTAGATATGCGGCTCACTGATATTGATCTCGACGCCCGAGCCGTTCACAGCAATATGTTCTGAGAGATGCGGCGTGGGTGCATGCGCAACCTCGACCGGATGCGCGCCGGCTCCGGGCACATGATTCGCTGGATAGTCTTCTACCCGGAACGGGTCCATGCCTTTGCCGGGATCATTGATGTGCATCCACGCATCGGGAGCTTTGGGGTCGTAGGCAGACGCCGACCCTTGCACCTGCTCGGCTGACACGTGGGGTAGATGCGGTGCATTATCGATTGCGTTGTTATACGCCTCTTCATAGGTCGTCGGTGGCGGCGTCTCGTGAGTGAAGACGACCGACTGTACATTCTCTGGTGCCGGTGCGGCGGCAACATGAGGATGATACGCGGGCGTCGTCGGTGCATGGTCAGGCGCGAAGGTGTAGTCATACTTCTCGGTCGCGAGATGCAACTCTCCATGATCACCGAACGTCATATGCGCCTTCGGATCAATGAGGACATTCTCGCCGTTCGCGTGGAAGAAGTGATGGTGCGAGTCTGCCGCAATTCGGTGCACGAGGCCGTCTATCTCTTCTGGCTTCGCGGCGAGAAGCTTGGCGAGATCACTGTCAGGATTGATGTCCTTCGGCGCGACAAAGTGCTTCGCGGGGTCATGCAAGTCCTCCCACATCCGCTTCATCATGTACTCATATCCGTGTCTTGCCGACGCCGCGACACTCGGCATCTCGACTTTCACTTCTGGTGCTGATACTGCCGCTTCTGGTGCCGGTGTGGCGGCCTCTGGTGCTGGTGCGGTAGCCGGAGCCGCAGACGTTCCGGCAGCGTGAGCATCCATTGACGGCAAATGATTGCTGATCCACTCTACCCAACCGTGATCTCGTGCGTACTCGACCGCCCCGCCAATCGCAGCACTCATGCCAACAGTATAGGCAAGCGTCATGCCAATAGCCATGTTGCGCTGCCCTTCTTCTGACAACTCCATATTTTTAATCGCCTTTTGATACCAACCTTCTTTTCCGAGCAGACGGCCTTTGAAGAATCCTTCTGCTTCCCCTTTGTCGATATCCTTAAGATTCTTCTCAAACTTTACGAACATGCCCGTCGCACCAAGAGCGCGTTGCGCGGCTATAAGTCCGACGGCACACGCGGTAATAGCCGCAGGGAATGCCGTTACCGCGGTTGTAACGCCAAGACCGATACCCGCGAGGAGCTTATATTTCCAATTTATTTTATTGTATTTCTCTCCGATCGAGCGCACGAATCCTCCGATCCCGAGCTTCTCTGCTTTCTGATCCAGTGCGCCATTGCGCTGACTCATGTACTCCTTCATGCGCTCGGTGTCGAACACGCTCTCTGGCTTCTCCACTTTCGGTGTGGCCGTTTCCGTCGACACTTCTGCCTTCGGGAATTTATTCACAGCTTCGATAAGCGCCGCTTGACTCTCTGCCCGTGTCGGTACGCCTTCTGCCGGAGGAAACATAACTTCGTTCTCTTCTTCAACTTGTGCAATCGTTTCTTCGATTGGCGTCTTTGTTCTTGGCGGTTTTTCAGGCATATTTTAGTGAGATAAATATCGTTCGCGAATCATGGTCTCAATAGTAGCACGGTCGCGGCCATAGGTCAGGCTGGAGAGGTGGATGAGATCATCAACCTGCTCGGGGCTCCCCTGCGGCAGGTCGGGCGTCTTCATGTCGAAGGGCTTCTGCGGCACGCCGCCCGTGAGAATCTTCACATAGGCATTTCTATTCTCGATATTTACGAAGTCGAGCGGCTCGAAGACCGGCGCGAATTGCTTCGCGAAGAACTCCGCGTCCTCCTCGCCGACGCGGAATATCGCCATGTTGCCGACGTTGCCGAAGACCGCGCTGCGCGTCTTCTCTTCTATCTGATTCAAAAATTGGTGCGCCATCGCGAGGGAGAGCTTATACTTGCGCGCCTCCGAGAGAATGCCGGGGATAGAGTCGGTGGTGACATTTTGGAATTCGTCGATGTAGAGATAGAAGGGCGCGAAGGCGGCGCGAGGGTTATCGGCGCGCGACAAGGCCGCCATGAAGAGCTTGCCTACGATGACAAGACCGAGCAGGTTCGCGTTCCGCTCGCCCAAACGCCCCTTCGAGAGATTGACGAGCAGTATCTTCTTCGAGTCCATCACCTCGCGGAACTTGAAGGAGGATTCTTGCTGGCCGACGATCGGGCGGATGAAGTCGTTCGCAGTGAAGTCGTCGAACTTGTTGGTGATATAGGGGACGATGTTCTCGAGCGACGCGTCGCCACCGGCCTTGGTCGCTATCTCCTGCCAGAACTGGTTGATGATAGGGTTCATGCTCTTGGCGAGCTTCTGCTTGCGGAACTCGCTATCGGTGAAGACGCGCGCGATATCCATCATCGTCGAGCCGCTCGAGGGATCCTCCATCACGAGCTGCGTCGCATTGCGGAAGTATTGTTCGAATGCGGGGCCCATGCTCTCGGGCACGTCGCCATAGAGCCGACGGAATATCATGAGGAGCTCGTTCACGATGAAGGTCTTCTGCTCGGGGCGCGAGAAGTCGTACTCGAGGAAGTTGAGCCCGAAGGGGCGCGAGAGATCGGCCGGGTCGAAATAAATCACATCCTTATACCGCTCGGGCGGGACGGCCGCGAGCACATCAAGGATGTCGGAGCCGTGCGGGTCGATATAGCAGCAACCCTCGCCATTCTTAATATCTTGAATAATCATGCTCTTCATGAGACCGGTCTTACCGGTGCCGGTCTGGCCGATGATGTAGAGATGGCGGAGACGGTCTTCAGGCGCGAGGCGGATCTCGGTAGTCGCGCCGCGATACGAATTGATACCGAGAAGATTCCCCGCCGCGGGGAGCGCGAGCGGCGCGGGTGCGTGGGTGAAGCGCGACTGCTTCAAATGGGGCGAGCTCATAATGCCGGACGGCGGGAAGTGGTAGAGCGTCGTGAGCTCACGAAGCGAGAGCGGGAGCGTTTTGTCTGCGGGCAAACGAAAGGAGAAATCTTCAAGCTCGCGCGCGCTATGCTTTGCATCAGTGCGGGTGAACTCAAGGCGATTCCCCTGCGTATTTGAAAATTGGTTGAACGACGCCTCGAGATCGCCGAGCACTTGACTCGCGACATTTGCATTGCGCGAGGAGGCGGCGAGGCGGATGGTCGCCGCGACGACAGGAGCGGCGATCTTCTTCTCGACTTGTTCGATAGTCGACTTGTTCGCTTCGGCACCGCGCGCCTCGGCCTCCTTCTCCTTCTCTTTATCTTTTGAACTATCCGAGAAGAGTTTTTTACCGAGGTCTTGGAAGACTTCGCCGACGGCGGTCTCTGCAATGCCGAATGCTTCACCCTTGCGCACACCCTTGCGCAAGGCCTGCAAGATCTTGCGATAGTGCTTCACATACTGCTCGCCCCTTGGCTCGATGATAATCTGGAGCGCCGCGCCTTCGCCTTTATGCTCAATCTTCGCAAAAGCGTTCATCACCGTATTTATCGGGTCATAGTCGAAGTCGCTGTAGTCCTTCAGCGGGAGTGCAGGGCGCTCGGCCTGCTTCGCAACTGAGACAAGCGCCGTCCCGCCCTCGGCGAAGATGTTATAGTCGGCCATCTGCGGGACAAGGTGCGCATCGGGGAAGATGGCGAGGAGCTGCTTCTCAAAGAGATTGCGCTTACTGTTCGGCACGGCGGCATAGAACTGGAGCTCAGGGCTATCAGCCGGCACCGCGAGCTCGAGCGCGATGTACTGCGGCTCGCCCGACGTCGCCGTCTCGACCGAGAGCATGCCGGCATAGAGCTGTTCCATGCTCGAGATAAGCTCCTTCAAGGGCTTGCGTGCGTCCTCGCCCGCCTTTGGCCCCTGGAGCGCGATTTCATAAAGCGTCATGTGGAGTGCGCGCCAGCGCGGCGCCTTCTCGTCAGCACCCAAGACTGGCAGGCCGGCGGCGATATAGCGCACCAGGAAGCGATGAAAGTCGTCGGCGAGATGCGGATCGCCGGTTCGCTCGAGGATAGCGAGTGCGTTCTTGATGCCCTTTTCGTCCATCGTCTTCTCGAGGCTCCGCACCGCCGCCTCGCTCCCGCCGAGATCGAGCTCGGCTAGGATTGCCTCGGCTTCGCTCGTCGCGGTCGCCGCGCTCATCTGATATTCGGGCGCGAGTATCTCGCGCGGCGCGGCGTGATGCGCGCTCACGTGCTCGCTAATAATCTGCGCGCGCTCGGGCGCGCCCCCCGCTTGCGTGAGCGCCGCCTCCTGCTCGGCGACCTTCGCTCGCAGATACGCGAGTTCATCTTCAGGCGTCGATAGCCGCGGCAGATTCTCCATAGCTACACAGCTACTTCCTCAAGCCGCTTGAGGCGAATCTCGTGATCGAAAATCTGGTCGCGGCTCTCATCGACGACATCGGTCGTGCTCTCGAACATATCCGCGATATCTTCAACGCGACTCTGCGTAGCGATGAGTCGTCGATCCATGTCCCCGACGCGCTCGGTGAGATTATTTTGCCCTTCGTGCAAAGCCGCAAGAATCTTTTCGTGACGATCAAACCTTGCTTCATGCTTTGCAAAGCCAGACTGCACTGCTTCCGTTAGATCTTGTAAAGATGCCATCACATCAGTGATGGTCGGTTCGTTTCCTGTTGATTTTTTCACCTCTTTCATACGCGCATTGTAGCATGATGCACTTCTGCAGAAGTCATCTGCGTTGTGCAAACCAGGTAGAGCTGAAAAATCAGTTGACCCAAGCAGCATATTCGCCACCCCAACCTGCTCCATATATATTGACATATACACTACTCAGCATATAGGGCTTTGAAAGATCCTGAAAAGTACCAAGTCCCCCCAGATTTATGACATTACCCTTACTCGGGTTCCGCATAAACACATTACCGCTAGCGTCAATCCAGAGCTTAAAACCATTCGGTGTCTGTTCTGTACTATGCCCGCTAAATATAGCGATATACTCACTTTTCAGTAGTATTTTGGCACTCCCAGTACCCCCAAGCTGACTCGCCCACTTCCCGGCGTCACGGAGGTAGACGTCTTTGGCGTCAAGGTAGCCACCGGTTCCTTTGGAATTATTCGCACTGGCTGCCCCGACAGCGATGTTTCCGTTTTTCTGGACAAAAAACGGGTATGTACCCGCAGCTGAATCTCCCGATCTTCCGATACGGAAGGATCCATCCCAGGCATTCTCCATTTGCCACGAGAAACCGGGTTGGTTCGTATTTTTAAACAGGATGCTGTTCGCGGAGGACGAGCTGCTTCCGTAGGTATCGAGTTCCAATGCAGTGGTATTGGCAGCACTCGCATCGATATGCACCTTTGCTGTGGGAGTTATTGTCCCAATCCCCACATTCCCATTCGCGACGATGAGGCCGTTGGCGAGGGTGCCGTCGGTGTTGAGCATAAGGTTGCCGGCTTTGCTCTGACCGGTTGCGCCCGTGGTGAGGGGGCCTGCCACGTTGCCTGAGGGAGCGTTAGCTGGAGCTGGAGTCCAGGCTGATTGTGCAGAAGCGTTGATCGCGTAGAAGGCGAGGAGGGAGAGCGATGAGGCGACGATGGTGACGAGCGTTGAACGAGTTAGTTCTTTCATGGGTATGGGTTATTTATTGGCGACGAATGTTAATGTTACTGGAACTGAATATTCACCGTCGGCACATTCATGAGCCCCGCGATATCGATCCACCCAAGATCGTCTGACCAGGCATAGGGAGCGGCAGAGCCGATACCGTAACCAGTACCCGAGAGGGAGACCCAGCCGTTGGTCGCAGTACCGTTGGTGCCGAGAGCGAGGAACTTGGCCCAGCCTTTGATAGCAGAGCCTTGACGATAGGCGTGGCAGTTGCCATCAGGACAGCCAGCGAGGTCGGAGGCGGTGAAGGAGAGCCAGCCGTAGTAGGGGGTCCAGGCGTAGCCGGAGAGATCAGCGTCGGTTGTGGGGACGGTGACACCGCTCGCATCAATCCAGCCGATGCCTTGGTACGCTCCGTCTGCAGAGGGCGTGCCGCCCCAGAGCCAGCCGGTCTGAGCGGCCTTAACAGACGGATGGTTGAAACCAACAATGATAAAGACCGCGAGAGCTATTCCTAGGAGTGTTGTTTTGTAGGTCATAGAAAATAACTAGTTATTTGGTCTGCGCCGAGAGTGCGGCCTGAATCTCTGCCTCGGTAGGCTGTTTCGTGTCAGAACCCTTCTTCGCGAGTGCGTCGAGCTGTTTGCGGATCGCGACCGGCGACACTTTCGGTGTTGAGGTACCAGCGAGCTTGGTGAGAGCGGCCTGGATCTCTGCCTCTGTCGGCTTTGTCGAGACCGCGGTGGGTGTTGCGGTTGGTGGCGTTGAGCGAATATAGACAAAGAAGTACCAACAAACAGAACCTACGATGACAAGAGCAAGGACAACAAGAAGCCATTTCAGATGATGGTGCTTCTGCTCTGACTGATCAACGGGGAACACCTGCTCTTCTGTGTATGTTGGGGGCATAGGTTCAAATAGCTTAATTAATATTTACAGTATATCTCACGTCAGAAATATCCACGACGTTATACACAGGAGCGCTAATACCCAAGACCCCCTAAGGTTGTCGTGTAGGTGTCGATGAATTGGGGGACGGCGAAGGCGAGGCCGATAGCGGGTATGACGACAAGCGCGGCGGTGACGACGCCGGTCCAGAAGAGATACTTGCGCACCTTCTCGGCGGCCTGATACGCCTTCTCGGCTTTTGCGCCTATCTCATCAAGCTTTGCGGCGAGTTCTTGGTCAATCATATGTTAGAAAAATTAGGACACTGGATGTCCTAACTATGCGTCCAGAAGTGGAAGACCCAATTGACGAGAGCGAGGACGAACGCGAAGAGGAGCGCAGGCCAGAACCCCGCGACCGAGAAGCCCGGCACGACGAGCGCGACAAGGAGGACAAGAAGCGCGTTCACGACAAGCGAAAAGAGTCCGAGCGTGATGATGGTAATCGGAAGCGTGAGAATGAGGAGAATCGGTCGGATGAAGAGATTGAGCGCGCCAAGGACGACGGCCGCGATCAGAGCGCTGGTCGGCGTAACGCTGACGCCCGGGACGATGTGGGCGGCGATGCCGATAGCGACCGTCGCGATGAACCATTTGAAAAGTAATTTCATACGATTGAAATTATACCACCCTGGTGATGGCATAGAGCACGAGCGCACCAAGGATCGTCATAACCGTCGTCAAGGCGCGCGGATGCCGGTGATGGCTCTCGGGGATAAGGTCGCTCGCTGAGAGATAGAGGAATGTCCCGACGAAGACGGCGAGCACGAGGCCGATGGCTGATGGCGGGATGACAAAGAGGAGCGTCGATGCGGCGCCGAGCACGGGCGCGCTCGCGTCGATGATGAGCCAGCGCAGAGCCTGACCCGGGCGACCATTGTTGCGCAAGACGAAATTTACCGTGTTGATGCCGTCGGAGAAATCGTGAGTCAGGACCGCCACCGCGACCACGAGACCGATAGCGCTCGACGCTTGAAAGCCGATGCCGATCGCCACGCCGTCGACGAAGCTGTGCGCCGCGAGCGTGAGCGCGCCGAACGCACCTTTGCGTGCAGACGGATCATCTTCTTCGTGCGTATGGAGGAGGACCAGTCGGTCGAGGACGAGATACCCGAAGAGACCGAACGCTACGAAAAGCGCGACGGTCTCTGCGCTGTGATAGCTCGTCCCGAGGGTTATCGCCTCGGGGAGCAGGTCGAAGAGTGCGACGCCTGCGACTGCGCCCGCCGAGAAGCCGAGGATAAGGTGAAGCTTGTCGCGGAAATGAAGCGCGGTCGAGCCGCCGACGAAGGTGGCGACGAAAGCCGCAAGCGAGAAGAAGATGACGGCCACAGCTACTTCAGGAGCGGATCAATCGCCGCCTTGAAAGCGTCAAAGGGATATGCGCCTTGGAGAAGCTTGGTGCCGATGACGAACGATGGCGTCGCATTGATGCCGAGCTTCGAGGCTTCGGCCTTGTCGGCGTCGAGCATGGCCTGGTAGACGGTCGTGTTCGCCTTCACGTCCTCTGCGATCTTCGCGGCATCAAGACCAGCGATCGTAGCGTCGAGCTTGTCGATCGAGGCGGCATTACCGAAGCCCTTATCGCCCTCCTCGTCTTGTGCGGTGTACATCGCGGTGCGCCATGCGAAGTACTGATCCGGATAGAGCTTCCACACGGCGCGATTGTAGAGGCCTGCCGCGATGGAGTCGTTACCGAGGAAGATGAAGTCCATGAAGACGACCTTCGCCTTGCCAGTGTCGACATAATTCTTCACGACATCGGGGAATGCGGCCGCGAGATTGATCTGCGGGACGCCGCCAACCTCTGCCGCCTTGCAGTACGGACACTGGAAGTCGCTCCAGAAGGCGATGGTGACCGGCGCATCAGCCTTGCCGATGAATGGGTCGCCGTCCATCTTGATATCTTTGATATTCACCTTCGGCGCGGCGGGCTGACCGCCAGAAGTCGCCGCCGTCGGATGCGCGTTGCTCCAGACCACCGCTCCGGCGATAAGGAGCCCCGCGACCACGACCGCACCCGGCAAGAAGAACTTGTTGCTCATTTCATTATTATTTTCCATATGCGCCGTATGATAGCACACTCGCGAAGCGCACAAGTATCGAATATGGAAAACGGGCGGCCGTGAGGCCGCCCGTGGTTTTGTGCAACACCAGGTGTTGCACCGTTGTTGTTACGCCAAAACCTCAAATTCGACGAGGCCTGTTCCCCGCCGCAAGAGGCCGAGCATCTTCGCGCATCGTCTCGACAAGTCGATCTCCCGCCCGTCGATATACGGCCCGCGGTCGGTGACAATCGCGATGACTTCCCTCCCGTTCTCCGGATTCTCGATACGAACCCGTGTTCCAAGTGGCAAGGTCTTATGTGCGATGGTGAGCTCGTCCATGTCGAACGGCTCGCCATTCGCCATCGGCTTACCTTGGAAGGCTTCGCCATACCACGAGGCAACAACGACCCGCGATGATGTCGGCTTCGGCAAAAGAATATCGGTCACCGGAACCGACGCGAGTTCATTGAAATGTATTGCTGTTCTTGCTTCCGTACTCTGTCCCACCTTGCTGTCGTTCAATACGATTTGCAAGATGATGGCGAGCGTAAAAGCAGCAGTACTTATCAACGAAATGCTGGCTATGAATTTTCTCAAAAGAACGCTCCTATCAAGTTGTTCCTTTGCTATTCTAGCATCACCCGCCGAGAAAGCAAGTTTTTGGTTATTGATACTGAATATAAATCGGTGCGGGGGTGAGATTCAAGACTTCGGTCGTGGTGAGAAGCCCGGTTGAGGGCGGCTTCAAGTCGGCCTTATAGAAGAGCTTGATGCCGGTGAATTGCACCGGCTCCGGCGCGATGACGTGATTGTAGGTTCCCTTCTTTTTCGCCTGCGAGCCCCAGCCGTCCATGTCCATCACTATTTCGACTTCTGGCAAGGGCGCTATCTTCTTATAATTCGTCACCATGTCGTGCGTGAAGCGATGCACGATGAGCATCTTCGGCGGCAGATGGTGCTTCGTCACGAGGCTTGCGAGATACTCGGCCGCATAATTGATGTCGGCCGCATCGAAGGTGCCGATGACCCTGCCCGGCGCGTCGCCCCGCTTCATCGAGAACTCCGGGTCGATGGCAAGATGCACTTGCGGCAAGGCGAGATACTTCTCGAGCTGTGGCAACTCATGTTGCAAGGTACTCTGCGCCACCTGCACATCGAGAATGAGGACGCCGTGCGCGGCCTCGGCGAGCGCAAGCGCGTGGTCGATCTGACTATCGGGCATGCGCAAGATATACTTCCCTTCTTTACCCGCTGTCCCCTGTGCGACCGTGGCGATGTATTGAATGGCCGGAAGCGTGGGCGTCGCGGGGTCGGCAGCAGCCCAGAGCGCTGTCGTGCTCGCGAGCATCGCGAGCACCTGAGTGTCAGGATATTCGCCGAGCACGCCCATCTGCTTGGAGTAGAAGTTGCCGTAGTAAGCGACGATGCGCTTGAAGGGCAGAATGGCGTCGGCATTCGGGTAGACGGCTTTGACCGGCCAAAGTCTTGGAGCTTGCGGTGAGCTGGTCGAAGTCGTTGAGGTCGCGGTTGTGGTTGCGAGCGGCGGCAGATGCGCGAGCGCGAGCAGGCGCGTGTCATAGTCGGCTTTGTTCAGTGTCGGGAGCGGGATGAAGCGCTCGGGCGCATCGGCAGCGGCCGAACGATACTCGACCACCGCGAGATCGAGCGCGCTCACGGCGCAGAAGATCGCCAAGGACGCGATCGAGGCGAGGGCGATATGTTTCTTCGCTACCATTACCCGACATTCTAGCCGAAGTAAGCCAGAAGCACTATACTGGCGCAGTACCTAATCCAACATATTCCGTATGAAATTCAAACGAACCAAGATCGTCGCGACCATCGGCCCCTCCTCATGCGAAGAGAAGCGGCTCGTCGAGCTTATCCACGCCGGCATGAATGTCGCGCGACTCAACTTCTCGCACGGCGCGCACGCCGACCACGCGAGCGCGATCGCGAACATCCGAGCGGCGGCTCTGAAGGTTGGTGAGCCGATTGCCATTCTGCAGGACCTTTCGGGACCGAAGATACGCATCGGCGACTTCGCCGAGGGGAGCATCACGCTCGTACCGGGCGCGCGATTCTGTCTCACGCCAGAGAAAATCGCTGGCTCGGTCGGACGCGTATATATCAATTACCCCTATCTCGCGAACGAGGTGAAGAAAGGCGACACCATCCTCCTCGACGACGGCCGCCGCCAGCTCGAGGTCGTCGCTATCACCGGCCGCGACGTCATCACGCGCGTCGTCATCGGCGGCACTATTAAGGGCCGCCGCGGCGTGAACATCCCGGGTGCCTTTCATAAAGTGAGCGCCATAACCGCGAAGGACAAGACCGATCTCGCCTTCGGGCTCGCGCAGGGCGTCGACTTCGTCGCGCTCTCCTTCGTCCGTTCGGCGGCTGACGTGAAGAAGCTCCGCGCGCTTATCCTGAAGCACGCGCCGAAGGTTATGCCCGCTATCATCGCGAAGATCGAGACGGTCGAGGCGGTCAGCGACATCGACGCTATCGTCGCGGCCGCCGATGGCGTGATGGTCGCACGCGGCGACATGGCGGTCGAAGTCTCACCCGAGAATGTGCCGCTTATCCAGAAGCAGATCATCCGGAAGTGCACCGATGCGGGCAAGCCGGTCATCACCGCGACCCAAATGCTCGAGAGTATGATTACGAGCCCGGTGCCGACGCGCGCCGAGGTAGCTGATGTCGCGAACGCTATCCTCGACGGCACCGACGCTATTATGCTCTCGCAAGAGAGCGCGATGGGCGACTACCCCGTCGAAGCCGTCGCGATGATGACGCGCATCGCGCACAAGACCGAGAACCACAGCTCGTATCATGATATTTTCAGAACGCGCGCGAACGACGAGACCGAGATGGTCAACGCCGTCGGCCGCGCCGTGGTCGACGCGATGCACGCGACGAGCGCGAAGGCTATCGTCGCTCTCTCTGAGAGCGGCTTCACCGCACGGATGATCTCGCGCTGTCGCCCGACGCGGCCGATCATCGTCTTCACGCCGCACGCGGCGACCGCACGCAAGCTCGCGCTCTCCTTCGCCTGCCACCCGCTCATCGCGAAACCCTTTGCCGACCTGCTCGACGTCGTCGCCGAGAGCAAGCGCGCGATGCTCCGCCAGAAGCTCGCGACCAAGGGCGATCACGTCGTGATCGCGGCCGGCATCCCATTCGGGAAGGTGGGCGGCACCAACACGATGATGGTGCAGACGCTCTGAAACAAGCTTGCAACTTGTGCCGTATACTACTCACATATGCACCAAGAAAATAAACCGTTCGCTTTTTATCTGGAACGTCTCGCTCGTACTGCGGAGTCGCTCGACCTCACGCCGGAGCAACGCACCGCGCTCGAGACGCCAAATGCCGTCATCGAAAAAGAATTATCCATCGTGCGAGACGACGGGCGTAAGGAGACGCTCCGCGCTTATCGCGTTCAATTCAATAATGCTCGCGGACCTTACAAAGGCGGCATTCGTTTTCATCCTGGCGCTGATCTCGACGAGGTGAAGGCACTCGCTGCCGCCATGGCTATCAAGTGCGCAGTCGTCAATGTACCCTTCGGCGGTGGCAAGGGCGGTATCCAATTTGACCCGAAACAATACAGTACGGCAGAAATTGAGCGCATTTCGCGTACCTTTATTCGTGAAATGAACGGCACCTTCGGCATTAATAAAGATATTCCGGCACCTGATGTCTATACGACGCCGCAGATCATGGGCTATATGCTCGACGAACATGAAAAGATGGTCGGCGAGAGCGAGCCTGGCATGATTACCGGCAAACCAATTGCGCTTGGCGGAAGCCTCGGGCGCGATACATCCACTGCACAGGGCGGCGTGTACGTCCTCGAAGAACTCGTAACGATGCGCGGGCTTGATCGAGAGAAACTCCGCGTCGTCGTGCAAGGATTCGGGAACGCGGGCTACCATGCGGCAAGCATCCTCCACGAACTCGGCTACCGCATCGTCGGACTCTCTGACAGTAAAAACGCCCTCCTCG
This sequence comes from bacterium, assembly GCA_023269085.1. Lineage (GTDB taxonomy): Bacteria > Patescibacteriota > Minisyncoccia > Phycocordibacterales > Phycocordibacteraceae > C7867-001. The sequence continues at coordinate 109,585 of JAHFML010000002.1, read as the reverse complement.
ACCCTAACGGCCTCGACCCGATCGCGATACATCGCTCAAAGCAGGAGCATGGCACGCTCGCCTCACCTGGTGCCCGCACCGTGACCAACGAAGAGCTTCTCGCCGCTGATTGCGACATTCTCATTCCCGCGGCACTCGACAATCAATTGACCGCGACGACCGCGCCGAAGGTTAAGGCTTCTATTATTCTCGAGCTCGCAAACGGACCAACCTCCCCCGAAGGAGACGCGATTTTTGAAGAGCGCGGTATAACCGTCATCCCCGATGTGCTCGCGAACGCCGGCGGCGTCGCAACCTCTTACTTCGAGTGGGTGCAAAATCGTCAACAATTCTACTGGACAAAAGAAGAGGTCTTCGAACGACTTCACCCGCTCATGGCAAACGCATTCCATGCCATCTGGACTACCGCAAAAGAGAAACGAACTTCTTTGCGCGAAGCGGCCTTCGTGCTCGGCGTTGAACGCATCACAACTGCACTCGCGGCGCGTGGCATCAAATAGTTCTAGAAGCTACGCTTTCGTAAACCGATCTTTGTCGCGGGTGACGACCTTGTCGAGGCTCTTGCGAATCGCAAGCATAGTTGGTGCTACACTACATACGCTATGAAAAAATTCCTCGAGTGGATAGGGCTCAAAGGACGATTGCATGCTATCGAGCACAAGCCGCCACTAGTATCGCAAGGAGATATTTGGTGGGCAAGTCTCGGTGAAAATGTCGGCTCTGAGGTCAATGGGAAAAGTAAGTTATTTTCTCGCCCTGTTATCATTTTGAAAAAGCTGTCGCACGGTTTCTATTTTGTCATCCCGACGACAACTCAAGTGCGAGAAGGCAGTTGGTATGTGAAATTCCGACAGCACGAACGCGACATGGCCGCTTGTTTACATCAAGCGCGAGCGATTGATTATCGTCGTTTGTCCTCAAAACTCGGCACGCTAGATGATACTGATTTTTCTCGCGTCAAGGACGGTTTCCATTCTCTCTATCTGAAATAAATATTCCCCTCCATTGCTGGCGGGGCCGCGGGAAAATCCCGAATGTGTTTTTATTGTACGCTGACACCTAAGAAAAAGCAATGTGTGCGTTGTGGATACAATTATTAATGTGCGTGCGTGCGGTCTAACCTCATCAGCTCGAGCTTCTCTCCTCGCGAGAGGCGTTTGATCGCGGCTTCGCGCTTCTGTGCCGCGCCGCGATCGGCGCAGGCTTCGGTGTAGACGATGCGCTCTGCCCCGTGTGCGCGAGTGTAGCGTGCGCCCGTGCCCGCCGCGTGCTCGGCAAAGCGACGCGCGACATCGGTGGTCACGCCGGTATAGAGCGACCCGTCGGCACACTCGAGAATATAGACAAAGTACACTGACTAGTTTACCTCTACCACGACCTCGCTCTTCGGGAAGCGGACTTTTATCGCGCCTGCCATCGCGTCCTCGCTCGAGCGGAAGCCGAGCGCGAGCGCGACTTTCGACTCGAGACCGAGCGCGACCAAGCCGAGAATCTCATCGAACTTCTTCGGATCAAAGCCTTCCATCGGCGTCGCGTCGATCCTCTCGACTGCGGCGGTCGTGAGCAGGACGCCGAGCGCGAGATACGCTTGTCGCGCAGCCCACTCGATGCGCTCTGCCGGTGTCTTATTCTCGAGCGCGCCCTTGTTCATCGCGCGATAGCCCGCGAGGCTCTCAAGCGAGACGCCGCGTGTGTGAGCGACCGACTGCAGATACGCGTCGATGAGCGTATCGTCGATGACCGAAGGTACCGCGATGACGATGAAGTGCGACGCATCCGTGATGGGCGACTGTCCGTAGCCAGCCTCGCGCAGCTTCGCGCGCATCTCCGGATTATTCACGACGATAAACTTCCACGGCTGGAGGCCATACGAAGAAGGAGCAAGGCGCGCGGCCTCGAGCATCGTGTCAATCTGCTCTGCCGAGAGCTTCTTCTCCGTATCATACGCCTTCGTCGCATAGCGCCACTCGAGCGCGTCAATACTATTGGTCATAGGTTAAAATTACTAGCTAACAATAAACATAGTGTACCGTACGCATTTTTCCTCCCACCTGTGGAAAACGGTCTTATCTTCAGGTTCGATCGAATTGTCTAGTCGTGCTTATTCGCACTGTTCACACCAATTGTCCTAAATGTTCCCTTACCGAATGTCTTCTCAATGAGTCGTGCGACAGGGAGAAGACGACCATTCATTGTTGCTTCAACAAATAAATTAAAGACATCTTCTCGCGATTCAAAATCTGATTGGTTTCTCGTATACAACTCATCGACCAGAGAATTAAACTCCTGGCGCTCGTCGTTATAGGGATAGGTTACCCATGCGTATCCAGAGAAACTCGCTACAACCTTCCGTATTTCTTCTATTGGTGCGTTGTCTCGTTTTGCGACTCGTTCGATACAGGCATCGCGAGCTTTTAATTCTTCTTTCAGCTCTGGCCACTGCGCGAGGTATGCGTTCTCGAATCGAATTTGTAGCTCCGTGATAATAGATTCATTAATCTCATGGAAGAGCCGTCTTTTACCATCTTTTGTGCCGATAGAGAATCCTGATCGTCGGATGTTCAAACTTGCCGAGTTATCTTCGTTTTTCACGCTAAAATCGGCAGTCTCTCGAGAACTCTTTTGATACGAATAAAATCCCTGAAGATGGAGCGACTCGTGGACAAGAGTTTGCAGAAACGACAATTTGCTTACATCGTAATCTTTCATAATCGCGACGCCTTGCTTAAAGGCTGAGTAGAATCCACTCTCAGTGCCAAATCTTTTTTGAATCTCTCGAAGTTCTTCTTGCGTAAGTTTCGACCGATCGAGTATATGAACATTATCCGCCGGGATCTCAACGGCATTGATATTGTACCGTGCCAAGAAATCTCGCATCTCCTTATTGGTGCGGTCAATCAGCGCCACTTGTTCGGATGTTTTTTCTTTATCTCCTGAATCAGGAGATCTGGTTTCAAACTTATCTTTGAAATACTGTAAGAATTTTTTCTCCTGTCCTGCATCGAATCCGACAACTCGGTTTATTCCAGATTCTTTTTGCGCATGAGAAAATTGTTCCATTGGGCTTATTCTAACTCATATATCAATATTCTGAGTAACTCATCCATTTGACGCGTCTTGTGCGAGATAACCTCGCACGACTTTGCTGGGGAGCTAGGGAACGATCCTAGAGTCTCCTGCACACTGCTGGGGGATTAGGACTCGGACCTAAATTAACGGGACCAAAACCCGTCGTCCTACCATTAGACGATCCCCCAGCGGTGAGCACGAGTGGCTCTATCATAGCTTATTTTTGTCCTCCAGTGAACGTACCATTTCGGATGTCCAACTAGCAATTCTCCGATTCATATCCACACTCTTCCTCACACGAACACGACAAACCCCATGATAGTTATCGTCGTCATTATGACGCACGTGTTTTGTTGTATGTTTCTTGTAATAAACGGCGATGCTATCAGGGTTTATTGAGAGTTTGCGTGCCCACCATTGTTTTATTTCTAACGTCCGCATTTCGTGAGTAGCATGAACATAGAGGCTGTAAACAAAATCACCGTCCGAGACATCCATATATTTACGACACCAATTTCTGAAGATAATTATCGTATTTTCGTCCATGTTGGTGAAAGTCACGAGTGCCCCCGGACGCCAAGATTTTTCTTTATGTCCTTCAGCCCAGTAAAGAGTTACGCCAACGAGCCAGAGTGGCTGTTTATAAAATTTCGAGACTTCTTCTCGTGCCGCATCAGTAATCTGCTTCGTTCGATCGATACGCTCCTTCCTGCGCGCCTCCCAACCCTTCTTGACCGCATCTAATTTCTTTTGTCGGATACGAGAGAGAAACTCTGCTGACACTTCAACATCTCGCAACCAAAGAGAAAGCGTTGATTTAGAAACCAGAATTTGCTTTGCAATTTCTCCATAGGTTTTACCTTGTTTGCGAAGCTGTACGGCACGCGCTTTTTCTTTCGGTAAAGCTAACACAAAACTATACTAGCACGACATGAAATCTATAGCCTACATCTATTTGTTCGTATGTTGATATCTCCAGATTACGACCCGCAGAGGGCGCGGAGCGCGGCGAGGTCGGCAGTAGTGGGGACGAGGTTGCCGCTCTCGTTCTCGGCGTACATGATCGAGGCGGGGTCGCTGTTGTGATCGAGGCCGAGGGCGTGACCGAGCTCGTGCGCGAGGACGCGTTCGAGCTGATTGGTGCCGATGAATTCGTAGACGTTGATGCGCTTGCCCGACGCGTCTTGGATATACTCGCCTTCTTTGAAGTCGTGACCGGCGCTCTTGTTGTAGTCGCTCACGCGCGCGTTCAGCGAGGCGATGCTCGCGTTATAGCTCGCGACCTGCGCGTTGAAGGTGTTCGGGGACACATTGCCTGCTGTGCGCTCTGCCTCTATCATCGCTCGCTCGCTCTCGAGCGCGGCTTGAGCGCGCGCGATGTCTTCTCCCTGCTTGGCGCTCGCCTCGCGTTCGTCGTAGATGAGATTGATCTTGAGCGCGGCGTGAGTGTCATAGGCGAGGAGTGGCTTCCCCTCTGCCGTGTTCCAGATTGTCGCGGCAGCGAGGGCTTCTCGCTCGACTGTCGCCGCGGTCGTGTCAAAGCGCGCATCGACCGCCCCGATAGCGTAGGGCAGCGGATGCACGCAGGGCTTCATGTCTTCATATTTGAGATACACGCCGCCCGCCGCGACGACGAGCGCGACTCCCGCGAGCGCGATACGGAATGAGTCGCCGTTCATTCGGGGAAGAGCTCCAAGACCGCGAGCTCGAGCGGGAGCGCAGGGATGGGCGCATAGCGGATGCGATCGGCGGCGGTGAGGAAGGCGAGAAGTGTCGCATGCGTTATGTGGGACTTCGTAAGTCCTACAATCTCTTCGAGGGCGGAGAATTCGTCCGCACCGAGCTCGGCCATGATTGATGCGCGCAGGTCGGGCGCATAGCGAATGAGCAGTATTGAGCGCAACGCCGAGAGCACGAGCTCAAGGTAGAGCTTCATGTCGGTGCCCGAGCGCGCGGTTTCTTCGATAGCGACAAGTGCGGTGGCGCGCGAGCCAGAGGCGAGCGCGGCGACAAGCGCCTGCACCTGGCTCTGCCGCGGTGCGCCAGTCACCTCTTCGACCCTCGGGCGCGAAACGGTTTTTTCTTCTGTTCCCGTAACGACCTTTTGCAAGATAGAGAGCGCATCGCGGTACGAGCCATCGGCCAAGAGCGCGACGAGCTCGGCGGCGTCGCTCTCGAGCGTGTAGCCCTCCTTCTTTGCGACCTTCGCCGTCATCTCGGCGAGCACCTTGCGCGTCGGCTTCTTGAATTCGAAAATCTGGCAGCGCGACTGCACGGTCTCGGGAACCTTCTCGAGCTCGGTCGTCGCGAGGATAAAGACCGCATGCGCGGGCGGCTCCTCAAGCGTTTTTAAAAAAGCATTCCACGCGCCCTTGCTCAGCATGTGCACCTCATCGAGCAGGTAGACCTTATACGGCGACGCGAAAGGCAAAGTGTAGACGCCCTCGCTGAGCGCACGGATGTCCTCGACGCTGTTGTTGCTCGCGGCATCGACCTCGTAGAGATCGCGCTCGCCACAGCCGATAGCGGCGGCGAAGATGCGCGCCACGCTGGTCTTGCCCAAACCGCGACTGCCGGCGAAGAGATACGCGTGGCCGATCTTCCCGGCCTTCACCGCCTCCTCGAGCGGATGCGTCACCTGCTCTTGACCCACGACCTCGGCAAAGGTTGCTGGGCGATGCGTGCGATAGAGCGACTGGTGAGCCATGATAGGTAGAGTATAGCAAAAGAGCGGCCGGTTGGTATCACCAACCGGCCTAGCTACTCACGCGGCGCTTCATCATCCGCGCGGCATACAGCTCCTTCTTGACCTCCTCGATTTGCCGAAGCAACATGCGATACTGCGGCATGTCTTCTTCATCGACAACGATATGCTCGCAGTCTTCGTCGAGACATCTTTGGAGCCACATCACTTGCGTCTCAAGTGCAACCAGCATTTGCTCACATCTCTTGACTATCTTGTTTTGTTTGTCGACAAAAACTCCATCAAGCGGCTCGAATTGCATTTTGGGAACAAAAAAGAATTCTCCCATGATCGCCTCCATTAAGAACTACCTGCGCCGAGCTTACGCTCCATCTACGTATTCTGCAACAATCCCTTCGAGCTCAGTAGCAGAGTCGGCGAGCATAAGGCGCGCGCGGAGATCGGCAGCGCCGTCGAAGCCCGTGGCAAAGGCTTTGATGTGCTTCTTGAGTATGGAGAAATTTTTGGGCGGCAAGAGCTTCTCGAAGTTATGCGCGAGCTCAACTAAAGCTTCGAGCTTTTCGGAGAGCCCATGTTCGCGCACACCAAGGTCGGACCTTGAGAATTCGGACCGAAGGTCCGACCTTGGTGTGCGCGTCAATCCCTCAAAGACCCACGGATTGCCGAACATGCCGCGGCCGATCATGACGCCATCGCAACCGGTCTCATCGACAAGCCGCTTACCCTGCTCAACACTCGTCACATCGCCGTTACCGATAAGGAGTACGTCAGGATTGAGGCTATCGCGAAGAGCGACCGCCCTCTTCATGAGCTCCCACTGCGCGGGTACGAGCGACAACTCTTTGCGTGTGCGCAGGTGCAGCGTGATAGCGGCCGGCGCTTCTTCGAGCAAGACGGGCAGCCACTCATCGAGCGATTCGCGATTATACCCGACACGCGTCTTGACCGTGACGGGCAAGCTACTCGCACCCTTCGCCGCGCGGATTACCGCGCGGGCTACCTCCGGCGACTTCAGCATCGCGGCACCGCTCCCCTGCCGCTCTATCGCTCTATCAGGGCAGCCCATGTTGAGATCGACGCCGTCGAAGCCAAGGTCAGCAACCACGCGCGTCGCATACGCGATCATCTCCGGCTTGTTTGAAAATATCTGCGCGACTATCGGCCGCTCCGCACTGCTCTTCAAAAGGTCGCGCATGAGTGGGTTCTCATTGTCCGGCATCCGTGCGATCTCGCGGGTGTGATAGAGCCCGTCGGCCGAGACGAACTCGGTCCAGAAAACGTCGGGCGCAGCGCGGCTCGCGATAAGCGCGCGGAAGGCGGCATCGGTGACATCTGCCATCGGCGCCATGACGAAAAAAGGTTTCGGGAGTTTCTGCCAGAATGACATGCGTTCACCCTATCACTCTTTCTTTTTCAAATACACCTTGCCGCTGAAGCGCAGGTCGACATAGTCGAGCGAGCCATCGACGAGATTGAGGCTCGCGCGTGCCGAGACGAGCGCCGTATACGTATCTCGTTCATCTCCAAGGAGATAGGTGACGCGCGTGCCGCTCGCAAGATAGTCGTCAACCTCGGTATCACGAAAGATGATTTGCTTGACGGGCGAGCCAAGTGCCGTGAGTTGCCGGGCGAAGTCAAAGGCCGCGGGGAGTGCGTCGTTGTGCGGAAGTGTCGCACCGAGCGGCTGCGTCGCGGTCGCGATGGGTGTGTACACGGCAAAAGAATTCACCGGCACTGCGTCACTCGAAGTCGCGTACAAGAGGCTGTTCGCATCGAAGAAATAACAATTCGACTCTTCTACGGGAGTTGAAGTCGCAAATATCCTGCCGCACCATCGCGCAATCGGCACCCGGCCGCTCACCTTGACTGAGAGGCCCGTGAACCCCTCGCGGAAGAGTGACACTGCCGCGATATCAGAGTCCGTGGCGAGTATGTCGGCACGGATGGCACTCGCGGGATAGAAGAAGGTCGAGTCGCGCGGAATGATGCCGAGATACGCGCCCTGCATCGCCGCGCTTGCGACTGATGCGAGCGATTCCTGCCTGCCGGCAGGCACGGGGTCGGCGCCATAGATCGTCACGTGCGAGATGCGCACCGGCTTCTGCCAGAGACCGTACACCACCGCCACTGCCAAGATGCCGAGTAGGATACCAAGCGCGACGAGCGCACGTTGGCGCCCGTGACGTCGCCGTTCGGCGAGGCGATCGCTACTTCGCGCCGAGAATGTTCTTCCCGACATACGGAACGAGCGCGTCCGGGACCTTGATCGTGCCGTCGGCCTGCTGATAATTCTCTATGATAGAGACAAGGATGCGCGGCGTCGGGATCGCCGTCGAGTTGAGCGAGTGCGGGAAGCGGAGAATCCCCTCGTCATCACGATAGCGGATGTTGAGACGACGCGTCTGGAAGTCGTGGAAGTAAGAAGCGGAGCTGATCTCACGATACGTCTCTTCACCTGGGACCCAGAGCTCGACGTCATACTTCTTGACCTGGCCTAACCCTAGATCGCCGCCACAGTTAGCGACGGTGTGATACGGGATGTTCAAGAGCTCGATGAACTCCTCGGTATTGCGATTCAACCACTCATGCAGGCGCACCGACTCGCCATGCTCCGCCTTACAGAGGACAACCTGCTCCCATTTGAAAAATTCGTGCACGCGGATGAGGCCGCGGACATCTTTGCCATGCGCGCCCGCCTCGCGGCGGAAGCAGGGCGAGAAGGAGAGATACCGTATCGGTAGCTTCTCGAGATTGAGCACCTCGTCCATGTGATAGGCCATCGTCGCGACTTCGGCAGTGCCGGCGAGGAAGTCGCCGTCCTGCGTCTTGTAGAGATCATCTTCGCCTTGCGGCAAGTAGCCCGTACCGAGGAATGCTTCGCGCCGCACCAAGGACGGGACACTCATAAGCTCCATGCCCTTCGCGCCGAAATGTTTGATAGCCAATTGCCAGATAGCGTTCGCGAGCAAGACGCCATCGCCCTTGAGGAAATAGCCGCGGAAGCCTGCGACCTTAGCGCCACGCTCGAAGTCTGCCATGCCAAGCGCGGTCATGAGCTCGACGTGCCCCTTCGGTGTGAAGTCGAAGGTGGTCGGCGTGCCCCACTTCTTGACTTCGAGATTATCGGCATCACTCTCCCCCTCGGGCACCGACATGTCGGGGATGTTCGGCACGGTGAGCATGAGCTTCTGCCATTCGACCATCACCGTCTTCAACGTCTCCTCCTGCTCGGTCATGCCGCTCTTCAGCTGTTGCATCGCCTCGATGAGCTGAGTGCGCTCGTCGCCCACCGCGCGCTGAATCTCGTTGCTGCGGCGGTTCTGTTCGGCGCGCTTGCTGTCGAGCTCGGCGCGGAGGCGCTTGCGTTCGTCATCGACCCGAATGAGCGCGTCGAGGTCGACCAGGATGCGCTTCTTGGCGGCACCGGCTTTGATAATATCGGCGTTTTCGCGAATGAATTTTATGTCCAGCATGATGCGAGAGATTATAGCATAAAAGATTCGCCGCCCTCGGAAGGGCGGCGGGTTATGGTGGATCACGCGGCGCAAAGCTCAATGAGCGCAGCAAGATGCATCGGCGAAATTTTTGAGTTGAAGTCGATGACCTTCGTCGGCTCGACGCCCAACTTGAGCCACAAGTTTTGCAAGAGCGCCGCTTTATCAGCCTCTCCCACACCACTCATGTCACCGACGGCGACGATCATGTTCCCGATCGAACCATTGGCGTTCTGGATAGCGCGGCAACCGGCCCGAGGAGTACCGAGTTGCACAATCGAGAACCCACTCATGCAACGAAGCAACTCGTGTTCGAGTCCCGGACGAGCATCGTCCATAACCACCACCTTTTTTTCGAGCATTTTATGATGCACTTTTTTCTCCAAACAAAAAGTGGGAACATTCCCGCATTGAAAGATACCATAGACCCGGACAAAAGCAACGCCGCCTTTGGGCGGCGTTGGGTCATAGACAAGATGCGACCTCAACCGACATCTTGTTGATGACCGGCTCGATAGCGGCGCGAAGCCGCTCGACCGAGACCCCAGGATCCAGCAAAACCAGATGATTGTGCGAGATACCCATCTGGTCGAGTTCGGCGCGAAAGTCGTTGACTTGATTTTCGCTGACATAGTGACCCTCGGCGTCAAACCGAAGCGACGGACCAAGCGCGATGACGCTCGGCTTCTCGCCATGATATCGACAGATCGACCCACGGGCGGCATCAACATCTACTGCCATGAATGCCGAAACCGACATGCCGAAGATGAGGTGCTGTTCGATGCCGAGCAGCTCGTTGTAATTCTTGTCAATCAGAAACAGATACACGGTGGGGGGCATCTTTATCTCCTCGAGTGACTGGGAAACTTCCACCCGCGACTATACACCATAACCGCGACTTCGGGAAATCGTCGGGTATACTGGCAAGATGACTATCCGCGAGCTCGCGAGCGAAGAGTGGCCCTCCCAGTTGCGCGAGATACCGCAGCAGCCGAAAAAGCTCTGGCTCGAGGGCACGCTCCCGCCCGCGGGTACGCGCTTTCTCACCGTTGTCGGGAGCCGCGCGATGACGCGCTACGGCGAAGAGGCGTGTCAGAGGCTCGTGAGTGGGCTCGCTGGCTATCCTGTCTCTATCGTCTCGGGCCTCGCGCTCGGTGTCGATACCTGTGCGCACAAAGCCGCGCTCGCGGTCGGCCTCCACACCCTCGCGGTCCCGGGTTCGGGTCTCGGTGAGAGCGTCTTGTATCCGAGGAGTAATCGCGCCTTTGCTAAAGAAATTTTAGAAAAAGGTGGTGGCCTTCTCTCTGAGTATCCGCCCGATACCGCCTCGCGTATTCACTTCTTCCCCGAGCGGAATCGCCTCATGGTCGGCCTCGCGGACGCGGTGCTGGTCATCGAGGCGGGAGAGAAGTCGGGCACGCTTATCACCGCACGCCTCGCGGCCGACTACAATCGCGAGCTCCTCTGCATCCCGCATCGCATCGGTGACAGCCACGCCTTCGGCCCGCATCTTTTCATCCGCCTCGGCGCGACACTCGTGACCGAGCCGCTTCACATTCTCGAAGCGCTCAAGATCGCCCCTCGCGAGACTTCTTCGCACAGCGTATCGCCAGCTGATCTCGAAGAGACCGAGCTCTCTATCTGGCAAGCGCTTGACGAGCCGAAGACGCGGGACGAGATACTCCGCGCCGGCTCCGCCGGCGCGGGCGACATTCTCACCGCCCTCGTCTCGCTCGAGATCCGCGGCCTCATCCGTGAAGAATTCGGTGCGTGGCACCGGGCGTGATTCGCTATTTTTGCACAGCCGCACTTGACCATATATAGGTAAGCGCGTTATGAGTGAATAAATGACGAACCGTCTTCTCATCGTTGAGTCGCCCACCAAGGCGCGCACTATCGGCACCTACCTCGGGAAAGGCTACACGGTCTTGGCCTCGGTCGGGCATGTGCGCGATTTGCCCAAGAGCAATATCGATGCGGTCGATATCGAGGGCGGCTTCGTGCCGCACTACATCATCCCGCCCGAGAAGCAGGAGATCATCGAGAAGATACGGGCCGCAGCCGCCAAGGCCGACGAGGTGTATCTCGCGACCGACCCCGACCGCGAGGGCGAAGCTATCGCCTGGCATATCAAGGAGGTGGCGAAGCTGAAGAAGCCCAAGCGCGTCGCCTTCCACGAGATTACCAAGGCCGCTATCGAAGAGGCGCTTGCCCACCCGCGCACTATCGACGAAGATTTGCGGCAGGCGCAAGAGGCGCGGCGCGTGCTCGACCGCATCGTCGGCTATGATCTCTCGGGACTCATCTGGAAGAAAGTTCGTTACGGGCTCTCGGCCGGCCGCGTGCAATCGCCCGCGCTCCGGATCCTCGCCGAACGCGAGCGCGAGATCAAAGCGTTCGTGCCCGTCACCTATTTCGTCCTCCGTGCCTCCTTCTCGTCATCAAGGTCGAACCTTGAAGTTCAAGGTTCGACCTTGATGACTACCTGCGTCGAGGAGCCCGCGACGCGCGAAGAAGCAGGGCGCATCGTGAGGCTCGGTCGCGCCGCCGCTTGGCAGGTCGCTGACATTATAGAAAAGGCGGAGGAGCGATCCCCGCGTCCGCCCTTCACCACCTCGACGCTCCAACAGGTCGCGTCGACGCGTCTCGGCTTCGCGCCCTCGCGCGCGATGCGGGCCGCACAGAAGCTCTATGAAGCCGGCCACATCACCTACATGCGCACCGACTCGGTCAATCTCGGTGCCGAAGCCGTCGCGAAAATGATAACGGTCATCGAGCAAGAATTCGGTAAAGAGTATGCCCAGACGCGCGCCTACAAGACGACGAGCAAGAACGCGCAGGAGGCGCACGAAGCAATCCGCCCCACCGATGCCGCATGCGGACATGCCGGCGCGACGCCCGACGAACACGCGCTCTACGAGCTCATCCGTGTTCGCACGCTCGCCTCGCAGATGGCAAGCGCGAAAATCATGCGAACGAATATTTCGGCGAAGGCCGATGCCGACATTCCGCTCTTCGCGGCGACCGGCTCGCGGACACTCTTCCCGGGCTGGCTCGCACTCGACACGAAAGCGAAGGGTGAGGATGTCGAATTACCCCGCGTGGCGAAGGGCGACCCGCTCACGCTCCTCTCGCTCGGCGAGGAGGAGAAGCAGACCGAACCGCCGAACCGCTACACCGAGGCCGGCCTCATCAAGGAGCTCGAGAAGCGCGGCATCGGCCGCCCCTCGACCTATGCCTCAACGATGAAGACGCTCTCGGACCGCGAATACGTCGAGAAGACCGGCCGCACCTTGAAGCCGACGGCGACCGGTATGGTCGTCTCGGGCTGGCTCGAAGAAAACTTCGCGACCTACATCAGCGACTCCTTCACCGCAACGATGGAGGACGAGCTCGACGAGATCGCGCGCGGCGAGCGCGGCTACAAGGAGACGCTCTCCGAATTTTACGGCCCCTTTGAGAGACAGGTGAAGGAAAAAGATAAGCTCCCGAAGGCGACCTCGCTCGGCGAAGTGTCGCCCGAATTCACTTGCCCTCTCTGCGGGAGCCCGATGGAGCTGAAGCTCGGTCGCGGCGGCATCTTCATGAGCTGTAAGAAGTATCCCGACTGTCTCGGTGCGCGCACCGAAGAGGGCGTCGAGCTCAAAGGTGACGAGCCCATTGGCAATGACCCGACGACTGGCGCGCCTATTTATATCAAGACGGGTCGCTTCGGGCCATATGTCGAGATGGCGTTGCCCGAACCCGAACCAAGGTCCGACCTTAAGGATTCGGATTCAAGGTCGAACCTTGAATCGAAGAAACCGAAGAAGCGCGCAAAGGGTCGCCCGAAGGTTGCCGCCAAGCGCGCGAGCATCCCCGCCGGCACCGACCTCTCGCAGGTGACCCTCGCCGACGCGCTCCACTATCTCTCGCTCCCGCGCGAGCTCGGGATGCACCCAAGCACCGGCAAAACCGTTTTCGCTTCGACCGGCCGCTTCGGCCCCTACGTCGGGAGCGATGGCGAATTCCGCTCGCTCAAGCCCGCGATCGGCGACCCCTACACGGTCACGCTCGACACGGCGCTCGCGCTCCTTGCCGCGCCGAAGCAGCCGCCGCGCGGCGTCGAGATCGTACAAGAGATCGGTAAGCACCCCAAGACCGGCAAGACTATCGTGCTCTACAAATCAAAGCAGGGTCTCTTTTTGAAGAAAGGTCTCCGTCGCATCTATCTCCCCGAGTCTGTCTCGCCCACTTCGTTCACTCCCGCTGAAGCGGCTGAATATTTGAAATAATCGGTGTATAGTGTCCTTATGCATACCGCCAAGGAGATTGTCGCGACGATGACGAATCCGACGAGCGATGATATCGCGCTCGTCGAGAAGGCCTACGCGCTCTCGGAGAAGGCGCACGCCGGCCAAGTGCGCTACTCGGGCGAGCCCTACTTCATCCATCCGGCTGCGACCGCGAAGATCCTCGCTGAGTACGGCATGGACGCGATCACTATCGCCGCCGGTCTCTTGCACGATGTCGTCGAAGATGCGATGGTCTCACGCGAAGAGATAGAAAAAGAATTCGGCGATGAGCTTCTCTTCATCGTCGATGGCGTGACGAAGCTCGGCACGCACAAATATCGCGGCGCCGAGCGCCACGCCGAGAGCCTGCGCCGGCTCCTCGTCGCGACTTCGAGCGACATCCGTGTCCTCATCGTGAAGCTCGCCGATCGCTACCACAATATGCAGACCCTCGCGCATGTGCCGCCGCACAAGCAGCGTCGCATTGCGCTCGAGACTTTGGAAATCTACGCGCCGATCGCCGATCGCCTCGGCATGGGCAAGATGCGGAGCGCGCTTGAGGATCTCGCCTTCCCTTTCGTCGACCCCGACGCGGCCCAGCATGTCGCCGAGATGCTCAAGTTGAAGAACCTCGAGACCGAGGAGGGGCTCGCCAAGGTGCGGAAGAAGCTCGCGTCAGAGCTCGCACAGAAGGGCGTGAAAGGATTCCACACCGACATTCGCATGAAAGGGCTCTGGAGCCTGCATCAGAAGCTAGTCCGCAAGAGTGATGACATCAACAGCATCCACGACATCGCCGCACTCCGCATCGTCGTGCCGACTATCGAGGACTGCTACACCACGCTCGGTCTTGTGCACGCGCTCTATAAGCCTCTGCCGGGCCGCTTCAAAGACTATATCGCTTTCCCGAAGCCGAACGGCTATCAGTCACTCCACACGACCGTCGTCACGCCCGAGGCCGGCATTGTTGAGATTCAGATCCGCACTGATGAGATGCATCGGCACGCGATGTTCGGCATCGCGTCGCATATTTCGTATAAGGAATTGGGTAAAGAAATAGAGAAGCTCTCGGAGGGCGCGCAGAAGAGCCGTTTCTCCTCGCTCTCGTTTTCTTGGCGTTCGCTCGTCCCCTCGCTGACGCGCATCTCGAATGATGCCGCAGCGAAAAAGACAGACGCGAAGATCCCGCCCTGGCTCGCGGAGCTCGCTTCGGCGCATGCCGATGCCGAGTCCGGAGAGTTCGTCGACGGGCTCAAGGGAGACTTCTTCTCGTATCGCGTGTTCGTCTTCACGCCGCAAGGCGACGTCATCGACCTCCCCGCCACCTCGACGCCGATCGACTTCGCCTACGCTATCCACAGCGACCTAGGCGACCATCTGCAAGGCGCGAAGGTGAACGGCAAGCTCGTCTCATTCGACACGCCGCTCAACAACGGCGATATTGTCGAGATCATCCGTCGCGATTCGGCGCACCCCTCGGCGAAATGGCTCGAGATTGTGAAGACCTCCCTCGCACGGCGGCATATCCGAAGCGCGCTCGGCCTCACCGAGCCGCAAGCCACGCGCCCGCACCGCGCGCGCAAGCACGCACGAGAGTAAACAAAAACACCCGCGCCTTCGGCGCGGGGTTAGAAGATTTGCAGAGGACCAGACTTTATTTTAAATGCCGGCTCTTCTTTATTTTTTCGATAAATTCCTTCACTCCCGCGGAGTTTCGAATAAGAGCGGCGTGTCTACCAACGCCATTATGATTCGACTCTATCCTGCTCCTCCTGCGCACCTCTGACCATCTCTTCCTGCCATTATTTTCAGCCATTGGCACCCAATCTAAATGCAATGGGTTTATACAGAGAGTGTGCTTGCAAACATGCTCGATGGTCAAGCCGAGCGACCGATAAGCGTACAGGAGATCCCAGAACGATTCCATATGTTGCGGGTTATTGGAATCAAAATCTGGAACAATTTTTGATATTTCATAAAGAACTCGTCTGACCCAATATGCGGGATACTTGCGTGACTTCGCTTTTTCCTCTCCAGAAGCCCTGTACCGCATGTTGATTCTTGGATACCCGCCCTCTTTCCCTCTCGGCATCGGAGCGCCATTTTGAGCGTATCCCATCCAGATTCTGCATGGAGAACAAAAACCGTTGTCCCTTTCTACACTCCATGCATCTAGCCTCTCTTCGAGGCTCGCGTATTTCTTGCTCATGTGCGCACCTCTTTAGGAAAGTTGAAAGGTACTACTCTGTCGCTAGACTACCACTTTCTTTTTGACAAACAAAACTTGACTTACACCGAGAAGCCGCTAATCGAGTAGAGGTCGTCCTCTTCGTTCGGCTCTTCGGGCGCGGCGGGGATGATAGGGTCGGGCATGGCGACAGTGAGCGTGAGCGCGTCCTCAATCGGCGTCGTGTTCGGGAAGGTCAGATACGAGACCATCAGAGGCTTCGGCGCCGTTTCGATGAGCGCGGCCTGTGCCGCTTCGGCCTGCTTGGCGGCGAGTGTGTCGACGAGCACCTGCAGGTCGTCGGGAGAGAAGAAGTCGATGAGCAGGCGGCCGCCCTCGGCGTTGGTCTCGATGATGACGCGCGTGCCCAAGGTCTCGGTGAGCGACTTCTCGAGCTCGACCATCTCGGGCGTCTTCCGGTGATAGGTGCGCACCCGCTCCTGCGCGATCGAACGCGCGATGCGCTCTGCGGCGCGCACCGACATGCGCTTGAGGACGATCTCTCTGAACAAGGTCTCGCGCTCCTCGGGCCGCTCGTTGAGCGCCATGAGCGGGCGCGCGTGGCCCTCGGTGATCTCCTTCGCGACGATAGCGTCCTGCATGTGCTCGGGGAGGCCGAGCAGGCGGAGCGAATTGGATACATATTCGCGGCTCTTGCCGATCTTGGCCGCCGTCTCGCTGTGCGTGAGGCCGAATTCGTCGATAAGCTTCTGGAGCGCCTTCGCGCGATCGATAGCGTTTAGGTCTTCGCGCTGGAGGTTCTCGATGATAGCGAGCTCAAGCTTGGTCAAGTTGCTGTCGCCCTGGCGGATAACCACCGGCACCTGCTTTAGCCCTGCGAGCTTGGAGGCGCGGAGGCGGCGCTCGCCTGCGACGAGCTCATACTGACTCTCGAGGCCGCCGTCGGCCTTCTCGACGTCGATGCGCGAGACGACGAGCGGCTGGAGGATGCCATACTGCCGGATGCTCTCGGCGAGCGACTTCAACCCCTCTTCGCTGAAGGCGCGGCGCGGCTGATACGGGTTCGGCACGATGCGGTCAACATCGATCCAGAAGACCGAATCATATTTGGTCGGTATATAGCGCGCATCATCGTTCATGAAAAATAGTGTAGCATATGGTATCGTGCATACCAGTGCGGAGGCGTGTGCGCAACTTGCCGGGATGGCGGAATGGTAGACGCGATGGATTCAAAACCCATTGTCGCAAGGCGTGAGAGTTCGAGTCTCTCTCCCGGCACTCGAAATTTAAAAGTCATTTGCAAATCTGTCTAAACATAGGTAAGGTTATCTCTGGAATAACAACCGGCAGAAGGAATTGACATGTGCGACAAATGGAAACTTATCGAAAGGAAAACTGATGAAAAATGGGAATTGACTCAGCGAATTTCCCATTTCCTACGAACTGCGCCCCAAACGGTTACTGTTGCCTGGAGAAATAACTGGACCGATATCACATTCTACCCCCGTGGATATTTAAGCTACATGGAGTGCGGATGTTCCACTGGACACACCGCAGGATGGTATGGGAGAGATCCCGACAAACATTCGTTCATTGCATGGGGATGGATTTGCGGCCCGAACGGCGAAACAGACCGCGAGCAAGTGTATGCCCCAGAGGGATACTCCTGCGACTGAAGACAACGGCGCGACTTCCCAGTCGCGCCGTTCAATCTTTTTATTTACCTCTCAATTACAACTTCCCTACCAGATCGAGGCCGGGCTCGAGAGTGTCGTCGCCCGGCTCCCATGAAGCAGGACAGACGAGGCCTTTGTGTGTATCGACGAACTGCGCGGCTTGGAGCTTGCGAAGCGTCTCGGCGCCCTTGCGCCCTATCGAGCCGTCAGTAATCTCCATCGAGCGAAGCGTGCCGGCCGGGTCGATAATGAAGGTGCCGCGCTGGGCGAGCCCTTCGTTCGGCGTGAGCTCGGGCCCGTCGCCCTCGATAAGCACGCCGAAGGCGTCAGCCATTTTGCCCGACGGGTCAGCCGCCATCGGATACTGAATCTCTTTGATACCTACCGAGGTGTCGTGCCACGCCTTGTGCGTGAAGACGGTGTCTGAAGAGACCGAGATAATCTCGGCGTTTAGCGACTGGAACTTCGGATAGAGCCGTGCGAGCTCCTCGAGCTCCGTCGGGCAAACGAAGGTGAAGTCCGCCGGATAGAAGACGAGTATCGCCCACTTGCCGCGGAGCTGTGAGAGGCTCATCGTCTTGACTGCGTCGTTATGGAAGACTTCGAACTCGAAGTCGGGCACCGGCTCGCCGACCTTCACGAGCGAGAAGTGGTCGTGCACCGCGTCGTGGAATTCGCCGCAGTATTCACAGTAGTTGCTTTTTGTTTCTTTCATAGTTATAGGGTTAGATGAGTAATCGTATGCAATATATGATACCATCGCCCCCAATGACAGCACAAACGGAGCGAAGCGACGTCCTGAGCCAGTCTGCTGGCGAACGGATCCTCTGCATAGCGGGCCCGACCGCTTCAGGCAAGTCATCGCGCGCGGTGCAGGAGGCGCTCGCGCGAGGTGGCGAGATAATCTCGGTCGACTCGCGGCAGGTATATCGCGGCCTCGATATCGGCACCGAGAAGATTACGCTCGAAGAGATGCAGGGGGTGCAACACCACCTTATCGACATTCGTGACGCGAGCGATGCCTATTCTGCGGGCGACTTCGTGCAGGACGCGACGCGACTTATCAAAGAGATAACGAGCCGCGGCAAATTGCCGATCCTCGCGGGCGGGACGCATTTTTATTTTGATGCGCTTCTGCACGGGCTCCCCGCCAGCGTCGACGCGAATCCGAGCCTTCGCGCCGAGCTCGAACAGCTCCCGACCGAAGAGCTGTATGCGCGGGTGCAGCGTGCCGACGCACGTCGCGCCGCCGAGCTCGACCCGCTCAACCGTCGTCGACTCATCCGCGCTCTCGAGATAATCGACGCGCTTGGCTCTGTCCCGCGCCGCAATCGTCCCTCGACAGACTCGGGATCTCGCTATCGCTCGAAGTGGATCGTGATTGATCCGCCGCGAGAAGAGCTCCGCGCGCGCATCGACGCACGGCTCGCGAGCGCGCTCGATCGCGGCCTTATCGACGAGGTCGCTCGCGTCCGCGAGCAGGTCGGCGACGCGCGGCTCGCCGAGCTCGGGCTCGAGTATCGCATCATTGGCGGGTACCTCCGCAATGAGCGCGACGAAGCTTCCCTTCTCCCAATTCTCTCGGCCCGACTCTGGCACTACGCTCGCCGCCAGAAGGCGTGGTTGCGCAAACTTGGACATCCGATGTCCAAGTTTATTTCGGCAGAGCCGTCGCACCGTGGCAGAAGCTGAAGCCGAGGTTTTTGTTATCGTACGACTCGTTGACCCAGTAGGGTGTACCGACAAAATAGTTCAGCGCACAAGCGGCTTGTTCGCCAATGCCGAGACGCGCAAGGAAAAAACGTTCGGCGGCGGAACGCACAAGGCCGACCGGCTCGGCGAGAAGGATAATGTTGAAGAATTGCGTACTCGTCGCATAGGAAATCGAAAAATCAGTCGTTGACGCATTCGCGCCGCACACACCGCTCGCGGTGCAATAGCCGAGACTCCCCGCGAGCACATACGTTCCTGGATTTACCACGTCCGCAACCGTCTCGCCATTGTGCAAGAAATCTTTAGTTACAATCGTGCCGCCAGCGCGCGAAACGAGCGTCAATACCGATTGTGTCTGTCCTCCCGCCGCAGGGGCGAACGAGCCTTGAGCCACCGATTGAGCATGTGATCCTGAAGTCGTCGGTTGTGTCTGCCCTGCCACCGGCAATCCGGTCGCGGTGGGAACTGTCGTTGAGGTATTGCTCGTCGCGCCAACGAAGACAAGGACACCAACACCAACCGTGAGAACAATCACCGCACTGATGACGAGATAGCCCTTCAGATTGAGTCGTTTATTTTCCGGCATATCGTGTGACGCAGTTTTTCTGTGTTGCACTTCGCGGATCGGCTGTCCACGCACCATAACTGCCACCGCCTGTTTTTATGAGACATGCGGCGGCGGCAGTATTGCAGGGGAGATCTGCTGCTGCCACTTTGCATGCCGCGGCGAGATTCGGCATGTTCGCTTTTGGTAGACCATCGCTGAACGCTGTCGAGCAGTTGAGATTGCCGGTTATGCTTTTGTATCCCGCCGCTTGCGCCGCGGCCGTGCATGCGGGAATGTTTAGATTATGACAGGTGTCATTAAGACCGAGAATAATCTGGAACATGCCATTTGCCGTTGTTGGCTTGCCGTTAGCCTGCCTTGCGACACTCGTGTTGGTGCCGCACGTGCTCTCGGCCACGGCGAGACAGGAGAGCGTTTCGGCCTGCGCTTGGGTCAGAGAGACGTTCGCCTGCTGTGCCGCAGTCTTGAGATTATCAGCCGTGCACGCGCCGTTCGTCGGGAGGGTGAGGAACTTCCCGCCATCGGCACTCACGCCCGTCACTTCAGATCCTCCTTGCAGATTCGACTGATCGAGTGAATTGAGTGCACTAGTCTGGATAATGCAGTCCGGCGCGCCGCCGAGCGTGATGAGGTCGACCCAATTTTTGGTCGTACTCGTCGCGTTCGGGTTGTAGAGTGCCGCCATGACTGCGTCGACGACCATCCACGCCGCGAGCGCGATGACGAGGCCGACGATAGAGTTCGTGAGGATGCTCTTCGCCTGTGCGATCCCGCCCGAGTTGACCGGATTCCATACGAAAAGAAAACCGGAATACGCAATCATAATCGGCATGACGAAGATAATGAATATCGTGAGCCCAAATTCGATAATGTTGTTTATGACGACGATAAGCATACCCCAGCCGGCGGCGCATTGGTTGTTTGCATCGGGAATAATTGGCCCGAAGAACGGTATCGTTTCCGCGTACACGAGGTGCGGCAAAGCAAAAGAGCCCACAAGAAGCAGGAGCGCGAGAAGAGCTAGACGACGATGCATAGCAACAGTATACCGTGCGCCGCTCTGCGCCGCGTGCTTTTCCCCAATCTTCTTTTCCCAAATTTTTTAGCGGGCCCACCAGGAATCGAACCTGGGCTAGCGGTTTTGGAGACCGCCGTTCTACCCCTAAACTATAGGCCCGAAATGAGGCAACAAGAATGATTGTCTGCAATTATTCTTGTTCGCCGAATGAGGGCATATATCGGCGTTTCGATATAGGCCCTTGTGCTGAGAATAGCACAAAAAATTATTTCTTCGCCTCTTTGAAGGTGACGCGCTTGCGGAGCGTCGGGTCGAACTTCGTGAGCTCGATCTTGCGCTCGACAGTCTTCTTGTTCTTGCGCGTCCAGATGACATGCGGCGACTTCGTCGACTTGAGCTTGATAAGGCGAATTTGGGACATGCGAGAAATATAGCAGACCCGCGGTACTCAAGCAACTCCGACGCTTCGGTCGGAGCGAACCGCACTTACGCGGCGCGTGCGCGGCGCGCTCTTCTTCACCTCGAAGTGCGGCTGATTATTTTTAATCGAGATCGAGACGGTGCCGTCTTCGAGCATGCCCTGTGCGAGCATCAAGGTCGCGAGCGGCGTGAGGATAGTGTCTTGGATAGCGCGGCGGAGCGGCCGTGCGCCGTACTCGGGATTGTAGCCCTTCTCGGCGAGCCACGCGTGGACCTCGGGCGCTATCGTGAGCGCGAGCCGCTTGTGCGCGAGACGCGCGACCACCTCAGCGACCTGCGTGTCGACGATGCGCGCGAGCGCCTCCTTCGCGAGCGGGTCGAAGATGATGATGTCATCGAGACGATTGAGGAACTCGGGCCGGAAGTGTTCGCGGAGCGCGTCCATCACCTTCTCCTTCGTGTCTTCAAAGCGAGTCGTCTCGGTCGCGAGAGCGGTGCCGAAGCCGATATGCGCGAGCTTATCGATGAATTCGCCGCCGATGTTGCTCGTGAGCACCACAATAGTGTTCTTGAAGTTGACCTTGCGCCCTTTGCCGTCGGTCAGGTGCCCTGAGTCGAGCACTTGGAGCAGAATGTTGAAGACTTCCGGATGCGCCTTCTCTATCTCGTCGAAGAGCACCACCGCATACGGGCGATGACGGATGCGCTCGGTCAAGGTACCCGCCTCCTCATAGCCGACATAGCCCGGCGGCGCACCGATAAGCTTCGCGACCGAGTGCTTCTCCATAAATTCGCTCATGTCGATGCGGACGAGCGCTTCAGTATCGTTGAACATAAACTCCGCGAGCTTCTTGCTGAGTTCGGTCTTGCCGACGCCGGTGGGCCCGAGGAAGAGGAACGAGCCGATAGGGCGGTTCGGGTCGCTGATGCCAACGCGCGATCGCTTCACGGCATCGGTCACCTTCTTCACCGCGACGTCTTGGCCGATGATGCTCCCCTTCAAAGCCTCCTCCATGCGGGTGAGCTTCGCCGCCTCCTCTTCAAGCATCCGGGCGACTGGTATGCCGGTCCAGCGCGAGACGACTGCCGCAATGTCCTGCTCGGTGACCTCCTCGTTCAAGACGCGGCGCGACTTCTGAAGCGTCTTCAAGCGCTTGAGCTTTATCTCAAGATCCTTCTGTATATGCGGGATCTTGCCATAGCGGATCTCGGCGACGGTGCCGAGGTCAGCGGCGGCTTCAGCGGCGTCAGCTTGGATCTTCAATTTCTCAAGCTCGGTCTTCGCGGCGCGGATGCCCTGCAAGACTTCCTTCTCGTTCGTCCACTTGAGCTCGAGCTCGCGCGTCTTCTCCTTCAAATCGGCGATGCTCGCCTCGATGATCGCGATGCGTTCTTTAATCTCTTTGGCATGATCACCTTCCAAGTCTTTTTGCAATGCTTGGCGCTCGATCTCAAGCCGACGAACCTTCCGATCAGTCTCTTCGAGCAAGGGCGGCTTGTTCTCGAGTGCGATACGCAGGCCCGACGCCGCTTCGTCGATGAGATCGATCGCTTTGTCGGGCAAGAAACGATCGCTGATGTAGCGCGATGATAGCTCAACCGCCGCAACAATAGCGTCGTCGGTCACCCGCACCCCGTGGAAGAGCTCATACTTGTCGCGCAGGCCGCGCAAGATAGCGATACCATCTTCAATCGACGGCTCTTGTACGAAAACAGACTGGAAGCGGCGCGTGAGTGCGGCGTCCTTCTCGATATATTTCTGATACTCCTTCGTCGTCGTTGCGCCGATGACGCGGATCTCGCCGCGAGAGAGCGCGGGCTTCAGCATATTCGACGCATCAAGCGAGCCCTCGGCGCTCCCAGCGCCCACGAGCGTGTGGAGCTCGTCGACGAAGAGAATAACCTTGCCCTCGGATCGCTCGACTTCCTTCATCACGTTCTTCATGCGCTCTTCGAACTCGCCGCGATACTTCGTCCCCGCGATCATGAGGCCGAGATCGAGCGAGAGGAGCTCCTTGCCGCGCAAGGACTCGGGCATGTCGCCCTGCGCCATGCGGAGCGCGAGACCTTCGGCAATGGCAGTCTTGCCCACGCCCGCTTCGCCGATGAGGATCGGGTTGTTCTTGGTGCGGCGCGAGAGGATCTGAATAATGCGATTGATCTCCGTATCACGACCGATGACGGGATCGAGCTTGTTCTCGGCCGCCTGCTTGGTGAGATTACGCGCATACTTCGCGAGCGCGCGGAAACGTTTCGGCTCGGCGTCGCGCCCGCCGTCTTTAGAATTCTTGAGCTCCTTCAAGACCGCGAGCGCCGTGTCCTCGCGAATAGCGAACTGCGTGAAGATGTCGCTCGTCGGTCCCGGATGTTCGAGCACCGCGAGGAAGAGGTGCTCTGTCCCGACGAAGGTGTCATTCAAGCGCGCGGCGATCTTACCCGACGCTTCGAGCGCTTGGGTCAGCTCGGGCGTGAGGTAGATCTGGTAGGAGGGCGAGAGCACCGAGGAGTTCTCGGGCGTCTCGAGGTGCTCGATGACCGCATCGGCGAGCAAGGTCGTGTCAATCTCCATGCGATCGAGCATCGAGAAGACGAGCGACTCCTCCTGCAAGACGAGCGCGGCGAGCATGTGGAGCGGCGAAACATGGTTCTGTCCGCGCTCGATAGCGAGCTCGTGCGCGCGGCGCACCGCCTCCTTCGCTTTCGTCGTGAAGTGGTTGAAGGGAGGCATAGCGTTATGGTGCCTTCGCGGCGGTCGAGGTCGCGGTCGAAGTCGCGGTGAGTAGCGCCGTGATGATGTTGGTGCTGATGAGGAGTCCCGATGTCTCGCCTCCGGCGGCGATGCCGATCAGATTACCGGAGAGGTCGACGGCGGCGCTCCCCGCGCCGACATTCGGAAGTGTCGTGGAGACGCTCTTCTCGCTCGTGCGCGAGACGATGCCGGTCGAGGCCGAACCATCAGCGCCAATGGCGAGCGCAGTCTGACCGAGCTTCAAGTCGCTTGACGCGACCAAAGCTGGTGAGGTCATTTTGGGCAGGTTGGCATTATTCGAGAATCCGTAGATGGCGATGCCTTTGCCGAGACGCGAGAGTGAGGCAGCGAGCGTGACGCCGCTCGTGAACTTGATATGCGCCTCCTTCGGGAGATCGTCTTGTGCGGCCGTCACGACGATGCGCGACTTCGGGATGAAGGTGCCCACGGCAATCGCCGGAGTCGATGTGCCCGCCGTCGCAGAATAGATAGCGACCACCCGTGTCGCGTCGACACCAAGCGCGGCGGTCACAAGATCTTGGTTGGATGGTGCCGGCGACGAGATGATCGTCGGTGCGACCTGTGAGACGGTCTCTATCGTGTGCTCAACGACTCTATTCACCGTCTGCGTCACCAGAGCCGGCGCATGGTCGAGGAGCGAGACCGTGAGGATACCCGTCGCAACACTCGTGACGAAGTTCACGAGGATGGTGAGAAGTATGAGCTGAGATTTTGAGAGTTCTTCGATATTCATATCTAGTATAATGCTACCTCTTGTTGGCGCTGTCAATGAATGCGACCGCACGCGAAAGTGCCTTTGCAAAATCCGTGAGGTCGCGCGGACGCGTCGCGCTCCCCCACGAGACGCGTAGGGTCGCGCGAGCGCGCGCGGCGTCGCCCATGAGCGCCTCAACCGCGCGCGAGCCGGTCATGCTGTCGGTCTCACAGGCGCTCCGCGTCGCGAGCGCGAAGCCGGCCTCGTCGAGAAGCGCGACGAGATAATCCGTATCGCGGCCGAGGAGCGAGAGGTTGAGGATGTTCGGCGCTTGCGTACGGCCCTCATTGATAACCAAACCTGGAATAGCGGTGAGATTCGTCACAAGCTCGACGCGCCGCCGCTCTGCGGCGGCGCGAAATGCAGGAGCACCATCTGTGGCGGCGTGAAGCGCCGCCGCGAACTCCCGCGCGAGCTCCGGCGCCTCGCTCCCCGGCCGCACTCCCCGCTCCTGCCCGCCACCCGCGTAGAGTGGCGCCATCGGTATCGTCCGATGCGCGACGAGTAGGCCGATACCACGCGGCCCGACCTTCGCGCCGTCGAGCGTGAGCGTGTCCGCGCCGAAGTGCTCGCGCGAAATCTTCTCGGTCAATGACGCCTGACTCGCGTCGACATGCAAAAACACCCGCAGACGGGTGGACACTAGGTGTCCACCCAAATCGGACATATCATGTCCAATTTTGTACTTTTGAAGAACCTCGGCAACCGCACGCGTATTCCATACCACGCCCGTCTCGCCGCAGACGGCTTCCATCGCGACCAGCACCGTCTCGGGTCGTAGCATCGCACGAAGCGCCTCGGTGTCGACGCGAGACTCGCGAATAGGCAACGCCTCAATAGCGACACCCTCACTCTCGAGCACTTTCATATTCTCGACAATCGAGGCGTGCGCGGTCGAGAGGTAGAGCGCGTGTATGTTGCTCGCCCCGCGCGCGCGAAGCGCGCGCGGGATCCCGAGAATAGCGATTGCATTACTCTCCGTCGCGCCACTCGTGAAGATGACATCATCGGCCTGCACCTCGACGAGACGTGCGATATCACGTCGCGCCTCTTCAAGCACTGCCTTCGTGGCTCGGCCCTCCTCGTGCGGCGACGACGAATTCCCCACCACCCCAGCGGCGACATCGAGATACACGCGCTTCTTGTGCCATGGCATCTCCCTATTCTACACGACTCATCGCTCATCGAGCGTGCCGATTGTAATTTTCCAATTTTTGTGATGAAATGGGAGCATTATGGCACGAGTAGCACGACCGCCCGTCATCGCGGTGATGGGCCACATCGATCACGGTAAATCCTCCCTCCTGGACTACATCCGGAAGGCCAATATCGTCGCAGGCGAAGCGGGCGGCATCACCCAGCATGTCGCCGCCTATATCGCGCATCATGCCGATAGGCCGGTCACCTTCCTCGATACGCCCGGGCACGAAGCCTTCAAGGCGCTCCGCGCGCGCGGTGCGGCGGCGGCCGATATCGCCATCCTCGTCGTCGCAGCCGATGAGGGCGTCATGCCGCAGACCCTCGACGCGCTCGCCGCCATTCGCGAAGCGGGCATCCCCTTCGTGGTCGCGATTACCAAGATCGACAAGAACAACGCCGATATCGAACGCACCAAGCTCTCGCTCGTCGAGCACGAGATCTACCTCGAAGGGCTCGGCGGCGATATCGCCTACTCGCCTATCTCATCGAAGAGCGGCGCGGGCATCCCCGACTTGCTCGACCTCGTCTTGCTCTCGGCCGATCTCGCCGAGCTCACCGCTGATCCTGATGCTTCAGCCGAAGGGTTCGTCCTCGAAGCGACGCAAGACCCGAAGCGCGGTGCCTCGGCCACCCTCATCGTCAAGGACGGCACCCTGACCAAAGACGGCTTCGTGGTCGCGGGCGACGCCTTCGCGCCGATCCGCTTCATTGAGGACTTCACGGGCGCCCGGGTCGAGACCGTCGGCCCTTCAGAGCCCGCGCGCATCTCAGGCTTTAATAAATTGCCGACCGCCGGTTCCCTCTTCACTATCGCGAAGAATAAAAAAGAGGCTGAAGCGCGAGCCGCAGCCAACGCAACCGCAACAGCCGTCACTCCTGAACACGAACGGGCCGCCGAGGGAATAACCGAGCTCCCTCTCGTCGTGAAGACCGATGTCGCCGGCTCGATCGACGCGATTGTTCACGAGATTGCGAAGATCCATGTCGACCGCGCCGCGATCCGCATCGTCGCCTCGAGCGTCGGGAGTGTCTCAGAAAATGATGTGAAGATTGCCCATGCCTCGGGCGCGACGATTATCGCCTTCAACACCGGCACCGACGCGATAGCCCGCGAGCTCTCCGAGCGCGATGCGGTGACTGTCCTCTCCTTCTCGATTATCTATGAACTCTCCGAGCAGGTGACGAAACTACTCAAAGCGCGCGTACCTTCTATCGAAGTCGAGCAGGAGCAAGGGCGAGCGAAGGTCTTGAAGCCATTCTCTTCGGCCGCAAAGAAGCAGGTCGTCGGCGCGCGCCATATCTCGGGCGTGCTCGCGAGAGGCGCCCGCGTCAAGATTATGCGCGGCGACACCGAGGTCGCGCGCGGGAGCATCGGCAATCTCCAGCAGGCGCGCGCCGACGTGAGCGAAATAAAGGTCGAGGGCGACTTCGGCATCGAGGTCGAGACCCGCGAGCCGCTCGTCTACGCTGACGAGATCGTCGCCTTCGCGCTTGCCACCGTATGATAACGAAGCGCGAACGTACCGGCCGCGTGCTCGGCGTCATCGCTCAAGAGGCGGCGCAATTCATCGCGCGCGAGGCAGGCCCAGGCTCGCTCATTACCGTCGTCCGCGCCGAGGCGGCAGAGCACGGCGCACAGGTGCGCGTCTTCGTCAGCATCTTCCCCGAAGAGATGGCGCACTCGGCGCTCTCATTCCTCAACCGTCAGCGCGAAGCGTTCTCTGACCACCTGAAGGCGCACGCGCGGCTTCACCCGCTTCCGCGCATCAACTTCCTTCTCGACAACCGCGAGCACACCGGCGCGCCTGAATAGTGAGGCCAGGGCGGGAATCGGTCACAACTCTCGCCTCGTCGTCACTCGGCTCGGTCGCGACCCCGCCTCGCGGTTCAGTCTGCTGACTGAACATCGCTCCGGCATTCGATTCCCGCCGAGTAATGCTAGCGCATTGCTCTTGAGGCCAGGGCGGGAATCGAACCCGCGCATCGCGGTTTTGCAGACCGCTGTGTTACCACTTCACCACCTGGCCATCGCTCCATGGTAATATACCATCACCATGATTACCAATGCGGATATCGAAAAGCTCAAAGACACCTTTGCGACGAAGGATGACTTGAGGAACGAATTGAAGAAGTACCCTACAAAAGATTACATAAAAAGGGAATTTAAGAAGTACGCTACAAAAGTTGATCTCAAAGAAGCGATTGCCGATGTAAAGGTCGAGCTAGGCGAAGTGCATGAAGAAATAGGCGCGATGGCGATGGTCATCGGCCGGATGGAAAATAAGCTCGACGGCATTGTCGGCGGGATGCATGACTTGTGGACGGAGAACGGCGCGGGTAGCGCGCACTTAGTCCGGCACGACCGACAGATAGCGACACTCGCCCGCGCGACAGGTGTCGCGCTTCCAGACTGATTGCCGAGATGGCGGAATGGTAGACGCACAGGGTGTATACTGTGTGCATGAGAGCCATCAAGAACCACTGGGAAGAAGCCTCCTTGCGAAAGACAATTGCTTCATCTCAAAGTGTGCGAGAGGCTCTGGGAAAAATGAATTTGCGCGGTGCAGGAGGAAATTATCGTTACTTCGAAAAATACGCCGAAGAATACGGCATCGACACTAATCATTTCTTGGGGAAAGGCTGGAGTAAGGGCAAGAACGTTCTGAAGAAACCTTCTCTCACGCTTGAAGAAATCCTCATTTCAAATAGTCACTTCTCAATTCATCAACTAAAGAAGCGGCTATTCAAGGCTGGTCTGAAAAAACCAAAATGTGAGGAGTGTGGCTGGGCAGAACAGAGTGAGGATGGACGTGTTCCCATAGAGATCGATCATATCAATGGGGATCATTCAGATAACCGACTCGAGAATCTTCGCATTCTCTGCCCAAATTGCCATAGCCTGAAGCCTACACATCGTGGTAGAAATAAGGGTGTGCGCCGAGGTGGTGAAATTGGTAGACACTCGACACTTAAAATGTCGTGAGCTCTAATAGGCTCGTGCGGGTTCGATTCCCGCCCTCGGCACTAAAACTTTTGTGCGCCCACAAGGATTCGAACCTTGGACCGTCTCCTTAAGAGGGAGCTGCTCTACCAACTGAGCTATGGGCGCATCTGGCGCGTAAGCAAAATATAGCAGAACATAGTATTCTGTGGAAGTGCCTTGATGCACACCTGCTGGGGTGGCGAAATTGGTAGACGCACGAGCCTTAGGAGCTCGCGGGGCAACCCATGGAGGTTCAAGTCCTCTCCCCAGCACCGCACTTGACTTTATATCCGTTTCGTGTATTATCCACATCAGAAAGTAGCTCTTTCCGCTACTCCGAAATTCAATTGTTCTAGGAGAACATCATGGCTGAAAACCAAGGTCCAGCACCTGTGTTGGGAGATCATGAGTTGTACAAGAAGTTGTTGTTTGCCGGGATTGCGATTATCGGCGCGTTGCTTATCCTCGCGTGGATTACCCAAAACCGGTCGCTCAAGTTCGGCGAGATCGAGTTCAACGGTGGTTTGACCTTCTTTGAGCTCGCGCTCTTCTACAGCATCCTGTCATTCAAGACCGCTTCGGCAGATGCAATTGCTGGTGCGTATTGTTATGGCAGAGCTCTCAGCAAGCTCGGTTCTGGTCCTCACTTCCTGCCGTTCGGTCTGATGCAAATCAAATCGAAATCACGACTGGTACAGGAGTTCCAGTGCCCGGGCGAACCTGAAAAGGTCTTCCGCGGACACGACAACGAACCGCTCACCGACAAGGACATGGTGCGGCCGATTCGTGTCGTAACACGCGCACCCGACCCCGACCCTACAAAGGGAGAGACTGGCATTCTTGATGCACAGATGACCCTCATCGTGAGCTTCGTCGTTCAATATGCCATCACCGACATATTCAACTTCGTGGCGAACTTCGGGGACGAAAAGCAGGTCGAGAAGCAGGTCCGCGACATCGGCGAGATTATTATCGCCGAGGTTGCGTCCGGCACTACTCCGGCAGGCTTCATCAAGAAACTCCCCGAGACTAACGATGCTCTTCGTAAGAAAATGCGAGATCGTCTTAACCATCTTGGCATCACGATCGAGTCGGTTCGTCTTATTTCTCCTGATGTTTCTCTTGCGGTCAGTAATGCCCTTGCTGGTATCCCTGTCGCGCGGGCAACCGCAGAACAAGAGGTGATCACCGCCGAAGCAGACAAGACCAAGGCTATCAAGGCTGGCGAAGGTGTCGCTTCGGCAACCCGGGCTAAGCTTATGGCTGAAGCCGAGGGACGCAAGAAGATGCTCGACGCTCTCGGCGTTAGCGGTGAGGCCGTTCTCGCTTCTGAGACTGCCAAATCGCTCATCAACGCCAACACGGTCGTTGTCGGTGCTGGAGGTGGTATGACAGACCTCATGGGGGTGGTGAAAGCCGCTCAAACCGTATTGCAACCCAAAGGAGATAAATCATGACCGGAAAAATAATCGGCGCATTGCTTGTCATGGCCGGCCTTCTGCTCATCGTGTATTGGGAGCACGCTAAGAAGATTGCCGTCGCGGTCGGCGGTATGGCAACCCAGATACAGGGGCCTTCGGATAAGAAGAAGGTGTTCTGGACATGGGTTGGTGTCATCGCCGGTGTCGCAATCCTCTGGTGGCTCTACAGCACCAACCCGACCGTAACTCAGACGAGCACGTTGGCCCGGGAAAATTGGGCTGTCGTGATCGTCTCGGCTGGTCTCATCATCTGGGCCCTCGTGCACTTCGCGAAGGCCAAGACAGAGACCGCGTTCTCCTGGGTGGCGATCCTCGTGATCGCGATCTGGGTAGCCGGACCGGTATCGACTCTGGTTGTCAACGGTTCAGCCCCTGACGTGACCTGTGCTGATCCGCGTGGTGATGAGACGAAACATTGTCTTATCAACACCACATGGACACGCGCACTCTCTGGCGCAACGGCCGGACCCAGCTCCTACGGCAAACAACTGTGCTTCACCCCCGATGAGGGGGTTGAGTTCAAGCGCTGGTCCAATGGCAGTGGCACTTTCTGGCAGTTCAAAGCAAAAAAAGACATTGCTAGATTGAGCTATCGCTTTATGAGCTCATGTCCGACAACAGGCATCTTACCGGAGTAGCATCATTCGGCACAAAGGCCGCGACGCAAGTCGCGGCTTTTTTCTATTCTTGCTTTATGAACCCGATATCTTATGAATTGGCGCTATGTTGAACGCGCCCAGAGCGAGATTGATGATGCTATAGGCGCCGAAGATAATCACGAGCCCGACGAGGCCCCAGAGGATAGCTTGCCGTCCCTCTGCCCGCTTCGTGTCGTCGCCCGCATGGAGGACGAATTGGAAGCCGCCCCAGACGAAGAGGACGAACGCCGCGCCCGCGAGCAAGAGGATAATCGGATTGATTATCTGCACGACGACTAGGCCGAGGAACTTGCTAAGAGCGGCCATCCTTGTGTTAGTTGCCGATATTCACGCCGGCCTTGGGCGGATTGCTGATACCGCCGTTGTTGCCGAAGCTGACCGTGCTCGTGAGGATGTTCACGAGGCCCCAGACCGAGACCATGACGAAGAAGCCGATGAGGCCCCAGAGCATGAGGTTTTTCCCTTTATCCTTCACCTCCTCCTTGTTCGCGCCGATGATGAAGGTCTCGAAGGCGCCATAGACGAAGACGATGAAGGCAATCGCGAAGAGGACAGGAACGATAAGACCATTGATAGTATTGATGATGAAGTTACCGACACCGTTCAGGTCGGTGATCGTTGTGGCGGCAGAAGAGACAATCGGTAGAGCGAGAGTGGCAAGCGAGACGGATGTGATGGCAAGAGCTTTTTTCATAAGATAGATGAACGAGTAATGAGGTTATTGTACCTTTTCATAGCACCGGGTCAACGCACTTCGCGAAGGGGTGTGGATAGGTGGATAGTTAGAGCTTCGGGTAACTAGGAGGCGTAGCGCCGGCAGGCAAGTTGAATGTGCTCGTCACGACGGCGACGAGTCCCCATACCGAGAGAATAACCGCGAAGCCGATGATGCTCCAAAGGACGAAATGTCTCCCTTCTTCGCGCTTCTTATCTTCAGTCGCGCCGATGATGAAATATTTGTACACGCCCCAGAGGAACATGATGAAGGCGATGGCGAAGAGCACCGGCACGAGACTCTGATTGATGACCGTGAGGATGCTGTTCGAGTATCCTTGGACGAGTGAGACATTGACGGAGCCGGGCATAGGGAGAATTGATTATGCTAATAAGATGTCGGCAAACGCCCGGGGGAGATCATGCCGTTCAAGCCGAAGGTATTCGCCACGACATTGACCAAGCCCCAGAGCGAGACCATCGCGACGAAGCCGATGAGACCCCAGAGGATAACCTTATGCCCCTTCTCTACCTCTGCCGGCTCGCCGTGAGAGAAGATGTAGGTGCTCGCCACGCCATAGAGGAATACGATAAATGAGACCGCGAAGATGAGCGGTACGAGCACTGAGTTGATGAGATAGAGGATAGTCCCTGCGATACCGGTGATGCCGCTCCCGTAGGAGCCTATATTTGGAATATAACCGATACCGCTTCCATAGCTCCCAACGCCGTTACTAATGCCGTAATTCACTTGACTATTAACCGACTGGACATACGGTCCGGGGACATTGGTTGCTTGAGCGAGAAGAGTAGGTGTCATATAACTTTCAGTATAGCATTACGCGCCAGGCGCGAGACCGAGAGTAGCCAGGATAAGATTGACGAAGCCCCATGTCGAGAGGAGCACCGCGACGCCGATAACGCCCCAGAGCATGAACTTGCGCCCTTCGCCGCGCTTCGTCTCTTCGTCGCCATGGATGAAGAAGTAGGACACGACGCCCCATACGAAGACGAGGAATACGAGCGAGAAGAGGAGCGGGATGACGACCGTATTGAAGATGCCTATAACACCGGTCGAACCATCTCCGACGAATTGGGCGAAAGTCATATCAGCCGCCAAGTGCGCCCACCGTTGCTTGTATAGCCGCGGAGATAGCCTGTGCGCCGAGAAGGACGAGCGCGCCAATGATGGTCCAGAGAAGCATCTTCTTCGCCTCTTCGATCTTCGCGGGAGCGCCCTGTGCGGCGACGAACGTATACCCGACGAAGACGAGCATGAGGATGATAGCGATGGTGCCGATCTGGATGACGAACTTTAAGATATCGCTCAAGAACGATGAGAGCGTTGCGCCGCCCTTGAGCGGATTCACGAGCTGGACGGCGGAGTTGCTGGTTGGGGCAACATTTGTTCCCGCACTTCCACTTCCACCACTAGAAGTCGGATCATTTACACCCGCAGTCGCGGCGAAGACTCCCATAGGGATAGCAACTTCTAAAAGTAGAACGGCGAGCGAAGCGATGATGAAAGTACGCATATTATTTTTGTAAGAGGATAGAGAGGGCGCTCGCCCCGGTGGTAAGCGCGGTCAGAGTGTTGAGACGGCCGCTGATCACGCTGGTAATCATACTCGAAAAGATGGCGTCCGTATCGGCGGGCGCTGGGGACAACCAACCCTTCGCGTACAACGCCTCAGCGGCAGCGACTGCCGCGACAGGGTCGTCGGGTGTCGTCGCGAGTCTGGAGATCGTGACGGGCGCGAGGCCGGTAGCATTCGCGAAGGCGGCTTGCCCGGCGTTATTGGTGAAGAGCGACGCGGCGGCGAAGGCGCCCGATGCATTCTTCGCGCCGCGCGGGATCATGAGCGCGTAGAGGAGCCCGTAGGTGCTCTTGTCGGCGGCAGTGGCGGGCTGTGGCAGAGCAGTCACGCGGAAGTCGAGGTTCGGGTTCGCGGCGCGCAGGAAACGCGCTTCAGAAGCGTAGCCGAGATACAGCGCGAGATTGCCGGCGATAAATGCTTTCTGGGAATCGGGCAACGAGGCGTTCCAGGTGTAGGAGAGCTTCGACGGATCGGCGAATTGTGCATAGAAGTCGAGCGCGGCCTGTCCGGCGCCAACGCCAGACGAATGGCTCCCGCTCAAGTCGACTCCCAAGACACCATTGCGATAGGTAGAGATCGGCACACCGACTTGCATAAAGAGCGACGAGAGGATGCCGCGCGCGTCGCGGACATTGTCATAGGTGCCGAGCGCGATGAGACCGCGTGTAATCTGCTTGGTTGGCGTGAGATTCGCTACGACTGGCACGAGCCCCGTGAGAGATTCCCATGTCGCAGGAGGTGCGGCGATGCCATTGCTCGCGAGGATTGAGCTGTTCGAGAAGAGGACGAGCGGATCAACCAAGAACGGGAGGCCCCAGTAGCCTGACCCGTCGGGCACCTGGAGGAGCCGGCTCTCGCCGATGAATGCCGAGGTGAAGGTTGCCGCCGAGAGCGTCGCTGAAGGTATCGGCGTGAGAAGTTTCGTGAGCGACTGCAACTCTTCTTGCGAAGCGAGCACTAAGTCTGGTGCGGCGCCAGTCGCTATCGCCCCGGCAAGGTCCGTCGCGAATTCGTTTTGATCCTTCTGCACATACGAGATCCCGCTGAGCGTGGTGTCTGTCTGCGCGAGCATCGTGAGCGCCTGTTGCAGACCTGCCTTCGGGAGCGTGCCCCAGATGACAACAGTGCCGACAGCCGTAGAAGTGTTTGAAGAATTGCTCGTGTGCGTCGCGAAGACGAAGATACCGATAAGCGCCGCGAAGCTGAAGACCGCGAGCAAGATGCCTTGGAAGAGAGAGATTTTCATACTATGGCGCGGTGAAGATAATGCCGTAATGATGCGGTCCGGCGCGGAAGGAGCTGGCCTTATAGAAGCCACCGCTGATAAAAAAACTTTCTGCTTCATGCTCGCTCACGACCTGCTCGGGCGCGGGGCCCATGCCGCCATAGCTCCCCGCCCAGTCGATGAGCATGAGCTTGCCACCCGGCTTTAGGACGCGCTTCAGCTCCGCGAGGAGGCCAAACCGATTCTCGACTTGGAAAAAGGTGTTCGCGAGGATAGCCGCGTCGAGGAGCACTGGGCGGAGGTTAGTGCCGCCCGGCTTCTCGATATCGCCCCAGACTGTTTCGATTGTGCGTTGGTGGTGCTCGTGCGTGTTGAGCTTCAGGTGTTTGAGAATGTCCTCTTGCACATCAATCGCATAGACCTTCCCGCTCGAGCCAACGATGGCGGCCGCGGCGCGGGCATAATGCCCAGAGCCCGCGCCGAAGTCGCCGACCTTCATGCCCTCGTGGAGACCGAGCCGCAGGACATTCTCGTGCGGGATACTGAATGAGACGCTCATGGGTATAAAATACCATGCGCGCGACCTTCGGTCGCGCGCAATCAACACCTCTCGCAAGTTTTCCAAGGTTCGACCTTGGAAATAATGCTACACTTCGAGTGTTATGCAACGAACATTCGCATTCGCGCCAGAAGAGTACTACCACATTTACAATCGCGGCACCGAGAAACGGAAAGTCTTCTTAGACAAAAGTGACTACCGTCGCTTCCTTGCTCTTCTCTATTTTGCGAACCAAAGCACTCCTGTCGTTCTAAAACTCCAAGGTCGAACCTTGGACGAGTTGGTGGGAAAACGAGAAGGAGAACCGCTCGTCGAGATTGCTGCGTACTGCCTTATGCCAAACCATTTCCATCTCCTCGTGCGCGAGCTTCAAGAAGGCGGCATCAGCAAGTTCATGCAGAAGCTCACTACCGGTTATACGATGTATTTCAATAAGAAGAACGACCGGAACGGCTCCCTCTTCCAAGGGAAGTTCAAGGCAACTCATGTCGCGGATGACCGTTATTTGCGCTATCTCGTTTCGTATATTCATCTCAACCCAGTGAAGATTATCGAACAGAAATGGAAAGAGACGGGGATCAGAGACCGCGCGGCCGCAGAACGATATCTCGCGCAATACGCGCCATCAAGCTATCGCGATTATCTCGGCGAGACGCGTGCCGAGAATATCATCCTCACCGCCAATGCCTTGCCTGGATATTTCGATTCTGGCATGGAGTTTAAAGAGCTCGTCACCGAGTGGCTTACCTACGCCCCTGATTAATCCAAGGTCGAACCTTGGACAAAAACGAAAACCGCGCGCACCAGAGGTGCGCGCAGAATAAAAACGGGTGTCAAACCAACATCAATCGGCATCCGAACGGTCATTGTGCGCCTCAACGGCATCACGAACCATCGAGTTGATCTGCTTAGTATTGTCGAGGTCATAAACACCAATGAGCATGCCTGACCATGTCCTGTCGAAATAGCACCCATGGCCGATTAACTCGTCCTGTTTGTGGTGAGCGTATTCGTATCTCCACTTCCCACCTTCCAAATCAACCGTGACACCTTCTGGCGCTTCCGTAAGAACGTTACAAGAACATCCGTTCGGGGAAATGATTAAATATCCAAGTCTCATGAAAGAACTCCTCGGGTTGTTAGAACGAGGAGCACGATACCACACAATGCGCCCGACTCCAAGGTCGAACCTTGGACAAAATTACAGCGCGGCGAGGGAGGCGATACTGTCGCCCTCATAGAGGCGCATGATGCGGACGCCCTGCGTCGCGCGCGAGAGGAGCGAAATGGTCGCGACGCCCGTGCGGATAACCTGCCCCTTCTTCGAGATGACGACGATCTCTTCGTCGTCGAGGTCTGTCGTGACCACCTTCGCGCCGATGATCTCGCCTGTCTTCGGCGTGACATCGGCGGTCTTGATACCGGAGCCGCCGCGGCCTTGTACCTTATATTCGCTCATCTTCGTGCGCTTGCCGTAACCCTTACTCATAATGACAAGGAGTGACGCGCCCTTCGCCTTCTCGGCAGGGACAACCTCGGCCGAGACGACGCGGTCGCCCTTCTTGACGCTCATGCCCTTGACCCCGCCCGCGGTGCGACCCATCTCGCGCGTCTCCTCGACGTCGAAGCGGATCGACTGCCCTTTCGCCGTGACTATCGAGACCGTGTCGCCCTCATTCGCGCGATGGGCCGACACAAGCTTGTCGCCGTCCTTCAGATTTATTGCGATGATGCCCGAGCGGCGGACATCCGCGAAGGCCTTGGCCGCGACGCGCTTGACCACACCCTGCTCGGTCACGAAGACGACCGTCGTCGCATCGAGTGCGGCTCCTTTGGGAACCGGCAGAATAGAGGTCACCTTCTCTTCACCCGCGAGCGAGAGGAAGTTCATGATGCTCTTGCCCTTGGTCGCACGGCGCCCCTCGGGCAATTCATACATTTTTATCTGATACGCCTTGCCGAAGTCGGTGAAGAAGAGTAGGTCGCTGTGCGCCGACGTAACGAGGAAGTGCGTGACCGCGTCCTCCTCCTTGGTCGCAATGTCGACGACGCCCACGCCACCGCGCTTCTGGCTCTTGTATTCGTCAGGGTTGGTGCGCTTCACATAGCCGCCTTGGGTGAGAAGGAGCATCGAGTCTTCGTCGGGGACGAGATCCTCGACCGAGATATTCTGCACGCCGCCCTTCACGATGCGCGTGCGCCGATCGTCGCCATACTTCTGCGCCAACTCCTCGAGCTCGCTCTTCACCACCGCGAGAATATTCTTCGCCGATGAGAGAATCTCTTTCAGTTTCTTTATCAAAGCCTGCACTTCGGTGAGCTCGTCCTCAAGCTTCTTGCGTTCGAGGCCAGCGAGCTTGGAGAGACGCATCTCGAGGATAGCGGCGGCTTGGAGTATTGAAAAACCGAATTTCTTCTGGAGCGCTTGGCTCGCCGTCGGGACATCAGCCGACTTCTTGATTATCGCGATGACTTCGTCGATATGATCGAGCGCCTTGCAGAGGCCGAGGAGGATGTGCTCGCGCGCCTCGGCTTGGCGCAAGTCGAACTCGGTGCGGCGCTTCACCACCTCCTGCCGATGCGCGACGAAATGCGTGAGCATCCCTTGGAGCGAGAGCATCTCGGGGACGCCCTCGACAAGCGCGAGCATGTTGTAGTGGAAGGTGCTCTCAAGCTCGGTGTGCTTGTAGAGCGCATTCAAAACGGCCTGCGGATGCGCCGTGCCCTTCAGCTCGACGACGACGCGGATGTCGCTTGTCGACTCGTCGCGCAAGTCGCGGATGCCCTCGATCTTCTTCTCCTGTACGAGATCGGCGATGCGCGCTATCATGTCGCTCTTGTTCACGCGGTACGGGATCGAGGTGATGATGATCTTCGTGTCCTTCTTGCCGTCATCGACTATCTCGGCCTCGCCGCGCACGACCACCGGCCCCTTGCCCGAGCTATATGCATGGCGGATGTCGGCCTGATTGAAGGCGACACCCCCGAGCGGGAAGTCGGGGCCCTTGACGAATTGGAGCAGATCCTCGGTCGTCGCGTCTGGATTCTCGATGAGATGCACCGTCGCGGCGACGACCTCGCGCAGGTTGTGCGGCGGGATATTGGTCGCCATGCCGACCGCAATGCCGAGTGTCCCGTTCAAGAGCAAGTTCGGGAGCGCCGAGGGGAGCACCGAGGGCTCGTCGCGCGTCGCGTCATAGTTCGGGTTCCAGGCGACAGTCTCTTTGTCGAGGTCGGCGAGCAAGGCCTCGGCAACGCGCGAGAGTTTGGCCTCGGTGTAGCGCATCGCGGCCGGTGAGTCGCCGTCGATAGATCCGAAGTTGCCTTGACCGAGAACGAGCGGGTAACGATGCGAGAACTCCTGCGCCATCTTCGTCATCGAGTCGTAGACGGCGATGTCGCCGTGCGGGTGATACTTACCGAGCACGTCGCCGACCACGAGCGCGCTCTTCCTAAACTTCGCTCCTGGCATGAGGCCGAGCTCCTTCATCGCGTAGAGGATGCGGCGATGCACCGGCTTCAATCCATCGCGCACGTCGGGCAGGGCGCGGTTCGTGATGACCGACATGGCATAGTCGATATACGAGGTGCGCATCTCGGCAACAATCGGCTGGTCGATGATGTTCACCACGACTGGCGTCGGTGCGTCTTTATTCATATCTTCCTTCCCACGTGCCATGATGAATATCTCTCGAAACTAGAATGGGAGAACGGTCTGCTCGGCGCCCCTCGGGTCAACGGGCGTTGTTGTCGCGGTATTGACGATCTCGATGTGTATCGGGGATTTCTTGTCGGTCGCGGCGGCGGCGCCAGCGAGATTCGGGTTACCCTCAGGCGTCGTCGTTATGACAGCTGGCTGCGCCTCTGCACCGGGGAATGTCGGTGTCTTGATAGCGAAGGTGCCGGTCGCCGCACTCGCGGTGAGCCACACGAGCGCGATGATAGTGGTGATACCGCCGGCAAGACCGAAGGCAATCTGCTTGCGTACGTGATGCGGCTTCTCGCGGACTGTATCAATGTGTTGGAAGATTGTTTTCATAAAATTATTGGGTTACCACCAGTATACTCCCATCGCGGCCGATAAGATCCTTTTTCTTCAGGGTCAACTTATCGACGCGCTCGCTCCCGTTCCCCGCTTCTTTCAAGAACATGTCGAGCGACTGCGGCGCGCCAAGACCGTCCCAATGCATCGGGATGATTATCTTCGGCTCGAGCGAGACGGCGAGCTCGTGCGCCTGCGCCGGTGTGAGGACACCATCACCGCCGACTGGCACGAAGAGTACATCGATCTCGCCGAGCCCTTCGCGCGCCTCCTTCGAGAGCTCCGGCTCTGCGAGCGCGCCGAGATGCACGAGCGTCATGTCCTCGAGCTCGACACTATATATGGTGTTGACGGCCTGCTCCTGCCCCTTCGCGAGCCCGTATTTGCTGTGCGACAAGAAGCCTTGGATAACGACGCCTTGCTTCTCGTATTCGCCGGGGCCGGTTATGGCGAAGGGCACTTTGTCGCCATACGCGACTTCAGCGACGCCGTTCATGTCAGGGTGATCGCGCGAGACGAGTGCGATGTCCGCGCCGAAGCGCACGGGCGGGAGCGTGCCGCCCTTCGCGATGGGATCGAAGACGAGCGTGAGGTCGCCGAGCGTCACCTTGAAGCACTGCCCGCCGTGATGCGTGATGACCATATGGGAATAGTCTACCATTTTCTCACCCGTTCTGCTATAGTCCCTGCAGACGCTCTTTCCGATTGTTTTTGTTTGGTAGGCGCGTCTGCAAACCCGCCCTCAATCGTTCAAGGAGAACGACATGCGCACTTCTAGCTTCGGCCTCACGGGGCCTCCGACTATGGCCAGCCTGACCACCCTGGGCGCGGCGGCGACCTGACCAACAACCGGCTCTATAGGACTGGACCTTCGTCAAGAAGGTCCTTTAGCTTTTATACGCTCTGTGCTACACTCCCCTCATCGCGTGCGAAGAAGTAGGAGTCGGCTAACCCTGCATTCCAAGGTTCGACCTTGGACAGAACCGCCTCGGAAAATCCGCGCCGCTTATATATATGTCAGAAGAGAAGGAAAAGAAGGTTGCGGCTCCAGTCGTCACTATCCACTTGGCAGAAGGTCACCCTATGGCCGACCTGCTCGACGCCATCCCGATGCCGCCCAAGGAGGGCGATCTCGTCGAGGGTACTATCATCGCTATCAGCCGCGGGCGCGTGTATGTCGACCTGCCACCCTTTGGCTCTGGGCTCATCTATGGCCGCGAATATCTGAACGCCGCCGATGTGCTCCGCAAGGCGAACCCGGGCGACACGATAAGCGCGAAAGTCGTCGACCCCGCGGGTCGCGACGGCTATATCGAGCTCTCGCTCAAGGAGGCGCGCCAAGCGGCACTCTGGGGCGAGGCCGAGCAGGCTATCGTCGCGCAGACGCCGTATTCGCTCATGGTCGAAGAGGCCAACAAGGGCGGCCTCATCCTCTCTTGGCAAGGCATACAGGGCTTCCTCCCTGCCTCCCAGCTCGCGAGCGAACATTACCCGCGCGTGCCCGAGGGCGATAAGGACAAGATTTTGGGCGAGCTCATGCAACTCATCGGCCATCCGCTCTCGGTGCGCATCATCACTGCCGACGCAAAGGAGAGTAAGCTCATCTTCTCCGAGCGTATGGGCGACGACACGGGCGAAAAGGCGTCGCTCATCGACAAGTATCAGATCGGCGATGCAGCGACCGGTGAGGTGACGGGTATCGTCGACTTCGGCGTCTTCGTGAAGCTCGAGCCCGGGCTCGAAGGCCTCGTACACATCAGCGAGCTCGACTGGGGTCTCGTCGAAGATCCGCATGCGCTCGTCAAGGTTGGCGACAAGTTGCGCGTAAAGATTATCGAGATCAAGGAGGGCAAGGTCTCGCTCTCGGTCAAAGCACTCAAGGAGAATCCGTGGCACACTGCCGCCGCCCGCTACAGCAAGGGCAAGGAGGTGCCGGGCGTCGTGATCAAGTACAACAAGCACGGCGCGCTCGCCTCGATAGAAGAGGGCGTCGCAGGTCTCGTGCACGTGAGCGAATTCGCCTCGCCTGTCGAGCTCCGCGAGACGCTTGAGCTCGGCCGGACGTATCCCTTCACCATCACGCTCTTCGAGCCGAAGGATCAGCGCATGACGCTCACCTTCGCGGGGAAGAAGAAGTAACGAAGTCTGACTTCGATACTTGTAAGAAATAATCTGCTATACTCACCTCATGCAACAAATCGTAGTCATTCATGGCGGAAACACATTCCTGACCCACGAAGCATATCTCTCTGATTTACAGAATCGAAAGATTGATCTTGATCGTTATCGATTCCACTCAGACTGGAAGGCTCGACTCCAAGAAACGCTTGGCACAGAATACGATGTGCTCGCTCCGCGTATGCCGAATGCTTCAGACGCGCAGTATGCCGAATGGGCGCTCCTCTTCAAGAAGATTCTCCCGCTTCTCGACGACAATCTTATTCTCGTCGGTCATTCGCTCGGCGCCAGCTTCCTTGTTCGCTATCTCTCGGAGGAACAGGTATCGAAACGCATCAGAGCGACCTTCATCGTCGCCGGCGCGTACTCGACTGATATGGAAGACATGACGAGTGAATTCGCTGCCCCTTCTTCGCTCGCACTCTTCGAACAACAAAGCGGACATGTATTCCTCTACCACAGCAAAGATGATCCTGTCGTGCCATTTTCTGAACTACAAAAATATCAAGCCGCCCTGCCGAACGCGACCGCTCGCGTATTCGAAGATCGCCAACACTTCAACCAAGAGACCTTTCCCGAGCTTATCGCCGATATCCGTAGTATCGAAGTCTGACTTCGATACTACGTGCTACAATTGACTGTATGAGAGTAGAGCCGTATGGGATCGGTTCGATTATGCATGTGACCAAGCGTGGGGTGCGCGGTATGGATATCACGCGTGATGCCTCCGATCAACGCCGCTTCCAAAAGTTGTTGTTCTACATGAACGACACTTTTCATGACGATAACTGGAAGAAAAGTGTCGAGGGACACGATGATTTCTTCCGGCCGGAATGGTGGCCGGAACCTGAACCGCTTGTTCATATTCTTGCTTGGACACTCATGCCCAACCATGTGCATCTCCTTATCGAAGAAATACGTGAAGACGGAACGACGAAATTTCTGCAGCGTGTGTTCGGAAGCATGACTGCGCACTTCAACGCGAAATATGATGAGCGTGGGAGTCTGTTCCAAGGCGCGTACCGAAGTCGTACCGTATCCGAAGATGCGCATCTTAGATACCTCGCGTTCTATATTCAGGTCAAGAACGTGCTTGAATTATACCCGGGCGGATTAAAGCGGTCGTCCGAACAATTTGATGATGCGTGGAATTGGGCGACCACGTATGAATTCTCCAGCCTCCCCGCGTTTCTCTCGATTGTAGAATCGCCGATTATCGAACACGAGCCCTTACGTGCGCTTTATCCAGACGTACAAACATTCAAGGATGAGGCGCGCGATCTGCTTGCCAGCCATCTCGAATATCACGCCGATGACGAGTCATTAACATCTGTAGCCCTCGAACCTTGGTGACACGAAGTATCGAAGTCAGACTTCGATACTTACCTCGTATTCGCAAACAGCATCGCCGCCTCGATGCCGTCGGCGGCGAAGAGGCGCACGGCTTCGGCCGCTTTTTTCAAAACTTTTTTCACCTCGGCTTCTTCAGCGGGCTTCCACTTCCCTATCACGAACTTGATGACTTTTTCTTCATCCTTTAATTTTTTCGCTTGATTCTTCTTCCCCGCTGGTGCGACGCCGACACGCAGGCGTGCAAACTCTTTGGTCTTCACCGCGCGCATAATGCTCTCGACGCCCTTGTGCCCGCCGCTCCCGCGCCCGAAAACCATCTTGATCGTGCCGAGCGGCAAATCGAGGTCGTCGTGGACGACGAGCAGCTTCTCTGCGGCCTTCGGCGTCTTCACGAACGCCAGCACCGCCTTGCCCGACAAATTCATCATCGTCTCTGGCAAAACGAGCGTCGCCTTCTCCCCCGCGACCGCGCCCTTCGCGACGAGCGCATTGCTCATTTTATTAAAAACGAAATCATCAAATGCTTCTGCCTTCGCGACGAGCTCGACGACGCTTCGCCCCGCGTTGTGCCGCGTCTTCTCGTACTCTTTCCCCGGATTCCCGAGCCCAACAATGACGAGTGCCATGCGCGCATGGTAGCACATTTGCTGAAAAACTTGCGTGCAATTTTTAACACGCGTACAATGCACGCATGCAAGATACTGGAAAGGGTCTACTGAAGGATCTTTTCACCCTCGCCTTCCTCATTGTCATCGTCGTTATACCGATTCGCTTGTTCGTCGTGTCGCCCTTCGTCGTTGATGGCGAATCGATGCATCCAACCTTCGAAAATCTCGACTATCTCATCGTCGACGAGCTCCGCTACAACTTCGCGGCACCCGCACGCGGCGAAGTCATCGTCTTCCGTTACCCCGGCAACCCTTCTATCTTCTACATCAAGCGCATCATCGGCCTCCCGGGCGAGACGGTCGCTATCAATCATGGCCTCGTGACTATCACCACCGTCGCGGGCAAGAGCCTCACGCTCGCCGAGCCGTATATCGTGAACGAAGACGCAACGTATACGAAGAGCGTCTCGCTGAACGCGGACGAATATTTCGTCATGGGCGACAATAGGCCGAACAGCTCTGACAGCCGCATCTGGGGCGTCTTGCCGCGCGGGGACATCGTCGGCCGCGTCGACCTGCGCCTCTTGCCGGTCTCGCTCATGGGCTTCTTCCCTGGTGCGGCAACTTATTCAATGGCACGAGAAGCGACAACAACGGCGACCACCTCACCCGCCTCATGACGCGCGACACGATCCCAGCCGAAGAGCTTCTCACCAAGGCACGCGCCATCGGCCAATATTACGGCTTCACCCCGCTTACCGAGCTCACGGCGCGGCGGCGCGGCGGCGCGAAGGTCGCCCGCCCTGATCTACCTGAAGGGCTCGTGCTCGACCCGGCGGCGCTCTCGGTCGCGAGCTTCCTCCGGCAGTGCCGCGACTTCGAGCAGTTACCCTCGCCGCGCCAACCGCTCTTTGTCTGGCACACCAACATCGCTCCCGGACGGCCAGCGCAGAAGAAGGCGACGATACAATTCCACGCGATGGGGAGCGACCGTGCTATCGCCGACGCGGTCGTCATCCGCGCGCTCGTCGCGCTCACCCGCGACCTCTACCGCGAAGAGCCCGTGGTGCGCGTGAACTCGATGGGCGACAAGGAGACCCGCGCGCGCTATGCGCGCGAGCTCGGCAATTTCTTCAAGAAGCGCGCGAACGATCTGCCTCTCGAATGCGTCGAGCGAGCGCGCGGCAACGCCTTCGAGGCCGCTGAGCTCGCGATAGAGCGCGCCTGCGCCATCGACCTGCCTGCGCCGACCGAGCATCTCTCGGACGCAAGCCGCAAACGCTTTGAAGATCTGCTCGAATATCTCGAGATGACCGAGACGCCCTATGAGCTCGCACGCACCCTCATCAGCCGTGGCAACGCCTGGAACGATGTCTGTTTCGAGATCCTCGTCGGCAATAAGCGTGTCGCGTGGGGCTCGCGCTATCACGAGCTCGCGCGCCACTTCTTCTCCTCGCCGATGAGCGCCGTGGGCGCCGTCTTCACGACCCCGAGCGGCGGCGACATCGTGAAGAAGCCCGTCGCGTCGCGTCTGCGCTTCT
This sequence comes from bacterium, assembly GCA_023269085.1. Taxonomy (GTDB): domain Bacteria; phylum Patescibacteriota; class Minisyncoccia; order Phycocordibacterales; family Phycocordibacteraceae; genus C7867-001. The sequence goes on along the minus strand of JAHFML010000002.1, from coordinate 64,796 downwards.
CCTTCGTCCATATCGGCGACGAGGCGAAGCGCGTCTCTATCCGCCTTGCCGAGGACTTCCGCAAGGCGCACCTCCCGCTCACCCAGCACATCGGCGTCGAGTCTTTGACCGAGCAGCTCCGCCTCGCCGAGCACGTCGAGAGCCCCTATCTCCTCATTATGGGCCGCAAAGAGGCGCTCGAGGGTTCGGCGATCCTCCGCAACCGCGCGACGCAAATAGAGACTATCCTCCCGCTCGTCGGTCTCATCGATCGTCTCAAGGCGGTTGCATAATTTCAAATCAGCGCTATAGTCCGAAGCGGATCAATCACGCACCGGAGGTGCAAAATGACACACGCAGTCGTAGTGGATTTCCCCGTAGACAACCCAGACTTCCCCCATGAAAATTTCTGTTCCCTATCCGGGGACACAGAAAGGCGACCATCCGTTGCTTATCTCGCCGAGATTATCGCGGCTGAAACGACGCAACAACGGCTCGCTACGCTCTCGAGTGAAGAGCGCGTCAGGATTCTCGTCATCCTGCTCCAGGCCCTGTCACCTGGAGAACAAACAACTGTCGTCCAACGTTTACTGCCTGAGAGCACAAACCTCAACCTCAGCTAGCCAGTATTGAGGCCATCACCTGTCCCCGAAGCCCGCACTCCGCGGGCTTCACTTTTTGTGGACAAGAGAAGCACCTCTGTGCTAGGATGCGAACATTATGTCAGCAACCGCAGAAACAAGAGTCGAGGTGAAGCGCGGCAAGAACGAGAGCGCGACCGCGCTTATCCGCCGCTTCACCCGCCGCGTGCAGGGCCTCGGCCTCGTGCGCGAGGTGCGCGACCGCCGCTACTGGGAGCGCGCCGTCTCACGCAACGTCGGCCACAAGCGCGCCCTCGTCTCGAAGGAGCGCCGCGAGGCCTACAACGAGCAGGTGAAGCTCGGCAAGATCGACCCGACCGCGCGCAAGACGCGCAAGCGCTAGCTCGCTCTCATGGCCGGCTCGGTCGATATACAGAATCTCACGCGGCGCCCTGCGCCGCGTATCGCATTTACCCGGGTCGCCGAAAGCGCGTTGCCGGGCTGGGAGATCTCACTCGTATTCGTCGGGCCCACCCGGGCGCGCGAGTTGAATCTCCAGTTGCGCCAGAAGACTTACACGCCGAACGTCCTCTCCTATGCGCTTGGCGACAAGCACGGCGAAATATTTATTTGCTTACACGAAGCGGCGAAGCAAGCGCCCGCGCACGAGATGAGCGAGCGCCAATTCGTCCTCTATTTGTTTATCCACGCACTTATGCATTTGAAGGGAATGGCTCATGGCGCTACTATGGAGAGATGCGAACGAAAAATTCTCGCGCAGTTTTCTGCATCGCACCCTTCCCTTCATGGCGCGACGCATAGCGACCGGCATTGATATCGGGACGTACCAGGTGAAGATGGTCGTCGTCGAAGAGCTGCTCGACAAGAGCGGTGCGCGGAGCTTGCGCATCATCGGCACCGGCCTCGCCGAGAGCAAAGGTCTGCGGCATGGCTACATCGTCAACGGCGACGAGGTCGTCGCGAGTATTCTTGAGGCGAAGCGTCAGGCCGAGGCGACCGCGCGCGTGCCGCTCCGCGCCGCCTTCCTCTCGGTCGGTGGCATCTCGCTCGACGAGACGCGCGCGACCGGCTCGGCTATCATCTCGCGCGCCGACCAAGAGATCACCACGCTCGATCTCGACAAAGCCTCGAAGGCCGCGCTCGAGGCGGCGGCGCCGGGCTTCTTGAACCGCCATATCCTCCACAGCATCCCGCTTGAGTATCGCGTCGACGGCACAAAGACTTATGGCAATCCGCTCGGCATGAAGGGCGTCCGCCTCGAGGCCGACTACCTCTTCGTCACCTGCCTCTCCCAGCACGAAGAGGTATTGGTAAAGGCAGTCGAGGACGCCGGTATCGAGATCGTCGACCAAATGGCTTCGCCCTTGGCGGGCTCCTATGTCCTCTTGAACGGCGAACAGAAGATGAAGGGCTGCGTCCTCGCGAACATCGGCGCCGAGACCGTCTCCATCGTCGTGTATGACGAGAACATTCCTGTCTCGGTCAAAGTCTTCCCGATGGGATCCGGCCATATCACCGACGATATTGCGCTCGGCTTCCGCATCTCTCTCGAAGAAGCTGAACGCGTAAAGCTCGGTCGCATTTCCGGTCAGATGTACCCGCGCAAGAAGGTCGATGACCTCATCGGCGGTCGGCTCTCCACCATGTTCACGCTCATTGATAAGCACCTGAAGTCGATCGGTCGACGCGGGCCCCTGCCCGCCGGCATCATCATCTCCGGCGGCGGCGCGGGCATCGGGAGCATCAGCGATATCGCGAAGGATTCGCTCAAGCTCCCCGCGCGCCTCGCCGAATTCCGTCTCTCCTCAGACACGAAGATCCGTGACGCGACCTGGGCGGTCTCCTATGGTCTCGCGCTCTGGGGCCTCACGGGCGACACGAGCGTACCGAAGAAGAATCTGCGCGCGTCGATTGGGAAATTCGTTCAGCAATTCCTGCCATAATGTCAATATTTGCATATCGCCTGCTTCTGCTATGATGACGACACGTCATCCATTAGCTATTCACCCTATGTCCAAACGCGTTGAACCAGAGATCGAGACCTTCGCCCGCATCCGCGTCGTCGGCGTCGGCGGCTCGGGCAACAATGCGATCAATCACATGATCAACTCGAAGGTGCGCGGCGTCGAGTTCGTCGCTATCAACTCCGACGCGCAAGACCTCCACCGCTCCCTCGCCAAGCGCAAGATCCATATCGGCAAGAACCTCACCCGCGGCCTCGGCACCGGCATGAACCCAGAGCTCGGCAAGCGCGCGGCCGAGGAGACGCGCCAAGAGATCCAAGAGGCGCTCTCGGGAAGTGATATGGTCTTCATCACCTGCGGTATGGGCGGCGGTACGGGCACCGGCGCATCGGCCGTCGTCGCGAAGATCGCGAAGGAGGTCGGCGCGCTTGTTATCACCGTCGTGACCAAGCCCTTCGCCTTCGAAGGCGCCCAACGCAAGGACATCGCCGAGCGAGGTCTCGCCGAGCTCAAGAAGGAGGTTGACGCTTTCATCGTCATCCCGAACGACAAGCTCCTCACGGTCGTCGACATGAACACGAGCGCGAAGAGCGCCTTCGCGATGTGCGACGAGATCCTGCGCCAAGCGGTTGAGGGCGTCTCGGACATCATCACGACGCCGGGCGATATCAATACCGACTTCAACGACATTAAAGCGATCATGGAGGGCGCCGGCCCCGCGCTCATGGGTATCGGCGTCGCCGAGGGCGACGATCGCGCCGCCGCCGCCTCGAAGCTCGCAGTCAATTCCCCGCTCCTCGACGTCTCTATCGGCGGTGCGAAGGGTGTCCTCTTCGTCGTCGCAAGCAACGACGACCTTGGTATCATGGAGGTCCAGGAGGCCGCCCGCATCATCAACGAATCGGTCGACAAGAACGCAAAGATTATCTTCGGCATGATGAAGGACGAGAAGCTCAAGAAGGGTCAGGTCCGCATCATCGTCATCGCGACCGGCTTCCCCGAGAGCGCCGCGCACGCTTCGCACGAAGGGCCTGAGCGTTCGCTCTTCTCAATGACCGCCGAACGGCGCGACGAAGAGCGCGGCCGCATTTATCATGAGGTCTTGAAGCGCGAAGCGAAGATCGAAGAGAAGCCCGTCGAGCGCCGCGAGATGAAAGATGTCATCACTCGAGAAGAATCAGCACCCACTTCTGAAAAAGAAGAGCCGATCGTCACGGCCGTCCCGCACAAACGCGATGACCTCACCCCGCCCGCCGCCGAAGAGGACGAAGCCTGGGGCGCGATACCGACCTTCTTGCGTCGACACAAAAAATAATATGGATACGCGGCGCCTCCGGCGCCGCGACTTTTTCTGCTATACTAACTCGCATATGTACGACCTCATCATCATTGGCGGCGGGCCCGCTGGCGTCGCAGCGGGCGTGTATGCCGCGCGCAAGCAGCTGAAGACGCTCCTTATCGCAAAGGAGATCGGCGGTCAGTCGATCGTCTCCGATGGTATCGAGAATTGGATCGGCACGCCGAAGATTAGCGGCGCCGATCTTGCATCGGCGCTCAGGGCGCATCTCGACGCCGTGAAGGGCGACTTCGTCGAGCTCGCGCTCGGCGAGCAGGTCGCGGCGCTCACCCAAGACCCTGGAGGTCGCTTCGCTGTACAAACGAAGTCCGGCAAAGACTTCACCGCTCGCACCGTCCTCATCTCCTCGGGCGCAAGTCGGCGCAAACTCGCTATCCCCGGCGCGGGAACCTTCGAGAACAAGGGCGTCACCTACTGCGCCTCCTGCGACGGCCCGCTCTTCGCTGGCCAAGATGTCGCGGTCGTGGGTGGTGGCAACGCCGGCTTCGAGAGCGCGCTTCAGCTTCTCGCCTATGCGAAGTCGGTCACTCTTATCCATCGCCATGCCGAGCTCAAGGCCGACGCTGTCACTGTCGAAAAGGCGCGTGCGCACCCGAACATGCGCATCATCCTGCACGCTGAGCCCATCGAGATCATCGGCGAGCAGTTTGTGAGCGGGCTCCGCTACACCGACAAGAGCACGAACGAATCACACGAGCTCAGCATCTCGGGCATCTTCGTCGAGGCGGGCGTTATCCCGAATACCGACTTCATCGAGGGGCTGGTCGAGCTCGACCCCGTCAAACACGTCGTCACCGACGCGCGCACCGGCCGCACGAGCGTCGAGGGCGTCTGGGCCGCCGGCGACTGCACCGACGAGCTCTATCATCAGAACAACATTGCCGCCGGCGACGCGGTGAAGGCCGTCGAAGACCTCTACCTCTGGATTAAAAAGCAATAATCTACTCGGTATGTCGCATCGTTTCTTCTCGATTGTTATTCCTGCACACAACGAAGAGCTTGTCATTGACCGGACATTGCGTCTGATCCAAGAACTTGACTACCCTAGGGATCGCTACGAGATAATCGTCGTGGAGAATGGCTCGACCGACGCGACATACGAAAAAGCAAAACTCCACGAGTCCGAAAATCTTACCGTATATATCGCTCCACAAAAAGGCGTTTCGCGAGCACGGAACTTCGGCTTCACGAAATGTTCTCCTGCCACCGAATGGTATATCTTCATGGACTGCGACGTGTTTGTCGAGAAGAGCCTCTTGCGCGAAGTGAGCATCTATCTCGACACGCATCCAGAGGCCGGCTATGGCACGACGACCGTCAATTTGGACAACGACAGCATCAAGGCGCGATTCTGGTCTCGTTTCAACAATTTTTTCTACCGACTTTTCAAAGTGCTCTTCACTATCCATATCGTACGAAAGGACTTTGCGATGCAAGTTATCTACGACGAGAATCTCGTCTCGGGAGAAGATATCCAATACGGGCGAGACCTCGCGAAGCTGGACGCCAAACACTTCTTCATACCAACCAAGAGCGTGCGCTCGTCAGATAGGCGATTCGTGCAAAAAGGTTACTTCGGCATGTTCTTTATCAATCTCTATCACGGTATTACGATGTTCATCCTACCCGAGGGCATCCTCGAGAAGATCAACTGGGAGGTGATCCGCTAGGCTAGTTTGGTGAGTATCTTGATAAACTCATCGGCCGAGTGCGACCAACTATATTGCTCCGCCTTTTTGCGACAGGCCGCGCGCGAGAGGTCGAGACACTGAAGCGCGGCGCTCTGGAGGTCGTCGGAGAGATAGCCGTCAACGCCTTGCTCAATGATGTCGCGCGGGCCCATGACATCGTGCGCCGCGACCGCGAGGCCGCACGCAAGAGCTTCGACAACCACGAGGCCGAAGGTCTCGGTCAGCGAGGGGAAGACGAACACGTCCGCGAGTGAGAGCCAGTCGACAAGCTCGACTCCTCGTTTATAGCCAACAAACTTATGCGTGCCGCCATATTTTTCTTCTAATTTTTTTCGTAAAGGGCCATCGCCGATGACGAGCTTCGTGCCCGGTAAGGCGAGCTGTAAGAATTCTTCGACATTCTTCTCGGGTGCTAAGCGGCCGAAGTAGACGAAGACGGGCGACGGTAGTGGCGGCAATGGCGGATTCGGATTGCGCGTGAAGAGCTCGATGTCGACGCCGAGCGGCACGACGACGAGATTCTTGAAACCGTCCGCTTCGAGCACTTGCTTCAAGCTCTCGGTCGAGACGATAGTGTGTGCCGCCGCGCTATGGAAATGGCGGATGAATGCCTGCGCCGGGCGCAAGAGCCCGCGCAAACGCACATCAACATAGAGCTGGAAGTGGCTGTGGTACCACGAGGCGAAGGGGATGCCGCGCGCGCGGCATGCCGCGCGCGCGGCCCAGCCCAAAGGCCCCTCGGTCATGAGGCAGACAGCATCAGGTTGTATCTCGCTAATCATGCGCGCGACCCGGCGACGCGCGAAGAGCGCGAGCGGTATCTCGGGGTAAAAAGGCATCGCCACTCTCCTGAATTGGCTCGGCTCGATGATGCTGACCTCATAGCCGCGTGCGGCAAGCTCTGGCAAGAGCGCTTGGACAACGCGCACGACGCCGTTCACCTGCGGCTCCCACGCGTCGGTCACGATGAGCAGCCTCTTCATACCGGCGTCTCCTCAATCTCTTTATCTTCTTTTAAGAATTCGCCACGGACGCGCCAGCTCACGAGGTAGTAGATTGAGATAATAATCGCCGCGATGCCGATGGCGTATTGCGCGTTGTTGATAACATTCGCCGCACTCCCGCCGAATGAGGCGCCGAGGAAGTAGCCCGCGAAGAGGAGCGAGCCATACTCGAGCACCGCGACGAGCGCCCCATAGCCGAAGAAGTCGCGGAGCGGCATGCGTATCATCCCCGCCACGACAATGAAGGCCGAGGCGATGCCATAAGAGAGCTTGCCGATGAGCATCGTCATGCCCGGTCGCTTGTCCCAGAGCGTCCGCACGCGCTCGAGATGGTCGTCGGTGATACCGATTTTTGTGAGCATCCGCTCGGCAAACTTGGTGCGGCCGCCGAAGTAGCCCGCGGCATAGTAGACGCCATCGAGCCCCATGTCGCGCATGAAAAAGAAAACCGCAAGGAAATAAATATCGAAGAGGCCGACCGAGGCGAGCGTCCCCGCGACGAAGGCGACTACCGGCCCCTCGGCGAGCGAGAGTGGGACGAGAATCCAGTAGCGATATTGCAGTATCAGCTGCGTGAGCGTCTCGACCGACATGATAGTTTCTAGTATATCACTAGCGGGGTGAGCGATGTGCGCAGGCACATCGCTCCTTCCGCTTTCGCAGACTCAAGCGGTGATGTATTAACCTTTGCGCGAACCCACTTCGCACGCGCGGAGCGCGTGGTGGCTTGAAACTGCACTGTACGCTCCGATTGCGTGGCGATGCGAACCAATGCGCCTCGGACACGCTCGCGGACTCGCGTGTGCAAAAACCAAAAAATTTCCTTGCATTTTCCTCGCGTCTCCTCCCCCCACCCCTCCACCGCGAAGCGGAAAAAGAAATGGAAAGGAAATTTTTGGTTTTGCTTCGCCGTTTCAGTCTCCGAAAAGAGCACTATTAGTTTATCACTTTTGGTTGCTCTTTTCTCCGCCCTCACGGCGACCGAGGCGCTCTCGTATCCGCGTTTAGTGGTAACACAACCACACACAAACGCCTACGCATAGCCCGCTCGCAAGCTCGCGCTGGCTGCTTCGGCGTTGCGTGTGTTCGCTCTGTGGCTCCGAGAGAGTTTGGTGGTATCTCAAAGAATTATGAATTGTGCTAAGGCACAAGCAAATCTATATGTGCTTGCCCCACCCACCCAATGCGCGCACAACAACCCCGCTGTTTTTAGAAGAAATTATAAAACGGCGAGGGTTGCTCCCTTACTAAACCTTACGCTGTTTTTAAATTTTCAATCGCATTTTTTATCATCATTTCCCTGAAATTCTTATATGTGATTTCGAGTTCATATCTAATTCTTCTCTTTTTATTTTTTGTACCTATTTCACCAAAAATGATATTCATCAAAGTATCGCTTCCGTCATGGAATCTGAAATCGTAATGATTTTTACCATGAACAACTCTGTGGCGAACATTAAGTAAAATATCAACAACTTTATCAAATTTGAAAGATTTTTTATTTAAAAACTTATCTGTTTTGAAAAAATATCGTCGTAATTCATCTTTATCTTGTTTTGAAAATCGAGCAAAAAACTTTTTAACATCCGCCACTTCATTTGAATTATCCTTGAATCGATTTTCAAACAGCTTTATATTTGTTTCCGCAATAGCAATTAAGAAAAAAGTTTTTACGCTATCGTATTTCTGAAAATCTGCTAACTCAACGAACCATTGCAGTCTATTCAACATCCATCTGGTTTTGTTTTTCTTCAAACATTTCCGGACAAAATTTTCTGACTCTTGATCGGAATCAAAACAAAAGCCGATTATATCTTTCAGCTCCTTTTCTTTTATACGTTCTTCATCTAACGCCTTTTGAGCCTTCCTAAAAATGGCTTTTGTTTTCATTCCTTATCTGTTCTTGAAGGCGTAAAAAATGACTGCAAAAATTCCTAAAACAAATAATCCTATGCCTATGCCAAAAATTTTGGTAACAAAAGTCACTGCACATAAAGCGACAATTCCCCAAATCAGCCTCATTTTGGTTTGCCTTGCTCTCGCTTTTTGTTCTGTATCAAACTGCAAAACATTCAAATCTTTCAATTTACGCTCGTAATCAGCGTCATTTTCTGCCAACTTAGCTGCTGTTTCTTTTTCTAGCTTTTCCAACTTAATATCTTTCTCTACCACAATTTGAGCCAAAGCATTTTTGTTGGCTTTAATTTTTTCTGCGAGCATACGCGATTTTTCTCCTATGACTGGTTCGCCTATGAGTTCTTCGATGTCTTTTACAAATTTTATATCCTCCTCACTACCCTCGCCTTTTATAACTCGTGCGATAGTTTCCTGTAGCTTAACCTCGTCAATCTCAACAGGTGTATTGTTTTTATTTTCCATATTTGTAAATTTATTTTACTAATTCCTCCATTGGAACGCCTAACGACTTGGCGATTTTTTGAATTGTCTGAACGCTTGGTTTTGTAACGACACCACCCTCAATTTTTGTGAGAGTAGAATACTTAATGTCCGCTTTCTTCGCCAAGTCGTCCTGCGTTAATCCTTGTTTTGTACGGATACGCTTTATGTTCTGTGATATAGTTGCCATAGTATGCTACTTTTGATAGTATAGAAATATGAGTCGTTACTTTCTTTGCTCACAAAACAAGGATAGCATTATTTATGGATTTTTTCAATTGCTAACGGCGAAGCAAAACCAAAAATTTCCTTTCCATTTCTTTTTCCGCTTCGCGGTGGAGGGGTGGGGGGAGGAGACGCGAGGAAAATGCAAGGAAATTTTTTGGTTTTTGCACACGCGAGTCCGCGAGCGTGTCCGAGGCGCATTGGTTCGCATCGCCACGCAATCGGAGCGTACAGTGCAGTTTCAAGCCACCACGCGCTCCGCGCGTGCGAAGTGGGTTCGCGCAAAGGTTAATACATCACCGCAGAAAGAAACTTCCGAATCCGAAAGGTGGGAAGAAGCCCGCGCCGAAGGCGCGGGAGTGGGCAAAAGATGCCGTCGCTCCGCGACGAATTGGGACGGGACGGGCGTGGCGAACTGGGCGGATTTGTCTCTTGTTTCGTATCTAAAAGCAATATGAATATCAAACCAAAATATTTTCTATACGCGCGTAAGAGTACCGAGGATGATGACCGACAAGTGATGTCCATTGAGGCACAGCTTTTTGAACTGCGAGAATTGGCGCGTAAAGAAAATCTTGAAATTCTTGAGGAATTTCAAGAGTCGAAAAGCGCAAAGACACCGGGGCGCGAGGTGTTCGGCGAAATGTTCGCGAAAATTGAAAAACTAGATGGTGTCGGTATATTGGCGTGGCATCCCGACCGCCTCGCGCGTAACAGTATTGACGGTGGACGAGTTATTTACGCCGTAGACACTCACAAGGTTGTGTCTTTGCGCTTTCCGACATTTTGGTTTGAACCAACCCCGCAAGGGCTCTTTATGTTGCAAGTGGCGTTTGGGCAATCGAAATATTACAGTGATAATCTATCTGACAATATCAAGCGTGGCGTCCGCCAAAAATTGAGACGAGGCGAATGGTTGAATTTAGCTCCCTTTGGCTACACCAATAATCCGAAGGTGAGAAATATTGAGCCTCATCCGACAAATGCTCGCGTGGTAAATCTAGCTTTTCAAGAATACGCCAAGGGGTCGCACACTTATATTTCGCTCGCTCAATTTTTGGCGGACTTGGGCGTGGTGACTCGTAACCAAACGCCACTTGCCAAAGTTTCCATCAAACGGCTTCTTACGCATCGTGCCTATCTTGGTTTTGTGAAGCATGGACAGGAATGGTTTGATGGAAACTTTGAGCCAATTATTTCTCCGCAATTGTTTGAAGCCGTGCAGAAAGTATTGCAAACGAAAGAACGGCCGCGTAAAAGGAAAATCAAGCATGATTTTCCTTTTACTGGTCTTTTTCGATGCGCCGAGTGTGGTTCGATGATTTCCGCGCAGTGGGCAACTGGAAAATCTGGTGGTCGTTATCGGTATTATCGGTGCTCGAAAAAGCGCGGCCACTGTTCGCAAGCGTATTTGCAAGAAAGTGAGCTTGCACGGCAACTCTGTGCACGGCTTCAAACAATTTCGCTTTGCGATCGCTATACCGATTGGATGTTGAACAAAGTGAAAGTGTGGGAGCGTGAGGAAATTAGAGCGTCGCAAAGCGAGGTTCAAAATCTTTACGACAGTATCAAAGCGAACGAGGAGCGCATGGAAAAACTGGTTTCTACGTATCTCGATGGTGATGTACCAAAGGATATTTACTTGAAGCGAAAAGATATGCTCATGCGCTCTCTCGCCGCTTTGCGTCAAAAAGAGAAAGATTTTGAACGCGGAAGAAATAATTGGGTCGAACCCTTGCGGGAATGGATTTTAGATACGAAACAAGCCAATTTTTTGTCCCCCTCATCTGATTTGTACCAAATCAAATCGTTCGTCCAAAAAATCGGAACGAACCCCTTGGTTCGTGACAAATCCGCCCAGTTCGCCACGCCCGTCCCGTCCCAATTCGTCGCGGAGCGACGGCATCTTTTGCCCACTCCCGCGCCTTCGGCGCGGGCTTCTTCCCACCTTTCGGATTCGGAAGTTTCTTTCTGCGGAGAGGGTGGGATTTGAACCCACGAGGAGCTTTCGCCCCTGCTGGTTTTCGAAACCAGTGCATTCGACCACTCTGCCACCTCTCCGTGTCCCCCTATCCTAGCATTTCATGTCGAAAATGGTAAGGTTGAAGCAACGCTTGTCTGTCGGCAGGCAGGGCCCTATCGTCTAACGGTTAGGACAGCGCCCTTTCACGGCGTAAATCGGGGTTCGATTCCCCGTGGGGTCACAAAATAGAAAAAGCGGCCACGTGGGCCGCCGGGCTTCATGAAATCAGGCGATTTGTTCGCCGGACTTAGAAGCAAAATACCGTGCACTCGCTGCGAGGAAGCGAGCGAGCACCTCCTCGTAATTCACGCCGTTGTCGTCGGTCGTCGGTTTTTTCTGCTTGTCGCTCATGTTTCTTTCTCCTATGTTTGGGCGACGGCAGGCCGACGTGCGAGCACAACGCTCACGCTATCTGTCTGCCACCTGTATTCTACCATATCGCCAATCATCCGCAACCACCTATTTTATTTTCTCTCGTTTCTGCTACAATGTTGGCACTGCGCGGTTAGCTCAGCTGGTAGAGCATCTCATTGACGTTGAGAGGGTCGGGGATTCGAGTTCCTCACCGCGCACCAAATGTCTTCCCCATTCTTCAGAGTTCTCTCGTTCGTCGCCGGCGGGCTCGTGTTGAAGTTTGTTGTCGCTGACCAGCTCCTCGCTGGCACCGATCCCTGGTGGCTGCAGATGCTCGTCATAATCGGCATCTTCGCGGTCGGCATCGGCTACATCTTTATCGGGACGACACGCATCATCGAAGAGACGACGGATGTGTTGAAGGAGCGAACCGGCCTCGCCGGCGGCTTCCTCCAGTCCTTCGGCACGGCCTTCCCCGACATGATCATCGGCGTCGTGGCCGCCATCCTCTCGCTCCAGTTCAAGAGCACCGACTACGCGCGCGCGATCGACCTCGCTATCCTCGCCGCGGCCGCGACCTTCGGCTCGAATATCTATAACATCTTCCACGCGACGTGGTGCGTCTGGCGGCAGAATCTCGCGGATCGGCTCCACACGCACGTGCTCATGCTCCCCGGCGTCCGCTCCTTCGGCATCGTGCGCCCGCTCGCAGAGCACAAGGCGAAGCCAAGCGTGCGCGAGATGGACGCCGCGGTCGAGGTGCTCATCGCCCTCACGCTCCTCACTGCTCTTGCGGCTATCAGCATGGTGCTCTTCGGCCGAGTCGACAGCAATATCGTGTCGATGGAAGGCGATCTCTACCAGCTCGTCATGCCGGTCGGCGTCCTACTCTTCTTCCTCTGTGTTGCTGTTCTCTATTTCTTCCGGCACAGTCACGCGCCTGAAATACTTGATGCCGAAGAAATCATCGAGGAGCGCGCCTATGCGGCGATGAGCACGTGGCGCATCTGGCTCGATCTCGTCCTCTCGGGCGCCGCTATCCTCTTCGGTGCTGAAGCGATGGTCGTTGGTATGGAGGCCTTCTCGCACCTCTCCCACCTGCCCTTTGTCATCACGGGCGTGCTCGCGGGCATCATCGGCTGTTTCGGAGAGATGATGATCGTCCACAACTTCTCGGTACATCCGAACGGCCGCATTGGCGACGCTATCGTCGGCGTCGCAATGGACAATATCGTGACCACGCTCGGCGCCGCGCTCGTCGCTATCATGGGAGGCATCTTCCTCGGCGGATCGTCGCTCATCCTCATCTTCATCATCATCCTCGCCGGCAACACGCTCCTCATCGGCCAGATCTCCCGACTCAAGAACAGCCTGTCTCGCGGCGCGTGATTTTGTGCTATAACTTTTCATAATGAAGGCGAAGGTAAAAGAAAAAGTCTATATTTACGGCAAGCACGCGCTCATGGAAGCGCTCGAGAACACGCCGCAGGTGATCCGCAAAGTTTTCCTCGCGCCGGAGGTACGCGATGCTGATCTGCGCACGCTCATAGAGAGGCATGCGATACCGGCCGCAGAGCTCGGTGCGAGCCAAGGCCGCGAACTCGCGGGACGCGACGCGGTGCATCAGGGCGTCATAGCAGTGATGGACCCTGCGGTCCTGCTCATCTCGCTTGACTCTCTGCTCGCGAGACTCGACCTCACGAAGAATCCTGCACTCGTCATCTTGGGTGAAGTGCAGGACCCGCACAACGTCGGCGCAATCATTCGCTCGGCGGCGGCCTTCGGCGTCTCGGGCGTGCTCATCCCCGAACACAATCAAGCGGGCGTCACCGGCGCGGTCGTGAAGACTTCGGCCGGCATGGCCTTCCGTATCCCGCTTGTCGCTATCGGCAATGTGAACGCGACGATTGCCCTCCTCAAGGAGCGTGGCTTCTGGATCTACGGTCTCGCAATGACGGGCTCGACGAATCTTGGCACCGAGACCTTCGACACGCCGACGGCTTTTGTCATCGGAAACGAAGGCGCTGGCATCCGCGAGAAAACGCTCGAACACTGCGACACGACGCTCTCGATACCGATGCATCCGCGCACCGAGTCGCTGAACGCGGCCGTCTCGGCCGCGGTCGTCTTCTACGAGTGGAGTAAAAAGCACCCTGAAGCGCTATGAAATACGACCAACATCTCACAACACTTCCTTGGAGCGATTACGAGCTCATCGACTCTGGCGATAACATGAAGCTCGAACGCTTCGGCGAGGTCATTGTCGCGCGGCCAGAGACGCAAGCGTTGTGGGCGAAGCGGCGACCGGAATTATGGCATGATGCGCACGCGGTCTTCGTCTTCCGCGATAAGCGTGGCGGCTGGGACGTCCGAAAGCCCGTTCCCGACGTATGGGAGCTCGCGTGGCGAGACGCGAAGTTCACCGCCGCGCTCACGAGCTTCAAGCACACGGGCATCTTCCCCGAGCAGGCGCCTAACTGGGAGTGGCTCGAAGGGCGCGTGAAGGCAATTTCTATGTCGGACATCGTAAGTCCTACATCAGATGTAGGACTTACGATGTCCGACATTTCTCCCCACGTGCTTAACCTCTTCGGTTACACCGGTATCGCCTCGGTCGTTGTGGCACAGGCGGGAGCGAAGGTGACGCATGTCGATGCGTCCAAGCAGTCGCTCGACTGGGCGCACGACAACGCGCGCCGCTCGGGGGTGAGCGAAGACGCTATCCGCTGGGTGCTCGACGACGCCTTCGCCTTCGCCCGCCGCGAGCTGCGCCGCGACGTTCACTACGACGGCATTATCCTCGACCCGCCCGCCTTCGGGCGCGGCGCCAAGGGCGAGGTGTGGAAGATCGAAGAAGCGCTCCCCGAATTGCTCATTACCCTGCACGACCTGCTCGCCGACACACCGGGCTCATTCTTCCTCTTGAACGGCTATGCCGCCGGCTATGCCCCGCGCTCTTTCGCGCAGGCGGTCGAGAGCGCTTTCGCCTCGACCATGCTCGGCGCAGGCGGCGAGACGCATGGTGAATGTGGCGAGCTCTTCATCAAAGAGACCACAGGCGACCGCGTCATCCCCGCCGGCATCTACACCCGCTTTGTGCGGTAGAATAGAATCATGCACTCACATCACCAGCACACGGTCATCCTCTACCACGCCAAATGCCCTGACGGTTTCGGCGGCGCCTATGCCGCATGGAAGAAATACGGCGACATAGCTGAATATATCCCCGTGAAGTACGGTGGCGAGGTTCCGGAAAAGATGGAAGGACGCGAAATTATCTTCGTCGACTTTTGTTTTCCCCAAGAACAGATGGAGGCATTGCGTCGCATCGCAGAATCAGTAACCGTCCTCGACCACCATGAGGGCGTACGCGCTGTCGCGACGACCTTCCCGGGCGTTTTCGATACCGAGCGTTCTGGCGCGACTATCGCGTGGAGCTATTTTCACCCCCATACACCAACGCCTCGTCTCATGTATTATCTCGAGGACGGCGACATGTATCGTTATGCGATGCCCGAGACCGAAATGGTCTTCGCGTATCTCGTGGTACAGCCCGACGATTTCGAATTATGGGATAGATTCGCCCACGCGCTCGAAGATGATAACGAACGGCCCGCGCTTCTCGCGAAGGCTTCGGCCTATCAGGAGTACTTCGAGAAGATGACTCACCTTCTAGTCGAATCTGCCAAGAAAGTACGCTTTGAGGGCTTTGAGTGCTACTTCTCAACTTCGTTCCCGTCGATTACGATGCGCTCGCACGCCGCCCACGAGCTTTATACCAAGTTGCCGCCTATTGCCCTCGTTGTCTCGGCGCATCCCGACGGCTTCGGCGTCTCTATCCGGGGCGACGGCTCGGTCGATGTCTCGAAGATAGCGGAGAAATACGGAGGGAACGGTCACGCCACATCAAGCGGCTTCTTCATCCCCGCATCAGCCAACTTGCCATGGGAGGAGATCAAGGATTGAATTTGAAAAAAGTGTCGCGATAGAATTTCAATTCACTGATTGAGTTATAGATGTCGGCGCGGGCGCGATGCGGCTTCACCCCCTTGCGGTGTTCTGCCTCCTCATATATCTCTGGCGCCCAACGACGCGCCAGCTCTTTGATACTTGAGACATCGATACAGCGATAAAAGAGGTACTCGTCGAGTGTCGGCATGTGGATGCGAAGGAAGTGGCGGTCCATGTGAATGGTGTTGCCGCAGAGCGGTGATGATTTTTCGCTGATGTGCTCTTTGAGAAAAGCGAGCGTCTGCGCTTCAGCATCGGCGAGTGTCGTTGTACTCGCGGCAGAGAGCGCTTCCATATTATTTGCCTTGTGCACCGCGCGGGCATCCGCCGCTATATGTGCAAAGTCGCTCGGGTCGGCATGTATAACGATATCAGGTCCTTCGACGACAACATTCAGGTCTTTGTCGGTGAGAACGACCGCGATCTCGGTTATCTTGTCCTTGAGCACGTCATGAATCGAGGTCATTTCGAGATCCATCCAGACGAGGAGGTCATTTCGTTGCATTGCGCTATACTACCATCATTATGAAAATTCTCGCTATCGAGACCAGCTGTGACGAGACGGCGATTGCTATCGTTGAGGCGACAGGCGATGAGGCGAACGCGGAGTTTGCCGTACTCGGGAATGCGCTCCTCTCGCAGATAGATCTGCACCGCGAGTATGGCGGCGTCTACCCGATGCTCGCCAAACGCGAACACGCGAAGAATCTCGTCCCGATACTTGAGGCGGCGCTTGAAGAGGCTGAGCTCTTGCACGAGGATATGCAAGCGATGCGCGAAGAGACGCGCGACAAAATCGCAGAGATTTTGTCGCGCGAGCCCGGCCTCACTGAAGCGTTCCTCGACTTCGTCTCGGAATCTGAACGACCCGATATCGACGTCATCGCCGTCACCGCGGGCCCCGGCCTCGAGCCAGCGCTTTGGGTCGGCGTGAACTTCGCACGCGCCCTCGCCCTCGCATGGGAGAAGCCGATCGTCGCGGTCAATCATATGGAGGGCCATATCATGGCCGCGCTCGCGCGAGAATCTTCTTCAAGGTCGAACCTTGAAGTGAAAGACGTCGCTTTGCCGGTGCTCGCGCTCCTCATCTCGGGTGGCCACACCGAGCTCGTCGTGATGAAGAGCTGGCTTGAGTATGAGCTCGTCGGGGCGACACGCGACGACGCGGTCGGCGAAGCCTTTGACAAGGTCGCACGGATGCTCTCGCTCCCCTACCCGGGCGGGCCGGAGATCTCGCGTCTCGCTGAGATAGCGCGTAGTAGCGTGAGTAAGGTCGAACCTTACTCATCAAATGAGGAAGGTTCGACCTTACTCACACCAACCTTGCCGCGGCCAATGCTGAATGATGCGACGTGCGACTTCTCCTTTGCCGGGCTCAAGACGGCGGTGTTGTATTTGTTGAAGAAAAATCCCGAGGTGACCGAGCGCGAGAAGCATGAGCTCGCGCGAGAATTCGAAGACGCCGTTGCCGAGGTGTTGTGGAAGAAGACCGAGCGCGCGCTCGAAGCGACTGGTGCCGAGACGCTCGTCATCGGCGGCGGCGTCTCGGCGAACACCCACATCCGCCGCATCTTCAAGCATTCGGTGGCGACTCGGGTGGACACTAGGTGTCCACCCGTTGAGCTACGCATACCGCCGGCGGCACTCACGACCGACAACGCCATCATGATCGCGCTCGCCGGCTTCTACCGTGCTCTTCGCGAAGAATTCACCCACACCCCTGTCGCCTCCGGCCGCCGTTCACTTACCGAGTAAGTTGAGTGAGGTTCGACCTTACTCAATGTGTGTTCGCCTGATCCGCGTATTTGCGGTATTATTTTGAATAATGGACGAGAAATTCTTGAAGCCCTACGACCCCGAGGCGACCGAGGGGCGTTTGTATACGGCATGGGAGGAGAGCGGTCTCTTCAACCCTGACACTTGCATTGCCGAGGGCATCACGAAGCCGGATGCTGAGCCCTTCTCTATCGTACTCCCGCCGCCAAATGTCACTGGCCGGCTCCACATGGGCCACGCGCTCATGCTCGCTATCGAAGATGCGGTCGTCCGTTATCAGCGCATGCAGGGCAAGCGCACCCTCTGGCTCCCCGGGACCGACCACGCCGCCATCGCGACGCAATCAGTCGTCGAGAAGAAGATAAAGAAGGAGGAGGATAAGAGCCGCCACGACCTCGGCCGCGCCGAGCTCCTCAAACGCATTGAGGCGTACGCCACCGAGAGCCATGACACTATCCTAAAACAGCTCAAGACCATGGGCGCCTCGCTCGACTGGTCGCGCGAAGCGTTCACTCTCGATGAGACGCGCAATCGGGCCGTTCGCGCTGTTTTTAAAAAAATGTACGACGCTGGTCTCATCTATCGCGGCAACCGCATCGTCAATTGGGACCCGAAGGGCCAGACGACCATCTCAGACGACGAGATAGTTTATGAAGAGCGCGACGCGACACTCTACACCTTCCGCTACAGCTCCGACTTCCCCATCGCGGTCGCGACCACGCGCCCCGAGACGAAGGTCGGCGATGTCGCGGTCGCCGTCCATCCTGATGACGCGCGCTATACCGCATTCGTCGGCCGAGAATACGACGCCGTCTTCTGCGACGTGCCGATTCATATCAAGATTGTCGCCGACAAGGAAGTTGACCCAGCCTTCGGCACGGGCGCGGTCGGTCTCACGCCGGCCCACAGCCATATCGACTGGGAGATAGCCGATCGCCATCTGCTCTCGCACGAAGTCATCATCATCAACGAATTCGCGAAAATGACCGTGCCCGGCCGCCTCAGCGGTATGAAGACGACCGACGCACGCGACGCGGTCGTCGCATGGCTCCGCGAAGAGGGATTGCTCGAAAAGGAGGAAGCCGTGAAGCAGAATATCTCGACCGCCGAGCGCACCGGCGGCATCGTCGAGCCCTTGCCGAAGCTCCAGTGGTTCGTCGAGGTAGATCGACCCGTCCCCGGGCGCGACAAGACGCTCAAAGAGCTCTTGCTCGAATCGGTGCGCTCTGGCGCTATCACCATTCTCCCCGAACATTTTGAGAAAACGTATTTCCATTGGATAGAGAACCTGCGCGACTGGTGCATCAGCCGGCAGATCTGGTACGGGCATCGCATCCCCGTCTGGTATCGCGGAGAAGAGATTACCGTCGGCGAGGCCCCGAGCGGCGAGGGCTGGGTGCAAGACGAGGACACGCTCGACACCTGGTTCTCTTCGGGCATCTGGACCTTCTCGACGCTCGGCTGGCCCGAGGATACGAAAGATCTTCAGACGTACCACCCGACGAATCTCCTCGAGACCGGCTATGACATCCTCTTCTTCTGGATCGCGCGCATGATCCTCATGACCGAATTCACGCTCGGCACCGTCCCCTTCAAGACGGTTTACCTCCACGGCCTCGTGCGTGACGCGCAAGGGCGCAAGATGAGCAAATCGCTCGGCAACAACATGGACCCGCTCGATGTTACCGCGAAGTTTGGCGCCGACGCCGCGCGCATGGCGCTCATCGTGGGCAACACGCCCGGCACCGACATGCGCATGAGCGAAGACAAAATAAAAGGCTACAAGCACTTCGCGAACAAGCTCTGGAACATTGCGCGCTTTGTGCTTGAGAATGCGGAAAACGCGGGAATAGCGAGCGAGTGGAAAGAGGAAAATCGGGATAAGACTTGGGCTAGCGCCCCGGAGCGTGCCGATTTTCCTTTTTCCACGAGCGAGCGTCCCTATCTCGACCAATGCGATGCACTCATTACCGAAGTCACGCGCGATATCGAAGAGTACCGTCTCTACCTGGCGGCAGAAAAGATTTATCATTACATCTGGCACGAGCTCGCCGACAAGATTCTCGAAGAGTCGAAGCCGATACTCCTCGGCGAAGACGGGGTCGCGCGCGCGGCGCGCGCGCGGCTCCTCCTCATCCTCCTCGACCGCTCGGTGCGTCTCCTCCACCCCTTCATGCCCTTCGTCACCGAAGAGATCTTCCAGTCCCTCCCGACCAGAGATGCGCCATTCCTCATGGTCGCGCACTGGCCTGCTATACTTGAGGGATGACCCTTCCGGTACTCGGTTACGCTCTTCTCGGCGGCCTCCTCCCTTCTCTTGTTTGGCTCTATTTCATTCTGAAAGAAGACGCGCGTTGCCCGGAGCCGAAAACGATGATCGCGTTCGCGTTCCTTGTTGGCATGTTCTCCGTCTTCTTTGCTATCCCGCTCGAACAGATAGCCTGCACCAGACTAGCTCTCGACTCGACCGCGGCATGTAGTCTCGGGCAGGCGACCTGGAACGCTTTCGGGTTCAACGCGATGCTCTCCTGGGCACTTATCGAAGAAACGCTCAAATATATTGTTGCCGCCGCATTCGTCCTTTGGCGTCCCGCAGTCGATGAAGCCCCTGACTATGTCGTCTACCTCATCACCGTCGCTCTCGGCTTCGCGATGGCCGAGAACACGCTCTATATCCTCAACTATTCTGACGGCAGCCTCCTCCAAGGATCGATACTGAGCGACCAACGCTTCCTCGGGGCGACGCTTCTGCATCTCGTTTCGTCGGCGTCGATCGGCTTCGCGCTCGCCTTTTCGGATTTTAAGCATCCCGCCATTCGGGTCGCCGCCGCCGCAACTGGACTTATCCTCGCCGTATCGTTGCATACCGCCTTCAACGCCCTTATTATGAATGAAGGCGCCTCGACCTTCACCGCGGTTTTCTTCGTCTGGATCGTCGCCGTGATCATCTTCGCGACATTTGAAGTGCTCAAATATTTCCAATACCGTAACCTTCCCACTAACATCTGCCCATCATGACCATAAAGCATTCCTTCTTCGAACGCCTTTCCGGAAATGCACCGGCGAATGACTCTTTCGATTCTTTCGATGACGACTTGCCTGTCGCTTCGGTACCCGCTCGCGTCGAGCCGCGCACGCGCCTCCAGAACGATTCGCCGCGATCAGCATCTCTAACCGACGACGCGGCATCAAAGGCCGAAGGCCAGCTCCCGGTCGATGTCCATCAGACTTCGAGCGATATCATTGTTCGCGCTTTCGTCGCTGGCGTCCGGCCCGATGAGCTCGGTATCTCAATTAGCCGCGACCGCGTCGAGATCACCGGCACGCGCGCCGAACGCGAAAGCATCAACGACCATGACTACTTCACCCGTGAGCTCTTCTGGGGCTCTTTCTCCCGCATGATCATGCTCCCGCAAGAGGTCGATGTTGACTCCTCGTCGGCGAGCGCCAAAGACGGTCTCTTGACCCTCATCCTCCCCAAGCTCGACAAAGCGCGCCAGACCAAGCTCCGCGTCAAAGCAGGGTAACTATTTTGTGCTTGGACCCGGGCTCGAACCGGGGACCCCTTCCTCTTCAGGGAAGTGCTCTACCAACTGAGCTATCCAAGCGTTGCGACGCCTAGGGCGCCATCTTATAAGAGTTTAGCAGTTTTTGTACCTGAACGGAAGATGGGAGCGTCGGTAGAGAAAACTTACTAATAGTAGCGGTCGTTGTCGTTGATACGCCCTCAATCTTCGTGATGATGGGCTCTATATACTGCTGATAGAAGTAGAGCGGGAGCGCAAGCACTATTGCCCAGATGATGAGCCGCCCGATGAAGCCGAACCACTGGTCGCGGCGGATAGCGCGGAGCATTTGGTGATTGTCCTTCTCGAGCGCATGTATCTCGGCTATCTCTTGTTTCAGTTCTGGGTCCATATTATTTATTGTATTCGAGCCCGCCCCATTCGACGAGCGTAAAACCTTTCCGTTCAAAAGGAACAAATACTTGTGGTGTTGGGAGACTGCTCGGTAGCGCCATGAGTGGCTTCCAATCGAGGAAGATGCGCAACGCGCTGTTAGGAGACGGCGTTACTCTCATCGGGATAAAATGATTCATCTGCTTCGTCGTAAAGAACGAGATTGAGTAGTAAGGCGATTCTGCTTTCTTAAGCGTTGGCACCCAGAACGAAAGCATGTCTTGTTGTTCTTGCTCATTTAAACCAATTTCGCGAAGTTTCGATTCAAGGAATATTCCGATATCCTCCTTGTTTATCACCCAACCGCCCTCTCGAGAGGGATACGTTCCCGCGGCTTCGCCAGCCCAATAGAGATAGGGATACACACCTGCAAGACAAGACTGTTTTGCGTAATCAGAACCAAAGGCCGTTAAGTCAATCCTCGCGCAGTCTGTCTTATTTGGTTGGAGATCGTGCAAGTTACCATTTTTATCGGCAAGGACATGCCATTCATCCGTATAGGTTGGAATATCGACGCTGAATTTCGGAACATTCATAAATTTCACTGATACGTTGGTAGGTTTTTCTGGATACAGATAGATAACCGGCTTCCCGCATCCTCCTGGCAATTGATACTGTATTTCACCGACCGCTACCCACCTGCTCCATGGATCTCTGAACAAAAGAATCGGGGTTTTCTTTGCATACTCAGTATAGTCCGGCACTGCGGTGAGCCAACTACTGCTATTTGGATCCTGTTGTAAGTAGGCGTTTATTTGAGACGATTTAGTATCGTATTCTGCTTTGACGAACGGATTGTCTATGTTTGCGAAGCGGTACAAGTCTACGCCGTGCGCCTCCGCGATCGGACTGCTTTGTACCTCTTTATTGGCACTATTTGTAAGCACATAACTCTGGCCAGTATCCCCGCCGCCGCACCCCCGCGGAAGCGCTTTGCCATAACTTGAATATAAACCGGATTCTGCTGGAAGTTTTATTCCGATATCCCCCACCATCCAATCGGTTTTCTTTGCGTCAGAAAAAGCCAAGTGATATACGAAACGAACATTCTCGACATCACGCGCCACGATACTGGTATCGCCAGTAACGAATTTATATGCCTCGAAGTCGCTGTGTGTATAGTCCCCCGGATTCGTGTAGAACCGCAACCCAGGACTCGTACTTGTAAGTTCTGGACCAAGAGCTGAGCTGGTCGCCGTTACAATATCTCCACGATATAAGACAAAATCTTTATTCGCGACAATACTCTCAGGGAAATTTGTTGGGAAGGCATTCGCCTTTGTAACAACATTTGTGTTGAATAACTTCGGGTTTGGCACTCGCCCTTTTGTCGGTGCATGCAAAATGAACGTGCGGTAGTCTTTTGTTGCAAAAGTTACATAATCGTTCACGCCCACCGGACCATCTGGTTCGAGACTTGCTAGTATACGGCGATAACCGCTATATGGTCCGGCCGTTATAATCCCATCTTCGTGGTACGTCACGCCGTGATATAGCGTTTCATTCGAAAAATTGTCGATTTGCACAAAAATATTGTATGCATCTCCTAATGCAACAGGTGTCGTGGTCCCCATCTCAGCCTGTATCGCCACCAGCTTATCTTGAGTGATTGCGAAATTATCTTCGGTGCTCGACGCAACATTATTTGAAACTGTAGATGGCAGATTGTCGGCAGATGTTGATGATCTCGACATAAAAACTATGTATGCAATCGTGCTAACTATTATCACTCCCGCGATAGTCACCGCCGCCACAAATATGCGACTCTTAAACGACAGTATCGTCTCTTGTTTCAGTTCTGGGTCCATATGTTCGTAGTATACCGCATATTGGTGCCCCCTCCAGGAGTCGAACCTGAATCAGCTCGTTAGGAGTGAGCCGTTCTATCCATTGAACTAAAGGGGCCGGCAATTATGCCGCGATGCCGAGCGTCGAGGCGATGCGCTCTTGGTCGAAGCCGATGATCATCTCATCGCCGACGAAGATGACCGGCACGCCCATCTGACCCGACTTCTGCACCATCTCTTGGCGCTTCGCGAGATCACTCGCGACATCGTAGTCGGTGAAGACGACATTGTGCGCGGTGAAGAACTCCTTCGCCATGTGGCAGAAGTGGCAAGTCGGCGTGCTGTAAATGGTGACGGTTTTGTCCATATTGTTTTATCAGGGTTATGATGGAAGTATACCACTCTGAGTTATCCTCAGCCACTCGAGCGCCTCTATAGTGCGAGATACGAGAATCGAACTCGTGCCTACTGCTTGGGAAGCAGTCATTCTGCCACTAAACTAATCTCGCGATATTTCTAAAACCAACTCAGCACCCTCTGCCACCACGAGGGCGTCGTGGTCGGCATCTCGCTCGCGGACGGTACCACTACGATAACCTCTTCTCCCGGGCGCGCAACCCCAAATGCCGTGCGGATGGCGGCGTCTCGGCCGTGCTCAGTGCCAAGCGCCGCGAGATTGGCCTCCAGAGTCGTCTTCCGCGCTTCAAGCTCGGTATATTGCCGCTTCGCATTATTCGCCTGCGATATCGCTATCTGCGCCTTCAGAGCGAGCCCCCAGATGAGCGATCCGAGCCACCCTGCCACGACAAGGAGAAGACCGATGAGAATTCCCTTTTGCCACTCCTTGCCGCGCATACTGCAAGTATATACTACGCATCAGCCCGCACCATCTTCATGAAAACTTCTTCGGGAATGTTGACTTTGCCCGTTCCGCGCTCGAGCATCTTCTTCTTGCCGCGCTTCTGCTTGTCGAGGAGCTTGTTCTTGCGCGAGACGTCGCCACCATAAAGATAGCCGGTCACATCCTTGCGCATTGCCGAGAGCGTCTTCGAGGAGATGACGCGCCCGAGCGCCTTCGCTTGGATCTTGGTGACGAAGAGCTGCTTCGGGAGGACGCTGTGCAGCTTCTCGACCATCTTCTCTGCCTCTTCGACCACGCGGCGACGCGCAATAACGCGCGCGAAGGCGGGCACGGCCTCTTCAGCGACCAAGACATCGAGCCGGACGACATCCGCCAGGCGCTCGGGGAGGAGCTCATAGGAGAGCGACGCATAGCCCGATGAAATGTTCTTGAGCGTGTCGAAGAATCCGCGCATGAGCTCGCGGAGCGGCATCTCGACCGTCATCTCGACGCGCCCGTCATGATAGGTCTCGGTGCCAAGCGTGTTCGCCTCGTGCTCATAGAGGAGCTGAATGAGCGCTGAGAGCGAGTCCGGCGGCGTGATGATGACGACCTTCGCCCACGGTTCTTCGATAAGCGCGATATCGCCGTATTCGGGGAACTTCGCCGGCGTGTAGACGACCTCCCGCGCGCCCTTCGTCGTTGTAACGACATACGAGATAGTCGGGATCGTGACGATGAGCGCGAGACCGAACTCGCGCCGCAAGCGCTCGGTGATTATCTCGAGATGTAAGAGGCCGAGGAAGCCGCACCGGAAGCCGCGACCGAGCACGCCGGATGACTCCTCTTCAAAAGAGAGTGACGAGTCCGAGAGCCGCAAGCGCTCGAGGGATTGTCGCAGGAGCGGGAGATCGTCTTGGCTCTCAGGATACACCGACGCCCACACGACCGGCCGCGGCCGCTCGAAGCCGTGGAAGGCCGGGAGCGCACCTTTCGCAACACCGACCGTGTCGCCGACCGCGACGACGCCGGCCTCTTTGATCCCCGTGACAATGTAGCCGATCTCGCCCGCCGCGAGCTCCGTGGCGGGCGTCTCTTCGGGCGTGAAGATGCCGGTCTCAAGCGCGACGAACTCCTTCCCTGCCGCCTTGAAGATGAGCGGCTGGCCCTTTTTGAAGACGCCGTCGAAGACGCGCAGATAAACCGCGACGCCGCGATGCTTCGAATACGAGAAGTCGAAGACGAGGCCGCGCGGCTCACCCACGTTCGTGGACATCGGATGTCCACGGTTGCTGTGGACATCCGATGTCCACGAAGATTGCGGCGGCGGGATTTTTTGTACGATCGCCTCAAGCAGCTCATCGACACCCGCACCGGTCTTACCCGATACCGCGATCACCTCACTTCGCGCGACACCAAGTAAGTCGGCGAGCTCTTGCGACACTTCCTCGACGCGCGCGGCGGGTGCATCAATCTTTGAGATGACGGGGATGATGACGCAACTCTGCGCGCGCGCCATCGCAAGCGTCGTCAGTGTCTGCGCCTGCACGCCCTGCGTCGAATCGACGAGTAGGAGCACTCCCTCGACAGCATTCAATGCGCGCGACACTTCATAGGAGAAGTCGATGTGCCCGGGCGTGTCGATGAGATTGAGGATGTAGTCCCGCTCTTGTCCCTCGCTTCGCTCGGGACCTCCAGAATGGTAAACCATTCTTACGGGCTGCATCTTGATCGTGATGCCGCGCTCGCGCTCAAGGTCCATGCGGTCGAGTACCTGGTCGCGCATCAGACGCTCGGGGATGGCGCCCGTGCGCTCGAGCATGCGGTCAGCGAGCGTCGACTTGCCGTGGTCGACGTGCGCGATAATGGAAAAGTTGCGGATAGTATCTTGGTTCATGATTTGATCGGCTCTTCGGCCGATGGCGCGAGAATGCCGGAGGCCCGAGCGCGCCCGAGACGCTTGAGTGCTGTTATAACACTTCTGAACTCTTCATTTTCGACGAAGAAGAGCGCGAGACCAGCCGCTACTAGGCCGACGATACCCGCAACGAACCCTTGCGTGAAGACCGCGAGCAGAGTCGTTAGCGGTGCTATGCCTCCCGCGATGACGAGAGAGGCATGCGCAGCCGCACCGCCAACGACAGCCGCTATCATTCCGTCGATGGTAGGGCGCACGAGCGACCGGGCGAGACCGGGCGTAACGCTACGGAGAGCGGCGAGCGAGAGGAGAGCCAAGAATATCTGGCCGAGGGTCGCGGCGAGAGCGAGGAGTAGAATAGCTCCCGTCCCTGTGTCA
This sequence comes from bacterium, assembly GCA_023269085.1. Lineage (GTDB taxonomy): Bacteria > Patescibacteriota > Minisyncoccia > Phycocordibacterales > Phycocordibacteraceae > C7867-001. Next base: position 38,530 of record JAHFML010000002.1, on the reverse strand, counting down.
CCCGCCTTCAAGAAGGCGTTGAGCGTCGATAAAAATCCGTTTTGTGGTGCCCGCAGAAATATTACGGCGAGCAAGACCGTGAGCAATCCCCCTGCGATCTGATACATGAGCGGCCGCCAGGATTGCCGCGCGGCATACAGCGCGCGCGAGAAGAGGAGCACCAGCCCCTGCGCGACAAGACCGACCGCGAGGACGACCAGGAGCGCGGCGGTGAGACGCGTTGCGTCCCAATCGAAGGCGCCAGTCCCGAGAATGACGCGCACAAGGTGGGCGCGCAAGACCGCAATGAGGCCGAGAGATACCATCGACCATAGGATGATGTGCCGTGCCGAGGTCGACAGCACCCGCGAGAATTCGCCATTATCATTTTTCTCCGACGCTTCGGAGAGTGCCGGAAACGCCGCAACCGCATACGAGGAGCCGATGAGCGCGAGCGGCACCGCCTCGAGATTACCCGCGAGGGTGAAGACGGAGACGGCGCCCGTCCCGACTCGGGACGCGAGCGCGGTGAGCGCGAGCGCCGTTATCGAACCCATGCCGAGCGCGAGCGAACGCGGGACCGAATCGCGTACGATGCTCGCTAAGCGCGACCACTCTGGCAGGACGAATCGCGGCAGTACTCCTGCGGAAATAATGACTGGCACATTCACGAGCAGATATGCGACTGCGCCGATAACGACGCCCCATCCGATGCCCATGAGCCCGAAGCGCGGATAGAGCGCGACCGCGCCAACGATGATGCCGAGATTATAGAGCACCGGAGAGAGTGCGAAGAGGACGAAGCGACGATGCACCTGCGTTACGCTCCCGAACACGCCCGAGAGGCCGAGCAGGATCGGTTGTATGAGCAGGAGGCGAGAGAGAGCGACGAACTCCGTTTGTGCCGGCGACGCAATAAGGTCGGGATACAGGAGCCGGAGAGCCTGCGGCATAAATACCGCAAGCAGAGCACAGAGAAGCCCGCCGGCGATGAGCAAGAATGACGCCGACTCGGAGAGCAGCCGCCGCGTGCCTTCCCTATCGAGCCCCGTGAGCCGCGGAATGAGCACATAGGCGGAGACGAGCGAGGAGACGAGCGCGAAGACGAGGTCGGGCACGCGAAACGCGGCATAGTAGAGATCGAGCGTCTGCCCGGCCCCGAAGACGTGCGCGAAGGTGCGGTCGCGCAAGAGCGCAAGCGCTTGCGAGGCGAGCGTGAGAGCGGCAAGCAAGTACGCGGCCTGATGCAGGCCGCGTACCGGTGCCGTCAGGCGTTCGATAAGGCGTCGAACCATGACGCAATACTACCTTATTGTTTGAGAGGCGTCGAAGATGCGGAAAGTAGATTCGCCGGGAACGGATTCTTTCCTGCTTGGAGCGCGGTGACAAGAGGAGCGATTGCAGTCGCGTTCGCGCTCGACATGGCTCCGATAGCCTGTATCTCCGCGAGCGCGTCGGTCGTATTACCCTGCTTCGCCTCTACTGCCGCGAGGAAGTAACGCGCATTCGCGAATTGCGGATTTGCCGCAACGGCGGCCGCGAGCGCGAGCGCGGCATTCGTAAGATCATTCTGTGCCGCATAGAGCACGCCGACTTGGAAGAGGATGTTCGGATTGTTCGGCGTGAAGTAGGCCGCTGCGAGCGCCGAGGCGAGCGCATCCTTCACATTACCCTCCTGCACCTCAAGCTGGGAGAGGAGGAAAATCGCGTCGGTGTAGTCCTGTTTGAGTGCTATCGCCGCCTTCAGCGCATCCTTGGCCGCTTTCAGATTCTTGTTCGCAATTTCGAGATTGGCGATGATGTACTTGATCTGTGGGTTAGTCGGGTTCAACGCCTGCGCCTTATCATAAGCAGACTTCGCGCTGTCATAGGAGCCAGAAACGCCGAGCGGCACCGCCTGGGCATAGAGATTCCCGAGCATGAGCCAGCTCTGATAATCAGATGGGCTGATGTTCGTCGCGGTGAGCGCGGCATTGATACCCGCCGAGAGCGCCGCCTGGTAAGCCTGTTGTGCGGCCGCCTTCGGCATGGTCGACGACGAGGCAATCAGGTTTATCTGCGCATTCGCGATGCCAGCCTCGATCTGGTATGCCGAGGTTGACGGTGCGAACGAGAGCGCGGCTCGCGCTGATCGATCGGCACTGTTGAGATTGCCGGCGCCAAGAGCGGTCATCGCGCTCGTGATCTCGGCCGTCACCACATAACGCTCGACGAGCGAATAGGACGCGACCACCGATGAGAGGAGAAGAATCGTGAGACCGAAGACGATGACGAAGCCAAGGCGCGGAGACCGCGAGAAGAGGACGCCCCACTGCCGACCTTGCGCCGCATACCGCATCGACGAAATGAAGATGCCCGCGAAGACGAACGCAAGAACCAAAACGAGCGACCCCGGCACATCGAGCGTCGCTATCGTGAAGAGATACAAGGTCGCGACGAAGGACATGACGGCAACCGCGCGAACGCTTGCGTCCTGTGGCGCGCGCAAGATGAGCATACGGAGACCAAGCACGATGAAGAGCGCGAAGAAGGCGAGCCACGCGAGCGCGCCGACTCCTCCGGTCGTTGCGAATGAGGTCGGGATGAAGCCAACGCCAGAAGTGAAGTCGGTGCTCCAGAAGATAGTCGAATTCAATGATGCGTCGCGATACTTGAGCCATTCGACGCCAAAGGTGTTCGGGCCGCTCCCGAAGAACGGCGAGCTAGCATAGGTGTGCTCAGCGACCGAGAGCGTCGACTGCCAAGACGGACGGACGTCGAGCGTGCTCACATGGAGCGCGTTCGCGAGCGCCGTCCCAAGACCGCCGCCGATAAGGAAGAAGAGTGAGATCGCGAGAACGACGAGCGGTATGACGAGCGAGTGATTCCCTTCATCAGAGCCGGCTGAACCTTCGTCGTCAATAAGAACGACTTCATCGAGATCGGCATCGCCGGCATTCGGCGTGCGGCGCAAGATCGACTCGACGAAGAGCCCGAGCGAGACGAGGATGAGGAGCTCCCAGATGAGTGCGACATTCGCGAGAGCGAGCATGAAGAGCGCGAATAGCCCGCTCACGACAAGTCCGCGTCGTGCCATCACCGAGAGGTCAACGAAACGGAGCGCCAAGAGTGTGAGCACCATACCGAGCCCGAGCACGGTCGCTAAGTCGGTGAAGGAGCCGAGGAATGAGAACGTCGGTGCGACGACACTCGGAGCGAATCGTCCGATGAATACGGCAATCACGCTCACCACCGAGAGGACACCGAATGCGTACGCGAGCGCGCGATAGAATGTCTGATAATTTTCAGACCTGCGCAAAACAAGCATAGCAAGCGTGCCGAGACACGCCGCGACGAGCATGAAGCCGAAGGTGTCGACCTCGAGTGCTGTTCCCCAAAGAGCCTGCGTGAAATGCGCTCCAGAAAATGCCGCCGAGAGCGCATAGGCGAGCGCCGGTAACCAGAGCGCACCAACGAGTACCGATGAGGGGAGAACGATATTGCCACGAGTAAGCCGCGCGAGAACATAAACCGCGAGCGTTATGAGCGTGCCCGCGGCGAGCAAAAATGATTTTGTCGCGATGAGCGAGAACGATGACGACGGCACGATAATAAACAGAGTTGCAATAAGCGTCCCTATGAAAACCAGAACACTGGCTGAATCGAGCGAGCGACGAGACGAACCCGGCTGTTGTGGCGAAGACATGATGCGTATGTTCTTTAATCTATATGGATAAGTGCTCCTAGTATACCGCGCTCGGGCATTTGTCGAGAATATAGTCCACAGGTTGAAAATGTGGTATGGTAGCAGAGGTCAAGGTTAGGCGATCGCTCGGCGAGCAATCGTCGGGAGGAAAGTCCGAACATGCGCCGATGTTATAATCGGCAGAAAGGTAGCGGGTAACGCCCGTCGCTCGTGAGAGCCGAGGTGCGAACAGAAACGACCCGGTTTAGTCCGGCTGAAACGGCAAAATCCTTACCCGCATGCAAGGCCGTATCGCCGGCGCTCTGCGCCGGCGGGGTGCCGCTCGAGTCCCGAGGCAACGAGGGACCCAGATAAATGATCGCCTCGCCCGCAAGGGTCAGACAGAATTCGGCTTATCGACCTCGACCATCATGAGAAATCCCGCGCTCCTGCGCGGGATTTCTCATTGTGCACACCAGGTATGTGCAAACTGAACAGAGCTCAAGTCTACCAAGGGAAGTTTGAGGAGCAGGGAGTTTCAACACTACCATCTCCTGCATCAGAAAAAGAACCCCTAAGGTTTGGATACGTATCCAAACCCATCGAAATGAGTATGCTAGGATTCGAGCCTATAAATCCACACGTTCCAGGGCTATACGATTGTGTCGTACCAATAATCCACCCTGTATCACGCGCATAGCTCCTTCCATAAGAACTTGATGAAACAATTCTTGTGTACGGTTTATTGTTTTCGACTTTCGCAAAGAAAGTTATTGAATTTATCATTTGTCTGCACAAATTAAAAGCGTTCATCGTGCAAGATATCTCTCTCCCATTAACTGGTGCCCAATGTCCCCCCGAACCACTCCCACCAACCTCACTCGCCCACTTCCCGGCGTCACGGAGATAGACGTCTTTGGCGTCAAGATAACCATTGGTTCCTTTTGAACTATTTGGACTGTCTGTCCCAATCCCCACATTGCCACCATTCTTAACTATAAATTTTAGACTCCCATACCCATTGGCGTTGGCATCCTGTGTCACAATTCGAGTATCTCCCTTGCTGTTGTCTATATATGAATACGGATATCCATTGGGGGCAAAATATACGCCCGGTGCTTGATCCGTTTGATTTCCCATCAACAAAGCTCCTTGCATACCGAGATTACCAGAGCGAATCTGATACACGTCACCCGTGGTGAGGGGGCCTGCCACGTTGCCTGAGGGAGCGTTAGCTGGAGCTGGAGTCCAGGCTGATTGTGCAGAAGCGTTGATCGCGTAGAAGGCGAGGAGGGTGAGAGAAGAGGCGACGAACATCTTGAGGGTTGAGGTGAGGAGCGTGCGCATAGCGAGAATGTGGCTAGAAGTGAAGTAAGAGATACTCCTCTAGCGTACCCCCCCCCCCGAGGGGGAGGTAAAGGGGCGGGGTGTGTATAAGCTACATAATCTCACACGTGCCGCCGGCGCAGGCGAGCTCCTTCTTCATCTCGGTCTCGTCGTGGATCTCATAGGCCATGAGCTTGCTGTAGTCGATATGCGGGAAGCGCGCCATGCGCTCGTCGTATTCTGCCTTGGTAATCGTCTCATACGGCGCGAGGCGATAGACGTGGTTGCTACGCGGGAGGAAGGAGAGTCCGCCGATGATGCTCCAATTCTTCTGCACCCAGTCGACGACGCCGATCCATTCATTCTCGCTCACCGAGATAGTCGCCGAAGGGTTGTGCTCGGTATAGTTCAGCTTCACCATCTTCCAATATTCGAGCTGGTCGAGCGCAGTGAGATCGTCCTTGAAGCGCGCCTCCTTAGAGTGGTCGGGCGCCACGACCGGGAACTCGAGCACATAGGTGTTCGCGCTCTCCATCGACTGCCCTACCTCGGGGTAGTACGGCACGCCCTGATCGCGCATGAGCTTGAAGAGCGAGTCGGTCGCGCTGATGCGCACGCGGCGGATATAGTAGGGCGCGTGGCGCGGATGGATGCCCGAGGCGCAGTCGAAGGTCTGCGAGACGGTGCCCGAGGGCTTCACCGCCGTGACCGCCATCGAGCGCTCGACGCCGAAGCGCTTGGCATAGGCGACATTGGTCTTGACCGCCATATCGCGCACCTTCCGCATCACTTCTGGCTGCCGCACTGCCGGACTGTCCCACTGCCCCGTTATCGAGACGCCGAGCAGGCGCTCTGCGGCATTATGATCGGTCCAATCCTGCGAGATATAGTCAAACTTAGTCAGCGTCGACTGATAGGTGCCGATGATAGCGGCGAGACGCGCCTTGCGCAGGAGCGAGGCCTCGGTGTCGTGAGCGCGCGCGATCACCTCAGAGAGATTGCAGAACTGCTTCGACTGCAGGATGATCTCGGCGCACGGGTTCGTGCCGATCGGGCCGCGCACCACGCCATCTTCGCCCAAGAAGCCGACCGACTTGAAGTAATCGACGCGGCGCTTCGGCAAGGTCTCCGCGAGCGCACCGCGATTGAAGATGCCGCGCTCACCGCTCCCGCTCTTCATGAGCGCGACCCACTCGTCCATGAGCTCGGTGTTGCTCGGCTGGACCTCATAAACCGCTGAGTTATTCGCGACCGAGCGATGCGGATCGGTCATATAGAACGCGCCTTTCTTCGCATCGCGCATCTCGACATCGTCGAGATCAGAGAGCGAGATCATCGCCGTACGACGCACGCCGCCCGCGACCACGCATTCGCCGATCTTGCAGATGACATCGTGCGCGTCGATCGAGCGCAGGCGCCGGCCCTGCCGCGCGAAGACCCGTTCGCGGGCGAAGGCGAGGAGCGAGCGGAGCGGCTCGGGGCCCGAGGCCTTGCCGCCCATCGTCTTCAAGCGTGCACCGGCAGGCCGGATCTGCGAGAAGTCGAAAGTAATATCATTCCCGCTATACCACGTGGTGAGCCCGAGCGTGAGCGCGTCGCACCAACCTTCCTTCGAGTCGGCGACGACATGCGTTGGCGACTTCTTCCCCGATTGCTTCATGATCTGCGGTAGTTGCTCGATGTTCTGGCTCTCGACCGCGAAGCCGACGCCGCAACCTTGCATCGAGAGGTACATGATCTCGGCGAAGTCGGCGAGTTTAGTCGGTGCGGTGAAGGTGCAGTTGTAGGCGCAGGTATTACAGCGGCGCGCCGGCTCTCCGGCAAATTGCATAAGCCGCATGCTCGGCATCACCTCCTGCTTCAAGATGCCCGTGCGCACTTCGGCGTACTCCTTCTCGGTAAGCTTGTCGCCCAAGTTCTCGCGCATGAAATTGACATAGCGATCGACCGTCTCGATCCACGTCTCGCGACGATTCTCTTCGGGGATCCACTTCGCATAGGTGCGCAGATAGACGAACTCGCCGAGGGTGTTGCCTTCAAAATATTTACGGCTCTCTTCGGTGAGCTTCCGCACATGCTCGGGGATCTCGATGCGGACCGAGCGGAGCTGAGCGCGCTTGTCGCGATAGAGGATGTAGGACTTCGCGGCCTTCACATAGTCGTTCAAGATGAGATACTTCTCGACCGAGTCCTGCATCGCCTCCACATTCGGCAAGAAGGTCTTGTACTTCTTCGCGAAGCGCGCGAGCTCACCCACCACCTGATGCGCGACCAGTATCGCGTCCTCATGATCGCCTTCTTCAGCCACCGACATCGCCTTCTCGATAGCGTGCACTATTTTGTCAAAGTCGAAAGGGACAAGCCGCCCATCGCGCTTCTCTATCTGCGGGATAAGCTCGCGATACCGGAGCGTCTCCTTCGAGAGCTTCACCGGTTCGCTCACGAGCGTTGCCGCGACAACCGGCTTCTTCGCGCGAACAGGGGCTTTAGCGACTTTAGACATGAGCAGAATCGGTTAGGGCGTGATAATAAACTTCTGTTCTTCCAAGTTTACTCCCGCGCACTCAAGCACGCCAAGTGGATAGTGTTATTTTGAAACTGAAGGAGAATCTTTCAACAAAAGCGGGGTGCCGGTCGCAAGCGTGTGAGCGCGCGCGAAGCCCGCCGCCGTCTCTAGGACATACTTCGCCGGTGCCGAAGGGAAAAAGACATTCGGATAGGTCGAAGTCGCGACGTCGCGCGCTTGGTAGACGACGTGTCCTTGACCGTCGAGCCAGAACATATCGAGCGGGACGAGGGTATCCTTCATCCAGAAGCCATAGAAGCCGCTTTTCGGGAATACGAAGAGCATGCCATAGCCAACGGGCACGTTCGTGCGGCCGCCCAAACCTCGCTCTTGGGCGGCCGTGGTCGTGGCAAGCTCGATTCTCAAGGACACGCCCGCGAAGGTGCCCGTCGTGAATCCCTCCGGCACCACCGCCTCGCTTGGCGTGTATGTCCTATAGAAAAATACTCCTCCTATAACAACTATTGCTGCGACGGCGAACACTCCGTATGCATAATATCGAGACATGCCCCTATGCTACCACGCGGGGCGAAACAAAATGGCGGGGAGGGAGTAGTATGGAGTAAGCGAGACTTACTCGTTTTATTCGGTGTAAATAACGATATGATTATGGATACTCAACACGACGGTCAGCATGACGCGATGTGCGATGGTAAGGGGATGATGCACGGCATGTGCCACCACCGCGGCGCTCGCGTGCTCGGTGCTATTATTGTCACGCTCTTCATCTTCTGGTGCGGCCTCCAGTTCGGCGAGATGCGCGCCTCCTTTGGTGGCGAGCGCGGATATTATGGCCAGGGCTACGGCATGATGCAGGGGAATGGGTACAACGGATACGGCTATGGCCCCGGCATGATGCGCGGCTATAATTACGGCTACCAGGGCGGCTACGCGGTACCGGTACAAGCAACCGGCGCGGTCTCGGCTCCCGTCCAGCCAACAACGACGAAATAACGAACTTGTCACTTAAGAACCCCGCGCGGCGCCGAGAGGCGCCGCGCGGGGTTCTTGTGTTTCTCTACACTACCTTCGCCGTGCAGTGCGCGCACCGCGTCGCGGCGAGCGGGATCTCGCTCAAGCACTCCGGGCACTTCTTGGTCGTCGGGTCGGTGGGCTCCTCACCCTTCTTGGTGCGCGCGATGAGCGCGTTGACCGGCAGGACAACGAAGAAGTAGACCGCCACCGCGACGATGACGAAGGAGATGAGCGCGTTCAAGAAGTCGCCGATCATAAACTTGCTTCCGTTCAAAATGAAAACAAGATTCGAGAAGTCCGGCACCTGCCCGAGCGCGCCGATGAGCGGGGTGATGATGTCTTTGACGAGCGCCGTTACGATTGTCCCGAATGCCGCGCCGATCACGACGCCGACCGCGAGATCAACCACATTCCCGCGCAGTATGAATTGTTTGAACCCAGTGAGCATAGGTCTTAGTATACCAAATCAAGCGCTATTCGAAACGCGTCTTGCGCAGCCATTCAATGATGACCTCTTGCACCTTCTGGTCCGCCATCATGCTGATATGTCGCACGCCGGGGACAATCACGACCTCTCCGTCCTGCTTGTACTGACGCAACAACTCTGCATACTTGTCGGCAATGAAGATCTCATCATCACTCCCGACAACGATAAGCAGTGGCACCGCGATGCGTCGTATGTCTCCGCCCGAGACGCTCCTTGGATGCATCCCCGCATACATCCGGTATGAATATTCGGTCGTCGATACTGCGCGAAGCCGTTCGGGGAGCACGAACCGCAACGCGACTCGCGCGTCGAGCGCGTGAACACCGAGAGCATTCAGTAGCAAAGCTCCTACCATGACGCCGAGCTGCGGGACGGCCCACCCGCCTGAGTCCTTCCGTGATGAGACTGCCTTATACCCGAGCATCGGCGCACCGAGCACGATGCCCTCAATGGACAAACCTTCCCGAGCAAACCGTGGGCTCGCCGCCAGACGAACCGCGAATCCGCCGCCCGAAGAATGTCCGCCGACGAAGAATCTCGCATACCCTGCGTCTCTCAATTGCCGCAGGAGATCGATCGCGTCATCCTCAAGCTGATCAATATAGTCGATGTCACCCCGCCGCCGCGGGTTGTCGCCGTGCCCGCGGAAGGTCGGTGTGCAGACGGCGATCCCGAGCGCGGTCGAGACGTGTCGTGCGAAACCAGCGAGATACTCGTGCCGTGCTGATGAGCCGTGACAGAAGACGAGGCACGTGTCTGCACCAGGGACTTCGGCGAGCGCATACGCCAGCATCTCACCATCGCGCGCGCGATAGGTGCGGAGCGGCAATTCGTCCGACGCATAGGTAGTAACCACCGAGAAATCTATAGCCATGAGAGCTAGATTTTAGAATGTTACTCTAGGCCTGTCTAGCCGCGGTGCGGGCAACCCGCCCAACAGCACGGCCGACGCATCCCCTTCCGCATTTTATCGAGGCCGACTCGTATGCGGCGCTCCTTCGTCTCGGCTTGTTTGGCAGAGGTGACCCAGCAGATCCACTCGTTGCGCGCGAGCGGGGTTATGTCTGCCCAGAGCGCTCTCACCTTCGCGTCCGCCCCGATTGCCTTACGGAAATCCGCGGGCATACCATGCACCACCCCTCCGGCGATTGTTGGTTGGGTCATAAGGCCTATGGTATCACCGATTTTTGCGGAGGCGGAGAGATTCGAACTCTCGGTGGGTTGCCCCACGCACGCTTTCCAAGCGTGTGCACTAGACCGCTATGCGACGCCTCCTGCTTTCAGGACCCTGTCGAGGGTCCGTGCTCTCTCGTTATACCACAGATCCGCCGTGCTTCATCTTATACATCTCAGCGTCAGCTCTATGGAGAAGCTCGCTTGCAGTATCGTCAGACCTTACCTCGGTAAATCCGGCACTCAAATATCGCTCTTGCTCGCCCACAACAAGCGGAGGATTATTCGACAAGCCTGTCATACCTGCGAGTTCATCGCGTAATTCACACCGAGCCGTGTATACCGCGCGCTCGAGACGCTCGGTGATCCCGGCAAGCTCATCTCGAATCTGCTCCTCGCTCGCCGAATCAGACAGGGATATGAGCGCCACGAACTCATCACCGCCAAGACGAGAGAGAATATCATCCGGGCGAAGCGCCTCCTTGAGGTGCTTTGAGGTATTCTTCAAGAGATTGTCCCCGATCGAATGTCCATAGGTATCATTGATTTGTTTGAATTTGTTCAAATCCATGTACATGACAAACAACTTCTCTGCGCGTTTGTGTTCGCGCGTGAGATATTTCTCCAGTTCGCTTTCGAGCTTACGACGATTCGCCAAGCCGGTGAGCTGGTCATGGAGCGCGTCTATCTTATTTGTTCGCATAGCTGTGAGCATGGTTCCCGCATCTTCTGGTAGAACATGGTGCCTCGCCAACTCCTGCTTCATCTTCTCGCTAAGATGCGACGGCATGTCATCGTGATCCGCTAGTTCCTGTAGAGCCGTCATCAACTGCTCTACGCGCGAGGAGAGGCCTTCTTGTGGTGTCACAGAAGGTCCTGTCTCGATTCCTTGAAGTTCAGGCGGGTGTACTCTTGGGAATTCCTTCATATTTTTTATTATATCACGATTTATGCTAGCGTGGTTGACCGAGAAGTGCCGCGACGCGGTCGGCAATCGGCGGGTGCGTCGAGAAGAATCGCTCGATGCGACTACTCATGCTCGCGCCTGCCTCCTCACGCTTCTCGCCGAAAGGGTCGCCGATGAAGAGGTGCGCGGTCGCTACATTGGTCGTCTGCATCGGCGCGCCATAGCCGCCGATCTTCCGGAGCGCTGACGCGAGGCCCTCTGGGTAGCGGGTCAAGAGCGCGCTCGACGCGTCGGCGAGATATTCGCGACGGCGCGATATGGCAAGCTCGATCAGCTTCGCGGCCAGAGGCGCGAGGACGATGCCGACGAGGGCGAGCACCATCACGAGGCCGTTCCCGCCCTCGCGATCATCGCGCCGCCCGCCGCCCCAAAACGAAAATCGGAGGAACATCTGCGCCGCGAGGGCGACGAAGCCCGCGAGCACCACTGCGACCGTCATGAGGAGCATGTCGCGGTTCTTGATGTGCGAGAGCTCGTGGCCGATGACGCCCTCGAGCTCGACGCGCGTCATCATCGCGAGAAGGCCGGTGGTCGCGCAGACGACCGCATGCGTCTCGTCGCGGCCGGTCGCGAAGGCGTTCGGCGCCGGGTCGTCGATGACATAGAGCTTGGGGCACGGGAGGCCAGCGGTGATAGCGAGATTCTCGGTCACGGTATAGAAGTCGAAGAATTCTTGCCGCGTCGCCGGCCGCGCATGGTTGAGAGAGAGCACAAGCGTGTCGCTCGCCCAGTAGGCGTAGAAGTTCGTCGCGAAGGCAATCGCGACCGCGACATAGAGAATCATCGGGTCGCCATAATATGTCGCAATAGCGTAGCCGAGCGCGATAACCACGACCAAGAAGCCGATGATGAGCGCCCATGTCCGACGGATATTACTGGCACGCTCGGCGTAGAGGTTCATTAGAACTGTACCTTCACTGGCTCAGCGGCCGCGGCGTCGGGGAGCTCGAAGAGGTCCATCGGCGCGAAGTGGAAGGAGGAGGCGATGAGATTACCCGGGAAGGATTGTTCGGCGGTGTTGAGCGCCATCACGGTCGTGTTATAGAAGCGGCGCGACGCTTGGATCTTGTCCTCGGTGTCGCCGAGCTCCTGCTGGAGCGCAAGGAAATTCTGATTCGCTTTGAGCTCGGGATACGCCTCCGAGACCGCGAAGAGCGTCTTCAAGGTGCCCGAGAGCTGATTCTCTGCGGCGGCCTGCGCGGCGGGCGTCGCATTCGACACGCCCATCGCGGCGGCACGCGCGCGCGTCACATTCTCAAACGCGGCCGCCTCGTGTGCGGCATAGCCCTTCACCGTCTCGACCAAGTTGGGGATGAGATCATAGCGGCGCTTGAGCTGGACATTGATATCCGACCACGCCTCCTTGGCGCGATTAGTGAGCGTGATGAGATTGTTATACGCGAAAATAACCCAGAGCACGATAACGGCTAAGACGATGAGCACCATGGTGGTTGTAGTCATATGACTCCAGTATACTACATTTGTGAATCCACAAGACCCCCTAGAGAAGCACTTCCCGCGGATGAAGGTGGAGCAGAAGCGCGCGCTCGCGAAGCTCGGGATCAAGACCGTGCGCGACTTGCTCTATCACTTCCCTTCGCGCTACGAGAACGCGGGGCCGACCGGCACGATAGCGGGTGCGGTGGCGGGTGGCGAGGTGACACTCTATGGCACCGTGCGGAAGCCGGAGGTGCGCAAGGCGTGGAAGAGTCGCCGCCCACTCGCCGAGGCGTGGCTCGAGGACAATTCGGGGAAGATAAAGATGATGTGGTTCTCTCAGCCGTATATCGCGAAGTCGCTCCACGACGGCATGCAGGTGAAGGTAAGCGGGCGCATCGCCGGCGAGGGCGCGAAGGCGTATCTCGCGAACCCCGAGATCACGAAGGCTGGTCTTGACCCCGAGGCGGTACACACTTCGCTTTTCAATCCAGACGGGTGGACACTAGGTGTCCACCCGTCTGCGGGTGGACACCTAGTGTCCACCCGCGAGGCTGAGTTGTACCCGATGTACCCCGAGAGCATGGGCATCTCATCGCTCTGGCTCATGCACGCGGTGCGCAAAGCCTTTGAAGCTGGCGTGCATGAGACTATCGAAGACCCGATACCTGCCGACATTCTCGCACGCTACAAGCTCCCCTCCCTCGTCACCGCGCTCGTCTTCGTCCACGCGCCGAAGAAGCTCGCGGACAAGGAGGCGGCGCGCAAGCGCTTCGCCTTCGAAGAGATCTTCGCGCTCCAAATCGTGATGCAGAAGCGCCGCCAAGAACACCTGCGCGAAGAGGCACTACCGGTCTCGGTCGATAAAAAGTCGCTCGCTGACTTCATAGCTTCATTCCCTTTCCCCGCGACCGCGGCGCAACGGCACGCTATCGACGCTATCGTCGCTGACTTTGAAAAAAAGTACCCGATGCTCCGACTCCTCGAGGGCGATGTGGGGAGCGGGAAGACCGCGGTCGCCGCGGCGACCGCCTACCTCGTCGCAACGTCGGTACCTCGGGGTCGCATCGCGGGGACGCTCCAGGTCGCTTACCTCTGCCCGACCGAGATCCTCGCCAAACAGCATTTCTCGACCTTTGTTTCGTATTTCAAAAAGCACCCGATATCTATCGGCCTCATCACGGGGAGCGAGTGCCGCGTCTTCCCCTCTCGCGTCCGCTACGAGGAGTCGGCGAAAATCAGCAAGCCCGCATTCCGCAAGCGCGTCGCCGAGGGGACAATACCGATTGTCATCGGCACGCATGCGCTCGTCGAGAAGTCGCTTGCCTTCAAATATTTCGCCTACGCTATCATCGACGAACAGCATCGCTTCGGCACGATGCACCGACAGAAGCTCGCGAGTAAGGGCGTCGTCGCGCCGCACCTCCTCTCGATGACGGCGACGCCGATACCGCGTACGCTCGCGCTCACGCTCTATGGCGACCTCGACCTCACCCTCCTCGACCAGATGCCTTCGGGCCGCAAGCCGATTATTACCGAGGTGCTCGGCCCCGAGAAGCGCGAGCTCGCCTACACGCGGGTGCGGAGTGAACTCGCGAAAGGGCGGCAGGCGTATGTCATCTGTCCGCGCATTGACGAGCCCGACCCTGCTCGAGAGCTCGCGCTCCAAGCCAAGTCGGTCAAGGCCGAGGCCGCGCGTTTACAAAAAGAAATATTCCCCAATGCCGTCATCGACATTCTGCACAGCAAGATGCGTCCGGCTGAAAAAGAGGCGGTGATGAAGAGATTTGAACAAGGCGCGATCAACATCCTCGTCGCGACCTCGGTGGTCGAGGTCGGCGTCAACGTGCCGAACGCGACGGTGATTCTCATCGAGGGCGCCGAGCGATTCGGTCTCGCCCAGCTCCATCAGCTCCGTGGCCGCGTTATTCGCTCCAACAATCAAGCCTATTGCTTCGCGCTCCCCGAGTCCTTCGGCCCTGCGACCAAGGAGCGCATGAAGGCACTCACCACCGCCAAAGACGGCTTCGAGCTCGCCGAATACGACCTCGCGCTCCGCGGCGCGGGCGAGCTCGCCGGCGGTCGGCAGTGGGGCATCTCTGACCTCGCGATGGAGGCGTTGAAAAATTTGAAGCTCGTCGAAGCGGCGCGCGCCGAGGCCGCGGCCCTCGTCGCGGCTGACCCTGAATTAAAAAAGTATCCTGTGCTGGCTCGGCGTGCCCTCTCCTTCGGCACCGAGACGCATTTGGAATAATTCACGCTAGCAGATCATCCGGAATATTCGCGCCGAGAAGCGCTCGCATCCTTCTTGGGAGACTTTCCTTCCCTTCCCCCGTGAGCGTTCGTACATCAAGCATGAGCGGGACTGCAACATTATTTACTTTTGAATAATATTTTTCTTCCCCGATTGGTATGAGCCCCATTGAGCGATAAAAATTAGCATGCGTGGGCCGACAAACAATAAACAGACGGTCTATCGATTCGCGCAAGACATACTGTAGGACCACTTCGAGAAGATGCGGCCCGGGAAGATTTCTGGCTGATATCTTCCCTTCTCGAATGTCCTGCTCGACCCGATCAGCATCAACGGCATACTGCGATACTTCACAAAGTCGATCGCCTTGATCGCGATAGGTCTGCAATTCTTCTTTATAAAGTTCATCCATCGGCAACCCTATCTCGCTATCTTTCACCACCGCGATCGTCGCAACGAGTTCACCTTCTATCGACGCCGTGAAGACTCGCGTCGCGGGCGACATGATCCATTTCTCAAAAGGATAATGATCCTCGTCTTGATCTTCCTTTTGCGGTTTCAGTTCTTCTCGTTCGTATACCCGATCGCTCAAAGTGTGCGCGGCTTGCCGTTCTTCGAGAGTAGCCGCAACCCGATATTCAGGAGATATCTCGATCTTTCCGGGAGTTGATTCGTGCGGGGCTCCTTCCATATGCATAGTAGTATATAATAGAATCGCTAGTCCGCCTCCCTGGACTCGAACCAGGAACCGCAGAGGTATAAGCTCTGTGCTCTAACCATTGAGCTAGAGGCGGGTATACTCATACTATACCAGCTACGCTCTTGTGGACAGCCCATCGCTTGCCGACATAAAAGTGTCGTGCTATGGTAAAAAATGGTTTTGTAGTTCCTTTGCCCGCACGGCGGGCGGCATGCGTTGACTGTCCCAGCGCACCGACGAAGAAATAATAAGCTTCGACTACGACCCCCGCTCGCCGGGGGTTCTTTTTTATGCGACAAGCGGCGCGTCCTCCTCTTTCTTCTTCGGCGTGATGCCGTTCGCGATGAGAATGTTCTCGAAATCAGTACGTTCGACGGTCTCTTTTTCAATCAACTCCTTCGCTATCGCGTCGAGCGCGGGGCGTCGCTCGCTAATGATCGCTCCCGCGCGCTTCTTCGCCTCCGCGATGATGCGCGAGACTTCAGCGTCGATCTTCGCCGCAACCGCTTCAGAGTAGGGCTCGTTGCCGAGCTGTCGCTCACCAAAGGCTATCGGCCCCAAGGTGTCGCTCATGCCGTAGCGCGAGACCATGTCGCGCGCGAGCGCGGTGACCACCTGCAGATCGTTGCTGGGCCCCGTCGTCACATCGCCGAAGAGCATCTCTTCAGCGACATAACCGCCGAGCGTCGCCGCGATATCATCGAGGAACTGCTTCTTCGATTGCATCTTTTTATCATCAAAGGGGAGCTTCAGCGTGTAGCCCGCCGCGCGACCGCGGCTGATGATAGAGATCTTATGCACCGGATCGGCATGCTCGAGGACCGAGGAGACGAGCGCGTGGCCAGCCTCGTGATACGCCGTGAGCTCCTTCTCGCGCTTGCTCAAGAGATGCGACTTCCGCTCTGGCCCAAGCATCACCTTCTCTATCGAACGGATGAGATCGTACTGCGTCACCTCGGTACGATTCTCGCGTGCGGCGAGGATAGCGCCCTCGTTCATGAGGCTGTAGAGCTCGGCGCCCGAGAAGCCCGGCGTGCGCTCGGCGATGACCGCGAGCGCGACATCGGGGCCGAGCGGCTTCTTCTGCGCGTGGATCTTGAGTATCTCTTCGCGATCGCGCCTGTCTGGCAGGTCAATCGTCACGCGACGATCGAAGCGGCCGGGTCGGAGCAATGCCGGGTCGAGCACATCCGGCCGATTGGTCGCCGCGATGACGACCACCTTCTCGGTCGGCTCGAAGCCGTCCATCTCGACCAAAATCTGATTGAGCGTCTGCTCGCGCTCGTCGTTGCCGCCGCCCATGCCCGCGCCACGCGTCCGCCCGACCGCGTCGATCTCGTCGACGAAGATGATAGCCGGCGCCGCTTTCTTTGCCATCTGGAAGAGGTCCCGCACGCGAGAGGCGCCGACGCCGACGAACATCTCGACGAACTCCGAGCCGCTAATAGAGAAGAACGGCACGCCCGCTTCGCCCGCGACCGCGCGCGCGAGGAGCGTCTTGCCCGTGCCGGGCGCGCCCATGAGGATGATGCCCTTTGGGATGCGCGCGCCGATATCGAGAAACTTCTTTGGGCTCTTCAAGAAGTCAACAATCTCGAGCAACTCCTCCTTGGCCTCGCGCGCTCCCGCGATATCGGCGAAGGTGACGCGCTGATTCATATCGGCCGGGTCGATGATGCGCGCCTTCGACTGGCCGAAGCTGAAGGCCTGCATCCCCGCGCCCCGTACCTGTCGCGTGAGGAACCAGAAGAGGAGCGCGAAGAAGATAATAGGCAAGATAATCGGCGCGAGACTCAAGAACCAGAACTCGAAGCCTGATTGACCCTGCACCGTGATCGCGGCCTTCGCGAGCTCGGCGGGCGTGACGCCATAGGTCGCGAGCGTCTCGGGGAGGCCAGACGACGGGTCCTTGCGCGAGACCTTGGTCGCGTTGTCGGCATAGGTAATAGTGAGCGCGTCGCCGTCCACGACAATAGCGGTCACCTTCCCCGCCGCGACATCTGCCGCGACCGCCGAGAGCGGTATCGTCACGCTCGGCTTCGTGAGATTTTCGATAATCGAATACACGCTCATGAGCAGGATGAAGGTGAGGATGATCGTAAAGAGATTGTTCACGAACGACGGCTTGCCGCCGAGGACACCCTTCGGCCGCTTCGATGGATTCGAGGGCTTCATCGCGGGCTTCTTCACTTTCGATTGTGGTTTGGGAGACATAGGCATGAAAGTACTATACTCTATAGCTATGCAACTCGTCGACTACAAGAAAGCGCACCTGCGATTCGCGCCGGTCGAGACCTTCTCGGCTGGGCTCGAGCTCGTGGGGAGCGAGGTCAAGGCCCTGCGCGTCAAGCAGGGCTCGCTCGATGGCGCGCGCGTGATTATTCGCGGCGGCGAGGCGTTCATCGTCGGCATGACGATACCGCCCTACCAGGCGGCGAACACTAAGAAGAGCTACGACCCCGAGCGTGCGCGGCGACTCCTCTTAGCGAAGAAAGAAATCGCGTATCTCGCCACCGAAGAAGCGAAGAAAGGGTTGACAATCATCCCCCTTGAGGTCTATACTGCGGGCAGGCTCGTGAAGGCGCGCGTCGCTATCGTCCGCGGTAAGGGGAAAGAAGATCGCCGCGAAGACTTGAAGAAGCGCGATGCCGCACGCGAGACTGCCAGAATTTTAAAACGGGGGTGACCGGCTTTGACGGTCTGTACCTTGAAATCCGCGCGACGCCGTGCCCGCTCGCCTACCACGCTAATCTAGCGAGCAACCAAACTTGCCAAGAACACTCTTGCAAGCGTGAAGTCTCCGTACTACGGTATGTCTGATTTCGCGTTCGCCTTCGCGACTGCCTAACCGCACTTCGCCAGGCGACATTCACCCGTCCGAGTTTCTTCAGTCGGACGGGTGGGTGGAATCTTCTGAAGAATCGCTTTCTTGTCTCCCGCCAAGAATAGCTAAATAAGGGATCGTAGTGGCGTGATTTCGTTCTGATTCTTCGCACCCACTATCAAACCTTAATCAGGACTATGCGTCGTAGATGCGCTTTCAGTGCCAGATTCGGACCGGGGTCCAATTCCCCGCACCTCCACCAACAACGCAAACGGCCGCTCGAGAGAGCGGCCTTTTGCGTTGTTTGTCTTTACCGTCGGCTCTTCGCGCGGTCGTTCTCGGTCAGGTACTGCTTGCGCAGGCGGACGCTCTTGGGCGTGATTTCCAAATATTCGTCTTCGACCATAACCTCGAGCCCGCGCTCGATCGTGATATCGAATGCCGGGAAGAGGATAATCGCCTCGTCGTTGCCCGAGGAGCGGACGTTCGACTGATTCTTCCCTTTGGTCGGGTTCACCATCATCTCTTCGCCCTTGCTCGTGTTGCCGATAACCATACCCTCATAGACCTCAGTCGCGGGCTTAATATAGAGCACCCCGCGATCCTGCAAGTACCAGAGCGAATAGCCGAGCACCTTGCCGCTCGCCATCGAGATCATCGAACCGACGACGCGCTTCTTGATCTCGCCCGCATACGGCTCGAAGCCGACGAAGCGCGAGGAGAGGATGCCCTCGCCGCGCGTGTCGACGACGAAAATGTTTTTGTAGCCGAGGAGCCCGCGCGTGGGCCCGTGCATCGTGAGGCGCACGAGGTTCTCATGCTGGGTCATGTTCTGGAGGATGAAGGCGCGTTGACCGAGCTTCTCAATAACCGCACCCTGGAACTCAGACGGGATGTCGATGATAGCTTCTTCAAACGGCTCCTTCTTGACGCCGTCCTCCTCGTGGAGGATGACGCGCGGCTGAGAGACTTGGAGCTCGTACCCCTCGCGACGCATGTTCTCGAGCAAGACCGCGATGTGGAGCTCGCCGCGGCCGGCGACCTTGAAGGCATCTGAGTTCGCGAAATCAACCCGCAAGCCAACATTGACCTCGAGCTCCTTCTCGAGGCGCTCGCGAATCTGGCGACTCGTGACGAACTTCCCCTCGCGGCCGGCGAAGGGTGAATTATTGACGAGGAAGTTGAGCTCGATAGTCGGCTCGTCGACGGCGATAGCAGGGAGCGGTGTCGCCTGCGCATCGGTCGTGAGCGTCTCGCCGATAAAGATGTCGGGGAGCCCCGCGACCATGACGATATCGCCCGCAACCGCTTCGGTCGCCTCGACGCGTTCGAGCCCTTTGAAGGTGAAGATCTTGGTCGTCTTGCCGGCAATTGTCTCGCCCGAGACCGTTTTCAAAAAGACATTCTGCGCCGGCTTCACGGTACCCTGATACACGCGCACCACCGCCATGCGCCCAAGGAAGTTGTCGTAGGCAAGGTTGAAGGGCTGGGCGAGCAGGGTCGCCTCGGCCGAGGCCGTCGCGTTGGCCGCCGGGACCTTCTCAAGTATAAGGTCGAGAAGCGACGCGAGATCCTTCCCTGCTGGTGAATCATTCTTCAAATCTTCGACCTTGCGCGCGGCGCGGCCTTCGCGCCCGATAGAATAGATAACCGGGAAATCGCTCTGCTCGTCAGAGGCGCCGAGCTCGAGGAAGAGCTCAAGCACCTGCTCTTCGGTGCGCGCCGGGTCGGCAGCCGGCTTGTCGACCTTGTTGATAACGACGATGGGCTTCAGCCCGAGCTCGAGCGACTTCTTCAGCACGAAGCGCGTCTGCGGCATCGGCCCCTCCTGCGCATCGACGACGAGCAAGACCGAGTCGATAGAGCGGAGAACGCGCTCGACCTCACTGCCGAAGTCGGCGTGCCCGGGCGTGTCGACGATATTTATTTTCGTCCCTTTATATTCAACCGCCGCGTTCTTGGCATAGATAGTGATGCCCCGCTCGCGCTCGAGCGCGTTGCTGTCCATTGAGGTGCCCTCGGCGGCGGCGCCTGTCTGCTTGAGGATAGCGTCCGTGAGCGCGGTCTTCCCGTGGTCAACGTGCGCGATGATAGCAATGTTTCTAATTTCCATAAAATAAAAATAGCCCGTGGGCTGGTGCTCCTACTATATAATAAACAGCCACGAATGCAAGATACCCCGTTTGCTCGTGATATACTTATTAAGTAATTAACCAACAATAACCATACTCTCATGGCCGATTTAGGACTCTTAAATTTTATCAGGAACGAGCTCAATCAGGGTCAAACAAAAGAGCAAATAATTGAGACCTTGCTGAAATCTGGTCACACTCAAGCCACAATCGACGAAGCATTCACCTCTCTCGAGAGCGGTACTGCTGGAACAATGAATATTTCATCTCCTATTGCATCACCCCAGAGACCCGAATCGGTCACTCGCCAACTTGCATGGGGAGAGTTTCGAGGCATCTTTTGGAAGAACATGCTGCCATTGATGCTGATTGGTTTCATCGGAAAACTTCACATACCATTTATAATATTCTTCTTATTCCCCATTGGCATCCTCTTCGGCATCGCAATCATGAGAGGCGTCTGGGCATTGACCCTTTTCATGATAGGAAAAGGCAGTGTCTTGCTCACCGCTGTTTGTTTCTTCTCACCCCCTCTTGCATACTACTTCGTCTACCATATGACAAAGAAGCGTGGTTGGGATATACACCTAAATATCTTTGAGCAGATATTTGTTATCCTAGTGGGCGCATTCTTCTTGCTTCAGGTTATGCTCATAACTTTCGCTATCAGCGCGATCTTCTACATCATCTTCCTTGTTCCTCATGTGTCCGCTCCGATACCACAGTCCTCGATAGGAGCACCAGCACCCACAACGATAGCATCGCAACAGAATATAGCATCTCCATCACGACAAATATCAACAGCCACCACGAAATCGGCTATAGGGACAATACAGACGAGAGTAACTAAACCAGTGGAGGGTATCTATATACTCACTGAAAACAAAGAGCTCCTTGGAGTCTTTACGGCATCAACTACTCAGATACAAGACGCGCGCGGGAAATCTATTACCTTTTCCGACTTGCATACGGGAGATATTGTCGTTGCTGTTGGCGTAATAAATCCAGATGGCACAATGACCCCGACATTTATTTACCACGATTAAAGTAGCCGCAATCAGCTCTCACCCCAGCGTCGCGAGCGCGGCGACGCCGGAGATGGCCATGATGATCGCTACGCCGATTGACGCACCACAAACCTCGTGCTTTACTCTCACCGGACAATCCGTTCCAAAACTTGAGGGAGGCTTCCATGCCCGAATCCATCACCCCTGCTTTTCTTGAACAAGCCACTGTCTGCCGCCTCATGGCGGACATTGCGAAGTTCGTGTTCGATACGTTCTCGCTGGGGAATCCTGACATGCACGTACTGATGCTCGTGCCCGAAATGAAAAAGATGGGTTCCTATCCTGCGCACGAGATCGTGCCGTTCGTGTTTGCACGATACACCAACGGCGACGCCCTTGTGCCGAAGCAAGCCCTTTACCAAGACTTGGCCGAATGCAAAGCATTACAGCTCTGGGACGACCGGAACTTTGGTGGCCCGAACTCAGTGCCGCATTTGCTCTTGCGGGGCGACACGCCCTATTGGGGTGGCGTCAAACGAGACGGCATCGTCGTGGCCTGTTCGGGTCTGGCATCACATTACGACCGAATGCTCTCCAGCATGGTCGCCGACGCGTGTATCGCCATCGCTCACGGAAATTATCTCGCGTGGCGCGATGCTAACTCCGGTGTGGATTACGTCGACTGATCCTTCACTTCCATCTGCTTCACCGCGCCGGCTTGCCGGCGCGTTTTGTTTGTCTCGGAGAGAAGTCGCTGTAGCCAAACGCCCACAAAAAATCCGCCTCTGGCGGATTTTTTGTTTCAATCATGGTGTTGCATCAACCCAGCGTCACCAGCGCGGCGACACCGGAGACGGCCATGATGAGGATCGTCGCCCAGCCGAGAGCGGCGGCGAGTGGGCGACTCGCATGAGCGCCCATGATGCGTTTGTTGCCCGAGAGCCGCACGACGAAGACGAGGAGGATCGGCGCGATGACGCCATTCGCGACCGCGGCATAAATGAGCCCCTTGATAGGGTCGAGATGCGCGAAGACCGCGATGATGCCGAGCAAGGTCGAAACGATGATGACACCGTAGAATGCGTAGGCCTGCTTCAACTTCCTATACAACCCTTCCTTCCAGCCGAAGCTCTCAGAGAAGGCATACGCGGTCGATCCCGCGAAGACCGGTATCGCGAGAAGCCCGGTCCCGAGGATGCCGAGCGCGAAGAGGAGAAAGGCGAAATCGCCGAAAGGTTTGAGAGCGAGCGCGGCCTGGTCGGCCGTCGCGATGTTGGTGATGCCATGCGCATGGAGCGTCCCCGCGCACGCGGCGAAGATGAAGAAAGAGACGAGATTGGAGAATGCCATACCGCTCCACACATCGACGCGCATCCGGCGGAGCGCGTGCGGCGTCGCGTGTGCCTGACGACTCGCGACCGAGGTTTCGCCGCGCTTCACATCCTCTTCGACCTCCTGCGACGATTGCCAGAAGAAGAGGTAGGGCGAGATGGTCGTCCCGAGCACCGCGCACACGAGGAAGAGCTGATCGGCCGAGAAGGAGAGCGAGGGGACGAGGGTGTGATAGATGACTGCGCCCCAGTCGAGATGTACCAAGAGCGCAACGATGGCATACGAGAAGAGCGAGAAGGTGAGATATTTCAAATAATTCGCATAGCGCGCATACGGGATGAATATCTGGAGGGCGAGGCTCACGAGCGCGAAGAAGATGACGAGGAGATCGAGGCCGATATTCGGCGCGAGCAATTGTGCGGCGGCGGCCATCGCGTTCAGGTCGGCGGCGATGTTGAGCGTATTCGCGAAGAAGAGGAGGCCGACCGCGCCATAGAGCGCCCACGCCGGGTAGTGCTTCTTGATATTCGCGGCGAGCCCTTGCCCCGACACGATGCCGATGCGCGCGCACATCTCCTGCACCGTCGCCATGAATGGGTAGGTGAAGAGCGAGAGCCAGATGAGCTGGAGCCCGTAGCTCGCGCCCGCCTGCGAGTAGGTCGCGATGCCCGAGGGGTCGTCGTCGGCCGCGCCGGTGGTGAGGCCGGGCCCGAGCGTCTTCCAATATCTCCCTGCACCCTTGACGATCGGCTCCTCGGCGAGCTTCTGCTCTTCTCGCTCGACAAACTCGACGCCCCCTGCGAGCACCTTCGCTGGCGCTTCAAAGGCTTCTTCAACCTCGTGCTCGAAAGTGGTGTGGTTCATAGATAGCCCTACTATAGCGCACTATTTCCACCTTACTTCTCCAAATCAAGAATGTCGTCGATGCGGATTTGGGAGATTGTTCCCCGATCGAGTTCTTTTTGATTAGGAACGGTTAGGATTATGCTAGTATATGTGCGGATTCGTGTCTTACAAGAAATAAACAAATTATATGGGAATTGAAAATCTTGATTCTAAGCCAGCGAACAAAGGAGGGATCGAAATGAATGTTGAGAAATCACTCGACGAGCGTGTTAGTCAAACGACTGGATTGATTCGTACATATGTTGAAATGGTTTCGCGCACTGCAGACGAAAATCGAGTGGGTGCTTGGAAACTTCTTGAGCGGCTCGGCCTTGCTGGAAGTGATTTAAAAGAAATGGATAAAGAGACTGTGACACCGATTTTAGAAAAACTCGACGAGCTTCTCAAGCCACTTGACGAAACCCTTCCTCTCAATAAAGAAGACATGCGGCTTCTCCTTGAGAAATTGAACACTCCCGTCTTCCAAAAAAGAATTCGAGATAGCTTATCGAATATTCCTTCTGGCGAATAGCTTCATACTAAGCAAGCGCTTACCTTTGGGTCGACATGGAGACTCTACTTCTCCAAATCCAAAATGTCGTCGATGCGGATCTGGGCGACAGACTTATGTCCGCAATGCGCGTACCAAATCGCTCCTATAGGAGCGATTTGGTACGCGGTTGCACACAAAGCGCAATTTCATTCTGAATAGAAATGACTGCGAAGATCAGGTTCTGGGATGTATTGCAATGCTTGTTTGAATATACCGACGATTGCACCCGTCTTTAGCTCTTTGTGATTCGAGACGAGTAACGCTTGCGTAGTGCCGAGACAACTGCGCGTGAGTTTTATATGGCTTCCCCGCTGATTTTTGATAGTAAAACCAAACTCCTCAAAGATCTTTATAATATCTGCTCCTGATAATCTTCTCGGTTTAGGCATGTGCGAGCGCCGGAAGTTCGAAATTGACCAGCACCGACGGAGATTTTACAAGACCAAGCTCAACGAGATCTTCGTCCTCGACATACAACTCGACCGCTTCGCGAATATTCGCGGTAAGTTCATCAAGGGTATCGCCTTGCGTCACAATCGGCACGCCGATGCCCTCGGCAACATACCCCCCATCGCTTTCAGAGATTTGAAATTGGATGATGCTTTTCATATCACGATTATACCACAACTATCTTAGTTCATACTCCCAACCAGGGAGCCACATCTTCTCTTTCCGCCAATCTTCGGCAAGTGCCTGTTTCCACGTTTTACCATTAAGAAGCACTTCGAGTGAGAGTTGTGGTGCTTTATGTGCAACGATAGCGATATGTTTACCATCGTAGTTCTGCTTTAGAAACACGAGGAAATCTGCAACGCGAGTCTTTACGTCCTCATAGCTTTCACCTTCAGGAAAGGGTTTTGTGACACTCTCATCTTCCTGCATTGGCTCGACAATATCTGACGAGGCACCATTCAGTGCACCATAATTGCATTCACGGAGACGCATATCCGGGATAATCTGATAGATGCCTTCCCATGTGAGTTTTGCTGAGTTGTGAGCACGCTGTAGATCAGAGCAAAAAACAACATCGAATTCCTTGTCTTCCGTTTCCTTCTTCAAATCGACAGATTGCTGTACGCCAAGTTCAGACAATTCAACATCCTTCCAGCCCGAAGAAATATTCTTCTCGTTGTCTGTCGTAGTACCGTGAACGAAATAGGTTATTTTTACAGACATGATTATAGTAATTTAATAGAGAAATTTACTTCTCCAAATCCAAAATGTCGTCGATGCGGATCTGGGAGACGAATTCGGGGACGTGGGAGACCAGAATCATCGCGCCTTCGAATTCGGAAAGCGCCTTCGCGATGACGGGCAAGTGGCGGAAGTTGATATGGTTGGTCGGCTCGTCGAGGATAAGGAGCCCCGGCCGCTCGAGCACCAAGGAGGCGAAGGCGACGAGCCCCTTCTGCCCTTCTGAAAGGCTCCCGATCTTGGTGCCGATCACGTCGCCCGTGATGAGGAAGCTCGCCGCGACCGAGCGTAAGCGCTTCTCGTCCGGCTGGCCCATCACCTTCATAAGTGCATCAAAGACGGTCGCGCCGAAGTCGAGCGTCGAGAAGTCTTGGCGATAGTAGCCGACCTTCACGCCTTCGGTGAGCGTCGCGCCTTGGGCAGTGCCACGAGCGATCGCTTCGAGCAGGGTGCTCTTGCCGATGCCGTTCGGCCCGCGCAGGAGCAGGTGATTATTCTTGCGCAAATTGATATTCGCCTTCTTCTCGATCGGCTTCCCCTTCGCACCGAGCACGGTGTAGGAGGTGAGAGAAAAAACCGTGCCGCTCAGCTCCGCTTGCGCGGGAATAATGAACGGCCGAATGACTTTGTCCTCCTTCCGCACATCGACCTTGGCCTCCTCCATCTCTTCAACCTCGGTGCGCATCTTCTTGGCGACGAGACGCATCTTGCCGCCCTTCTGCGCAAAGAAGTTCGCTTTGTCTTTATTATCCTGAATCTTCTTTGCGAGCTGGGCGTTCTTGCGATTTTCTTTTTCAATACGGATCAGGATATCGCGCTCTACATCGGTATAGTTGCCCGGATACTGCTCGACCTTCCGCGTGAAGACATCGAGATAGAGCACGCCCGTGGTGAAAGCGTTTAAGAATTCGGCATCATGCGAGATAACGACGACGGTCTTGTCGTAGTCGACGAGGAACTTCGTGAGATGCGCGATGCCGGAGGTGTCAAGATTGTTGGTCGGCTCGTCGAGGAGGAGGAGGTCAGGGTCTTGGATCAAAGCCGAGGCGAGGAGGAGCCGTGCCTGTTGCCCGCCCGAGAAGCTCTGCACGAGCCGGTCGTGCAACTTCTCGTGCCCGACGAGATTGACCACCTCGAGCACGGCGTCTATCTTCGGGTCGATGTCATACACCTTTGTATCGAAATAGGAGGAGAAGAAGTCGCGCACCGTGAGCGCCATCTTCTCGCGCGGGATCACCTGCGCCGCGGTCGCCACCTTCATCCCGTGCGAGCGGTTGATCTCGCCGCTCTCTGGCGTGAGTGCGCCCGTCATGAGCGCGAAGAGGGTCGACTTCCCCGCGCCATTCTGGCCCATGACCGCCATCTTCATCCCACGGCGCAGGGTGAAATCGACCTCGTCGAGAATAGGCTTGTTGTGCCCGTATTCAAACGAGACTTCTTCAAAATGGATAACACTTTCTTCGCGTGCCATAGCCTCACCGTACCGCACTTTAGGAGAAAATGGAAAACGCGCTATAGTGCCCCTATGGACACATGGCCGATGCGCCTCAACAAGTATCTCGCCCACCAAGGGCTCGCCACGCGGCGCGGCGCCGACGAGATCATCGCGCGTGGCGCGGTGCGCGTGAATGGCCGCGTTGCGGCGCTCGGCGACAAGGTGCTTGCGGCCGACAAGGTCGAGGTGGTCGGCAAGGCGTCGCCCAAGAGGCTCCTCTACTACGCCTATAACAAGCCCATCGGCGTCATCACGCACTCGCCGCAAGAGGGCGAGAAGGATGTGAAGCAGAGCGTGAAGCTCGCGCCCGAGCTATCCGAGGTCTTCCCCATCGGGCGGCTCGACAAGGATTCAAGCGGGCTCATGATCCTCACCAACGACGGCCGTGTGACCGATCGCCTCTTGAACCCCGACTACGCTCATGACAAGGAATATCGCGTGCGCGTGGAGACGCCGCTTCGCGAGAGCTTCAAGAAGTATATGGAGGGCGGCGTCGACATCGAGGGCTATATGACACGGCCATGCCTCGTGCGCAAGACGGGGCCGCGGTCATTCAATATCACCCTCACCGAGGGCAAGAAGCACCAGATCCGCCGCATGGTCGCCGCGCTCCACAATGTCGTCGTCGAGCTCGAGCGTACCCGCATCCTCAACATCCGTCTCGAAGATTTGAAGTCGGGCAAGTGGCGGGCTATCGAGGGCGACGAGCTCGCCACCTTCCTTACTTCCATCGGGGTGAAATAGTGCTGTACTTACAAAATAGATGTGATATGGTGCTTTGCAGGAAGTTCCGTAGTTCAACCAACCTATAGAGGTGCGCCATGGACATCAAAAGTTTTTTGAAGGCGGTTATGAAGTGGCTCGAAAAGGAATTCAGTAGCCGCCTTAAATCAGGCGACAAGGTGCAAGTCTTGGACTCTCCGAACAAGACGGGCACGGTAAGTAGCGTCACCCGAAACGGATTCGGTTACTACGAAGGCTACATGTCTTGCAAAGTAACCTTTCCGAATGGCTCATCTCACGTGTACTACGAGAACGAGCTTAAGCTCATTTGACCGCCCATCGCCGCCCGACTCCACGCTTGCGTGGGGTCAATCTTTTTATGACGCGCGCAAGACCATCACTCAAGTGAGTAAGGTCGAACCTTACTCAACTTGCATGAAGCACCATGACCCCTGGGTGGCCGTAGGGGTCGTCCCATATCTCATAGTGCCAATCGCTCGCGGCGAGCAATTTTTTAATCTCATCTGCTTGCGTCATGTCGAACTCGCCATAGAGCACGCCGCGTGGCGTGAGATATCTTTTCCCTTCCCGTATGAGCTCGCGGTGATGCCCCATGCCGTCAAGAGAACCGAAGAAGGCGATGTGCGGCTCATACCGCATCTCGGGGTCCATCTCGTTCTCGCTCGCGGGGTCGACATACGGCGGGTTCGCGCAGATGAGGTCGAACTTCCCTTCTATTTTTTCTAAACTGTCGCCCGCGATGAGGGTCGTGCGCGACGCGTCGATGCTGTTTAGCTCAAGCGACTTCGCTATTTGTGGCAACAATTTTTCATCCAGCTCGTTGAAGGTGACGTTTGCGGTGGGCAGGTGCTTGGCGAGCGCGATGCCGATATTGCCCGAGCCGGCATAGAGGTCGAGTGCCTGCACTGCAGGCTCATGCTTCCATTCTTCAATCACGCGCGCGACCCAATGCGCCGTCTCATCGCGCGGGACCATCGGCCGTGCCGAGAGATCAATCGTGCAGTCGAGGAAGTCGGCTGCCCCCAGCACATACTCCCACGGCTCGCTCGCGTCGATGCGCGCGCAGTCGGCCGCATAGGCATCGCTCGGGGCGCCGTCATACTTCAGGGCGAGCACCTTCGCCTTCGCCTGCTCATTCGTCAGATACATGTTCGTCGGCGACGACCGCAGCGAAGAGCTCCGCCTTGTTGCGCTCGGTCATGGTCGAATACGGGAATACCTCCGCGCCGCCTGCGGCGGCGCGTATCCCCTTTAGGGCGGCCGCGAGCTCCTTCTGATTCAGCTTGTCCACTTTGTTCGCGACGATTGTGTACGGATGCCCCTGCTCGCAGAGCACGCAGACCATCTCTTGATCAAAGTCCGTGAGCCCCGCCTTCACATCGAGAATAATGACAACTCGTCGCGGCTGTGCACCCGAGTACATAAGGTACCAGAGGATGAGCTTCTCGATCTTCCCTCTCTGCTTCGGCGTCGCCTTGGCATAGCCATAACCCGGCAGGTCGACGAAATAGCACTTCTTATTGTTGATAGAGAAGAAGTTGAGCTCCGTCGTCTTGCCCGGTTTGTTCCCCACTTTGACCAGAGCTTTACGGCCAGTGAGCGAGTTGATGAGGCTCGACTTGCCGACATTTGAGCGGCCGACGAAGGCGATCTCGGGCACGCCATCAGTGAAGACGTCATCCGTCCCGATGACCCCTTTTACAAAATCGGCTGATTCAACCTTGGTGATAGCAAGCGCCATATAGCTCCACACTACCTCACTTCTCGATTTTTGCGAGCTACGCGTGACTGCCGGCGACCATTCCCGTCGTCCAACAGAGCTGGAGCGAGTAGCCGCCTGAAGGGCGCACGATGTTGAGCAGGTCGCCCGTCACGAAGAGATTCTCATAGCGCACGCTTCGCATCGTGCGCGGATCGATCTCGGTGAGCGGGAGCCCGCCGTCGGCGACGACCGCGCGGTCGAGCCCCATCAGCCCAGTGATAGTGAGCGGCAGACGCTTCGCGAGTGCGACGAGCGCACGGCGGCTCTCCTTCGTCACGCTGTGCACCTTCGTCTCCTCATCGAGGTCGGCGATGAGTGCTACGAGTGCGTCACTCATGCCGGGTGGTATAAAATCTCGTAGCGCATTCTTCACTGACTTATTCTTGTTCGCGATGAAGTGCAGAGACAGCTGGCGATCGAGCGCGCCCTCGTCAACGCCCGCGAAGAGATCGACTTGTGCCGTGACGATGCCTTCTTCTAGCAACACGGCGACCTTCCCCGCGCTGTTGAGCACCGTCGGCCCCGAGATGCCGAAGTGGGTGAAGAGGAGCGGCCCCGAGCGCGAGAACCTCTTCACGCCATCTACCGCGAAGGTGATCTTCGCGCTCGCGAGCGTGACGCCCGCGAGCTCGTGCGCCCACGCCTCTTGCACCTTGAGCGGGACGAGAGTCGGCGAAGGCGATGCCACCCGGTGGCCGAGCTCGCCAAGCCACGCGAAGCCGTCGCCGGTCGAGCCGGTCTCGGGGTGCGAGACGCCGCCGGTCGCGAAGATAAAAGATTGCGCCGAGAATGCGCCGGCGCTCGTCTCGACTGCGTCGACCCGAGCGCCATTCGCCACGACCTTCTGCACCGTTGTGCTCGTGCGCACCTCGACCGCTCCCTCTGCGAGATACCGCTCGAGCGCGACGACCACATCACTCGCCTTCTCGCTCTCGGGGAAGGCGCGCTGGCCCGCCTCGACCATGAGCGGCAATCCGCGGGATTCAAAAAATGAGAAGGTATCGCGCATCCCGAACTGTGCGAAGGCCGAATAGAGGAACTTCGCCGCCGCGCCATAGTGCGCGAGGAGGCGATGCGTATCCTCCTCGGCGTTCGTGATATTACAGCGCCCGCCGCCGGTGATGCGTAGCTTCTCGCCGAGCCGCGCATTCTTCTCGATGAGGAGGACCCTTTGACCCCGCGCGGCCGCACGCCCTGCCGCCATCATCCCCGAGGCCCCGCCACCGACCACGATGACCTCATACTGATTCTCTGCCGCGGGCTTCATATAGGCTAACCATACTGCATATTGAATAATCGCGCTCGATGCCGTATTGTCTCTGTATTGCGGGATCATCTAGTGGTAGGATGCAACACTCTGAATGTTGTCACCGGGGTTCGAATCCCTGTCCCGCAGCTCTTCGTCGCTCCGCTCCTCAGAGCCTTCGGCCCCCGCTAATCACGCGTGTGGTTATTTGCTTGTACTCTCAAACTCAATGCGACGAAGACCCTGACGAGTCTTCGAGAAAGGGCGGTATGATACCACTATGTATTTCACCTACATCCTCGAATGCGCTGACCAGTCTCTCTATGTCGGATGCACCAATGATCTCGAGAGGAGGATGAAGCAACATAACGATTCAAAATGGGGCGCGCATTATACTAAAACCCGTCGACCTGTGACACTCCTGTATCACGAGACTTTCTCGACGCTCCGCGAAGCGCGCCAGCGCGAGACCGAGCTTAAGGGCTGGCGGCGAGAGAAGAAGTTTGCTTTAGTCGCGAGCAAATCAATTTGAATAAGGCTACCCACACGAGACATGTCGTTTGAATCGTTTACAGAAATACTGCTCAGCGGTAGTATACATATACTCATGAATCTTCTAAATATTTTGATATTAGTAAGTGTTATATTTTTAATTTACCAGGACTGGAAAAATTCCCAGAAAATGGTTGAGGTTCCTAAGGAGTGGCTTCATTGGCTTATGATAAAAGCAGACGAATTAGACAGAAGTAAGCCTGGAGATAAATTCTATGAGTCAGTTCATCAAACTCTCGCAGATAATTTGATTGAACAAGTAAATGAAATGAAAAACGTGTCGAATTTTAAAAATAAGAAGTAAATTTATTGCAAACAAATGCTTACATAGGACTACTCCATGTGACTTACGCATCAAGATCAAAACAGATCTGTATCGTAAAAAGAAATAAATAACATGCGCAAGACAAGGACTAAAAACGAGCAACTGGCCATAGATGCCGTCAAATCTGTTCTGAAAGAAAATTTGTTTAGCGTAATCGACGACCTTGATGTTGTTGATAAACCTGATTGGGTGTTCGCTATAGACGGTAAGAAAATAGCTGCAGACTGCTGTCATCTGAGTATGGAACGAGCAATGTCTTGGTCTAAGACCATCAAACGCTTAAAGCATGGCAAAGCCTATGAAATAATCATACCCAATGAACCTCATATTTGGCTTCGACAAACTATAGAAAATAAGCAAAAACGTATTAAGGAGTACACAGATAGAAGTGGCGCGCAAGAGGTGTGGTTAATTGTGCATTCAGATCTTTTAGAGTTCCCTTTTTTCGAATTTGATTCAGTAACAATAGACTTATTAAAAAGATCCGCTGCTTCCATGGATTCTTCTTTTTCGAAGATTTGGTTTGTTTATAAAGGAGAAAAAGCCTTTAGCTTATGGGAAAAGGGTCATCCGAAGATAGATTTCCCAGAATTAGATTTGAATAATGGATATCCAATCATAACCAAAATACAAGCTAGAGACACCCTCACTCAACGTGGGCTTACTTTTGATGCTGGTCGTCGAAACATCGTAGAGACAGTAAGGCTGCAACCTCTCGATAAAAGATATCGGCTCTTATATTTAAAATAAAAGTATCTCTACTAGAAATTGTTAACTTTTACGAAACATGGCCGCTTTTTGCTACTGAGAGAAAAACGAAGGCTCGAGGACATTGCGCGCGAGATCTATAAATGATCTACTTCCTGCATGGCAAACAACCATCCAGTTGGCGATGCGGGAGAACTCGAAGTGGTTGCTTTAGTCCCTTGCCCGAATTGTGGGAAATCCCTCATGATACTCCCACCGAATTACCCCCTCTTTGATGTGCAGTGCACGGGATGCTCTTTCCGAGCACAGGTGAAGACCAGTCGGAACAAACCAAAGGCGGTCGTTTTCGGTGCCGGTTGGCAAATCATGAATAAAGTTCTCAAGGCTGGATACATGACACCGCCGCTCTTCCTTAATTTCAAATGGAAGGAAAAAGAGAGCCAGAAACAAGAGATACGTTTTTATCCCTTTGTGCCGAAGAAGAATCTCTCGAATTACAAGCTTTCTGAAACGGCTCGCCGTGCAAACTATGAGATGTTTACGTATGTGGGGATGGACAAACTGCCGTATTTTGTACTGCATAGCCATTGACGAATAAACCGAAGCGATCAAGGATTGAGATAATGAATGTTGGTGACTATCAAGAGGCAAAAAGATATTTGTGCACAAAACCAATCATCGACTCGCGCCGAGACCTAGAGAAATATCTTGAGGCGATTATTACAACAAGAGGTCACGCATGGTGTATGGATGTGAAAGACGAGAGGCAAAAACTAGCTAAATTAATAGTGACTTCTTTATACAAAGAAAGTTCAGGAGGTGCTAAGTAGCGAGGGTGGCTCTTACTGTCTAATCATCGCTTGGGTGACGAGTGCGATAGCCTATTATGTCGTCTACTATATCCGTCACGACGCTTCTGCTTTGATTTCTAATCAGCTCTTACTCAAAGCGATAAGCCTTTTTAATTTCTCGTCCTCTACTCCCTCGACTAGCAAGTGTCGCGGGGAAATTGAATCATTCTCAATGTCATCACTTTGGAATGGCAAAACGAAAATATTTCCACTTTCCGGATGTTTCCCTAAGACAATCTTCATCCCCTCGTTCTGCATTCGTTCCAGGATTTTATCAGTAGGGGTCGTATAACCAGGATCTTCCCCATCACCAGCCTTTAATTCTGCATAAGAGTCTGGACCAACGCCGGGGAAAGAGAAGCTCTCTCGGCTTTCAAATAGCTCTTTAGCCAATGCAATCTTCTCCCGTTTGAGCGCCTCTTTACTCTGGAGAGGGTTTTCGAATTTTGGAGCGCCTTCGGTCATAAGAAGAGTATACCCGTCCGTAGCCTGCTATACTAGAGACATGCTGAAAAACCCACATTTCAACGCGTTCATGGCGCTCGGATATATCGCCGCGATTATTTTGATCATCAACACGACCTCCTCGATCGCGGTACGCACACCCGACACCCTGCTCGCGCCACTGACGATGCTGAGCCTCTTCGTCCTCTCGACGGCGGTGATGGGCATCTTGTTCGTGTATGAGCCGCTCGCCCTCTTCCTCGAAGGAAGCAAGCCGCAGGCGCTCTCTTTCCTCATAAAAACCGTCGGGACCTTCGCGGTCTTCGTCCTCCTGCTCGCGGCACTCCTCCTCTGCACGTCATTCGTGAAATAGAATGAAGATATTCCTCATTTGCAGTAAGCATTTCTATGATCAGATCCCGCCTATCAAGCAGGCGCTTGAAGAGGCCGATCACCATATAACCCTCCCCAATTCATATGACGACCCTTCTCGAGAAGAACAGCATCGTGCTCAAGGAGCCGCCGTGCATGCCGCATGGAAGGCTCAGATGTTCCGTCAAAGCGCCGAAGTCATCGAAAAGATCGACGCCGTGTTCGTTTTGAATTTTGAGAAGAACGGGATCAAGAATTATATAGGGGGCGGGACATTCCTCGAGATGTACGACGCCTTTAGGCTCGGCAAGAAGATATTTCTGTACCACGCGGTTCCCGAAGGTATTCTTCACGACGAGATCCTCGGGTTCGATCCAGTTATCCTGAACGGCGATTTGGGCCGCTTTATTCAACCCGATTAGGTACCCTTAGATGAAAATCCTTATTATCATCGGCATCGGGCTCTTAGGTACCGAGAAGCTCTGGGTGCCGCCCTTGGTCGAGGCTATCCTCGCTCACGAGACTAAGCCCGTAGTAGTGCCGGTCGCGAGCACGACGCTCCCCGTCGCGCGGCCGGGCCAAGTTGCCACGGGGGTTGAGGGTGTGGTAACTATCGGCCCCGTCTGCCCCGTCGAACGCTTCCCCGCTGACCCGGCTTGTGCACCCCGGCCTTACCAAACGACCCTTGTCATATCGAGCGTCTCGCGAGTCTTGAGTGATCTCGTCGTAGTGACAGACACGAGCGGATACTTCTCGCATGAGCTTGCTCCGGGCGACTACACGATCGGCGCCGCATCAAATAACTCACTCCCCAGCCTCAGCCCCGTCACCTTCACGGTCACACTCAACAATCGCGCCAGTTTGAATCTGCAATTTGATAGCGGGATACGGTAAGGTTGCTATACTCATTACATGAAGCAAGCAGTATGGGGAGGGATGGCGCTGGGCTCGACTATCGGCGAGATGTTGCCGAGCCTGTGGGGCGCGGATATGTTCTCCTTCTCTTCGGTCATCCTCGCCGCGGTCGGCGGCATTATCGGTATTTATATTGCCTTCAACATGAGTCGCTAATTATTTAGCGCGCGAAGAAGAGGTGATAGATGAAGGAGACGATCGGGTCGACGCTTGGGCCATAGACGATAGCCGCGCCGAGCGCACCGGTGATAGTGATACTGACGAGACCCGCGAGCGCGAGAAGCGGTCGGAGCACGGTGTCGAGAATGATTCGCGCAAACGCTTTCTTCATATGCCAGATACGATGCAGGAGACGATTCTTGCCGATGATGCGAAGCGCCCACCCCTCTTGGTCAAAGATGCGGACGGTGTACGCGCCAGCGAGGAAGAAGTAGATGAGCGTGGTGAGGAGCGCGAAGGGCTCATGCACGGCCACGACGGCCGCGCGCGGGTCTCCGGCACCGAGCGCATCTTCAGCCATACCACCGGTCACGAGCGCGGTGAACATCGCCAAGAAGCCGACTAGGACGAGAAACTGCTTCACCGGCGCGAGCCAGCTCTGTCTGCGCAGACGCTTGCAAAAGTAGCTCCCGATCTCAAGCACCGAATAGATGATGAATAAGGCGATCGGGAAATGGACGAACAGCGGGTGGATATTCATGTCTCAATAGTATCACGCGGCCGCGCTCAAACGAGCATAGAAGTGGCGGCGGCCAATCTCGACGGCCATGAGATAGGCGATGGTGATGCCGAGTATCGTGAGCGCGAGCAGTGCTGAGGGCGCGACAAAGGCGAAGAGCGCCGCCCACGGGCTCCACACAATAGCCCACGCGACGAGCACGGTGCCGAGCGTGCTCGCGATGAGGATCTTCGCCGGTGCGCTCTCGATGAAGGGCATCTTCCGCGTGCGGGTGATGTAGATGACGAACGTCTGTGTCGCTATCGATTCGAGGAACCAGCCAGTCTGGAAGGCGGAGCCGGCGAGATGGAAGACGAGCGCGAGCACCACGAAGGTCGTGATATCGAAGACCGAGGATATGAGGCCGAAGTAGATCATAAAGCGCCGCAAGAACGGGATGCTGATCTTACGCGGACGAATCATGTCCTCATCATCGACCGTATCGAACGGAAGCGCCATTTGCGAACCATCATAAAGCAGGTTGCCGAGCAAGATCTGGGTAGAGCGCATCGGGAGGAACGGGAGTACGATTGAGGCCGCCGCCATCGAGAACATGTTGCCGAAGTTTGAGCTCAAATCCATCATCATATATTTGAGCGTATTAGCGAAGGTGCGGCGGCCCTCGATCACTCCCTCGACAAGGTCGGCGAGCGACTTGCGCAGGAGGATGAGGTCGGCGGTCGCGCGTGCGACGTCGACCGCGTTCTCGACCGAGATGCCGACATCGGCCGCGGCAAGCGAGGGCGCATCGTTCACGCCATCGCCCAAGTAGCCGACCACATGGCCATTCGCTTGGAGAGCCATGATGATGCGTCGCTTCTGCTCGGGCAAGAGCCGAACGAATATCGCGCGCTCCTCGACCACCTTCGCTACTTCTGCGTCTGACATGGCCGCGAGCGCGGCGCCCTCGACTGCCTCGGTCTCGGGCAAGCCAATGTCGTGCGCGATGCGGAGCGTGACGGCCGCATTGTCGCCCGTGAGAATCTTGACCGCGATGCCGTACGCTCGCATCCGAGCGAGCGCATCGGTCGCAGAGGCTTTGGGCGGATCGAGGAAGGCCGCGAAGCCCGCGAAGACGAGCTCTTGCTCATCATCCTTTTCATACTGCTCTTTCGCTTCGACCGCCTTCGTCGCGACCGCGAGGACGCGGAAGCCGCCGCTCGAAAGCTTCTCGTATTCTGTGAGCGCCTGTCTCTTCATCTCGTCAGAAAAAGGCACCGACGACTCTCCGAGAGTAGCGCAATCGCGGATGATCTCTTCAGGCGCGCCCTTGGCGATGAGGAGATGCTCATCGCCGCGCGCGACCACCATCGAGTCGCGCTTGCGCTCATAGTCGAAAGGGATCTCATCGACCTTGCGATACGCGGCAATGTCCGGGCTCCCATGCTCGCGAATGGCGACGTCGATCGGCGTCTCAAGGCGCGAATGGAAGGCGGTCGTGAGGTAGGCGAGCCGGAAAACCTCGGCGTCGTCCTTTCCGCTCATGTCGACGGTACGCACGAGCGTGATGCGGTCTTCGGTCAACGTCCCCGTCTTGTCAGTCGCGAGGATGTCGATCGAACCGAAGTTCTGGATAGCCGAGAGTCGCTTCACGATCACGCCGCGCTTCGCCATCGCGAGCGAGCCCTTGGTGAGATTCAAGGTAATAATCATCGGCAAGAGCTCGGGCGTGAGGCCCACCGCGAGCGCCGCCGCGAAGAGGAGCGACTCGATGAACTCATGCCGCACGAGCGCAAGGACGACGAATATCGCCGCAACGAGAATGAAGGTCACGCGCGCGACGAGCGCACTGAACTCCTTGATGCTTCGGTCGAACTCGGTCGGCGCCTCGCGCGCTTCGAGGGCGGCGGTGATGCTCCCGTAGCGTGTCTCGGTGCCGACCTTGTCGACCAGCATCACAGCGGTGCCGGTAACGACCGAGGCGCCGAGATAACACGCATCACCTGGTGCCGCTTCGCGCGGGAATGATTCGCCCGTGAGCGACGACTCGTTCATGAAGAAATCTTTCGCTTCGATGACGCTCCCATCGGCGGGGACAAGATCGCCCGCCTTAAGCAGGGCAACGTCGCCTGGAACGATCTCGGCAAAAGGAATTTCTTGCACGCTCCCATCGCGCCGGACGGCCGCAGTGATGCGCACGCGCGCGAGCAGGAGCGCGACCGCCTTCTCAGAGCGATACGTGTTCGCATAGTCGAGCGCCGCCGAGAGCACGACGATGCCGACGATAATGCCGGCGGAGACCGTATCGCCCGAAGCGGCAGAGACTGCGGCGGCGAGAAGCAAGATGAGCGTGAGCCAGCTGTCGAAGCGCATGAGGAAGGCGCGGAGCCCGGGGATGCCGTGCAAGGGCGCGAGCGCGTGCGGCGCGCTCGCGACAAGCCGACGACGCGCTTCTGCTGAGGTGAGCCCGCGAGCCGCTTCTGGTTCGGTCATGTAATGGAAGTATAGCAAAGACTCTCTCCGATTTATCGCACATCTCGCGTTATACTGTTCGTAGACTGTTTTTTGAGGAACCGTCATGCGTAATCTTGAGCTCTACCCTTCGACGAAAGCGCCGCTCGGAAAGTTTGTGGTTATTGAATATGAAATCTTCTCGGGCGTCGGAGAAATTATTCGCACTTGCACTTCGCTCATCGATGCGAAATATCGCACCGATGTCGGCAACTTCTCTCGCCGCGACCCGATCGATCCCTATTTCATCGCCTATGACAGTCGCGGTCGTGTCGTGAGTGACTCATCATCTTTTCCCAAGCGCCCCGGCATCGCCCTCTAGCGGCGGACACAAGTGTCCGCCGCTCTCTTTTCCTTTTCTTTCCCGAATGACGGTTAAAGAAACTTTCGGGAGGCTGATTTAGGAGTATGGTGGCGTACATACAAGCCAATATCACGAATATTTAATATGCACTTTAAAAAAAGGCCGCATCTGCCCCCAATGCGGTGACT
>JAHFML010000008.1 GCA_023269085.1 bacterium | reverse complement strand
AAAATAACGCTCAGCTGTCCGCCACTGAATGCTTGTGAAGGAATAAATTGGCGGTGGACAACTGCTCTGAGATGCAATAACAATAATTGTCGAGTTTGTTCTTATTGACATAGACAAGAAAAAGAAATCAAAAGTACGAAGTACTATTGAAAGAAAGAAATGAAAAGTACAGTGTACTGTCCCAAATTATGCATATTATCAATTCAAAGAAATACAATTTATACAGTGCCGGAGCAGCGCCGTTCACTTAGGCACCGACTTTGACGGGGTCGCCGATGGAGTCTTGCTCGGCGACCGCGACTGCGAGCGCGTATGGACGCCCTCGTGCTCCGGGTCGGCCGCCTCCTGCGACGGCGCCGGCGTCTCCGCGATCACCAGCCGCGGCGGACTCTCCTCGCACTCCTCCTGTTGCGTCGTCGTACTCGCCGAACTTGCCGGTACTCCCGCTTCAGGCGCAGGACTTCCATCAGCTGCAGTCGATGTCGAGGCTTCACCTCGCTCCCCCTCCTTCTCAGTAGCCTTCCTCCCCAATGAAGTGCCACCGTGAGCGTGCAGGTCGAGGCTACTGTAGTCGTGCCCACCGCGCCTCGACGCAGCTGTAGGAGTTCCACGCGGACGGTGCGGGCGACCATAGCGAGCACCAGACAGGCCGGCCGCCACACGCGGACTCTCAGGCACCGGGACCAAGTACCACCTCGGAACAGGCTCCGGTCGCTCCTTCAGCCAGTCCGCTACACCTGACGCACATCCCGAGGGTGCCGCCACCAGTTCGCGATCAATGATCGGCACCGGACGCGGGCTCATCGCGTAGGTAAGCCACGCCGGCTGGACGATAAAGTCGACGAGGCAGGACAGCAACCGCTTTCCACATTCAGAGGAGAGACGCCGG
The DNA here is from genome assembly GCA_023269085.1 of bacterium. Classification (GTDB taxonomy): domain Bacteria; phylum Patescibacteriota; class Minisyncoccia; order Phycocordibacterales; family Phycocordibacteraceae; genus C7867-001. Next base: position 3,399 of record JAHFML010000008.1, on the reverse strand, counting down.
TCGAGAGTGATCACCGCTCGCAGCGCAGCGCAGCTGTGTTCGTTGCGGTTGTTGATCCACGCGACCACCAACTTCGCCTCGTCGTGGATCCTCGTAGAACCGATCGCCATATTGACGGCGACTTGGCACCGCAGCCCGAAATCGCCGAAGTCCCGCACTATCGGATCGCCGGGCTGCACATTCTCACGCCACTCTCGGGCCATCATTGCACACTGGATCATGAACGCAGTGTGGTCACCTTCCCACTGGATCGGAGTCTCCGGGGCCTCCTCCACTCGCGCGAGCATCTGCACCGCCGTACTCATGAGCTCGGTATCCTTCGGCCACTTGGTAGTACCGGCTCCATCTTGCGACTGTGGGCACGGCCGCTCCAAGAGATTCTGCTCGTCCTCCAAGGAGAAGAGCTCCCGGCGCCCGAAACCAGCTCCGCAGCCGATCTTGTAAAGCCGCTTCAACAGGTGCAGTTCCACGTTCGCGCGATCTGCCGCTACCCGCTCCCGAATTACTTGCCATATGGCCGCAGTGTACAGCGTGTCGCGAAAGATATCGTCGCGGCCATTCGGCATCAGCTCCAGATCACCGAGGAGGATTGCGGGCCAGCGGCGATCGAAGGGTACACACAGATTAGGCACAAGCATGTCCACAAAGCGCTTGTACCTCTTGGACAGCTGGCAGCACCACCGCTGGTACGCAGGCTCCAGTCCGACATCGATCACGCGCGTAGCGTCCACAGCGAGTTGAAGCGCGGTCAGCGTCCAGGTGAGATTGAACCCGACCAGCAAGTTGTCGCGGCCCAAGTACGACAGCAAAGATCTCCGCATATGCTGCCAGTCCTTCCGAACTCCTTGCGGCATCACCTGCAGACCGGCCGGCTTGACACAACCGCGCTCTTCCGCAACGTAGTATGCCAGCACCCGGCCGTACGCGTTCGCGAGAACCAGCAGTGCCACGTACGGGGAAAGTTCCGCAGTCGCCGCCGCACCGGTCCCGTGGCGCCTGCCTGGTACCAACACGATGCGGGCCACCACGATGAGGGCGCAGCGCTCGGACACTTGGCAATCGGGGAAGCCCGCCGACATCTTCGTGCCGATCAGGTTACTCTGCACACGAGTGGCACCGTAGAAGTCGACTGCCTCCTGCGAGATCTCCAGAGAAGCCTCCCGGTACTCGTCATCCAACGGAAGCTCCTGCGGTTCGGCATAGGCGTCGAATCCGTACTCGTACGCCCTCGTCATTATTTCCGTCGTGTAGCCGAAGACCGCCTCGTACGTCGCAGGACTGTCCTCAGGGAACGCACTGGCGGTACTCCCGAATTCGAGCGCTACGGGCACTCTTCTTGCCTTATTGCTCGCTTTCCAGTAGAAGCAGACATTCCCCAGGCTCCTGCTGGAGCAGTCCTTCAGCTTCCCGGTAACCTCCTTCGAACAGGAGAGCTCCACGAGGGCAATATCACGTCCGATCGGGTAGGGTCCACCGCCGAAGTACCGATCGATACCAGTGTTCTCGCGCGCCTGTTTGTCGCCGAAGACTTGCACGCGCTCCTTGAGTTCAAGGTCGAGAGCCAGTACTGCGAGCTGCTCGATGCCCACGTGCCACGATCCGCACGCGCGAGCAAGTACTGCCAGATCGAAGAGTCCGGCGTCCGCAAGCTCCAGACGCTCGATAGTCCCGCGAATGCCCACCGCTCCCGCCGAGTACAGGTCCAGAAGGCGGAAGATGAACATGGCGTTCGCGCACCCTCTCACGATCAGCACCGTCGGATCGTCACCCCGCAGCACCAACAATCTCGAATTTAGGTCTTCGGTCAACGGTAGACCCAGCCGGAGGCGCTCCCAGATATCCAGAGGAGATAGCAGGTTGTCGTCAGATTTGTCCAGCCACATCGCGGACTTGCCGATCTCCTTTCCGGCCTTTACTTCAAGACGTTTGTCCACAATCATTCCCGTCGGCAGATTCCGAATGAAGTTGTAGGCCGCTCGCTCCTCGGGAGTCGCATATCGAGGGCCATACGTCCTGAAGAGCCAGCGGGAGAATTGGACGACCAACTTCACCACAGCTCCGTTCGTGAAAGCCAACACCGAAGCCCCTTTGCCCGCACTCAGCAAAAACTCTCGCAGCTCCCGCGATAGGTCTCGAAGTACCGGCGCCCCGTTTCCCAGAACCGCCGACATGCCGGAATTCACTAAAATCTTGCTGCCAGGCTGCACGAACTTGGAGAGCTCCTCCCTCACCTTGAAGTACTTCGGCTTCAGGGCACGATTGGCCATCTTGCGTTCAACGACCGATACGTACAGTGGGAGGGTCGTTGGATTGGTCGCAACGTCAGCAGCTCGGCGAGCCTTCGAGGCTGAAGCAGATGGCGAAGCCGCGCGCGCCGAACTCCCCCTGTCAGCCGGAGTCCTTGCTGGTAACGGCGCACGCGAGGCTGAGGCGCTGGAGCTGGGGCGCGCCGTCGCAGGCTTTGGAAGAGCCGCTTTCTTGCCTCGAGACGGCAGTGATCCGCGCGACGCTGCCAGCGGAGTGGTCGAGTCGTCCGAAGACTCTGAGGACGAAGTGGAAGACTCGATGAACTCTGGCGATTTCTGTTTTGTTGCGGGTACCGCCGCCTTCTTCTTCGGCACCGTCGCAGGTTCCGGTAGTACCGGCTCCGTCACCGACACCTCCGACACCGATTCTTCGCTCGGAACACGGTGACGAACCGGAGACGTCCCCCTCTCGAGTCGTTGAGACGCCGCCACCGCCGCCGCCCGTCGTAGTCTCGGAGAAGTCGCACGTGGAGGCCGCGCACTTTGATCAGGCAGCGGGAGACTCGCACTCGCCGTAACGGGCGGCTCAACAGGCGAAGTCCTACGCGGGCGCTTCCCGTGACGATGGGTCGACCCGGCGCCCTTCTTCTTGTCGCGCACCGGTTTCCGCGCGGCCAACAACGGAGGAGACTCTGTCTGCACCTCCACCAGTCCCACGCCGGTAGGAGTCGAAGTCGCTGCTTTGTCGGGCTGAGTGACGCCGGGAATGCCGGAGGCATACGCGATCTCGAACTTCGGGCTGATGATACTGCCCGCAAATAGCGTGACGGCAGCAATGGCGCCCTCAGTGCCAGACGACGCACCAGAAGCCGGCTCAGACCCCAAGTATTCCGGTTCCGAGCCACCGCCTTGCAGCTCCTCCTGTAGTTCATCATCGATGGGGTCATCCCGGCGCTCGTCGGCCCAATCCTGTTCCATGGCATCGTCCTGCTCCCGCAGGGTCTCTCCGGAGCCTGACTGCTGCGCCTGCAGTGACGATTCTGGAAGTCTGTAGCCCATCTCCCGAATACGTTGGAGTAGGCGAGGCAGATCGATTGTTGGATGATCGCCCACCGGGCTGAGGAACTCGTACAGGGCTCCTTGCAGGTTGGCG
>JAHFML010000007.1 GCA_023269085.1 bacterium | reverse complement strand
CCATCGCATTTCTGACTCGATCCCGCGCCCGAAGACGGATCAGGTAGCTGTGTGGGTGCCGGGGTTCGAGTGGTTCTCGCGCCCGGACAATGTGTACGAGCTAGCGACGTCGCTCATGCTAAAAGAGCGCAAGTCGAAGTTTGATGAACTTGCGCGTCGCGTGCGTCAAGCGCCGTTCGGCAGGCTGAATATCGCGCCGCAGCCTGCCTCGCCCGTCTACTTCAGGCTGACGAACACGCACGACCTCGATCAGCCGAAGCTCGAGGCCACAAACCGCTTGTTGCGCATCGCGCCGCACCTGGGCCTCGCGTTGCTCGTTATGCTTGTTAAGAATGGTCTCATCACTGAAACACGTCAAGAGGCGTTGCGTCGCGAACAGACGCGCCGCCACCTCGCGAATGACACGACGGCGCACGTCTATGAGATAGCGCTTATTGCTCCAACGCGCGACAAGCAGCACCGTTTCTACAAGACGGTGAACGCATTCCTCGCCGCTGACGACGACACGCTGCGCGCTCGCTCCCGCGCCGCCGAGTGGCCAGACTTCGAGTGAGCGCCTCTTCGCTGGTGGTCGCCGTCGTCGTCGCAGTCGCGGTCGTGTGCGCGCGTGGCGGTCGAGTCGTGAGCGCGTCGCGGACGCGTCATCTCGCCGTCCCGCCGCCACGTTTTCTCGCCATCGCTGCCGCCACACACTCACGCTCGTTAATGTGTCTTTACCGTACGCCGTACATTGTAATGCCGTTGTTTCATTTTTCATTTTCGTCCTACGCCGAACACGTACTACTGCACCTGTACTCACTTCGCGTGGCCGCGCGAATCTTCGCATTCCCATCGCATTGTTCGCGTGTTCGTCGCGCGGCCGCGCCCTCTGTCGTCTCGTTAAATACTTACGTGTTCGCCGAGCAATTTGCGTCGCATTTATGTAGCGTTGCGACTAAATCAATCTGCGTTGCTCGACCTCTGCATAGTGATCAAATTTCACGCTATCGGTTAGCGCGCCGTGCATCGCGGGCTTAATCTCACCCCCACGCCGCTGCAGTGTTCACTAGCGTTGTTTTTTTTATTTTTCTTTCTGCCGGCCCGGCAGCATCGCTCGAAATCTTGCCCCTCTGTTGCTCGTGACTCGCTAAACACAACGAGAAGCGTGGTCCTCCGCTCGCATTTCGTAGACTCCTCTCCACGTCTTTGGGAGGTGGAGAGTGTGGCGGGTACCTCTTGGTACTCGCCACGGTACCTCGCTGCCGGGCACTTCACATCTTAGATCGCTATATCTTCACGCTAAGTCGCCGATATATATTTTATTATTATATTTATTTTCCCCGCGAGTCCCGCGAGTAACATAAGTCTCGTTGTGTACTGTCGTACTAACAATGTAATCGACAGGAGAATATTTAATATTTATTCGACGATAATAATAATAATAATCAAGATTATGAATAGTAAGAGATAAGTAACTCGACGTAAAGAGGACCCCCGTAACACTCCCCTCCTCCTAAACACGACGAAGTAGGGTTGAAAAAGTGGCCGTGAAGGGGGCCCGAAGGTAGTCCTTTAGAAAACCGACGATAAATGAATTGGATAAACGACGCAAAATATGTGAATCAGTCGGTAACAAAAACGTCGAGATTACAGGATAAGAGAGATAAAAGATAAAATACAAAACGATAATTAGATCAAACCCCGAAAAAATAGTAAAGAAAATAAACAGACGACAATAATCGATATGAATAACTTTACATAAATGTGTACACGACGATCAATAAAGTCTGTAGTTTAAACAATTGACGACGAATAATTAAAAATGCGACGTCAAGAATTAATGCAATTCGTCGTGGACACAGATTAATATAAAACGATATGAAAATAATAAGTCGTAACGGAACAGTCGTCGTTAATGATAAAGGATATAAACGCCGGGAAAATTGATCGTTGCTGCGCAGTCGAAGATGCCGTCGTCCCTCATAAGCATGAGCGTGTGGAAAGCGTCGAGAGCTTTCAGCTTGAGCTCCGAGCCGATCTGCGGGCGGCGGAACTGTTCTGTGGGCGCTTCAGCACCGACGTCAGCGTCATTGAGTAGGCGCAAAAGCGCAAACCACAAACGCGACGATTCGACCGATGGCGGCCGCGACAGTCGAGGCAGTGTAGTCAGCGCAGTAACAGCAGTTGGAGTTACGGCAGCCGTTATGGCGCACACCGAAAACTCTGGACGGGGAGCGGTGATACCGATAATAACGTCGTCTATGCTTTCGGGCAAAGTGGCACCCGCAGAAATGACGCCAATTGTAACATCATTGTCGACGGGAATGTTCTGAGAACTGAGTAGCGGCTCAAAATCGGATGCGCCATCAAATACAGTAACACGCGCCGAAGGTGGCCTTTTACGAATGGGTGACGAATCTGGCGTTTGCGGTTGTTGCGACGGGTCACGATAAACAATCGGCGGTGGGTTGGTAGTTGTAGAATAAAACCGATCGTTGTCATTAGTTTTAGGTATAACGCCGCGTGCAGATACAAATGTTTGTTGAGGCGGCGGTTCCCATAGTTGTGGAATGTCGCTCTAAGGAGCAACAGCAGGCGACTGCAAATGGCGAGTCGGGTGCGATAGTGTTGACTTGAGCACCGCGTCGTGGTTTGCGGTAAACACACGTCGTGTGTTAAGCTCTCGTAGAGTTAGTAGGGCGCAGCGGACAGAAATCATCTCGCACAAATCAGAGTATTTCGCTGCGAGTTTCGAGGGGGCGCCGGCAACAAGTCCATGACGCACGACGCGCACGAGATCGCCGATTTTGAAGAGCTTTTCGACGAGCCGCTGATTGTAGCGCGTCTCGGCACAAGCGTGTTGGAAACCAGACACCTCGCGAGCGACACGATATGCCCATTCCAAATTTTCGGCGAGCAGATTGCCATACGAGCGAATGTCGCGCGGAGGCTCCGGTAGATGCGAGCCAAGGTCGATTGGCAGGCGCATTACGCTGCCGAATCCGAGGAAGTGGGGCGTAAACCCAGTGGCTTCAGATGGCGTCGATCTATAGGCCTGAAGAACTGCAGGCAGTAGCGGCTCCCAGCCGTATGGACGTTTCTGGACGGCGCGGCGAAGCATCGATACGAGCGTGCGATTAAACCGCTCACACTTGCCATTTGCTTGAGGACGATACGGCGTCATACGGGTTTTGTCAATGCCGAATGTAGTGCATAGCTCGTCGAAGATTGCAGATTCAAATTGAACGCCGCGATCGCTGTGGATCTGTTCAGGAACGCCGTAACGAGAAATCCAATGAACGTAGACGGCATCAGCGACAGTTTTGGCCAGTTGATCGACGATCGGAATAGCCTCAGCCCAGCCCGTGAGTCCGTCGATCATCGACAGAATTGACTTAGGCGAGGCGCCGACTGAGAGTGAGCCTTGACCGCCGACGATGTCGATGTACAGTACGCCGAATGCTGTGTCAGCTGGCAGTTGGCCAAGTGGCGCACGAAGGTTAGGATTTGAATTGCGGTCGCGGTCGCAGACGTCGCAGTTTCGGATGAAGACAGATACGTCGCCGCGCACACGAGGCCACCGAAAACGTTGAGCGATGCGACGCAGCGTGTTCTCGTAGCCGTGGTGCGCAGGGACGTGAAGTGATCGCATTACGTCAGTACGCAGTGTTGGCGGGACGACGATGCGCGAGTAGTTGCGACCATCAGGGCAGTGACGCAACAGACCACTTTCGACAGTTAAAGACTTCCACACGTCGATGTAGTTTTGCAGAAGCGGGTCGAGCTGAATTTCGTTCGCGTCGGGCTTTGTGTTGTGTTCAATGCCATGGACAACGCGCGAGATTGTCGGGTCGGCGCGCTGCTCACGTAGCCAGTGCGTGCCGACTTCCAGACGGTCGGCGTCGGATACAGGGAAAACGTATGTGGGGACGCCTTTTGCTTGATCAGCGGGTGGCACTTGGTCGACGGCGTGGCCACTAAGTCGACTCAAGATATCGGCGACTGTGTTTTCAGTTCCTTTGATGTACTCGACGGCTATTGGATATTCCATCAGCGACGCGATCCAGCCACTGACGCGCGCACTCGCTTTAGGCTCCTTAGACAGGAGCCATTGCAGCGCTCGATGGTCGGTGCGCAAACGGAACGGACGGCCGAGTAAATAGACGCGGAAGTGCTCGACGGCGCACACGACGGCGAGGCACTCACGCTCGTACGTCGAGTAATTTTCTGCTGAGCAGACGACAGTTTCTTTGAAAAGAAGGATACAGGACATTCGACACCGGCGGCGTCGCGCTGATGAATTACTGCGCCGATGGCAAACTTTGAAGCGTCGCTGTAAAAAACGAATTCTTCAGTGAGGTCGGGATGAGCGAGTTGCGGTCCAGCGCAGAGTGCGCGCTGAACGAGCAGAGTGAGCTCATTGAACGACGACATCTCAATATCGCCGAGCGACACGTTATCAGTTCCTTTCTTGCCCACCGTTAGAGCGTAGAGTGGCGCCGTGAGCTGAGTCGAGTCGGCGACGTAATCGATGTAGAAATTGACAAAGCCGAAAAAGGATTGCATTTCTTTGACGGTTGTACAAACTGGCCACGACGAAAGTACTCGGAGCTTGGATGGGTCGGGAGACACGCCGGACGCGTTGATGACATGGTTGAGGTAAAGTACTTCGTCGCGGAAAAGTTGGCATTTCGATGGCTTGAGTTTGAGGCCAGCGAAACGCAGTCGAAGAAATACAGTACGGAGATCGTCAAGATGACTTGTTCGCTGCTTCGAGAACACAATTACGTCCTCGAGGTACGCAATGCAGATGCGATAGATGAGTCCTCGTAGGACAATCGACATTAATCGCTAATACGTAGACGGCGCATTGCAAAGGCCAAATGGCATTTTGGTTTTTTCGAACAGACCGACGTGAGTGATGAACGCCGTTTTCTCGATGTCTTGCGGTTCGACAGGCACTTGGTGGTACGCCATGGCGAGATCCAAAGAGCTGAACACTTTGCAATTCGCGACGGCGTCGAGAGCTTCGTCAAGACGCGGCAGTGGAAAACAGTCGAATTTAGTAACGGTGTTCAGTCGTCGGTAATCAACACACATTCTCCACGAGCCGTCCTTCTTCTTGACCATCACGACGGGGGAGGCCCACGGCGATGTAGATGGGCGCGCGATGCCTGCCCCGAGAAGTTTGTTTATTTCGTTTTCAATTGCGGTTCGCTGATCGCCGTATGGGGTGCGACGGGCAGGCTGACGAAGTGGACGTGAGTCGCCAGTATCAATCTCGTGAAAGACGATGACAGTTGTTCCGACGTCTGAGTCGCACTCGGCAAAAATATCGAGGTGCTCGACAATCAGTTTGTGCAACTTCGATTTAGTGTCGGCGTCGAGCGAGATCTGATCGAACTTCAGATCGGCAAGCACCTTTCGCAACTTTTTGTCAGCTGAGAGGCGTTGGGTGGCTGCGGCGTTGACCACAGAAGGCTT
>JAHFML010000001.1 GCA_023269085.1 bacterium | reverse complement strand
GCTCAAAGAGCATCTGCGGAGACATCGCGGACTGCCGACCGAGCGTCAGAGAGTGCTCATCGCGCTCTTTCTTGAGGACTGGAATCGAGAGAAATCATGCACACGGAATGTCACTTAACTCTTATTTATACGAGTAATACTCAGCAGTATATATGCCTATATTTATAAAGGACACGTTATCCACAGGGGTGTCCTTTACACTGTCCTTGAGCGCGGTATGCTTACTCCCAGAGCCGATAGATCTTTCTATAGTTCTTTCAAAACCAATCATCATTCATCGACGCTGACTGTGCACCTGTCTACGTTCGCGGCGTATCCGCTCTACAACAACCGGACACGGTGTTCTACGTGAAAGCGCTTGAATCGAATCTATAACAAAGCCGCCCACATTTCTCGGGTTGGAAGCACCGTATCAACGCCCTTTGCTCCTTTTCGCTTCTGACCACCCTTGGGTGGCTTTTGTGTTTTCTGTTCCACGTGGAACAAAACAAGGTTCGACCTTTGGCCCAGATTTCTTAAGGTCGAACCTTGTTTTTAGCAGACGTGGTTCTTTTCCATTATGTGCTTTATTTCCTCATCTTCAGCCGCTTCCCGCCTCTGTTTCCCCGCTTCTCCTAACTTCCGCAACTCGTCTTCTGGCATAGCAAGCAATTCAGCCGTTCGCGTATCGAGATACGAGAGAGTATTCAAATCAGAGTTATCAAGAACCTCTTCAAGAAGCGCATTGAGCACGTAGCCAATCTTCGGCCCCGGGTTCACGTGGAACATCTCCATAATATGCTTCCCATCGGTCTTGAGCATCGTGACCGATATCGGGTCGCGGAGCGCCTGTTCGACCATCGCCTTATACTTACGAAATCGAAAGGGTTGTTCCTTGGGCCGACCGGTCCCCACGCGGTCGCAGATGCGGAGGTTGAGTAAGTCCCAAATATTTTCCTCCCCAACATTCGTTATCATGCGCCGGACGGCCGAGAGGGTTATCTGGTCGGGGTCAGAGAAGAACATGTGCCACCGAACCAGTTTGACGACCTTGTCGATAGTCTCGCGAGGGAAGCGGAGATCCTCAAGCACCTTCTTCGTTACACGTGAACCGACAACCTCATGGCCGTGGAAGGTCCACTCTCCTTTTTCATTCGTCCGGCGCGTCTCGGGCTTCGAGACATCATGGAAGAGCCCTGCGAGACGGATATCAAACGCCCAGTCTTTGTCCGCCGCATGCTGCATCGTGCGCATAAGATGCTCGAAGACATCATACGAGTGCGCCTGATTCTGCGCGATGCCAACGCCCCGGGTGAGATCGTGCGCAATATATTCAAGGATACCGAGCCTTTGCGCCAAGACGAGCGCATTCATGGGGTTCTTTGACTCCAGCATCCGCTGGAGCTCATCCCGGACCCTTTCACGGGAAACATGCTTCAAATGCTCACTGTTCTCGCTGATGGCGGTGGCCGTGGCGCCATCAATGCCGAAATCGAGCTCGGCGACAAGGCGGACCGCGCGGAGCATGCGGAGTGCATCTTCGTTGAAGCGATCTGAGGGGTTGCCGACCGCACGCACGAGTCTGTCCTTTATGTCCTTTTGACCGTCGTAGGGGTCGATGAGATGTCCTTGAAGGTCGAAGGCGATCGCGTTCACCGTGAAGTCGCGTCGGGCGAGATCCTCAAGCAGGGAAGTACCGAAGGCGACCGAGTCGGGGCGGCGCTTGTCAGAGTAGCCCGACTCGGTACGGTAGGGCGTCACCTCGATGATGGCGGTACGCGGATCGTCACTCCCCGTCTTCACGCCGACGGTACCGTAGTCATTTTCATAAAAAGAATCAGGGAATACGGCCTGGATCTGCTCCGGTGTGGCGTTCGTCGTCAGATCCCAATCCTTTGGCACACGATCGACGAAGAGATCGCGGACACAACCGCCCACGAGATATGCCTCGAAGCCGGCCTTCTCGAGCGCTTCGCCAACGACTCGCACCTCATGGGGTATCCTGTGCAACATGGAAGTATCGTACCACATAGCGTAGTATAGAGAGACGCCCTCGTAGTGAAATGGATATCACAACAGTCTTCGGAACTGTCGTTCCAGGTTCGAGTCCTGGCGGGGGCACAAAAGAGAGTCCGCGAGCTTTTGTGCCCCCGAGCACGCCTGGGAGGCGTGCGTCCAGGACGAGAAGACCTTGCGAGCATTTTATCGAGCTTTCTGAAGCGAAGAGAAAATCCGCAAGGTATACCGTTCCCGTAGGGAAAGAGTCCTGGCGGGGGCACTAGAAATATAACCAGGCTTTGTGTTAGTATATGCTCACGCGGATATGGTTTAGTGGTAGAACACGTCCTTGCCAAGGATGAGACGGGAGTCCGATTCTCCCTATCCGCACAACTTCGCTTAAGCTACGCTGTGCACGCACTAAAAGACTTTCGTAAAAACTGGGGATAAAGGTGTTAGTATTGGGGATAAAGGACGAATGTCTGTGAAGCATTTTTGAACGAGCGTCCTAAAATTATCCAGTATCTAAGCCCTATTTCTAAAAGCCGTGAACATTTCTGCGTATACCCGCAAAGAGGTCGGAAATTTGGGGGAAAAGGTCGCCGCCGAGTACCTGAAACGGCACGGATTCACCATCCGCGACCGAAATATTGCTCGTAAGACGGGCGAGCTCGATATCATCGCCGAGAGCGAAGATACGCTCCACTTCGTCGAGGTGAAGACTATTCTGGTTGACGAATTTGCCGATGCGGCGCACACGGGCGACGAGTATGACCCTTCGATAAACTTGCACGAGGCGAAGATCCGCAAAGTTGCGCGGACGGGGGAGTGGTATGTCCTAGAGAAACGCTGGGAGGGGGACTGGCAGGTCGACGGCGCGCTCGTCTGGCTCCGCAGGCGCGATGGCATGGCGCGCGTCTCGTATCTGCCGCAAATCGTATAAACCTGCTAGAGTGCAAAGAGCCCCTCGACAACGCTCGAGGCAAGCGGGCCGGCGTATGGCGGTAGTACGCATCCTTTGGGAGGATGTTGGCCGAGTTCGACTCTCGGCGGCCCGACTAAGCATTTAATAGGAAAACCCACCATTACTGGTGGGTTTGGGCGTACTTGGTCAGGAATCATCCTTTCAGCCGTTCACGTTCTTCTCTGGTGAGAAAGCGGTCCGCGAACAGATAGGCCCCAATGATGCCAAAGAGCGGGACAATGATCGAGGCGTGCCAGGCAAGATACGCGACAAACGTCTGGACAAACCGTGGGAGGTCGCCTACCGTCCCGGTCATGCCGAGGAACCAATACATCACGATTGGTCCACACAGCATGCCCGCAAAGAGGACGAACCCGACCAACACGCCCAACACAATCTTGAATTTCATTTCAATTCTCCTGAGGTGGAAAGAGCAGATCTCTAAAAGTTCCCGAAATCATTTCAGAAACTTTATAAAGAGGAGGAGCGAGGCTCCCCCTATCGAGACTTTTTACCCAGGTATGTCTCGAAACCTGTCTCATCTACACGCGGAAGAGAATCGCGGGGTCACCCTTGGGAAGGAGCAGGTGCATCGCTCCTGAGATAATGGTCACGAAACTGCACCAATTTTTCAATGCAACGAGACCAATTTTTTGACCCCGTCTCCTTCGGTATGCTGCCAAGCGGGTGCATCTTCCCCAACGCCTTAAGTGCAGGATATAGCCACGCAGCATTGTGTCCATTACACAGATCGCTGCACACGGCGACAAAATGTCCATGGAAGATACAGTTCTCTAGCACAAGAAGACCATTCGGCTCTTCTTTTCCTCCCTCCTTTTCGGGGAACATCATGTCGGTGAGGACGAAAACATCCTCGTATTCTTTCCAGCCGTCCCTCTCAATGAAGAGGGGGACAGAGATTCTGCGAAAGCCGACGTACGTGCCTGCCGTGTTGATCAGGACGTTTTCCCCGAACGCCGCCTTAACAGCAGTAATGGCTTTCCCCAGCTCATCGGCTTTATCTTCGACGATGATGACGCGGGTGGTACGGGCGTTTGTGGACATGACTATCTCCTCAATGTTGTGCGGGGTATTCCCGCGGATCCGGTTCAAGGTGCAGATAAGCTACTCACTTATCATCTACACGCATCATATACCAACGCCAGTCAATAGTCAAGAGTTATGGCTATATCTTACCTACCTGTTTACCATATAAATGGCGTATATACAATGCTATTTACGATATGTGCTGAATATCAATATTTTTATTGACTATATAATTATTCCGATATATACTGACCCTATCACGCTATGGACGAACTGATTAACAAGATATCGCCTCTTGGACTCACGGAAAAGGAAGCCCGCGTATATATCGCGCTCCTCCAGCTCGGGAACGGGTCTGCCTATGGTGTCGCGATGAAATCTGGGCTCAAGAAGCCTACTGCCTACGTGATTTTGGACGAATTGGTCGAGAAGGGCTTAGCGTATTACATCCCGCGCGAAAAAAGGAAGCGCTACGCAGCCATTTCGCCTGAAGAATTGATGCAGAAGGCCGAAGCTCGGTTTGTCGCCGCACGAGAGACCTTGCCCGAGCTCCTCTCGCTCTACAAAGACAATACTGGCCAGCAGAAAGCACGCACGCTGTATTTCGACGGTGTCGGCGGTATGCGCCAAGCGCTCGAATACCGAGAAAAAGAGCTGCGCGGGAAAGAAATCATCGGTTTCTTCGCCTCGGCGTCGCAAGCAAGCCCGGAAGTGCTTCAACTTTTCTTCGAATGGAACGCACATCATAAGAAATACGGAACGAAACTGCGCGGTTTTACCACCACCGACGAGTCACTTGAGGGAATTATCAAGGATAACGGGCCCGAACATTACAGCAACCTTAAGGTACTCCCGCGAGAGGCATACGCTCCCACGGTTTCTATTGATTCTGCTTTGGACTTCGTTCGTATCGACCTGCTCGGCGCATCGCAGATTGTGATTATCGAAAGTCTCGATTTCGCGCAATCGTTCAGACAGATCTTTGAGCTCGCATGGAGAAACTTTAGCGACGCAAAGACAGTTGCGGAGGCTTATTTTGAAAGCAAGAAATAACGCGGCTACAAATTCGCGGTGATGAGGGACTCGAGTGAGGGATCCGAGTTGTGGACGCTAGGTATCTACAATGTATTAGGTCTGGTTCAACTCCAGACGGCCCGACAAAACATGGGTGTATACTGGTAGCATATGAAAAAAATACTGGCGGGCTTCTTCGGGTTCGTATTCCTCGCTGTTGTGTCGATCGGATTCCTCTTCGTCGGCTGGACGACCATGTCGGTAGCATGTTCTCGCTCTGCTGTCGGTTCTGCGCCTAATTGTTCTCTTGCAGACGAGCACCTTCTCGGCCTCTACGCGCTTCATGACGAGGCTGTTGGCGTTACCGGCATAGGGAAGCATTCGAGCACGGTACAGTCGCGCTCATCGTCAGCGGGCATGGTACGCACCAGATCTGTCGCGGTGGATTCTGTCGTCTTCTACACGCCTTCGGGAGACATACCGCTCTCCCTCTTCGGGACGGGCAACGTGAATTCGGCAGAAAAAGAACAGACAATCTCTCTCGTGCAAGGGTTTCTCGACAAGCCTGAACAAATGACATTCTCTGCTCGAATAGACTTCCACAATATCTTCGGCTATGTCGGGCTGATCGGCATGGCCCTAGCCGCGTGGACACTCCTGACGATGCTCTGGAGATTGCTCGTGCCGCAAAAGAGCGCGGTGTAGCTTGGTTTATCGTAAATTCGCCGTGATGATCGACTCGAGAAGGGGGATCTCGTGGGCGAAGTCGGCAATCGAGGCGGCGGTCGGCTGGGCGAACAGCGAAGTGAGCGTGCTCGCGGTCTCGCGGGCGAATTCGGCGCGGATATAGGAGGCGGTGATGGCGCTCAAGGAGCGCGTGTCGGTCGAGCCGGTCACGGTGCTCGTCGTGATGGTGCCGACCAGCTCACCCGACGCCGCAGCGACCCCACCGCCCGAAGAGCCCTCCTGTGCTGCGGCCGAGCCACCGAGATCAAGGACATCGATGCTGTTGGTCCCGAAGGTGAAGATGTCCTTTACCGAGCCGAATACGATGGTTGGGGAGAGGTTAGTGCGCACTTGTTCGGACTGGAGGAATTGAGCGCCATACGAGGCGATAACGACTGGGATGGCTGTGGTCGGCGGCGTCGCGGCGAGCGGGATGAAGGGGAACGACGCATTTGCCGGCCCGCCGCTTGTCACCGCGAGGAGCGCGAAGTCGTATTCGCCCGTGCCGCTCGGCAGAGCCTCGGTGAGCACGGTCGGATTGGCGTTGACCCAGAGCGGCGAGAGGTAGATAAGCGCGGCTTTGTAGGTATCCACTGCCGGACTCCCGGTGCGGATAGCACAGGAAACGCCCTTATCCGCGAGGAGGAAGTATTGTGCGATGTGCGCGTTGGTGAGGATGATGCCCTTGAGGTCGATGATGATGCCGCTCCCCGAGATGGCGTGGAGGCGGCTCCCCGCGGGGACCGAGCAGAGGATATTCACGAGCGCATTGCGCAGGGTCGAGGCCGCCGCATCGAGCGAGCCGTTGCCGGATTGGGGCAGGGGAGTTGCCGACGCGACCGGCTCTGGTGTTGGGGCAGAGACGGAGGCAACGGCTGAAACGGCCTTTTTGTGAGCGGTGGGCGCGACAGGATGCGTTGTTGCTGCTATCGCTTGATGTGCGGCGGCATCTTGAATAGCCGATGATGTCGCGACGGAAGTAGGGAGGACAGTAAGCGAAGGCGCGGTGGTCGTCGCGACAAGTGGCACGGGGGAGCCCGTAGGCGAACGGAAGGCGAGCACCGCGAGGGCGACCATGACGGCGGCAATGATGCCCGCGTAGGGCGTGAGGCGTTGCATATGCAAAGGCTAGCACCACTTCGCTCGATAATCGAGCTTCGCGGTGTAAACGCAAAAATGGTATTCTCGCTATGAGGCGGGATTAGTTTAATGGTAGAACGTCAGTTTTCCAAACTGAGAGCAGGAGTCCGATTCTCCTATCCCGCACATGATGCAATTCATCACCGCCCATATAAATCTCATCGTGCCGGTCGGCGCGCTCGTGCTCTTATCAGCGACGGCGCGAGCTATTCACTTCTACCTCTTCAACAAACACTTCCATCTCACCTTCGCTGGCGCACCGTGGCGCTCGCTCGGCTACTTCGCGGCGTGGTCGCTCGTCGTCGGGCTCATGTTCCCGACGCAGACCGCCGCGCTCTTCGCGCAGGTGACGCCGACGCATTACTTCTTCCTCACCTTCATGTTGCTTGTCATCTTCCCCGGCCTCTACCGAGAGACTCGAGAACACGCGGGCCGGCCCGAGTGGCTCCTCGCCTTCTCGCCCGAAGAGGGGATGCTGACCTTAGGCGAGCGCTATATCATCGCGAAGATCGCTGATGTCGTCTTCCAACAGCTTATCGCCGGCGCGATGATCCTCACGCTCGCGACGAGCGGCGTGGCCTACCCGACTATCGTCGGCGTGTTCGTCGTGCTCTTCGCCGCGGCGCATCTCTATCTCTTCCGCACGGCAGGGATGTTCTGGGGCATCTACTACACGACCTACGCCGCGCTCGGCGGCTTCGCCTTCACCTTCCTCATCATCTTCGTTCAGGCCGGCATCGTATACGCTATCCTGATTCATATGCTCTTCTATGTCCTCTCGGGCATCCTCTTCGCGAAGCTCCCGCGACCAAGTAAGGCGATGCGCCACGACCTGCTCGGGGTAGGGGCGGCATAAGAAATGCAACAGCACGCGGCGCCGGAGGCGCCGCGTGCTGTTGCATTTCTATCTCTAACCTTATTTCACCGCGTCCTTGAGCGCCTTGGCGGGGCGGAACTTCGCGGTGCGGGTCGCGGCGATGTGAATCGTCTCGCCGGTGCGCGGGTTGCGGCCCTGACGCGCGGGGCGCGCCTTCGTCGCGAAGATGCCGAGGCCGGCGATCGAGACTTCGTCGCCGCCCTTGAGTGCGCCAACGACCGAGTCGATGACCGTCTCGACGGCACGCTCGGCGTCGGCCTTGGTCGAGCCGAGAACGCCGTGAACCTTGTCGACAATATCTGCTTTGTTCATGATCTTTTAATTATTGTATGGATAATACTTCTAAAGTATAGAAAGTACGCGCCATTATGCAAGAGGGCTTTACAGGGCGAGTGGATAAGGGTGGAATCACCGCGCAAACTCGACAATACATAGGACTACCCTATGTATTGCTACCCCGCGAACGAGGGCGATGCGGTTCTCGCGGATGATGTTGACCTTGATCTTTTTTGTATCGAGACTACAGTTTCAAAAACTCTTCGAGCGACAGACCTGCTTGCTTCAGTATCTTGTGCAACAGATCTCGGCCGATGGTGTTTCCGCCATGGAGCGGCACGCCTGTGCTCCTGCCGGTGATAGGATTCCACAATTTCGTATGACTCCCGCGCTGGCTCACTACCTGAAACCCTGCGCGCGACAAGCGGCGCAACACTTCACGAGCGGTGAGTATGGGTAGTATGCTCATGCGAGCGCACGCGCGGGCACCCTGCGCAAGCTTACATAGCCCGCCTTATGCGCCGCGATAACCGAATCACCCTCAACGGCAACTTCGATCGCCTCGACAACATGTCGCTTTGCTTCAACGAGCGTCTTGCCCCACGACAACGCGCCCGAGAGACCAAGAGCTTCAGCGGTATAACCACCCATGTCGCGTTCCGGCTCAAAGATGCACGAGAAAACACCGTAGCGAGTCTTTATATCTACTGTCTTTTTTGCAACTTGATTCATGTGATTCATCATATCACAAATAACTACCGCGCGAACTCGACGACGCGGTTCTCGCGGATGATATTGACCTTGATCTCGCCTGGATATTTGAGCTCGTCTTGGATGCGCTTCGCGATATCGCGGGCGAGCTTGTGCATCGCGACGTCAGAGACCCGGCCCGGATTGACGAAGACGCGGATCTCGCGGCCGGCGGCGATAGCATAGACCTTCTCGACGCCCTCATAGGCGCCCGCGAGGCGTTCGAGGTCGCCGAGGCGTTCGAGGAATCGGTCGACGGTGTCGCGCCGCGCACCCGGGCGACCCGCAGAGATAGCGTCGGCAACCTGCACGATGACCGACTCGGGCGTCTCAAAGGGATATTCGTCATGGTGCGACTGCATCGCTTGGATAACGCGTGTGTCGACGCCGAACTTCTCGAGGATACGGCGACCGATCTCGACATGCGTACCCTGCACCTCGTGATCAACCGCCTTGCCGATGTCGTGGAGGAGGGCGCCGGCGCGCGCGACCGTTACATCCGCGCCGAGCTCGGCGGCGAGCACCCCCGCCAAGTGCGCCATCTCGATCGAGTGACGGAGCACATTCTGGCCGAAGCTCGTGCGGAAGTGGAGGCGGCCGAGGAGCGCGATAAGCTTCGGGTCGAGCCCGACGACGCCAGCCTCATAGGCGGCGGCTTCGCCTTTTTCTTTTAGCACATCGGCCACTTCGGCGCGCGTCTTCTCGACGACCTCTTCTATGCGCGTCGGCTGGATGCGGCCATCGACAATAAGCTTCTCGAGGGCGAGCTTCGCTATCGCGCGTCGAAGCGGGTCGAATGAAGAAATCGAGATACGGTTCGGAACGTCATCGATGATGACGTCGACACCGGTCGCGCGTTCGAAGGCCTTTATATTGCGCCCCTCCTTCCCGATAATTTTGCCCTTCACCTCCTCAGAGGGGAGGGTGACCGAGAGCGCCATCGTCTCGGCGTTCACCGCACTCCCGAGGCGATGGATAGCCGTCGTGAGCAGGTCGCGCGCCTTCTCTTCGATACGTTCGCGGCCGTGCGCCTCGAGCTTCTGGAGACGCAAGAGGATCGACTCCTCATAGGTCCGCTCTATCTCGGCGAAGAACTCTTCGCGCGCTTTGTCCTCGGACAGATTCGCCACCTTCGCGAGCTCGCGCGTGCGGGCCGCGACGAGGTCGCTCGCCTCGCTCTTGGCACGCTCGGCCACCTGCTCGCGCGCGCGCACCTCGGCCTCCTTCTCATCGAGATCGCGCTGGCGCGAGTCGATGAACTCTTCTCGAGCATCGAGACGCTCTTCTCGCGAGACAACCTTCTCTTCACGCTCTTCGACCGGCGCGAGACGCTCGGTCTCGACGATAGCGCTCCGGAACTCGGCATTAGCGACGATCTTGGCCGCCTGCTCCTTGGCCTGGAGGAGCTTCTGCTTGACCTCGAGCTCGATAGAGCCGCGGCTCGCGAGGCCGATAAGGACGCGCAGGACATAGCCGAGCATGATACCGCCCATGCCCGAGATGGCGAGAAGAATGAGAATGATTTTGAGCGACATACGAGCTGACTGTAGCACAAAATGAGAAATCCCGCGGCGCCGGAGGCGCCGCGGGATTTCGTCTTTTATTTTTGACTTTTATTTGAACACCTGATCGACGAGACCGTATTTCTTTGCCTCGTCGGCGGTCATGAAAAAGTCTCGCTCGACATCCTTCTCTATTTTCTCGAGCGTCTGGCCCGTATTCTTGGCGAGCATCTTATTCAAACGCTCGCGAAGCTTCAAAATCTGCTTCGCGGTAATCTCGATATCGGTCGCCTGACCCTCGGCGCCGCCGTGCGGCTGGTGGATCATGATCTCGGCGTTCGGGAGCGCATAGCGCTTGCCCTTCTCACCGGCGGCGAGGAGGATAGCGCCGCCCGAGGCCGCCATGCCGACGCAGATGGTCGAGACCGAGGGCTTCACGTGGTTCATCGTGTCGACCATCGCGAGGGTCGAGGTGACCGAGCCGCCGGGAGAATTGATATAGAGCGAGATGTCCTTCTTCGGGTCTTCGGCCTCGAGGAAGAGGAGCTGGGCGATGACGAGATTCGCGACATCGTCGTCGATCGGGCCGCCAAGGAAGACGATGCGATCCTTCAAGAGACGCGAATAGATGTCGTAGGCGCGCTCGCCAGACGAGCTCTTCTCGATGACCATCGGGATCATCATCGACGCACGCGGATTGGTGTACTTCATAGGGATAAAAATTACGGATATTGCGCTACGGACGACGAGGCGGCCTGCGTCGTAAGCGCCTTCTGCTCTGCGATGCGCTTGCCCCAGGCATAGAAGGCACCGACGACAATCATGAGCACGATGACGATAATCGAAATGACCGCGCCCCACGACTGCTGTTTGGGGGATGGATTGCCTGTGGCGGCGGAATAGATTGTTTCTTCAGTCATGTTATTTCTTATCGGCGTACATTTTCCGCGCCCGCTCAAACGCCACTTCAGCTTCGACACGGCCGCTCCAGCCGTTGATCTCGACCGGTGAAGGCTTGCCCTTCAAGACTTTGTAGGTCTCAAAGAAATGTACGATCTCCTTCAGCGTATGCTTGTTCAGATCGTCGAGTTCGCGCACATCTTCCCAACGCTTGTCTTCAGCGGGGACAGCAAGGACCTTCTCATCCGGCTCGCCGTTATCGATCATATTGAGGATAGCGATCGGCCGCACCGTCGCGAGCACGCCGACCGCGAGCGGATAGGTCGTGAGGACGATGACGTCGAGCGCATCGCCATCGTCCCACAAGGTCTGTGGCACGAAGCCATAGTCGAAAGGGTAGGCCGCGGCAGAGTAATTCGCGCGATCGAGCTTGATGAGACCAGTTTCCTTGTCGATCTCGTACTTGTTGTGCGAGTCCTTCGGGATCTCGATGACCACGTTCATCTCACTCTTGGTACCCGGATCAACGTCATGTAATAGGTTCATAGGTAAAAGATAGCAGGATTAGGCTTTAGGCACTAGGCTTTCACAGTTCATTCATCCGTCGCTTTATCCCTATCCTCCTCCTTATCCGCAACGGTCTCGTCGCTCGCGGGGAGCTCGGCGAGCTCTTCTTCAGCCGGGAGCTCGGTTGTCTGCGGCACGTCGCTCTCGAAGAGCTCGACGCTCTCGGTCGGCAGGACGCCCGCAACGACGGCAGGATCCTCGTCCTCTTCAAGAAAAGCGACCGACTCGCCATTGCTCTCAGCAACGTCAGCACCTCCCGT
The DNA here is from genome assembly GCA_023269085.1 of bacterium. Taxonomy (GTDB): domain Bacteria; phylum Patescibacteriota; class Minisyncoccia; order Phycocordibacterales; family Phycocordibacteraceae; genus C7867-001. The sequence goes on along the minus strand of JAHFML010000001.1, from coordinate 295,295 downwards.
CGAGACGATATCAATGTTCCAGCCCGTGAGCTTGGCGGCGAGGCGCACATTCTGTCCGCCGCGGCCGATAGCGAGCGACTGCTCATCTTCAGCGACCATGACCGTGGCGCGATGCTCCGTCTCGTCGAGCTCAACCGAGAGCGGCGTCGCGGGAGAGAGCGCTTCTTTTACAAACTCTTTGACATCGTCGTTCCATTCAATGATGTCGATGCGTTCGCCGCCGAGCTCGCTCATCACGGTCGAGACGCGCACGCCGCGCTGACCGACCAAGGAGCCGACCGGGTCGACATGCGGATCGATCGAAGAGAGGGCGATCTTGGTGCGGCTGCCCGGCTCGCGGGCGATAGCCTTGACCTCAATAGCTCCGGCGGCGAGCTCTGGCGCCTCGAGCTCGAAGAGCTTCACGACGAACTTCGGATGCGCGCGCGAGAGGCGCAGGTAGACACCGCGGAATCCCTCATCGACGGCATACAAATAGGCGCGGATGCGCTCGCCGAGGCGGTAGCGCTCGCCCGGAATCTGCTCCTCGTAGGGGATAATGCCGGTAGTACGGCCGAGATCGACGAAGATCGCCCCGCGCTCCATACGCTGGACAATGCCGCTCACGATCTCGCCCTTCTTCTCGCTGAATTCTTCCATCATTGAGAGCTTCTCGGCTTCGCGCACCTTCTGGATAACGACCTGTTTGGCCGTCTGCGCGGCGATACGGCCGAAGTCGTCCTGCGGCTCAAGTGGAAAGATGATCTCTTCGCCGACTGAGGCATCGCGCTTCATCAGCTTCGCGTTGGCAAGCAGAATATGCTTCTCTGCGTCAAAGCGCGGCAGCTCGCCCTCGGCGAGCACCTCTTCTTCGGTATGAAATTGGTGCGCGTGCGCCGCCTCTTCAATCTCTTCACCTTCGACGGGGAAGCGCACGCTCGACTCGTCAACAACCGTCTTCACCTGTTCAAAGGCAATCGTGCCCGAGTTGAGGTCGAGCTTCGCGCGCACCACCTGGCCGCGCTTGCCGTATTCGCGCTTGTAGGCGGTCGCCATCGCGTTCTCGATAGCGTCGAGCATCGTCGCGCGCGTGATGCCGCGATCTTCGAATTCTCCCAGCACGGCGCCCATGGTCTTGAGGTCAATCATATGGAATGTGTATGTCTGATTAATATCCTTTACTACTCTCGTAGTCTAACAAAAATGTCCGGCGAACGGACATCTGGATAGCGCTATAGTACCACGCACTTATCCTAGGCGCAAACTTTTGTGGCAAATTATGCGAGAACAGGAGAGACTGACTTCTCGAGCACCACGATGCGACGGCCATGATCGAGGATGGTGACGGAGTCTTTGTCGATCGCCCGCTCGACGCCATGAAGCGTGCCCTTCATATCGTCGACGCTCTCTTCGAGTGAACCGACACGGCGCGTGAGCATATTCAGCTCGTATTCGACGCCGCCCGTGCGCTCCTCGACACCGCCGAGGCGTGTTTCAACGCCGCCGAGGCGTTCTTCAACATTTCCAAGATGTTCTTCAACGCCGCCGACGCGCTCCTCGAGCTTGTCAAAGCGTTGGTCAATACCGTCAAATCGATTCTCAAACCGTTCTTCAAGTCTCGCAAATCCGGTCTGCATTGCTTCAGCCAAATCTTGTACGGCGTTCGCTACATCAGTGATGGTTGGCTCCGGTTTTGTCATGGCTCGCTGCTTCATGCGGATAGTATATCACCGACTTGATGAGCCGTTCAAAAAACAGTGTGCACTGCGCGCGGCGCGAAGCGCCGCGCGTGTATAATGAGGGACATATGCACGTCTCCGATGAAGAGCTGAAAGAATTTATCATCGACTCTGGTCTCGTCGCGAAGAAGGACCTCGACGCCGCCGTCGTCGAGGCGAAGAAGCGCAACCAGTCGCTCGGCGATATCCTCGTCTCGCAAGGCGCCATTACTGAAGACGCGCTCCGTCGCATCCAGGCGTATGTGCTCGGCATCGCCTTCGTCAATCTGAAGGAGTACAAGATCCCGCCCGAGATCCTCTCGCTCATCCCCGAGCCGATCGCCCGTACGCACAACATCATCGCCTACAAGAAGGACGCCGGCACGCTCGAGGTAGCGATGCTCGATGTCGAAGATCTCGCCTCTATCGAGGCAGTGGGGAAGAAGACCGGCCTCAAGATTATTCCGCGGCTCACGGACACCGAGAGCATCAAGAACGCGCTTCTGCGCTACCAGAAGTCGCTCAAGGATGAGTTTGGCGACATCATCTCGACCGAGGCAGGCAAGATCCGCGCCGTGAACGAGGGCGGCACCGACCTCTCGGGCGACGATCTGAAAAAGATGGCCGAGGATCTCCCGATCGTGCGCATCGTCGACACGCTCCTGCGTCATGCTATCGTCCAAGGCGCCTCCGATATCCACATCGAGCCGATGGAGGAGGAGGTCTTGGTGCGGTATCGCATCGACGGCATCCTCCACGATGCGATGACCTTGCCTAAAGCCGCGGCCGCGGGAATCATCGCACGCATCAAGGTGCTCGCCAACCTGAAGCTCGATGAGAAACGTCTCCCGCAGGACGGCCGCTTCAAGATGGAGACCGAGGCTGAGCGCGTCTCCTTCCGCGTCTCTATTCTCCCGACCTTCTTCGGCGAGAAGACGGTCATGCGTCTCTTGCGCGAGACAGGGGAGGGCTTCACCCTCGAGGCGCTCGGCTTCCACGGCGAGAATCTCGAGCGTCTCCACCATGCGCTGAAGGCGACTACCGGCCTTATCCTCATCTCGGGGCCGACCGGGAGCGGTAAGACGACCACCCTCTACACAATGCTCGACATCTTGAATCAGCCGGATGTGAACATCTCGACCGTCGAAGACCCTATCGAATATCAGATGAAGCGCGTCAACCAGACCCAGGTGAACCCGCAAATCGGCTTCACCTTCGCCTCGGGGCTCCGCTCCCTCGTGCGCCAAGACCCAGATATCATCATGGTCGGCGAGATCCGCGACAACGAGACCGCCTCGCTCGCGGTCAACGCCGCCCTCACGGGCCACCTCGTCCTCTCGACTATCCACACCAACAGCGCCGCGGGCGCTATCCCGCGCATGATCGACATGGGCGTCGAACCTTTCCTCCTCGTCTCGACGGTGCGCGTCATCGTCGGCCAGCGTCTCGTGCGCCGTCTCGCGGACACGAAGGAGGCTTATACCACCGACGCGGCCGTGCGCGCCAAGGTCGGGAGCGACGCCGACTTCGCGGTCGCCTACCAAGCGCTCAAAGACGAGAAGATCATCAAGTCCGACGTGACGCTCGACACCATCCCCTTCTATCACCCGAAGCCGACCGCTGAAGCAGAAGACGGCTACAAGAGCCGCATCGGCATCCACGAAGTGCTCGCGGTCTCGTCCGCCATCCGCGAGACTATCCTGCGCGCGAGCACAAGCGACGCTATCGAGGAGCAGGCGAAGAAGGAGGGCATGCTCACCATGTTTGAAGACGGCATCTACAAGGCGGCGAAGGGCGTCACCAGCCTCGAAGAGGTCCTCCGCGCCGTGTCGGAGTAGGGGAGGCAAGGGGCTTGACAAGAATATCGTTTGGTGTATACTAGTACTAGGCATTTTGTTTGGCGTACCCGCGCCTTTTATCCATTGAACTCTCACGCCGGGCAGTGCGTTGAGGGAAGGGAGGACGCGATGCGTCGCTTCTTAGAAGCTATTGGCCACGGGCTTTGGCGGCTCGTGGTTTGGCTTGCCACGCTTCTGTGGCAGGTCGTTGCGGTCGTCGCCCATGGTTTTTGGGCGGCGATCCTTCATGGCCTGCACGGGGCAGGCCACCTCGTCGGGCGAGTGATCGTCCGGCTGGTGCCCTTCGCCGCCGTACTCGGCGGCGGGTGGTGGTTTTTCACCGACGACCCCGCCGGTGCGCGGGCGATCGCGAATCTCGCGATCGAGATCGCCATCATGGTCGGAGTGCTCTGGATCGGATTCCGAGCACTCCGTCGTGGTAGCCGCGGCGGAAACAATCAACGGCACTAACGTGCCAACGCCCGCTCCCGTGGCGCATAACGGAGGAGGTTTTGGGATGGCACCTCGGTCAAGTCATCCCCACAAAGCTCGAACTTCGGTTCGAGTTTTTTTATTGCATGCTACTCTATATATGAATGAAATTTCGCGTGACGATACGAAAGAGCGGTGCGGCTGATGAAGATCGCGTTATCGACGCGCCGTCGCGCTTCGCGGTCTATGAGGAGGTGCAAAAAGAAGAGGGAAGTGTCGTGAAGATTGCTGAAGGCAACGGCGGTCTCGCGATGCCCGCATGGCTCTCTATCTCCTTCGGCACGGGCGTGAAGCACATCGAGATCATCCGCTTCGCGAAGAATCTAGCGGCGATGCTTCACGCCGGCCTCTCGCTCGCGCGGGCGCTCTCGGTCATCGAGCGACAGTCGGACAACAAGCGCATGAAGGTGGTCACCACCGGTCTCTCTGACTCCATCAAGCGCGGCCTCTCCTTCCACGAGGCGCTCGCAAGCTATCCTAAGATATTCTCTGAGCTCTTCATCGCGATGGTCAAAGCCGGCGAAGAGTCCGGCTCGCTCACTGAATCGCTCAAGGTCGTGAGTCTCCAAATGGAACGTTCCGAGGAGCTCGCGCGCAAGGTGAAGGGCGCAATGATCTATCCCTCTATCGTCATCACGGCTATCGTCATCGTCGGTGTGCTGATGCTCATCTACGTCGTGCCGACCTTGACCGCGACCTTCACCGAGCTCCATGTGAGGATCCCGGCGGCGACGCAGGCCATCGTCGCGCTCTCCGGCTTCTTGGTGCATCACGTCATTATCGTCTTCGCAGCTCTCCTCGCGCTCATTGTGGGCGGCGTGGCGTTCATTCGCTCGCGCGTCGGGAACAATGTCCTGCTCACGATAGCGCTCCACCTGCCCGTCGTGGGAGAGCTCGTCCGCGAAACCTTCTCGGCGCGCGCCGCACGGACGCTCTCCTCGCTCCTCTCCTCAAGCGTGCCCGTGCTTGAGGCGCTCTCGATCACGCGCGAGGTCGTCCATGCCGATAAATTTGCACGCGTCGTTGCTGAAGCGGAAACACGCGTGAAGAAGGGCGAGCTCCTCTCGGCAGCGTTCGCGAATAATCCGAAGCTTTATCCTATCCTCATGAGCGATATGCTCATGGTCGGTGAGGAGACCGGTAACGTGACCGAGATGATGCAACAGATAGCCGAGTTCTACGAAGCTGACGTCGCCGAGAAGACGAAGGATCTCTCGACGATCATCGAGCCGGTCCTCATGCTCCTCATCGGCGCGGGCGTCGGCGTCTTCGCTGTCGCTATGATCGCGCCTATTTATTCGCTCTCATCAGCATTCTGATGCGTCGCTCACTTGACCGCGGTTTCTCTCTCATCGATGTCATCGTCGGCATCGCGCTTATGCTCACCCTCTTCCTCGCGCTCTTCGGCATCCTGCGCGCTTCGCTCGTCCTCTCGGTCTTGGTCAAGGCGAAGGCCGCCGCGACCGAGCTTGCGAGTTCGCAGATGGAATACCTCCACGGTCTCTCCTACGACACGCTCGGCACGACAGGCGGCATCCCCTCGGGGACCGTGCCGCAAAATTCGACGGCGACCGTCGACGGCATTACCTACAACACCCGCACGTTCATTATCTATAAAGACGATCCGGCTGACGGCCTCGGCGCGAGCGACACGAACCATGTTACGACCGACTATAAGCTCGTGAAGACAGAAGTTTCCTACACAATCTACGGCCTCTCGAAATCGGTCGCTCTTATGTCCAACTTCGTGCCGCAGGGCATTGAGGTATCGACTGGCGGTGGCACGATCTCTCTCCATATCGTAACCGCGACCGGTGCAGACCTCGAGGACGCGACCGTGCGGATTCGTAATGACTCAATCTCGCCGGCGGTCGACTTCACCACCTTCAGCGACAATGCCGGCACGGTCTTCATCGATGGAGCGGCAACCTCGACACAGTACCAGATACAAGTATCGCGCGACGGCTACTCAAGCGCACAGACTTACGCGCGTACCGCGCAAAACGTGAATCCGACTCCAGGCTTCCTCACTATCGTCAAGAATCAGACGACAAGCGCTACCTTCGCGATCGACCGTCTCGCGTCGCTCATCATCTCGAGTTTCTCTCCGGCGCAAACGACCTCGTTCACCGACACCTTCGCGAACGTGAGTAACCTCGCGAGCCAAGCTGACACGCAGGTTGCTGGCGGCACGCTCACGCTCACGACCGATGCCTTCACGGGGACAGCGCGCTCACTCCCCATCACGCCAAGCGCGCTCAATGGGTGGGGACTGCTTGACGCCAGCTACTCCGCGCCGGCGGACTCGAGCGTTACGATTCGCATCGATGATGCTGCCGGCAACCCGCTTCCCGATACCGTACTTGCGGGCAATAGCGCCGGGTTCTCAACATTCCCCGTGTTCCTCACCGCAATCGCGACCTCGAGTTATCCCGGCCTTGCTCTTGAAGCCTCTTTCACGCGCGTCTCGACCTCGACACCGGTCTCGCTTGCTGATTGGTCGCTCTCGCACACGAGCGGGCCGCCATCGCTCGCGAACGTTGGCTTCACGCTCACCGGCACCAAGATCATCGGCAGTACGGCGAGCAGTACGCCGATCTACAAAACAATTCTCACTGATACGACCGGTGCGGCAGGGAAGAAAACCGAGTCGCTCGAATGGGATGCCTACTCGCTCGCACTCTCCTCGGAGCATCTGATTGAGAGTTGCCAATCGGCGCCATATCAGCTCCCGCCCGCGAGCGCGACCACGACCGTACTCCTCATCGGCACGCCCTCGACGAACACGCTCTCTGTCCTCGTGCAGACCGTGAGCGGCGGCGCCATTGGCGGGGCGCGCGTCGTGCTCAAGAAGAGCGACTACGCGGCGACCGTCCCGACCTCGGCTTGCGGGATTGCCTTCTTCAATGCGCTTTCCGAGGGTATCTACAGCGCAATCGCATCGGTGCGCGGACACGCAACAACAACCGTTGCGAACATTCACGTCGATGGCCCCACCGCAACGGCAACGATATTCATGCCATGACCTCGCGCTCTTCACTCCACCATTGGGCCGGCTTTACCCTTGTCGAGGCGATCGTAACCGTCGCCGTGAGCACGCTCGTACTTCTCACGCTCGGTAAGCTTATCGTCTACTTCTACCAGACGAACGCTTACACGCTCCAGGAGGCGACTGCGATATCCCAAGCGCGCCGCGGCGTCGAGAACGCGATGCGCGACCTGCGCGAAGCTTCTTATGGGAGCGACGGATCCTATCCTGTCATGACCGCCGCGACTTCTTCGCTCACCTTCTTTGCTAATGCCAACGCTGACACAGCGATAGAACGCATAACCTATCGTCTCATCCGCGGGACGCTCTACCGCACGGTGGTGCTAAGTGCCGGAAATCCTCCCTCTTACGTTGGCGGAGCGATCTCGACCTCAACCGTCGCGACTTCGGTCGTGAACAGTGCGGCCACGGCTGTCTTCCAATATTTCAACGAGGCCGGCACGCTCATCTCCACGCCCGTCAACATTTCTCAAATCGCTTCGATCAGGACGACGCTGGTCGTCGACGTCAACGTAAATCGCGCCCCGGTCTCCTTCACCCTCACGGCCGGCGCGACGCTCCGTAACCTGAAAAGCCAATTATGAAAAATCATTCTCGCGGCTCTATCATGCTCCTCGTTATCGTCTTCAGCGCGATCTTCTTCACGCTCCTCGTTGCGCTCTCCAGCTTCGTACTCGCGCAAAACCGCGCACAGAACGACACGCGATCGAAATCTGAAGCGTTCAATATTGCCGAGGCAGGCCTCGATCACTATCGCTGGTATCTCTCCCACTTCCCGGGTGACATAACCGACGGGACCGGACATGCGGGACCCTATGTGCACACCTTCCACGATCCCGAGGGTGGCACGGCAGGAAATTATTCGCTTTCGATCCTCGGCAACAGCGCCTGCGGCGTCATCCAGTCGATCGACACGACTAGCATTGGTACGGCAAGCGATACACCGAGCATCTCAACGACGCTCTGGGCGCGCTACGCACGGCCATCCGTCGCTCGCTACAATATGATCTTGAATACGAGTGTCTGGTTCGGCGGCGGCCCCATCTATGGTCCGCTCCACAGCAATGGCGGCATCAAGATGGACGGCGATCCTGATGCGCCAGTCACTTCGTCGATATCTTCGTGGACCTGTGACTATTCATTCGGCTGTTCGCCCTCTCGCACGGTTACCGGAATCTTCGGGAGCGGAACGAACCAGAACATGTGGAAATTCCCGACGCCGCAGACCGACTTCGCCGCGATCGCGTCGAGTTTCACTTCTCTCAAGACAACCGCTCAATCTTCGGGCCTCTACTTCGCACGTACCTCGACAGCCTCGAAACCATATCTCGGTTATCACCTCATCTTCAATGCCAACAACACGGTGACCGTACGAAAAGTGACGACGATTACCACTCTGAGCTCTTATCCTGCTGACGGGTCTGCGAGTAGCTTCGTCAGCGATTATACGCTCATCAACAACGAATCGAACGTCGGCACCTACGCAATACCCGCCAACTGCGGCGTCATCTTCGTCGAAGATAACGCATGGATCGAGGGTACGATAACGCAGAAGGTGACCGTCATTGCAGCGAATGTGGTCAACCCGGGCGTCAATCCGAATATCGTCGTGCCGAACAATCTCGTATATTCCGCCTTTGACGGCTCCGTTGGCCTCACCGCCATAGCATCACATAACCTTCTTATCGGACCGAACGCGCCGACCAACCTTACGATGGACGGCATCTTCGTCGCGCAGTCCGGCGCCTTCGGCGTGAACCTCTACACCACCTCTCCGTATAGTCAGAAAGGGAATCTCAACATGCTCGGTACGGTCGTTACGATGCTCCGCCCGGTAACGTACTGGATGTATTGGAGTACGTGGGCGGGCTATCCGGGCGGCACCTCCGTCTTCGATCGGCAGAACTCGACGAACCCGCCGCCCTTCACGCCGACGACTTCGACCCAGTGGCAATTCGTCGACTGGCAACAAAAATAGCTCGCGCGGATGGTATGCTGATAGCATGATCATCGTCGCAAATTGGAAAGCGTATGTTGAAGACCTTACGAAAGGGAAGACGCTCTTTGCGACAAGCAAGAAGCTTGCGCGCGTAAGCGACCTGCGCATCATTCTCGCGCCGCCTTCGCCATTTCTCGGTGCGCTCGCGCTTCGAAATAAATCATCTGTTGCCTTCGCGGCGCAAGACGTTTCGGTAACATTGGGTGGTGCCGTGACGGGTGAGATCACGGCGCGCATGTCCGCCACTGCCGGCGCGACCTATGCGCTCATCGGCCACTCCGAGCGACGTGCGAAAGGAGACACCAACGAAATAGTCGCGGAGAAGCTCGCCCACGCTTTCGCCCACGGCCTTATCCCCATTCTTTGTGTCGGCGAGAGCGAGCGCGATGCCGAAGGCCGCTATCTCTCCTTCATTCGCGAGCAGATTACCGCCGGCCTCGCGGCGCTCGCGCCCAAAGAACGCGCCGAGGTCAGCATCGCCTATGAGCCCTTGTGGGCGATAGGGAAGACCGCCGAAGAGTCTATCGGCCCCGACGATCTCGCGGAGATGGTCCTCTATATCCGCAAGGTGCTTGCCGAGCTCCTGCCCGGGAAGAGTTCCCGTCAGACGCACGTGCTCTATGGAGGCGCGGTCGAGAGCGGGAACGTGCGCGATCTCGCGGCAGTCTCGATGGCCGACGGATTCTTGGTCGGACACGCGTCGACCAACGTTTCGTCATTCACCGACATAGTAAAAGCTCTTTCCTGATATGCGCACGGTTCGCGACATAAAAATCTTTCAGAACATACCGATTGTCGTGCGGACGGCGATGAATGTCCCTCTCGATCATGGCGAGGTAGCGAACATCTTTCGACTCAAGCGTGCGCTCCCGACGATACAATTCTTAGCAGAACGCGGCGCGCGCGTCGTGCTCGTGAGCCACATTGGTGAAGCGGGCACCGAGACGCTCGCGCCGGTCGCGCGCGCGCTCGGCCGGCTCCTGCCGAACGTCACGTTCTTCGGCGAGACGATCGGCCCGCGCGTTCGCGACCAGATTCGCAATCTCCTCCCCGGCCATATCCTCGTCCTCGAAAATCTGCGCCGCAATAAGGGCGAAGTAGGCAATGATCCTGCATTTGCAAAAGAGCTCGCCGCCCTCGGCGATATCTTCGTGCAAGATTCTTTCGATACCTGTCACCGCTCTCACGCATCGATCGTCGGCGTCCCGAAACTCCTACCCTCGTATGCCGGTTTCGTCGTCGCGGAAGAAGTGCGGCAATTGAAGCAGGCGCTCATCCCAACGCGTCCGTCGCTCGCGGTCATCAGCGGCGCGAAGTTTAGCACGAAGGAGGCGGTGCTCACCAAACTCCTCGCGACCTATGACCGCGTCTTCGTCGGCGGTGCGCTCGCGAACGACTTTTTGAAAGCGGCGGGGCATGAGGTGGGGAAGTCGCTCGTCTCGAGCACCGTGAGCGACGAGATCCACCAGCTTCTCGGCAACCACAAACTCGTCTTACCCGTCGATGTTGTCGTCGCGACCACGGGTGACCTACTCGCACCGCACCGGGATTCTGAGAAGCGCGTCGTGACAATCGATCAGATACGCAAGGACGAGGTCATCCTCGATGCGGGTACGCGCACGCGCCTCTTCCTCGATGCGCTCACCGACGACGCGCGCACTATCCTATGGAACGGCCCACTGGGGAAATATGAAGACGGCTTCGTCGCCGCCACCGACGACTTCGCGCAGGTCCTCGCAAGGCACAAGGCGCGCTCTATCGTCGGCGGCGGCGACACCATCGCTTCAATAGAGAAGCTCCGGCTCCTGTCACAGTTCTCCTTCGTCTCGACCGGCGGCGGCGCGATGCTCGACTTCCTCGCCGCGGGCACCTTGGTCGGGATCGAGGCGTTGGGGTAGTTTTCGTGTAACTCCCGTTACCCGATCTTTTCGCGGATGGCGGTGGCGATAGCGGCGGCATCGGCAGTCGAGAGATGTTGTTGCGGCCAGAAATTGAACTCGTCACGCGAGTGACGCGGGATGAGGTGGATATGCAGATGCGGGACGACTTGTCCGGCCGCAGAGCCGTGGTTCGAGTTGATGTGAAGTCCGTGTGCGCCAACCGCATCACGCACCGCCGGTGCAATCTTCTTCACCGTACGCATCACAGCTGTAAGCGGCTCCTCATCGATATCAAAAATGTTTTCGGAGAATTCCTTCGGTACGACGAGCGTGTGTCCTTTCGTTGCTGGGTTGCTGTCAAGAAAAGCAATCGTTTCATCGTCTTCATAGACGATTTCGGCGGGTATCTCGCGACGAATAATCTTCATAAAGATCGTATCTGGTGCAGTGTCATTCATATGTAAATCAGTATACAATGCTCGCACATGTTCCCGCTCCACGAGCCCCTTGACGACGCGCAACGCGAAGTGTTGCGCGACTATGACGATCTCCTCGCGGCGCTACTTGCGCGCCGTGGCGTCGCGACACGCGAGGATGCCGAGCAATTCCTCAATCCATCCTACGATTTGCATTTGCACGACCCGCTCACGATGACCGGCATGCGCAAGGCCGCGCAACGGCTCGCCGATGCTATTCTTGCCGGCGAGAAGATTGCGGTCTGGAGCGACTACGATTGCGACGGCATCCCGGGTGCGGTCGTGCTTCATGATTTCTTACAAAAAGTCGGTGCCGATTTTGAGAATTACATTCCACATCGCCACGCCGAGGGCTACGGTATGAATATACAGGGCATCGAGAAGCTCGCCACTGGCGGGACGAAGCTTATCATCACCGTCGATTCGGGTATCACGGATCTCGAGCCGGTCGCGCGCGCTCGCGAGCTCGGCATGGAGGTTATCGTCACCGATCACCACCTACCCTTACAAAATGAGAACGGCGGATTTATTTTACCCAACGCTTTTGCCGTCATCGATGCGCATGCTCGCGTCGATGAGCCGTATCCCTTTCACGAACTCTGCGGCGCGGGCGTCGCGTGGAAGCTGGTCTGCGCGACACTTCCTCGACTTCGCTCTGAACAAGTTGCGCGCGGGCAAGAACCACTACCCAAAGGTTGGGAGAAGTGGCTGCTCGACATGGTAGCGCTCGCGACCGTCGCCGACATGGTGCCGCTCACCAGCGAGAACCGCGTGCTCACAACCTATGGCCTCATCGTGATGCGCAAGTCGCCGCGCATCGGATTACAAAAGTTGTGTCGTGTGACCCGCGTCGATCAAAGGAGCCTCACCGAAGATGACATCGGTTTCATGCTCGCGCCGCGCGTCAATGCGGCGAGCCGGATGGGCGACGCGCGCGACGCCTTCCGCTTGTTCACGACCACTGACGAAGACGAGGCGGATGCTCTTGCGAAAAAATTGGAGGCCGCGAATCGCTCGCGCAAGGCAGAGGCGGGCGCGATTACGCGCGCCGTGCGATCGCGACTCAAAGATCGTGCCGAGATACGAAGTGTCATCGCGCTCGGCGACCCCGAGTGGCGACCGGCCCTCCTCGGCCTCGTCGCGGGCGGCATCGCTGACGAATACGAGCGGCCAGTCTTCCTCTGGGGGAGGGAAGGGAATATGCGCTTGAAGGGATCGATGCGGAGCGGCGGGAGGACGCACGCGCTCGACCTCATGCGCGCGGCCGAAGACACCTTCGCCGAATTCGGCGGACACGCGGCCGCGGGCGGATTCTCTCTGCTCGATGATGCCGTCTTCGATCTTGAAGATCGGCTCGTCGCTGCAAACGCGCGACTCACGCCGATCGCCGACTCGCTCATCGCGCGTGCTGACGCGAGCATCGCGCTTCACGAAGCGACCGAATCATTTTTAAAAAAGATCGAGAAGCTCGCGCCTTTTGGCATGCAGAATAGTAAGCCCGTGTTTCTATTGCGCGATGTGCTCGTGCGTGAGGTTTCGCGTTTTGGGAAATCTGAAGAGCATTTGAAATTAAAAATCGGCGGGGATGAAACGAATGCGACCATCGACGCCGTCACCTTCTTTGCCAAAGGCGCGCTCGCGCACGAAGCGACACGGCTCGCAATAAATGATCGTGCCCACTTGCTCGTGCACCTCGAACGCGACACCTTCCGGCGCGGCTCGCCGGTGCGCTTGCGCCTTATCGATATCAAAGCGACGTGAGGAACTTACGAAGTCCTGTCGCGAGGTATACTGCGCACATGCACTTCACCATTCACGCCGACGGGGGATCGAGAGGGAACCCGGGGCCCGCGGGAGCGGGCGCGATGATTCGCGACGAAGCAGGGAGCCCCGTCGCGAGCGTGTCGCAATTCCTCGGGACCAACACCAACAACTTCGCCGAATACGAAGCGGTGATTCTCGCGCTCGAAACGGTTGCAAAAATCGTCGGTAATAAAATCAGCGCAACAACTATCGCGGTGAAGATGGACAGCGAGCTCGTCGTGAAGCAGGCGAACGGCGTATATAAAGTGAAGCACCCCATGATGAAGGCGCAATACGCGCGGCTCGCTCCGCTCGCCGCACGCTTCGCCTCGACAACCTTCACCCACATCCCGCGCGCGCTGAACGCCGACGCCGACGCCCTTGCGAACGAAGCGATGGATAGGGGGGCGAAATAGTTTCATCGGTAATCTCTGCTACGATACCCCTATGTCGTGGCTCATCGCGCTCTCTGGCGGATTCGCGGGCGGGATACTTTTACGGTCGGTTTTTAGTTTCGGGTGGCCCGTTATTTTGTTCACCCTTTTGCTCACCGGACTTTGTGTCGGCGCAAGAGTGCGAGCGCCGCGCCTTGTGTACACGAGCGGCGCGGTTTTCTTTTTGTTCATCGCCCTCGGCATGGTGCGTGCGCTCGTTGCCGACACGCCGCCGCCGAGCGCATTCGCGAGCGACGTGAAGCATCGCGTTGCCTATGACGGCATCGTGGTCGCCGACCCGGATCTGCGCGATGCGAGTCAGCGCGTCATGGTCCGCGTCGCGCGAGGAGGGGAGTCAACGATTCTTCTCGTCGTCGCACCGCGCACGACTGTCGTCGCGGTCGGCGACGCGGTGCGCATCTCCGGCACCCTCGCACTCCCCGAGCCTTTTGCGGACGACAATGGACGCGTCTTTCGCTACGACAAATATCTTCAGCGTGACGGCGTGCGCTTCATGCTCAACTTCGCTTTCATGCGTGTGACGAGCCCCGCACCGTGGTACTCGCTCCCGGCCGCGCTCGCGCAGGTGAAGCACGCATTCTTGAACGGCCTCGCAAATGTGTTGCCCGAGCCCGTTGCCTCACTCGCGGGCGGCGTCGTCATCGGCGGGAAGTCGGGCCTCGGGAGCGACCTCCAAGCCGCATTCACGCGGAGCGGCCTCGTGCAAATCATCGTCCTCTCGGGCTACAACATCATGGTTGTCGCCGAGTGGGTGATGGCCGCGCTCGCGCTCACCCGACTCTCGCGCAAGTGGCGCGGCGCGGCGGGCGCGCTTGCGATACTGCTCTTCGTCGGCATCGCGGGCTTCGCGGCCACCGCCCTGCGCGCGATGCTCATGGCCTTCATCGCCCTCTATGCGCGCGCGACGGGCCGCGCGTATGTCGCCGGTCGCGCGCTCCTCGCGGTCGTCTTCGTCATGCTTGCGGGGAACCCGCTCTATCTCGCCTATGACCCGGGCTTCGGCCTCTCGGTCGCCGCGACCGCCGGCCTTATCTGGCTCGCGCCGATTATCGAACGTTTATTGAGCGAGCTACGCAGGTCGCCTTTTTTGAGAGTTATTTGCCAAGTGCAGTCCCGCCTAAGGCGGGACGGAACGCTCTCAAAAAAGGCACCTGTTGAAGCTCGCGTTGGTTTCTGGCGCGACGTCATCGCGACGACGCTCGCCGCACAAGTCGCGGTGCTCCCGCTCCTCCTCTATGACACCGGCAATCTCTCCCTTGTCGCTATTCCCGCGAATATGCTCGCGACGCCGATGGTCCCACTCACGATGGCGCTCTCGGCTCTCGCCGGATTCGCGGGCATGCTCTTCGGTTCGACGGCGCTCACCGCAAGCGTCCACGCGCTCGGCATCCTGCTCGCTTTACCGGCATACCTCACGAACGAATATCTGCTCATCCTCGCACAAAAAGCCGCGACGCTTCCGTTCGCGGCTTTTACTCTTCCTGCCTTTCCTTTCTGGCTCGTCCTTCTCGCTTATGCGGCACTCATCGTCATCGCCGCATCAAAACGCTTCTCGACCACGCTCCAGTTGAGATTCGCGAAAAAGAACATGATGGTTGCATCACCGCAGTCCTCCTAATACGCTCACTAAGTCGCGCAATTGTGCGCGACTTGTTCTTTCAATAAAGGAGAAGTGCTGTGAGAAACTTGTTCAAGGTACTGCAAATGTTGTTGCTGTTGTGCTGCTTGGCGATGACGACTGGTGTATTTGCTGATCAGGTGCTGTTTCAACCCGGCTCGTCACCAGGGAAAGATATGTGGCTCTCGTCGAGCTACAACAGGACATCCGTTGATGACAGTAAGCTCCAAGTCGGCGGTTGGGGCGATCAGCACCGTATGTTCATACAATTTGACCTCTCTGGTCTCCCTCAGACAGCCACCTCAGCAGTGATGTGGCTGTATGCATACCCGCGCGGCGATTCTTCTACACCGGTGGCTATGCCGCTCTACCTGCTCACGACTCCGTGGAGTGAGACGAGTCAGGACTACTATACCCAGTTGCAAGGGTACAGCCTGGGCACGGTGCCTGCACCAACGCCCAATTCGTGGTATGGCCTCAACATCACCAGCATCTACAACGGATGGAAGAATGGTACCTATGTAAATGACGGGTTCGTATTCTTGCCTGCTGGTACCAACAACCAGTTCAACGTATTCCGGAGTTCTGACTACAGCATCCCGTTCTACCGGCCGATGCTTGTGGTCACCTACAACGGGGCGAATCTGGGCTTTCCGCTTGAATGTAGCACGCCCAACTGTTCTGGTACGGGAAATATTGCGTATACATATGGTGCGTACACGCCGCAAGGACTTGTCAGCGTTGTGGACTATCACATGAACGCGGTATACAGCGGCAAAGATGGTGTGATCGTCGCTTTTACCGGAGAGGAGTTTGACGCAACGTCAGCTTACCCAAGCACGGCACCACAAGCGTGTTATTCGAAGAAAGGCAACGCGACGTGGTCAACGCTACTCACTAGTCTTTACAGTGGCACTGTCGGTAGTGGATCAAGTAATTGTGTTGCTGGTGTTGCTTTGAATTACGAAGCTCACCCGGGATACGATTACCGAGCTTACTACAGCACACCAGTGAAAGCAGCTGCCACGGGAACGGTGGTCAACTTCGCCGGACAGCGATGCATACCTAAAGGTCTTTCTAGTTGCGATGCGTTTGGTGCTGTGGGTATTGACCATGGAAATGGTTATATAACGCAGTACCTTCATCTCAATACACGTTCTGTGTATTCAGGTGACACAGTGATGAAAGGTGCGGTGATTGGCTTGAGCGGTGACACGGGCGTACAAGGAAGTCCTCACCTCCACTTCGAAGTCTTGAAACGTGTGTCTGGCTCGTCTGGTACTTCAATCAACGATTACAAAGTGGTCGATCCGTATGGTTGGAAGGGCGAATACGGCGCCGATCCGCTCGAAGCGGCAACTGGTATGAAAAACGTCTGCTTGTGGGACAACTGCCAGCTGTAACTTGTTCTTTATGACTCTCAATGAGTCCAACACCCGCGCCATGGCGCGGGTGTTTTTATTGGGAAAGACTTAGATCAAACATGGCTGTCTTAATCTTCTTCGGCACAGTCAAACCTATTTCACCCTTCCATTCGGTAAAAAGAACTATGTTCAGCACGTTTCCTGTAAACATGGCCTCTGAGATCAAACTACCCATGCCACCGTAGTACCAATACGATTCGGCAGAAGGTATGTCTGAGCCTTGAACAGGGGCGAACGCCGTCATTCCCGGTCGATAATAGAGAAGCTCTTGGGTCTTATCGGGCATATTATTTATATACACAATGAACATGTCGTTTCTTATTTTTGTGCCGAAATACGAAAGGGTATCACCTAGCTGTTTTTTCTGTTTTAGGTCGTATAGTAAATAACCGGAACTTCCTTTTCCAGAAGGAATCTCCATGAGGAGGATACTATTATTAACCGCAACGATACTGCTGTTAACTATCGTCTGCTTCCAGTCACCACAGTGGTTGCCATCAGGGTTGGCGATGCATTGCGGCGCGAGCGCCGCCCACAACACCCTTTTCCCCACAGCAGGCAAATTCGAGTACGATCCTTCTTCTTCGGTATAGAGACGGTCTTTCTCGAGTTTGGAGAAATCAATATCCGTAACTGTACTTGTTGTTTGTGACGTGGTCGGAATTGCTGAAGAAATCGAATTGGGTGCCTGTCCCCGTTGCCAGACAAACCAACTCGCTATTGCAAATACCGCAATAACAACAAAACTGATGCTGACCTTCAGTTTCATGATTGTGACGTTATCATAACACACGCGTCAGGGCACCTTGCGTACATGTTTTCCTGTTTTATTCCTCTCTACCGCATCGCTTCATCAAAGCGCTTCTCGACCACGCTCCAGTTGAGATTCGCGAAAAACGCGTCGATATAATTCTTCTTCTCGGCCGGCACATAGTCGACCATGTAGGCATGCTCCCAGAGATCGAGCGCGAGGAGGATAGGCAAGCCCGCGAGCTGACCCACCTCATGATCGTTCACGAAGACCGTGTGCAGTGTGCCTGCCACCGGGTCGGCATACACCACGACCCAGCCGATGCCCCGACTGCCCGCGACCTCGCGCACATGCGCCTCGAGCGACTGCTCGCCATATTTCTCGCCAATCGCATCGGCGAATGCGCCGCCTTCAATGAGTGAGGTCGGACCTTGCTCAAACTGTTCGAAATAATATTCGTGCATCCGCATGCCGCCGAACTCAAAAGCGAAGCGCCGACGCAACTCGGCAATGACATATGTATCGACACTCGCATCTTTCAATTCTTGAATCTTCTCCCTGATGAGATTCACCTGCTTCACATAGCCCGCATAGAGCGCGAGATGCACCTGCACCTGCTTCTCTGAAATCCCTGTCAGCACCGGAAGATTGAATGTTTTTGTCGGGTAGGTCATAGATATAGAATGTAGCATATGCCGCGAACGATGCCGACTCTGGGATATGCACTCATCTTCTGTGCTCTCCTCGTCGCGAATTACACTATATATAGAAGCGTCCTCACGCCGCGCCTCCTTACCGCGACGGTTTTCACCGTGGGGAAGGGGAGCGCGACTCTCGTGCAAGCGCCCTCGGGTGCGACCCTGCTCATCGACACGGGAAGCGACGCGAGTATTCTCCGCGCGCTCGGCGCCGCGCTCCCTATGTGGCAACGCTCGCTCGACACAATCCTGCTCACCGGCGACTCGGCAAAAAATGTCGGTGGCCTCCCCTTTATCCGCGACCGTTACAAGGTCGGCGAGGTGCTCAATATAGGCGAGCGCGACCGGCCCTATGGTGCGCCCATAATCTTCGACAAAACTATCCTCATCACGCCCGTCGCCTCGGGCGTCGCCACCATCTCATATGACGCGGCCTCTCTCACCATCTCCTCCTCGACTCCCGCCGGCACCTACACTCCTAATGGCACGACCTTTACACTAAGATAGCCGTTTTAAGATGACATCTTAGTAATTAACTCTTCCATTATTCATTCAGAGTGTTCGCGCCACTTCCCGAGACGGCTTCTTGTAGAGTTTTTTTATTTCAGCCGCTTCGCTTTTTGAGACAAAGGGAACGAGCGACGCGCGAATTTCTCTCAAGGTCGCCACAACCTCTTCATGTACGCTCTCGCGCACGAACGACCGTATTTCATTCGCCATTGTCGTAGTCATACGACTACTATACCACAGATTAAATAACCCCGGCTTTCTTCAAGGTCGCGAAGGCGCCGTTCTTCTTGATAGTTTTGAGGCCCTTCATCGAGAGGTCGACGACGACGGTCTTACCTATCTCGGGGACATAGATGCGGCGCTTCTGGAGATTCGCCTTGCGGCGCACCTTACCGGTCGGGTTGAACTGCGTCGCGCGGACGCGGTTGCTGTACCGCCCGCCGACTTGCGTGCTCTTACCGGTAACTTCACATGCTCGTGCCATAGTGGTGGTATGGTAGCATAGACTAGAAATCGAGCAACATGGTCACCTTTTTCTCTCTCATCATCCTCATCCTCTCGGTCATCGCCCACGAGGTGGCGCACGGCTACGCCGCCGACGCGCTCGGCGACCCGACCGCGCGCTTGGCTGGCCGTCTCACCGTCAACCCGCTCCCGCACATCGACCTCATGGGCTCTGTTGTTATCCCCGCGCTCCTCATCTTCTCGGGCTCGTCGCTCCTCTTCGGCTGGGCGAAGCCGGTGCCCTATAACCCCTACAACCTGACGAACAAGCGCTGGGGCGAGACGATCGTCGCGCTCGCGGGCGCCGCGACCAATCTCACCCTCGCGCTCATATTCGGCCTTATCATCCGCTTTGGCACGAATCTTCCTGCTTCGGCTCTCACGCTCGCCGCGCTTATCGCCTTCACGAATTTATTTCTTGGCCTCTTCAATCTCATCCCGTTCCCGCCGCTCGACGGCTTCGTCGCGCTCCGATCGGCGCTCCCGTGGCACCTAACACAACGACTCAATCACTTCGAGACCACGCTCCGGCACATGGGATTCATTACGCTCGTCCTCTTCCTCATCGTCTTCTCGACGCTCCTCTCTGGCCCCTTCTTCAATCTTGTCCTCTGGATTTTCAATCTCATCACCGGCGCTTCCTGATATACTAGAAGGAATGGAGTACCAGGTTCCGCAATTTATTGAGGTCGAAGACAAGATCATCGGGCCCTTGACCCTGCGCCAATTCATCTATATCGCTGGCGCGGGCGGGCTCTGCGTCATCTTCTTCTCCTACTTCAGCTTCTTCTTCGCGCTCCTCTTCTCACTCCCCGTCGCCGGGCTCGGCGCCGCTCTCGCGTTCTACAGGGTGAACGGCAAGCCGTTCATCGAGATACTCGAGGCGGCATTCAACTACACCGCCGGAGCTAAACTGCTGATCTGGAAGCAGGCCGCGCCCGTCGTGAAGAACGAAACGCCCGTCCAGCCCGATGTAACCCCGACTCCGATACGGAACGCGCGGCTTACGCGCGGGAAGCTCTCTGAGCTCGCATGGTCGCTCGATGTCCGACCAGGCGCCTCGATCACCGCCCGCCGCCCGATATAACATGGATACTTCGCACGCCGGAAAGACGCAAGCGTTCGTCCCGATCAAAGAGATTCGGAATGGCATCATGGTGCTCAAGCAGGGCGGCTACCGCGGCGTCCTTATCTGTTCGGCAGTCAACTTCGGCCTCAAATCGCGCGATGAACAGGAGGCTATCACGCTCGGCTTCCAGAACTTCCTCAACACACTCGACTTCTCGATACAGATCGTCATCAATTCGCGGCGCATGGACCTGCGCCCGTATCTGAGCATTCTTGAAGAGAAGATGGTCGATCAGAAGACCGAGCTCATGCGCATCCAGCTCCGCGAGTACATCGAATTCATCAACACCTTTGCCGACCAGACGAACATCATGACCAAGTCATTCTATGTCGTCGTCTCCTATGCCCCACACCTCACGACTGCGAGCGCAACCGGCTTCTTACAGCACGCTGACACGAAGAAGAAGGATGTGTCCGGCGACCTCGCTTTCGAAGAGGACCGCGCCCAGCTCGAACAGCGCTTCTCGCTCGTCATGGCCGGCCTCGCGAACATGGGCGTGCGCGCGACGCCACTCGGCACCGAAGAGGTTATCGAGCTTCTCTACCGTTCCTTCAACCCGGGCGAGCTTGAAAACCCGATCCGTCTTGATTCATAAATACTATGTCCCTTCTTGATTTCCTCAACCGCAAGAATACCCCCGCCGACACGGCGCCGTCGATCATGCCGGTCCTACCGAAGGATATTTACGCTCAGAGCACGCTCGATTTGGTCGACACGATAGCACCGACCGCGCTCAAGATCGGCTCAAGAGAGCTCGAGCTTGGCGAGAAGTTCGTACGCACGTTTTATACCATCTCCTACCCGCGGTTCCTCTCCGACAGCTGGTTCTCGCCGGTCATCAATCTCGACAAGGTGCTCGATGTCTCCATCTTCATCCATCCGGTCGATACCGAACAGGCGCTCCACGCCTTCCAGAAGAAGGTCGCTGAGGTCCAGAGCCAGATCAACGAGAGGGAAGCGAAGGGTCTCGTCCGCGACCCGCTCCTCGACACGGCCTACCAGGACCTTGAGAGCCTGCGCGACAATCTCCAACAGGCTCAAGAGAAGCTCTTCGATGTCGGACTCTACCTTGCGCTCTACGGCGACACGAAAGAGGATATAGCCAAGACCGAGGGCGATATCCGCGGAGTCCTCGATGCGAAGTTGGTCTACACCAAGCCCGCCCTCTTCCAGCAGGAGCAGGGTTTCCGCTCGTGCCTGCCTATCGGCACCGACGAGCTCCTCGTCAATTCGAAGCTCAACTCATCGCCCTTGTCCTCGATATTCCCGTTCGTCTCCTTCGACCTCACGAGCGACCGTGGCATCCTCTACGGCATCAACCGCCACAACGCGTCGCTTATCCTCTTCGACCGCTTCTCCCTTGAGAACTACAATTCGGTCGTCTTCGCCAAGTCCGGCTCGGGTAAGAGCTACGCCACCAAGCTTGAGATTCTCCGCTCCCTCATGTTCGGCACCGACGTCATCGTCATCGACCCTGAGCGCGAATATGAGCAACTCGCCGAGGCGACGGGCGGCCGATCCTTCAACATCTCGCTCTCCTCGGACAACCACATCAACGCCTTCGACCTCCCGCCGGTCAAGGAAGGGGAGGACCCGAAGGACATCCTGCGCAGCAACATTATCGCGCTCGTGGGCCTCTTCCGTATCATGCTCTCCGGCCTCTCGCCTGAGGAGGATGCTATCGTCGACCGCGCTATCAGCGAGACCTACGCCTTGAAGGACATTACGGGCAACGTCGACTTCACTGGCATGGAGCCGCCCTTGCTCTCCGACTTCGAGCAGGTGCTCTCGGGCATGGAGGGGAGCGAGTCGCTTATCGAGCGTCTCTCGAAGTTCACCCGCGGCACCTACGCCGGCTTCATGAATCAGCCGACCAACATCGACTTGAAGCAGCAGTTCGCGGTCTTCTCGGTGCGCGACATGGAGGACGAGCTGAAGCCGATCGCTATGTACGTCATCACGCACTATATCTGGAACGCCGTGCGCCACGAGATGAAGAAGCGCCTCCTCATCATCGACGAGGCGTGGTGGATGATGAAGAGCGAGGACACCGCCTCCTTCCTCTACAGCCTCGCAAAGCGCGGCCGCAAATATTATCTCGGCGTCTGCACCATTACCCAAGACGTCGAAGACTTCTTGAAGAGCCCTTATGGTCGACCTATCCTCACGAACTCATCGCTCCAGATGCTCCTCAAACAGTCGCCGACGACTATTGACGTCCTCCAACAAACCTTCAGCCTCACCGACGAAGAAAAATATCTTCTGCTTGAGGCCGGAGTGGGGGAGGGGCTCTTCTTCGCGGGCATGAAGCACGTCGCGATAAAGATCGTCGCGAGCTATACCGAAGACCAGATTATTACCTCCGATCCCTCCCAACTCCTCGCGATAAAGCAGGAGAAGAGCCGCTATGCCTCGCGTCAATCCTAGCAAGCCGCCGAAGGCGATGACGTGGGGAAAGGCTACGCCGATTCTCGCGCTCGCCATCGTCTTCGACGCTCTCCGCATGTTCTTCGAGCTGTTCTGGTTCTTCGGGCCGGCGCTCCTCGCTGCCTACTGCGCGTCGAAGGTCGGGAATATCTGGTTCATCGGCGTGGCTCTTCAGGCCGCCTGTGTCGGTGCTGCGGCCGTCGTTGGTTCGATTGCGCTCGCGCCGCTTGCCGCATTCGGAACGGTCATGTCAATCGCCTTCGGCCTTATCGGCTTCCTCGCGCTCGGTATGCTGATACTCACCACGAATCCGCGGCTCTTCAAGACGAGCGCCACGAGCAAGCTCTGGTTCATTGGCGGCTTCATGCTGGCTGAGGTCCCCTTCATCGGGACCATCCCGACCTTCTCACTCAGCTTATGGCGGCTCTATCGAGCACAAATAAAAAAAGAGCACGTGGCGCTCGTGGCTTGGAAGAAAGCTCATGCCGCCGAACAACTTCGCGAACGTCAAGCACAAGCCGCACAGCTCTCCCAAGCTCGCATGAAGGAAGAGGCGGCAAATGAAGCGGCGAATGATGCCTCTAACGAAGATGAGGAGATTCGTGAAGAAATCCCCGACCATGTGCGTATGGTCGCTTGATGTGCCGCCAGCATTGTATACTGGCACTATGCGCTTCTATTTCGCCACCGCTCTCTCTCTTGTTTTGCTGTTCCCATCGCTGACATCTGCTCAAACAGGTCTCCCTGCGATCCCGACGATTGACGTCTCGTCGCTCGACGCTTCTATCGCCGCGTCTGATCCATTCACTATTAGCGTCGACCCGCAATATCCGACGCCGGGGAGCCAAGTTTCTATCTCCCTGCTCTCTGCCTCGCTCGACCTCAATAACGCGACGCTTACCGCTACGCAAAACGGCAAACAGATTTACAAAGGCAGTGTCGTACCGATGTTTGTCCAGCTCGGGAAGGGCGGTAGCGTTACGAATGTCACCTTAACGATCTCCTCGGCAGGATCGGTCTATAAGAAGTCTGTCGTGATCCAACCGCAGGATGTCTCGCTCATCGCCGAGCCGGTCGCGTCAGCGCCACCCTTGTATCTCGGCAAGCCGCTTATCCCGCTTGAGGGGAACACCCGCGTCGTCGCTGTGGCAAATTTCAAAGACGCCGGCGGGAGAACACTTGATCCATCGACACTCTCTTACGCGTGGACCGTCGACAATACCCAGATCGCGAACAGCTCGGGTATCGGCAAGAGCAGTATCCTTGTCGCCTCGCCGCTCCAGTATCGCGCGCGCGCGGTCTCTGTCTCCGTCCAAGATCAGAACGGCTATTTGGTCGGCGGCGGCTCGCTCAGCATAGAGCCAACTGACCCTGTCGTGCGCGTCTACGAGCAAGACCCGCTCCTCGGCATCCTCTTTGATCATGCACTCTCGACTTCATATACCGTCGGGTCAAGAGAGTCGAGTCTCTTCGCCGCACCCTACTCCTTCCCGATTCTCGGCAAGATGCCAAAAATCCAGTGGACTCTGGATGGTGTCACGGCACAGGCCGGCAACTCGATAACGCTCCGCCCGGTCGGCACCGGGCAGGGGAGCGCCGCGCTCTCGGTCAACGCCGCGGCGGGCGACACGACCGAGGACTCAGCCGACCTCTCGATAACCTTCGG
Organism: bacterium; assembly: GCA_023269085.1. Classification (GTDB taxonomy): domain Bacteria; phylum Patescibacteriota; class Minisyncoccia; order Phycocordibacterales; family Phycocordibacteraceae; genus C7867-001. Next base: position 270,879 of record JAHFML010000001.1, on the reverse strand, counting down.
CGCGAAGCCGAGCAGTAACCTCTTCGGCCTATGAAAAATCTCTTCTTCGGCGCACTCGTGAGCCTCATCGCGGCGCCGCGCGCGCTCGCTGAAGGCTTCACCCCGCTCGCGCCGATCCCCGGCCTCACTAGTGACAATGGCAGGAGTGTTATCAATTCGACTTCGCTTGCTGACTTCTTCAACAATCTCTACCTCTACCTCATCGGCTTCGCGGCCATAGCCGCTATCATCATGATCATCTGGGGCGGGTTCGAGTATGCGACACAAGACTCGATAAGCGCGAAGGGCGCCGGCAAGGAGCGTATCCAAGAGGCGCTCTTCGGCCTTGTCCTCGTCCTCTCGCCCTATCTCGTCTTCTCTATCATCAACCCAAGTATCCTCAACCTCTCGCTCAATCTCCCGAAGCTCAATACATTTACACCCGCTGCCCCAGTAGAAACCGGCACTGCATACGCTCCAAGCGCCGCAAATCCTACACAAACGCCAAAACTTCCTTCTGGACAGTTCTGTTACTTGCACTCGGCTGGCACGGATGCGGTAACTGGTGCTCCAAAGGATACTAAATGGATATGCTTTACCAGTGCGGCCGCTTGTACGAGTACTGCCAAGAAGGACGGAGGTGCAGTAAACGGGGAATGCCCCCAACAACAATAACAATACCTATGCGCCGAACACTCATCATCGCCACTGTCGCCCTCGTGATCCTCGCCATCGCGGCGGGGGTCTATATCATGTTCTTCTTGAACCCAAAGTCGCCGACGGGGCAGAGCGGCACGCCCTCTTCACAATTCCCCATAGCGGGGCAGACGGGTGCTTCTGGCACCGGAGGTGGAAAAAATGGCGGGTCAGGCTCGGCAGCAACCGCCACGCCCGGCGTCCCCACCGTCATAACGAACCGTTTGGTGCAGATAAGCGCGGGGCCGGTCGTCCCGGGCGAGATCGTCCTCGATAGCAAGGTCGTGAAGGTGAAGGGCGCAACGACGACCCCCTCAAAAGTCTCGGTCCAATATCTCGAACGAGAGAGCGGCAATGTCTTCTCCTATTCGGCGACCGACAAAGTGCTCACCCGCATCAACAACAAGACGATCCCCGGCCTCCAGTCGGCGCTCTGGCTCCCCGACGGCTCAAGCGCGCTCGTCCAGTATCTCTCGGGCGCTGACTTCTCGACCGTGAACACCTACGCCCTCGCCTCCTCGAGCTCTGCGGGCTTCTTCCTCACCCAGAATCTCTCTGGTATCGCCGTCTCGCCGACCCAGATCCTCACCGTGGTCTCGAGCGGTCTTCGTTCTACCGTTTCATTGATCCATGTTGACGGCACCAAGGCGACCCCTGCCTTCACCACACCGCTAAACGCCGTGCGCGTCTCATTCTTGGGGAAGAATCAGTACCTCGCCTTCTCGAAGCCCTCAGCGACGCTTCTAGGCAATGCCTATGTGGTGAATAGTCTCGGTCGCTTCTCGAGCATTGCGGGCCCGCTGAGCGGCCTCACAGCCCTCGGGAGCCCCTCGGGAGCGTGGGTGCTCGTGAGCTACACCTCGAACACGAGCACGCTCCGCACCGAGCTCGTGAACGCCGCGACCGGCGAGGTCACGGCGCTCCCGATAGGGACCATCACCGACAAATGCGTCTGGGCCGCCGACAGCTCCGCCGTCTACTGTGGCGTGCCGATGAGCCCTCCCACGAGCTTCGCGTATCCTGACGACTGGTACCAAGGCGCCGTCTCATTCTCGGATAGGATCTGGAAGGTGAATGTCGCGAGCCGCTATGCCGAGATGGTGCTCGACTTCTCTCAAGCGAATAAAGGCGCCCTCGACGCGACCGCGCTCGCCGTCGACCCGAACGGCACCACCCTCGTCTTCGTGAACAAGAACGACCGCTCCCTCTGGGCCTACTCGCTCTAAATTATGGTATAATCGAGGTATGAATATGCCTCCTCTTGTCCGCGCCTGCCTCTGGTCATACGATCCAGAATCGCTTGATCGCGATCGTGACGCGACGCTCATCATCACCAATGTCCTCAACCACGGTACGAGAGCAGCGACTGATTGGCTCTTCGCTACCTATGACGCATCGACCATCGCCACGGTAGTCGAGAAGCCGCTCCCGGGGCGCTGGGACAAGCGCTCGCTCGCGCTTTGGTCCCTTATCTTCGGCGTAACTCCCGAACTCAAGGGGCGCTTTTCAAATGCTTATGTTTTTCGGGACTGGTGTTTTGGATAGAGGAGCATATAGCTTTTACCGAAGGGAATGGGGTTAGTCTCGTCGAAGTACAAACTAAACTTACCGAAAGTATTCGTACCGTTCTTGCATAAAAACGGCGGAACAAGTCCCGCCGTCAACTTGGACATCGGATGTCCACGATTATGCCATCTGCTCCAACTCGTGCGTCTCGCGCGCGATGACGCGGCGGACATGCCACTCTTGGGCGGCACCGGCAAGGTTGGTCGTGATGAAGTAGAGCGCGATGGCCGCCGAGGTGGTATAGGAGATAACAGCAATAAGAAAAGGGAAGACATATTTGAGCTGCATACCGATAACCTGCTGGAAGCTGCCTCCGGGGCCGCCGTTTGACGGGTTCATGGTGCCCTTGAGCGCCATATGCGCCTGAATGTATTGCGTTATACCCGCGATGACGGCGAGCACCATACTCTTGCTCGCGACTGAGATGACGCCGAGGAAGAGGAGCGACACGGCGTGCGGTACGGGTGTGAAGGTATAGAGCCGCGCGGTATTGATGGCTGAAAAAGGTTCATAGATGAAGACCCAATAGAGCGCGAGGAGGACTGGGATCTGGATGAAAGCGACAAGAATACTCGCGAAGGGATTCACTTCTGCCGCTTTGTAGAGTTCGAGCGTCTCTATCGCTTCACGTTCTTTGTTGTCTTTATGTTTCTCCTTCAAATCTTTAATCTTCGGCTCGAGGAGCTTCATCGCGCGCTGGGTGCGCGCCGCCGAGAGGGAGAAGGGGAGCAGGATGAGCCGTATCACGAGCGTGATGAGGATGACGGCGATACCCACGTCAGAGCCCGGCACGAGCGCGACGAGCGCGACGAGCGCGTTATAGATCGGATTATAGAAAACGGCGTGAAAGAAGGTCGATATCATTTTTCAATTCTACCTCAATATCGCGATATGCCATATCGGCTACTGACGCGCGGACGAATACGATACAGGAGGGGGAAAGGGGAAGAGCCCTCAGCGCCTCGAGGACTCGGCGCTTCGCCTTATGGCGAGCAACCGAGAGCCGCACGACCTTTTTCGGCACCACAACCGCGTACCCCCGTGCTTCGTTCGAGGCGACCACGCTGAAATGCGCTGAAGCAATCCGCTTCCCCCTCGAGAGAACCGTTTCGAAATTTGCACGATCGAGCCTCTCGCGGCGCGCAAACACGGTTATTAGACGACCGTGAGCTTCGCTCGGCCGACGCGGCGGCGCTTCTGGATTATCTTGCGGCCCGAGGCGGTCTCGGTACGCGCGAGGAAGCCGTGTGTGGTCGCGCGCTTCTTCTTCTTCGGTTGATAGGTTCGTTTCGTGGCCATACGCTATGGAAATTAAGGTATACCCATGATACTAACAGGTTCTCACCGAAATGCCAGTGTGCACGCATTTTTGAATCAGCGTATACTCGGAGTACATGGATAAAGGAAACTTGAAAGAGCTTTGGGAACATATCCTCACGCAAGTCGAGCTCTCCATATCTCCCGCAAATTTCAACACCTGGTTCCGTAACAGCTTCATAACCAAGATAGACGACGGGGTCGTCTATCTCGCCGTTCCAAGCCAATTCTTCAAAGATTGGTATATCAAGAAGTTCAACACGCTTCTCTTAAAGATAGTACGGGAAGTCTCGTATGAATTCCGCAATATCGAGTATGTCATCGTGAAGGATGACCATCGAAAGCCGCCGCGCGAGAACAAGAATACGCGCGGCGCGCTCGAGCTCCCGCTTGAAGATTTCTATATCAACAAGAGCGATAATCTGAACCCGCGCTATACCTTCGACACCTTCGTCATCGGCTCTTTCAATAATCTCGCCTATGCGGCCGCGCAAGCGGCGCTCGAGCGGCCCGGCATCACCTACAATCCGCTCTTCATCTATGGGGAGACAGGGAGAGGGAAGACCCATCTTATTCAAGCTATCGGGAACCAATTCAAGAAGCAGTACCCAGGACGGAAAGTCTTCTATCTCACCTCAGAAAAATTCACTGTAGATTTTACCGATTCGCTTCAAGCCGGTACCGCAAATCGCTTCAAGGATAAATATCGGCAATATGATCTGCTTATCATGGACGATATTCAGTTCCTTTCGAAGAAAGATAAGACGCAGGAGGAACTCTTCCACCTCTTCAATACGCTTCATGATACGAACAAGCAGATTATCTTCTCGTCGGATAGGCCGCCGATCGCTATCCCTGATATCTTCGACCGCTTGAAGAGCCGGCTCGCGAGCGGTATGTCGATCGACATTGGCGAACCAGACATAGAATCACGCATGGCTATCGTGCGGAAGAAGGCTGCTCTGCATGGCATAATGCTCACTAATGAGGTCGTCGAGTATATAGCCACGACGCTTTCAGGCTCGATACGCGAGATTGAAGGGATGGTGAATAATATCGTCTGCCACACGCAAGCGAAGGGCGGTACGCCGGATATCGCCGAGGTACGCAATTCGCTCAGATCCTTCACGCGGCCGCAGAAGAATGTGTCGGTGAAGAATATAGTCGATAAGGTCGCAGAATTCTACGGCATCGACGAAGACAGTATCTATGAGAAGACGCGTCGCAGAGAGGTGGTCCGGCCACGGCAAATCATCATGTACCTCCTGCGTGAAGACTTCAATATCTCGTACCCGACCATCGGCACGAAACTCGGCGGTCGCGACCACACGACGGTTATCCACTCTTGTGAGAAGATAAAGCGTGAAGTACTTGGGGATAGCGAGTTAGCAAAAGATATTCAAGATATCCGCACGCTTCTTGTATGATGTTTCCTAGATGGTTATCACCAGGTTCTTGGGCGGGCGTAGTGCGGAGAAAGTGTGCTAGTGCCTCATTATTCTGACTTATCCACGGTATCACCACCCCTAATAAGGATTCGTATGCATATCAAAATAGAAAAGAAAGAATTCTCTGAAACGGTGCATATCGCGGCACGCTTCGCCGAGAGGAAGAGTGCGACGCTTGCGGCGCTCTCGTCGATCCTTATCATCACCGGCGATGATGGTATCAAACTGCGTGCGACGAATCTCGAAACAGGCATCGATCTGAAGCTCTCGGGTGAGGTGGTGAGCGAAGGAGTTGTCGCTATACCGGCAGTCATTCTCCAACAGATAGCGAGCTCGCTCACTGGAGAAGGGAAGATTTCTCTCGAACATACCGGCGATATCGTCACAATAACGAGCGGTACCGGCAAGAGCTCGATCAAGACTGTGCCGTATGCCGACTTCCCCTCGATACCATTCCCCGAGAACCCCAAGAACCGCATTATTGTCCCGGGTGTGCTCCTAAAGAATCTTTTTACCGCCATTGCTTCTTGTGCGTCGAACTCGACGGTACGGCCGGAGCTCGCGAGCATTTATCTCGCTATCGAAGGCGGTGTGCTGACGGCCGTCGCGACCGACTCGTTCCGGCTCGCCGAGAAGAAAGTACCGCTCTCGAACAGCGGTACGCAAGGGAAGTTCCTCATCCCAGCGAAGAACGCGCTCGAAATAGCCCAAGCCTTGAGCGACGACGAAATTATTGTTTCCTTCGACGAACATCAATGCGCCTTCGTGAGTGAGAAGGGTATGCTCGTCTCGCGGCTGACGAACGCCGTGTACCCCGATTATCGACAGATAATTCCGAAAGAGTCTATCGTCGAAGCGGTCGTTTTACGGAAAGATTTTGAATCAGCGCTTAAGCGTTCGACAATCTTCTCCGACACATTCCAGAAAATTCGCATCAGCTTCGATCCGAAAAAGAATAACTTCGCATTCTTCGCGAAGAATGCCGACATTGGCGAGTCGAACGAGACATTGCCCGCGCGCGTGTCAGGGAGCGCGCTCGAGCTCTCATTCAATCATCGCTATCTCTCGGCGGTGCTCGGCCTCACGCAAGCAGAGAGTATTTCGCTCACGGCCGCAGGCATCGGCCGGCCACTCATTATTCGCGGAATGAACGATACCTCACTCCTCTATCTCGTCTCCCCGATGAATCAATAATTATTGCACCGTTGTTGTCGAAACCATTGCAGTGAAAGTGAGAGGGACCATGAGCGGGGGATTCGTGAAGAGTTCTGGATGAGCGCTGTAGTATGCCGAAATTCCGTACTCCCAATAGGCATATTGCGAGTCTTGAATCGCCGTGGGGGGAGTGGAGCCTTGAGGATTATTTTTATCCGTCCAATAGAGAAGAGAGTGTGGGAGAATAGCGCCTTGGCTATCGGGCACTCGCCAGTTGCCTTGCAGGATAGGAGGAATGGTTGCTGAGATTTGATTCGGTTCGCCGAAGTAGGTCTTCGGATATTTCGAGAGCGCATAGGCCATGACCTCATGCCACATCGGCGCGGCGATGAAGCCGGCGATAGACTTCACCATCGGTGAGTTGTCGTTATTGCCGGCCCAGACGCCGATAGCGATCGAAGGGCTGTATCCGACAACCCACGCGTCGCGCGTATCATCGGTTGTACCAGTCTTGACGGCGACATCATAATTAGCAAAAGAGAGTGGAGAATTCAAATCATATTCAGGCACGCGAGCGGGCGCGTCAGAGAGCATTGCGGACATGTCTCGGGCGATATTCATCGGCACGACGCTGGATTGATCAGATGTGTAATGCGCAAGAACGTTCCCTTGAGCATCGGCAACCTCGAGGATACCGGTCGCCGCATTCTTGACGCCGTCATTCGCGAAGGTGGCATACGCGTTCGTGAGATCAAGCAGACGCACTTCGCCGCCGCCGAGCACGATAGTGAGACCATACTGCGAAGCATCGCCGAGCGAAGAGAGTCCGAATGATTTTGCAAAGGCGACGGCATTCTGCACGCCGACGAGATAGAGCGTCTTGATAGCTGGAATATTGATTGATTGAGCGAGCGCTGTTTCAAAAGTCATCGGTCCGCGGAAGGTGCCGTCGAAGTTGCCGGGTGCATAACAGGGAGGGGTGCTATTCGTAACCTCTTGCGGACGACAAGAGGTAGAGAATTGAGTCGGAACGTCGAAGACGACCGTATCGCGCGTGTAGCCGCGCGAGAGCGCGAGAGAATAGATAAACGGCTTCATCGTCGATCCTGGTTGGCGGAGCGAGAGGGAAGCGTTGTATTGCCCATCAATAGTCGTGTCGAAGAAATCTCGCGAGCCGACCATGGCGAGGATTTGCCCCGTCGGGGGGTCGATAGCGACGAGGGCGTCATTCGATGCGTTGAAATTCTTCTGATTCTCTTTCGCGTAAGTATTGAGCGTTGATTCGGCGTGGACCTGGAGATCCGCGTCGAGCGTGGTAGTCACCTTGAGCCCGGTGGTGAGCGCTTGTGGGCCGTAGAAAGTCTTCAATTGATCGAGAATGTAAAAGACGAAATGAGGCGCGATGATCGCATTCCGACTTGCAGGAGCAAAAAGAACCTTTTCAGCTTTTGCCGCGGCGTATACATCGTCCTTGATAAAGCCGAGCGTGTGCATGCGTTCGAGCACGAGATTCTTCCGAGCATCAAGTAAGGCGCGGTGCGTACCGTTCGGTGAGTAATAAGAAGGAGCTTGTGTCATCGCTGCGAGATAGGCCGCTTCGGGGAGCGTGAGATCCTTCGCCGAGACGCCGAAGTACGCCTCAGATGCCGCCTCGACGCCATAGAGCGTGCCGCCGTAGGGGATATTGTTCAGATATGTTTCGAGAATCTGATCTTTCGAATAAATCTGTTCAAGCTTGATTGCAAGCATCCACTCATGGATTTTGCGCGTAATACTCTTCTCGTTCGTGAGGAGCGTATTCTTCACTACCTGCTGGGTGATTGTCGACCCGCCTTGTGCGATCGCACCACCGAGTGCGTCGACCATCATCGCACGAATAATCGATGTAAACCGAATACCGCCATGTTCATAGAAACTTGAATCTTCGATAGCGATAGAGGCCTGGATGATATTCGGCGACATGTCACCAAGGGCAACAACATCACGCTTCGCGTCGCGGTTGTAGTCATAGAGGAGCACTTGGCCGGTTCGGTCGTAGATCTTCGTTGATTGATCAACTTGGCGTGACGCGAAGGAGCTTATATCAGGGACCGGTGAGACGGCGACCGCGATGATGATGCCGCCGAGTGCGATGAAGCCGATGCCCGCAAGAACGAGAAGTGAAGAGAGGAACAGATTTCTCCCGTGTTTTCTGGTTGTCATGGCTTGTATGGTAGCACGCGATGCCGCGCCCGGGAGGGCGCGGCATCGCGTGCTTGAAGTGGCTAGAAGCTACAAAGATTCCGGCCCATCTTCTTCGTTGAAACCGAGTTCAGCATCTTCAGTGAGTTCTTCATCAAGCGGCCCATCTTCAGTAGCACGAAATTCGTCGTCCATATAACTACAACAGCGTTAGATTAATCCCGCGCGGGGACCGCTCTATTTGAGCAAAAACTTTGCGGGCTTGCAAGAGGGTTTTGCACGGGGTGTGGATTACATTCGCGGGAGCCCTTCTGCGAGTGCAGTGATGCCGACTGCGATAGCATCGAGCTCGTCGTCGCGACGCTTCTTCGGCGGGAGGTCGAGAAGCCGCGGGATCATCGCCCCGATAGATTTTTTATCCGCATTGCCGTAGCCCGTGACCGCGAGCTTCACCTGCGCTGGCGTGCACTCGATAATGGGAATTCCAGCAAGACCGGCCGCGGCGAGCACCGCACCGCGCGCCTCGGCGACACCGAGCGCGGTCTTCTTGTTCACGCTGAAGAAGAGTGTCTCGATACCGAGCGCGCCGGGCGCGTGCATAAGTATCGCAGAGGAAACGGCGCGAGACACCTCCGCAAGACGTTCAGCCGGCTCGCCCTCTGCTGGCTCGACGCAATCGCTCCACACGAGCGTTGGCCGCGACGGGTTCCCCTCGACGACCGCGATACCGAGCCGGTCGTAGCCCGGGTCAATCGCCAGAATTCTCATACCCGCGCGCATTGGTGAAGATCTGCTGGACGTCTTCGTGCTCATCGAGCGCGTCGAGGATAGCCATAAGCTTCTCTTCATCCGCGCCGGCAATCTCAGTGAGTGGCTCATTCGGGACGAGAGCGCCGCCGACCTTGGTGAATGCCCACGAGGCCGAGCCCGGCGCGGCGACCTCGATACCTTGTTTAGAGAAGAGATGCTTGATCTCGGGTGTCGTGCGGTTCTTGTTGTCGGTCAGCGCTTCGACCATGATAGCGACGCCGGCGGGGCCATAGGCTTCATAGAGGACTGGCTCGAGATTGCCCCCGTCCTTCGAGGTGCCCTTCGCGATGGCGCGTTCGATATTATCCTTCGGCATGTTCTCGGCCTTGGCGCGGGCGACCGCGGTCGCGAGGCCGGGCGCCGAGAGAATGCCGTTCGCCTTCTTCGACTCGACGGTGATGAGCCGCGCATACCGCGAGAAGACGCGGCTCCGCGCGGCGTCGGTCACGCCCTTCTGCCTCTTTATCTGCGACCATTTCGAATGTCCGGACATAGGAGAACTATAGCAAAAAATTATGCGTTGAGGTACGCCCTCCCTTTGTCGGTGAGCACGCGGCCGCGGGGGGAGCGTTCGATGAAGCCGAGGCGCGGTATACTACCGTCATGTTGAAAAGATTCCTCGAATGGATTGGCATAAAAGAGCGTCTACATGTCGCAGAGCACAAACCGCCCTTCTTTCGCGAAGGCGAATTGTGGTGGTGCCACACAGGAGAGAATATCGGTAATGAGATGAACGGCAAAGGCGAGCGGTTCACTCGACCAGTCTTCATATTTAAAAAGTATGACGCGTACTCATTTCTTGGGTTGCCACTTACAACAAAAGAGAAAACAGGAACGTGGTATTGCCCGATTATCTTTCGAGGAACGAAACAGACCATCGTTCTTTCGCAAGGCCGCACATTCGATTATCGAAGATTGAAAGAGAAGATGGGAGAAATAGGAGCAATTGAGATGACACAGATTAACAAAGCATACTTGAAATTACACGAGATAAAATAGACCCCGCGCAGTTGCCTGCGCGGGTCGTGGGTTGCCCCAAATATATCTAAAGTATATCACAGGCTTTTTTACACGCAAACAAAAAGCCCGTCGCGAGGACGGGCTTGCTGGAGTACGGCGGAGCGGGTGCTCAGGAGTAGCGTTCATTGAGTTCCCCAAGCCCGGCAGCAAAGGCGGCCATACGCGCCGAAAGGGTAGAGCACAAAGCAGTGGCTTCATCGTCAGTGACGCCTTCGGCAACAATAGCGAGCTCGTTATGTGCCATGTCGTTGTACCACTCACAGAATTTTTCTTTGCTCACGAACGACGTCCATGTAGTGACACCACTGAGATTCTTGAAAACTACGTTGTAGCCCATGATTTCCTCCACGGAGGGGTTGGTTGATCCTCGCAGAGCATACCGTGTATTCTATATTTTGCAAATATTTGCTTTATCGGTCAGGACGCGACTCTCGATGAAGCCGAGTGACATTTCCAGCGTGCTAAAATCTGCTCATGCAAAAGCCGCTCACGAACCACGCATATATTGATGGTGCGAATCTCCACAATGCCATGCGCGATGCTTATGAGAAGAAAATGGAGCGGGCGATTCTCGTATCGAGTGACGGAGATTATGCCGAACTTGTGAAGTTTCTGAACAACAGAAATCAATTTGAAACGATCATTTCGCCAAGCAAAAAAGAAAAATGCTCACTGCTGTTGAAGCGAACCGATGCGCCCATACTGTATATAGCTGATAAGCGGAATGCTCTTGAGTTGAAATAAAAAAGCCCCCGGTGGAGACGGAACTCCGCAGGGGTCTCTTTCGTGGTGATTGTATTCAGTATACCAAACTCTCCATGAGACGCAATCTCATCGAGCGAGGTACGCCCTCCCTTTATCGGTGAGCACGCGGCCACGGAGGGAGCGCTCGATGAAGCCGAGGCGCAGGAGATACGGCTCATAGACGCTCTCGATGGTGTCGGGGTCTTCGTGGAGCGCGGCCGCGAGCGCGCGGACACCCGCCGGCCCACCGTGGAAGCTCTCGCGGAGCATCTCGAGATACCGCCTGTCATCCTTGGTAAGGCCGAGTTCGTCGATGCCGAAGAGCCGGCAGGCCTCTTCGAGGAGCGGCAGCGTTATTGGGCGCTCATGCACTTCAGAGAAGTCGCGGACGCGCTTCAAGAGGGAATTGGCAACGCGCGGGGTAGCACGTGAACGGCCGGCGATGTTCTCGATGACCTCGCGGGGAGCGTTGAGGCCGAGGAGGCCTGCCGAGCGACTGATGATATCGCGCAGATCGTCGTCGCTGTAGAAGTCGAGCTGGAAGGTCCCGCCACCGAAGCGCGAGCGCAGGGGGCCCGAGAGCATTGAGACGCGCGTCGTCGCCCCGACGAGGGTGAAGGGCGGGAGCGCGAGCTCGACGGTGCGCGCCGAGGGGCCCTTGCCGAGAATTATGTCGAGATGCCCCGACTCGAGCGCGGGGTAGAGGAGCTCTTCGATCTTGTGCGAGAGGCGATGGATCTCGTCGATAAAGAGGACCGTGTTCGGATCGAGGTTGGTGAGGATAGCGGCGAGGTCGCCCGCGCGCTCGATAGCGACGCCCGACGTGCTCTTCAAGGGCGACTCGAGTGTCGCGGCGACGAGATACGCGAGGGTTGTCTTCCCGACGCCCGGCGGACCATAGAAGAGGATGTGCTCGGGCATGCCACCGCGCTTTTTTGCGGCGTCGATAGCGATGCGCACGTTCGCTTTGATCTGTTTCTGGCCGACATAGTCGTCCCAATGGCTCGGGCGGAGCGCGGCGTCTACCTCGACCGGCGGGGTCGGGGTGGCAGAGGCGACAATGGGGGGTCTTGACATAAAAAGATGATGATGCTAGCATCTTACCATAGTTTTTTGATCCTGTTCATACTCCTCTAGGCAAGGCTTGACGGCTTCGGGCGTTTCCCCAAGGACTTTCTGGTCCGACACCTTGGTGTTGGCGCTGGGAATCTCCTCAGGTGTCTCGTCCTCCCCGCATTTATGCGGGTTTTGCCTGGGGGAGTATGGGCGGGATCTTTTTTTACCGTGGCATCTCGACGGTCGAGAGGACTTCAGAGAGCGAGGTGGTGCCGGCGAGCGCTTTCAAGATGCCATCTTGCGCCATCGTGGGGTAGCCTTGGTTTATTGCGGCCTTCGCGATCTCATTAGAAGGCGGATTGTCACGGAGAATGGCGGCGAGCGCGTCGTCCATGAAGATCGCTTCATAGAGGCCGATGCGACCCTTATAGCCCGTATCGCCCGCTTCAGCATTGGGCACCGGTTCCCACACGGTCTCTATTTTTTCCGGCAGGAGCGATTTGTCAGTGAGCGGCTCGAACACTTTCGCTATCATCGCCTTCTCGTCGTCCGTGAGCGGGCGTTCTTTTTTTGTTTCTTGATTCAAAGTACGGAGGAGGCGTTGCGCCATCGAGACCGTGATCGCCGAGCCGAATGATTTCGGGTCAGCGCCGAGGTCGGCGAGGCGCGGGAAGGTGCCGGCCGCGTTGTTGGTGTGCAAGGTCGAGAGGACGAAGTGGCCCGTGAGCGCGGCTTGGATAGCGATGTCAGCCGTCTCGCCGTCGCGGATCTCGCCGACCATGATGATGTCTGGGTCTTGGCGCACAATCGAGCGAAGGCCTTCGGCGAAAGTATATTTCTTCTCATCCACCTGCGTCTGTACGATGCCGGCAAGATGGTATTCGACCGGATCTTCGATCGTAATGATCTTTATCTCAGGCGAATAGAGCTCGCGGAGGAATGAATAGAGCGTCGTCGTCTTGCCGCTTCCGGTCGGGCCGGTCGTGAGGAGCATGCCGTTCGGGCGGCGGATCTCGGTCTCGAGACGCGCGAGGAGCTTCGCATTGATGCCGAGCTCTTTATAGGAGACCTTCGTCGCTTCGGGGTTCAAGATGCGCATCACGGCAGATTCGCCATAGTTCTCGGGGATGAAGGAGGTGCGCATCTCGACGTCGCCCTGCGCGCGCGTGATGCTGAAGCGGCCATCCTGGGCGCGATTCGTGATATTGATCTTTACACCGGAGAGGAGTTTGATACGCGAGATGAGCTGGAAGAAAGTCGTGGTATCGAAGGTATAAATATCAGTCAAGAGACCGTCGATGCGCATGCGCAGGATGGCCGACTCCTCGCGCGGCTCGAGGTGAATGTCCGAAGCGCGGAGTGCGAAAGCGCCCGCGAGCAGGATCTCGAAGATGTGGGTGAGGCGATTCGGTGAACGATCGCTCGTAGCGTCATCGAGCGCAGTCTTGAGTGAAGCTTTCGACATGCCCTCGGCACTCATCTTCGTGACGGCTTCACCGAGCATCGAGAAGACACCCGCCTTCGTCCCGGTCGTGAGGGAGAGCTCGCTATAGCGCTTGAGCGCCCACTCAATACTCTTTTCGGATACAAGAAACTTATCAAACGTGAAGCCGCGCTCGGCGAGATCTGCGAGGAGTGGATCGACCTCGGGGCGATTAGGATTCTGAAGCGCGAGCGAGAGATGTTTGCCAGTCTTTGCGAAGGCAATAGTCCCAGCCGCGCGCGCCGCGGTCTCTGGGATGAGCCGGAGTGCGTCACTGTCGATATCCTTCATCGATAGGTCGGTGTACTGCATCCCATATTTATCGGAGAGGATGCGCGCGACATCTTCTTCTTCGTGCTCGCGCGCTTCGGCAAGCTTCACGTCAGTCTGGCGCGTATCAAAAGGCAGGTCCATATCGCTCTATGATAGCCGACAATGGCGCTGGTGGGCAGGGGGTTGACATTTTGTAATTTCTATGATAACCTATATTCAGCCTCAATTTTTAAGGAGACCGTCATGACACGGCTTCTCGCAGTTCTTTTTTCTCTGATTTTCCTTTCTGGTTGCGCGGGCAGTATTCCTTGCCCGCCGACTGGTTGTGCCCGAGCGGTCGAGTGGGTCCGAGTTGACCCATCGGTGGTGACGACGACCATTTTTTATGGCGTTTACCAACCGCCCATCCCAGAGTACCCGGCGTGGGGATACACCAAGTACCGCCCAGGCACATGGTATCGCCCGAGGTACTGAACCAAAGCGCCCGTTTCTCGAAAGAGAAACGGGCGCTAACTTATTTCTAGAGTACAATTGGCGCATGGAGAAAAGTATCAGGACGCTCGAAGAGCTTGAGGCCGAGGCGAAGCGATTCGTCGCGGAGCTCGCGCCGGCGAAGCACGGCGCGAGCTTGATTACTCTTTCGGGCGAGCTTGGGGCGGGGAAGACCGCTTTTACTAAAGTGGTTGCAAAAGCGCTCGGCGTGAGTGCTATCGTGAACAGTCCGACGTTTGTTATTGAGAATATTTATCAACTTGGACATCCGATGTCCAAGTTCGCGCGACTGGTGCATATTGATGCCTATCGTCTCGAATCGGGTCGCGAGCTCGCGGCGCTCGGCTTCGACGAGCTCCTGCGTGACCCGAGCAATCTCATCTTGCTCGAATGGCCCGAGATGGTCGCTGACGCGCTCCCTCCGCCCACGGTCGCTATCACTCTCGTCGCTCGCAACGACGGCTCCCGCACCATTTCGTATGAAAACAAAATCTGACCGGAAGCGCATCGTGCTCCTCGACACGCACGCGATCGTGCATCGCGCGTATCATGCGCTCCCCGAGTTCACCGGCCCCACGGGCGCGCCGACCGGCGCTCTCTATGGTCTCGTCGCGATGCTACTAAAAATAATCACCGATCTGCACCCCGATTATATCGCCGCTTGCTACGACCTGCCGAAGCCGACTATCCGTCACGAAGCATTCCCCGACTACAAGGGCACCCGCAAAGTGCTCGACGATGCGCTGACCAGCCAGCTTGATGAGTCGCGCAAGGTCTTCGAAGCGTTCTCGATACCCATGTATGAGAAGGAAGGCTTCGAAGCCGACGATCTGCTCGGCACCATCGCCCACGAGCTCCGCGAAGAGGGTGGTGTTGAGGTCATCATCGCCTCGGGCGACATGGACACGCTCCAGCTCGTCGACGCCACGCGCGTGAAGGTCTACACGCTCAAGAAAGGGCTGAACGACACGATTCTCTATGACGAGAAGGCGGTGGTCGCGCGCTGGGGTTTCGCGCCATCGCTTATCCCCGACTACAAGGGCCTGCGCGGCGACCCGTCGGACAACATCAAGGGCGTGCCCGGCATCGGCGAGAAGACCGCGACCGAGCTCATCACGGGCTTCGGCTCGGTCGAAGACATCTATGCAGCACTCGAGAAGGGCGACGAAGCATTTCTAAAAAAAGGCATCAAGGCGCGCACTATCCTTTTGCTCAAAGAGCACGAAGAAGAGGCGCGCTTCTCTAAGTCGCTCGCGACCATCCGGCTCGATGTACCGGTCACTTTCGCGCTCCCTGCTCAATCGTGGCGTGCGGGCGTCGACGCGTTGAAGGTCATGAGCATGTGCGACGAGTTCGGCTTCCGGACCCTCAAGGCGCGTATCAAGACGCTCTTCGAGATGACGGCGACCGACCACGACGCCGATGCGGTGAGCGAAGAAGAGGAGTCGGTTGATCCGACTCGTTTGGCTGAAGCGAGAGCGATGCTTTGGCTCATCGCGTCAGAATTCACCAACCCATCGCTCGATGACCTGCTCGCGTTTACCAAAGAGCACACATTCGATGCGGCGTATGCGTCGCTTGAAAAGCAAGTCTGCGAGCTCGGTCGCGTGCGCGACGTGTATGCAGAAATCGAGAAGCCGCTCATCCCGATTATAGAGAAAATGGAAAAAAGAGGCGTGCTCGTCGATACGCGAGTCTTGAGCGAGCTCGCACAAATCTATCGCGCAGAGCTTGTCGCGAGCGAGGAGAACATCTATGCGGCCGCGGGGCGCGAGTTCAACATAAGCTCGCCGAAGCAGCTCGGCGAGGTGCTCTTCGACGAGATGAAGCTTATCCCCGAGAAGCAGAAGAAGACCGCGAGCGGTGCGCGCTCGACGCGCGAGAGCGAGCTCGAGAAGATCCGCGACCTGCACCCTGTCGTCGCGCAGATTCTCGACTATCGTGAGTTGAAGAAATTGCTCTCGACCTATATCGACAATCTCCCACCCTTGCTCGATAGCGAGCATCGCCTCCATGCTGAGTTTATCGCGAGCGGCACGACGACGGGCAGGATGTCCTCGCAGAATCCGAACTTGCAGAACATCCCGAATCACTCCGAACGCGGGCGTGCCATCCGTCGCGCTTTCATCGCCTCGCAGGGCTTCACGCTCGTCTCGCTCGATTATTCGCAGATAGAGTTGCGCCTCGCCGCTATTCTCTCCGGCGACGCGACGCTCTGCGAGATATTCAGAAGTGGTCACGATGTGCATAGTGAAGTCGCAGCGCAGGTCTTCGGCATCGCGCCGAGCGAAGTGACGCCCGAAATGCGACGTCGGGCAAAAGTAATAAACTTCGGCATCCTCTACGGTATGGGGATAAACGCGCTTCGCGCACAGCTCGGCACGACGACCGCCGAGACGCATTCTTTCTACGAGCACTACTTTGGTCGCTTCACCGCCCTCGGCGAATATCTCGAGAGCACCAAGGGCTTCGCGCGGACGCATGGCTACACCGAGACGCTCTTCGGCCGCCGTCGCCAATTCCCCGAGATGAAGTCCGCTCTCCCGTATGTGCGCGCGCAGGCCGAGCGCATGGCGATCAATGCGCCTATTCAAGGCACTGAGGCCGACATTATCAAACTCGCGATGGTCCGCGTCGACGAGATGCTCACGCGAGAGAAGGCAAGCGACGATGCGCACCTGCTCCTCCAAGTGCACGACGAGCTTGTGTATGAGATCCGCACCGAACGCGTTGGTTCATTGAGTGCTGATATTCAAAAAATTATGGAATCAATCCTTACGCCCGAGCAGACGCATGGCGTGCCGATACAAGTTGATGTGAAGAGCGGCCCCGACTGGGGCACGATGCGCGCATGATTTACTTTTTCTACGGCACCGACACGGAGAAAGTGCGCATGAAGGCCTTTGAGTGGGTCGCGAAGGCGCGCGCGAAGGAGCCGAACCTCGCGTATGCGCGCCTCGCGCGGGAAGAGCTGACCGGCGCCGCGCTCACTGATGCGGCGCTCTCGGGCGGGCTCTTCGTCTCGCGGCTTCTCGTGCTCATCGACGACCCCTACCCGCTCGCACGTAGTGTAAACACCGAAGAAGAAACAGAAGATGCGGGTGGACACCTAGTGTCCACCCAAAATGTGCTCGACGCGCATCTCGACGCGCTCGCGGCATCGGACAATGCCATCATCATCCTCGCGCCCGCTCTCGCGACAGCGAAAGCGAAGAAGATTGCAGTGCTCGCCAAGGTCGGATATCAATTCGATACGACGACCCCGCGCCGCGGAGCGGCGCGGGGCTTCAACTCCGCTCTCGTCGACGCCCTTGGCGCGAAGAACCGCGAGCGGCTCTGGCTCGAGCTCCATCGCGCTCTGGTCGCCGGCGATGCACCGGAGATGCTCCATGGCCTCTTGCACTGGAAGGCGCGCGACCTGATGGACCTGCCTGCCGGTAGGCAGGGAAGAGGGTCGGCGTGGTCGCCCGCCGAAGCGCGTGAGCTCTCGCTCGCCCTCATCGCTCTCCTCCAATCCTCCCGCCGCTCTGGCCTCGCCCTCCCGCTTGCGCTTGAGAAATTTTCTCTTTCAATCTAGTGCGCCCAGCAGGGTACGATCCTGCGACCTTCTCCTTAAAAGGGAGCTGCTCTACCAGCTGAGCTATGGGCGCGAAATGAGAAAAAACTACATAGGGACGCACTTTTACAAAGTACCTCTTTTGTCGCGATTTTTCTAGTAGCTGAACGAATCGACAAGAGCGCCGGAGGCGTCGAGGAGCTTCACGACCTCGTGCCGCGTGCGCCACATCGCATCGGTGCGGCCGAGGTAGACCCGCCACGTCGATCCCTCGAAGTCGCTGTCGCTCTGATGCGCCGTGACGCAACCGTTGTAGTTCAGATATTTGACGAGGAAGGTCTGACAAGCACTCGTTGCGGAAGGCGGTGGCGTGAGCTGTACCTGACAGCGGGAGAGACGGTTCACGTAGTCGATGCAGACCGCGTCGCGGATATAATTCGTGCCGTAGTTCGCGGCGAGCTCGTCAGCGGGTGCCGGACAGTTCTGCGGGAGGGATGGGGTGAAGGACTGGAAGGTGCTGAAATAGCCGATGCATTTGTTCTCGCGGAAGGAGGCGCCGATCGGTGATTGGCCCGAGATGAGGATAGCGCGCGTACCGGCGGTGAGGATGATATCTTGAGCGGCGTTGATAGTGCCCGAGGCGGGGATCTCGGTGCCTTTTGGGATAATACTCGCGTTGCCGGTCGCGTCGCTTTGAAGCGTCCAGCCGGAGATGTCAACGGGCGTGGTTGCGCCCCACGCGACCGAGAGCTCAAGATATTCATTGCGCGGGTCGAGCGAGCCGGCGCCCGAGACATAATGACTGAGCGAGACGAGAGAGTGATAGGGCGAGGTCGCCGCACCGGCTGATCCAGAGGACAAGAAGAATCCAGAGCTGGTGTTACTTCCGCCAATGGTTGGCGAGAACGATGAACCTGCTGACCCGCCGATGCCGAAGAGTGCGCGCGGGAGCGAGAGGTAGGTCCCGCCACCGAGCTCTTGCGGCTGGGCAAGAGAAGGGCCCGTGAAGGAGATTGGGTGCACCGGCCCGCCCGTTATGATCCAGAAGAGGAAGATGAAGACGAAGATGCCGACGAAGAACCAAGATTCGTGTTCCATAGCGCCATAATATCAAACTTCTGCGAGAAGTCGCTCAAGTTCTTCGCGAACAACATCGGCATCGCTCCACGGCATCTTCGCACCCTTCGCACCCATGATGTAGGGGTCGGTGCCCTTGCCCGAGATGAGGACGGCGTCGCCAGGGCGTGCCGCGCGTATCGCGGCGCGTATCGCCTCGCGTCGGTCCATGATGATAGTCGGCGCACGCTGCATACCTACTGCCATTGCCGCGACGATTTGATCGGGGTCTTCGTCATAGGGGTCTTCATTGGTGAGAATAATTTCAGCGCAGAGTTCGTCGGCGATCGCACCCATCTCGCGGCGCTTCCATGTGTCGCGACCGCCGCCCGTGTTGCCGAGGACGCAGATCTTGCGCTCCGTCGAGAAGGCGCCGTACAACGCTTGGAGCGAGTCGGGGGTATGCGCATAATCGACAATGGCGATGAAGTCTTGGCCCGCGTCGATGTGTTCGACACGGCCACGCACGGGCGCAAGCTTCGCAAGCGCCCGTGCCGCGGTCGCGAGCGGTATCCCGAGCACCTCGCCGAGCTTCACCGTCGCAAGCGCGTTCAGGGCGTTGAAGGCACCGGGGAGGGGGAGCGAGAAGTCGGTATGGGCATACGTGAAGCGAACGCTCCGCGCGTCCGTTGCCACATCAGACAATTCCTGCGCACTGAAGCACACTGCGCGCGAGACAGGGATCTTGCAGAAAGCGTGCGTCTCGGCGATGTCGTTGTTCGCGATGAGCGTGCGCGTCTTCTTGTGCGAGCGCGCGAGCGCGAGGGCGATTTCGCGTTTTGCCGCGACATACTTCTCGAACGAGCCATGATGTTCGATATGTTCGCGCTGGATGTTGGTGACGATGAGTGCGTCGAGGCCAAGGAACCAGTGGCGATATTGGAGGACGCTCTCGCTCGTCACTTCGATAATCACGTGCGTACAGCCCCGGTCGAGCGCCCTCTTCATGAAGGCCTGCGCGAAGCCGCGGCCTTGGAGTGTCATCTTGTAGCGGTTCGGTTCAGACTCGTCCTCGATAGCGAAGCGGATGGTCGAGAGGAGCGCGGTCTTGTAGCCTGCCGCGCGTAGGACAGCGAAGAGCATCTCGGCGACGGTCGACTTGCCCTTGGTGCCCGTCACGCCGATGACGACAAGGCGGCGAGCCGGGAATCCGTAGGAGAGCGCCATGCCAAAGGCGAGTGCGCGATGATAGAGTGGGCGGAAGAGCCCGACCACCGGCTCGGGGACAATCTTTTTCAAGAAACGAACGATAAGGTTGATGAATTCGTACATAAATAAATAGTTAGGCGCGCGCGCCGAGCGAGGCCTTGAGCCGGGCGTCCTTCCCCACAATGCTGGCAGGAACAGCTTGTAAGGCCGCGCGCGCTTCGCGCTCGGTGTAGCCGAGCGCGACGAGCGTGTCGAAGACTTCGCCGTCAGCATCGTCATGAGTCGTGGCGGTAATCTTGTCGGCGAGCTCGACGAGCATCTTCTCGGCGCTCTTTTTACCAAGCCCGACCACCTTGGTGAGATAGGTGAGATCGCGCGAGCCGATAGCTCCTGCGAGCGCCTCTCGCGAGGAACGGCGCAAGACGCCAAGCGCTGTCTTCGGCCCCACCCCCGAGACCGAGAGAATAAGCTCGAAGAAATCGCGATCGGCTTCGCTCATGAAGCCATAGAGCTCAAGGCCGTCCTGCTTGAGGGTGAGATGCGTCGCGAGCGAGGCCTCAGTGCCGAGCGCGAGCACTTCGGGCGCGTTCATGCGTACCTCGATACCGAAGCCCGCGACCTCGATAACCGCGCTTGCGGTGCCAATAGAAAGGACGTTGCCCCGGATGTTCCGAATCATGAGGACATCCTATCACGATAGTTGGTGTGTTTGACGGGTGGACACCTAGTGTCCACCCGTTTGCTTCAACAACGAACCTCTTGCGCGTATCGAGCGCATGCAGTATTGTGGGCGCACATGGCAATAACCAGCTCGGCAAAAAAGGCGATCCGTTCTTCGGACAAGAAGCGCGTCTTCAACCTGCGTCGCAAGAATGTCTTGCGCGATACCACCAAGTCGCTCACGAAGGCGCTCGTCGCCAAGGACGTGACGGGCGCAGAGAAACTGCTCCCAATCGCCTACAAGGCAATCGACAAAGCAAAGAAGACGGGGGTCATCAAGGCAAACACGGCAGATCGGAAGAAATCGCGTCTCGCGCTCGCCGTCGCAAAGGCAAAAGCATAAAGAAAAAGGTGCTACAATTCGCGCATCATGCGTGAATCTTTTATCGCACTCTCTTCATTCTTCTATCGGCGCGTCGCGAAGCCGATCTTCTTCTGCTTCGATGCTGAAGACGTTCACGACAGCATCACCTCGCTCGGCCGGCTCATCGGCCACGTGCCACCGCTCGTGTGGCTCGGCAAGAAGATATTTCTCATACAAGACACATCGCTCGTACAAGAGATCGCGGGCATTCATTTTGATAATCCTATCGGCCTTGCGGCTGGCTTTGATTATGAGGCGAAGATAGCGCGAGTCTTGCCCGCGGTCGGCTTTGGCTTTAGCACCGTCGGCACGCTCTCGAACCAGCCCTACGCAGGGAACGAGCGGCCGCGCCTTGGTAGGCTTATCAAATCGCGCTCGCTCCTCGTCAACAAAGGCTTCAAGAATCTGGGCGTCAGCGCGACGCTCGGACACCTCGGCGCAGAGCCCTTCACGAATCCGGTCGGCATCAGTATCGGTGTGACGAACACCGCAGAGCTCGCGACGCAGGAGGCGGCCATCGCCGACATTGTCGCCGCTTTCACCGCCGCAGAACAGTCGAAAGTGCCGTTCAGCTATTATGAGCTCAACATCAGCTGTCCGAATCTGCACACGCCGATTAGCTTTTATACGCCCGAGAGCTTCGACGCGCTCTTGCGCGCCGTGACCGCAGAGAAGCTCGGCAAGCCGCTCTTCATCAAGATGCCGATCGACCGTACCGACGCTGAGGCGCTCGCGCTTCTCGCTATCGTCGCGAAGCATCCGGTCGTTGGCGTCATCTTCGGCAACTTACAGAAGAATCGCAAAGATCCGTCGTTTGATCCGGAAGAAATAAAAAATGCGTCGAAGGGCAACTTCAGCGGCAAGCCGACCGAGAAGCGTTCGAACGAGCTCATCGCGCTCGCGTATAAGAACTATGGCAAACAACTCGTCATCATCGGCTGTGGGGGCGTCTTCACCGCCGAAGATGCGTATACCAAAATTCGTCTCGGCGCCTCGCTCGTGCAGATGGTGTCTGGCCTCATCTACGAAGGGCCGCAGGTTGTCGCGGCTATCAATCTCGGCCTCACCCGCCTCCTCGCCCGCGACGGCTTCAAGAATATCTCCGAAGCGGTAGGGAAGGGCGCCTAGTCTTTTGTGCTGCGCACCGCGGAGCGCTGTTTCTGAACAGTGCGAAGTGGTGCTCTCGGACGGAATCGAACCGTCATCGGCCCCTTCGGAGGGGGCTATCCTATCCGTTGAACGACGAGAGCTGTGCACTCACCATACAGCAAGTTTTGAAATTAGGTATACACTTGGTGGTGCAGGATGTCCTGCTTCATCACCCACAAGGAGGGCACGATGAACCGCAAGCTCTTTATCGCACTCGCCGCACTTATTGCGGCACTTGGCCTCATACCTCTCGCACGCGGCGACCCGGGAGGGAATCCGTATCTGCAGAAGGTGAGTCTTCAACCCACCCCGACCATTTCCATCTTCCAGTCCCTTTGGGACGAACGTCCGCGGGTGGTCACCTATGACACCTACGGCCGACCGACCAAGATCGTGCGGGTCGCTTGCCCGCTCGAGATGCTCACGCACGAGCATTTCCTCGTACCGGACGCCATTCGTCAGGGCGCCAATGCCGTGTTGTCGGGCATCAACGACAAAGACATTTTGCCGTGGGACGTTTGGGTTGTCTGTTCAGCGGGAGGAGAAACATGAATATCGATGCGCCACAGTCCCGCGACTACCAATCGCGGGACTTCTTAGTATCCGTAATTAGGTCTTGTTACAGGAGAGTATACGTGTACCATTCAAAAATTGAGAAAATGAGTGCCACCACAACTGCCATGGCCATTTTGACTTTCCATGACAAAGAATCGAAAGATACGCCCGAGAACAGACTATGGGCTATTTGGGCAGTAATCGACAAAATGCCAATACCGACACCAATCAAAATAAGAATATCGAACAGTATTTTTTGCATGCGATAACAATACGGTATCCAGGATATTTTTAAAATATTCGTTTGCGGATTATCGTATAACCCAAAATGAAATCGCCGTAATAATCATGGGAACGAGGATTTTTATCCAGATTGGCATGTCATCAAATTGAGTGCTTGAAAATAGAGGGAAAGCAAAACTCGCAAAAATGGCCACAAGCCCGAGAACAATTCCTATAAGTTTAAGCGCAGAGAAAAAAGTGATTTCCATATATTAGAGATCTCCCTTCATATAGTATGCATCATATGGTTGTTCCTGTCTTTTTGCAGTCTTTCATATATAGTGAATCTACCACGATGGAACTCTGCCGCTGGAAGTGGAATATGATCTGCGCTAATGATGCGCTTGTAGGCCGCGTTCCATTTTTATGTAGAACAAAAAAGAAATTAATGACAGAATGATGAGGATATAAAAAGACAAATCGAACAGGAATCCGGGCATACTAGTGAAGTGGTATACTTTGAAATCGGAGATGGTGTGAATGGTGTTATAAGTTATAGAGAAAACAAAAATAGCTTTTAAAACACCGAGTGCAGGAATATATCTCTTTCCGTGTACTTTGTACGCAAACAAGAAAGGGACAGCCAGTAATGGAAAGTCGTTGAATAACCATACGGCGACATCGAGGGCGTGGAACACTGGCGTGACGAAAAGAGCCGCTATAACGAACGGAACATTTATAATTGCATTTGTCCAAGCAAATATCTTCCAGAAGATCATGATAGTGAAATTGTATCAGATTTATATAGTAAAGTGCCATGCTGATCCAGCATGGCACTTTTTGTTGATGCCGAAGTTATTCAGTACTCATCGAATTGCTTACCAGCCAAAATACTTCTTGACTTGGTCCTTCACATATTGCTTTGCAATCCAAGGGCTACTGCCGATCTCCGCTGCGTAATTAACTGCGGTAGGTATTCCATACATCACCCCCAAGTAGTAAATGTAATTCAACATTGGGATAATCGCAGCGGGCAAGAACTCACCTCGCACCTGCGCCGCATCCTGATCGGAAAGCGGCGTAAGGTGCATGGCGCCGACCTGCGCCATGATGGCCTCGGGGTTGCCCGCTACGGCATGGTCGATTGGTTCGGCCGAAGCGGGAAACGAAATCGCGGCGAGGGATATCGCCGCGAGTACTGCCGTGAATGTTTTACGCATTGCAGACTCCTTGAGAGTTTGAAGGGAACGGACAGGATGTTCTTCTTCTTAACTCGAAATAATCGAATATCACCGAACACCACACGTGGTATTCTTAGTAGATATGAATATCTCAACAGTGCTCATCATTGTTATGACAGTAGTTGCCGTTCTGTCTCTCACACTTAGCTCCGCTGTTCTCCTGTGGGTCGAAAGAAGGTTTGCATTCCCTCGTCCGACATTTGGGTATGCCGTTATCACTGTGCTCGTGGCAAATATCGCGGGCGGACTTGCGGGAGAAATGGTGCGCATCGTCGCATTGCCAATCCCGCTCGTATTCGACGCGATCGTATCAATCGGTATCTGCACGTGGCTCCTCAAGAGGAGATTCCCCGTATCTTTTCTACGTGCAACAAGTGCCTATCTTGCATCAATCAGTATAACTATTGCAATAGTAGTGCCCTTGGCACTGATGATTAGGATGTTTATCGTTTCGCCATTTGTGATGAGTGGGGACTCCATGATACCAACGTATCAAAACGGAGCGTACCTCATTGTAAATGAAATCCCGCACAATTTCCTGCGAGGAGAGGTGGTTGTATCGCGTGAACAAGATGTATCGGCACCAGCATTTATCATTAAGCGAGTTATCGGATTACCTGGCGAGCGTATCGATATTCGTGGTGGAGTAGTGTCCGCAAACGGATTATCATTAAATGAACCCTATTCACTCGGGAGCACAACACCGGATTCTGTCACCACGCTCGGTCCCGATGAATATTTTGTGCTTGGTGATAATCGCGCTTCAAGCACCGACTCACGCTCGTTCGGACCGATACGAAAATCAGACATTATTGGGAACTTAATCACAAGTCTATGATATAAAAACGCCCCCAATTGGGGGCGTCCGGTTATACACATCAAACCGTACTTTGAGTATTGTTTAACGTGCAGGTGGAGCTACGAAGATTGCATCCATGAGAGAGAACCGTACTGGGATGCCGTTTATTTTCCAGCCATACTCGGCCGCCATCTGATTCAGGTAACTGGCGCCGAATGAGCTTACCAGATGTCCTGCACTCAGAAATTTAGAAACGATGGCGTACATCCAACCAGGAATCATCCATGCTGCACCTCGCACCTGCGCCGCATCCTGATCGGAAAGCGGCGTAAGGTGCATGGCGCCGACCTGCGCCATGATGGCCTCGGGGTTGCCCGCTACGGCATGGTCGATCGGTTCGGCCGAAGCGGGAAACGAAATCGCGGCGAGGGATATCGCCGCGAGTACTGCAGTGAATGCTGTACGCATTGCAGACTCCTTGAGAGTTTGAAGGGAACGGACAGGATGTTCTTCGGGAAAAGAACTATGTCCACTTCTCAACATACCATACGCCATTTGGTTGCGTATCTGTTCACCCCAAACACGTCAGCTTCTTATTTCACATAGATATAATAAAATACGAAGATAGAAGCGAGAAACAGTAGAGTATAAATAATACGATCACTTGGACTGGACTTATCAATCAAATTTTCCTCCTCTTTTCCCGATGGCCAACCACTCGCAAACCGCATCATTACGGGAAGAAATGTTACGGCAAACACCACCATGGCAATAACGAAGACCCAAATCAAGATAGTCGTGTTTATTTCTACAAAAAGAGACAACACAAAGTGCACCGAAAAGACCATGGCGAAGAAGTAAAGAATCGCCAATAAAGGAATAATCTCTGGCGCGAAGAGATATTGTGCAAACAGGATTTTGTTTAGTAGTTTCTTCATATAAGGGAATCTACCACAATCATGACAAATAAAAAGAGGGTCTGTAGACCCTCTTTGGACTCATCAGTTTCTACAGAGCGCCACGCATATATTTCATGTGTGCTATTTGTAAAAGAGTTGATATGTCCAGTTATTACCAAGCCAGTAAATGAATGTAGCTTCTAGCGAATGGCTAGACAATTGCCCAGGATCTGGATTGCCTTGGGCAATTGATAACGCTCTGCCCCATTCCCAACCAAATATCTGACTCGCTCTGTAGCCACTCATGAATTGCCTGAAAGGTGCGGAAACTTTGTAAAGCCACTTGAGGTTGACAATCAATACGGCTACAGAGATTCCCTCACCTCGCACCTGCGCCGCATCCTGATCGGAAAGCGGCGTAAGGTGCATGGCGCCGACCTGCGCCATGATGGCCTCGGGGTTGCCCGCTACGGCATGGTCGATTGATTCGGCCGAAGCGGGAAACGAAATCGCGGCGAGGATTTACCATCAGTGCCTCCGAGAGGATTCGAACCCCCAAGGCCTCGATAGAAGCGAGGTAGTTTATCCGTTAGCTTACGGAGGCGAGATAAATACGAGCACCTATTTTCTTTGAGGCTGTACGCCTCCTTCTTGTGAGCAGCTGTCAGATGTGGAGATTAGATAAGGAGTATCGGTAGCAGTGAATCCGTAAGTGTTCGTCGTGCCGCATGTTGCCGACTCGTGCCAGTACACCTCCACCACTCCTTTCTTTGGGAAAGACAGGAAGCCAAAGACTGAGTCATCACCTGCGTCAGAACCACCCGTAAAACCGCGTATACGGCGGATTGCGCCCGGCCTCTCCTCAATCATGGGGAAATATGTACACCCGCCGCTACCACACGATTCTTGAGCGATTGGATCTACAAAATAGAGAACCTTGCCGTCAGCTAGTGTCGTCTTCAGGACATCTGAATATGATCCGCAGAGATAATCAGAAAGTGGGTGTAAGTTAGTGAAGTCGGCGAGCTCCGTATCAATTGGGTCCGTACCGTTCCCTGCGTTGTTGTAATAGGCGGCACAGTTGGGACTCATATCAGAGGGTGCGTCGTTTGATGAGGTTGCTGATGAGACAGTCGGCACAACAACCTTTTGTGTTGCGTGTTGATACCGAATGGACACCAGCGCGACCAGTAGAAGGACACTGATGCTATACAGGATCGGTTTGAAGTAGTTCATATATTATTTTAAACCGTGTTGTTTTCGCTCGAACCTGCAATAATGAAGTCCATCAGGTCTTCATGCCAATCTTGTGCCCACAAGGCACGATCGCAATCACGAAGTGATAGCCCGCTGTCTGTAGCCAGTTTCTCTATCGGGGGTAGATATTTATCAAAGTATCTATTTACCACGTCGACACAATAAGTAATATCATCGGGTTCTTCTTCCCACAGACCTCGCTTTCTTAATTGCTTTCGAACACGCACATCATAAACCGTAAACCTTTCTGGATATAGAATCGTAAGGATTGCAGAAGCAGTGGCTAGCTTTAGACCTTTAATGTCTACTAGAATTTTCAGTTGCTTTTCCCTAGACTCGCCGTAAATAGTTTTAAAAAGTTTTTCTATGTCTTTTGGTTTGAGGTGTGTGAGTTTAGTCTTTCCAAACTTCGGATTCTTCCATTCGATAATCGCAAAAAACTGTTCGGATGTAAGGTGATGTTCTTTTTCAAAATAAGGCCGTACCTCTGTTTCAAGATATTGTTCGAGATAGTAGTATTTAAGGTTAGTAGATTTAGACATACGTTAATTCTCAGTATTTATAGTACTACGAGACGTCTTCCTGCAAATCGTTCAGAATGAAAAGTACGCTTGCAAGGACCGCGAGTACGCTTATCGAACCTTACAGGTTCAGGCAGCTTTCTTCGAAACTGCACTTGGATTTTAATAGTCGCTTCGCTCTTTTAAAATCTCAGCGTACACCTTGCGGATTTTTTCTTCGCTTCAGAAAGCTCGATAAAATGCTCGCAAGGTTTTCGATTCCTTGCCGCACGTCTCCCAGACGTGCTCTCGAGCACAATATTCGCTTCGCTTTATTGTGCTCTCGCAAGGAATCGAACCTTGATTGCCAGCTCCGCAAGCTGGTGTCCTATCCGTTGAACGACGAGAGCAATACTGTAGGTATATCAGAAACCGAGCCACGCCGCCACTAGGTCAGAGAAGGTGTGGTGATGTTCGCTCTCGTCGACATGATGGAGGAAGTAGGCGTAGACCATGTCGGCGTCGACGCCCTCGAGCGGGATCACGAGGTGCGGGGAGTGCCAATTCTCAGTCTTTATCGAGAGGAGCGGCGGGAGCTCGCCCTCGATATCTTCGAGCACGGTGAATGATTCCATCTGCTCGAAGGGGTGGAGAACGTCGCCGATCAGCAGACCCTGCTCGACGAGACGGAACTGATGGAGAGAGGGAACCTTCGCGGCGTGAAGCGCGATGGCGGCTGTCGCGATGATGATGAGAACAGTGAGAAGGTAATTCCCGAAGAGGAGAGAAGCGGTTGCGCCCGCGACGGCAACGATGCCGAGCACCCAATACCAGTCGGCGCTCTTTGGGTTGTGCTCGTATTCTTTTCCTTCCCACTCGGCGATGCTGTTCGTAGCCATTGAGGGAAGTATAGCATCAGACTATTTGTACGGTGTGCGTATACACACTGATAAACGAAGTTGGCGGATGGTGCAGGATTCGAACCTGCGGTACCTTGCGGTACGGTTGATTTCAAGTCAACTGCCTTAGACCTCTCGGCCAACCATCCGAACTTACGCCGCCGGTGATGAGTCGCTCACCGGCGCTTTGGAGACAGTAGCAGAAGATGCGGGGCGGAACCAGATGAGATAGACGATCTCGAGGATGCCAAGCGTGTTCACGACGAGGAGAGCGATGAACCAATTCCTTTGATCGTTGCGGGCGGCATGCCAGAGCGCGAAGCCTTTGAGGACGATGGTCCAGAGAATAACGACGATGAGGATAGGAAAGAACACGCCGAAGAATGCGGGCATGGGTGCAAAAGGGGGCATAGGCGAGTAGTATACCATATATATGCGACACCTCGGCATTGACTATGGGAGCTCGAAGGTCGGCCTCGCGCTCTCGGATGAGATGGGGATGATGGGGTTCCCGAATTCGGTGGTCACGAACTCGCCGCGACTCATTGAGGATCTCTGCGCGCTCATTTCGCGAGAACAGGTGCGAGCCGTCGTCATCGGGGACTCACGGACGCTCGCGGGTGGGCACAATCCGATCGCCAAAAGTGCGGTCATGCTCGGTAAACAGATTACAGAGCGTACGAATGTGCCCGTATATTTCGAGAATGAAGTCTTCACGAGCGCCGAGGCGCACCGCGCGCCCGAGAAGGAGGTGAAGACGCGCGCGCCGAAGGCGCGCGCGAATGTCGACGCTTCAGCCGCGGCGCTCATCCTCACGAGTTACCTAACTAGGCAAAATAGGCGCTAGGCACTAGGATTTAGTCATGAAAGAAAAAATTTCAATAGAGGAGTTCTCTAAAATAGAGGTGAGTGTCGGTACGGTTCGTTCGGCCGAACGCGTACCCGATACGGATAAACTCTTGCGGCTCACGGTCGACTTTGGCGAGGAGGCGGGGCCGCGACAGATTGTCTCCGGTATTGCGGCGTACACCGAGCCCGACGCGCTCATCGGTCGTCAGCTGGCGTTCGTCACGAATCTCGAACCGCGTACCATTCGCGGGCTCGAGAGTGACGGCATGCTCTTTGCCGTCGGCTCTGACGAATCATTTGCTTTTCTCTCCCCTGATCGCACGGTACCGCCGGGCACGAGTGCACACTAAGCATATCTGCGTTCACGACGGCGCATTGTATACTGCGAGCATGGCTTTCGTTCTTACCGAACGCGTTCGTGCGCTTCTCGCGCCGCCGCAATATATCGCGCTCCCGCTCGCAGGGATTGACTTGTCGACGAGCGGCGTGAAGGCGGTGCGTCTGATTGAAGATGTCGACGGGCTTCGGCTCGCGGCCTATGCTGAAGTACGGCTCCCGCCCGGCGCGTTCTCTTTTGGAGAGGTTGTTGATCGAGGTGCTGTTGTCGAGGCGCTTGTGGCGGCATCAGAATCGATTGGCGTCTCCGCCGCAAATGTCTCATTGCCCGAATCAAAATCATATCTCTTTGAGATGGCGGTTCCCGGCACAGACAAGGACGAGTGGCGCACCGCGATCGAACAGCATCTTGATGAAGTGGTCCCGCTCCCGCCGGCAGAAACAGTTTTCGATTTCGTCACTCTTGGACGCGGGAAGGATGGCGATATGAATGTCGCCGGTGTCGGGTTCGCCCGCCGCATTGTCGAGAGCACGCTCGCCGTGTTCGACGACGCGGGTATCGAGGTGCGCGCGCTTGAGGGCGAGATGTTCGCTTGCGCGCGCGCACTGCTCCCGAAAGGGGACGAGTCGACGGTTCTCATCATCGACGTTGGGAAGACGACCACGAAGATGTCCATCGTCGCTCGAAGGATCCCGCGCTTCACGACGACAATCAGCATCGGCGGTCACGCGCTCACGCTCGCCGTACAGAAATATTTCGGCGTGACGGAGGCCGAGGCGCGTAAGGTGAAGTACGAGCGCGGCATCGTCTCGACGCCCGGGAATGAAGAGTATCTCGCGGCGATGCTCTCCACGGTCTCTGCTATTCGCGAGGAGATCGCGCAACGGCTTGGCTATTGGCAGGAACGCGCGATCGAAGGCGGCCAGCATGAGCCGGTGTCGAAGGTGTTCCTCGTCGGCGGCAATGCTTCGACGCGTGGGTTCCCCGAGTATCTCGAGAATGCGCTTCGGATCCCGGTCGTGTCCGGAGACGTATTCACCAATTTCGTATCGCGCGACGAATGGATACCGCCGGTGAGCTACAACGAGTCGCTCGCCTACGGAACATCGATCGGCCTCGCCCTGCGCGACCATATTCCCCATGTCTGACGAGTTCACCAATCTTCTTCCGCGAGATCGACGCCACGAGCTGTTTCGAGCGTATCACATGCGTCTCATTGTTGTGGCGGTTTGGTTCGGGAGTGCGCTTCTTGTCGCCATCGCGGTTCTCCTCTTGCCGACCTACCTGTTCCTGTCAGATGCGCAGAAGACAGAGAACGCGCGGCTGTCGAGTATAGCAGTTGCGCTAGCGTCTTCTGATGAAGCGGTGCTCTCGAAGCGGCTCGCGGTGCTCTCAAGAGAGACATCGGTGCTCGGCGCTCTTTCAGATGTACGCATGGCAAGTGCGGTTATCAAGGATGTCTTGGCGCTCCCGCGCCCAGGTGTGAAGATTTCTCAATTCTCGTACACGCCGCAGTCTACTGGGAAGCCGGGGACGCTTTCGGTCTTTGGTACGGCGGCGACGCGCGATGTTCTCCGTGCCTATCAGCTTGCTCTCCAAGGTGCGCCGTTCGCACGATCGGCGGCATTACCGGTCTCGGCATACGCGAAGGATGCGAATATTGATTTCTCAATCGTCATAACGCTCGCACCATGAAATCTTCCGGCACACATCTCATCATTGCTCTTGTGGTAGGGAGCATTCTCCTTATGGGTTATGTGGCGGAGTATGCCACCATCTCACAGAAAAGCGCCACGGTCGTCAGTCTCGGGGAACAGATAACTGCTGCAACCAGATCGGTTGCTCGCACCGAATCAGTTCGTACGGCATTGGCAGAGATCAAGGGCGATGAGGCGACGATACAGAGCTATTTCGTATCTGAAGCGGACATTGTCTCGTTCATTACTGCGCTCGAAGCGCTCGGTGCGGCGCAGAAGACCGAGGTGAGCGTCCTCTCTGTCTCGGCCAGCACTCGTGAAGGGCAACCTATTCTCAAGCTCGCTCTCTCGGTGAAGGGAACATTCGATGCGGTCATGCGTACCGTCGGCGCGATCGAGTATGCGCCCTACGATATTGAGATCTCGACACTCACGGTAACCCATGATATTACCGACAAAGAGGCGGGCTCCAGATGGGGCGCCGATATTAGCCTTGTCGCAGGATCGCTCCCTGCACCTGCGGCGACGAGTACCACCCAATAACCATGACTGCCCTACAACCCTTTTTTACGTCGTTTCTCAATCGCCTGCGGATTTTTTCTCGGATCGATCCGGCGCGCGACTGGATAGCACTCATCGCGCTCGCGTGCATGGCATTCGGAGTTGGTATCGTGTGGAACGCGTGGGCATTCGACACGGTCGCGAACGGCGGCACCATAGGGACAGCCCCAATCGAGAAAGCGCCGATCTTCGATAAGTCGTCACTCACGACGATCAACGAGATATTCGCGACTCGAGCACAAGAAGAAGCGAAGTATGTCTCGGGCGTGTACCGCTTCGCTGACCCTTCGCAATAGCGCACGAATAGAGTAGGGTAGAGGAGAAGCGCCCCTGTAGTTAAACGGATATAACTGCGGACTTCTAAGCCGCTATTCGAGGTCCGACTCCTCGCGGGGGCACCAACAGACAGAAATTTGGGATAGTTGATTATTTTTGGTATTTTGGTATACTTTTAACTGGAAGTTGTTCCCGTAACCAACCAAGGAGCATGGTATGAAAAACAATCTCTTGGCTCGAGAGAGCCTGAAAGATTTTTTCAACAAGTGGGACCCTGATGGGTCACTTCGCGGGCTTGCTCGCCAGAACGTTGCGCTCGGCATCGTAGCAGTCGATGCGCGCGAAGAAGAAGCGCATCGCAGTGCCGCGTTTGCAGCACTGCCATCATCGTCGCTGATTGACCCCGACGAGGTCTGGGGGCGGCCTTTCAAAAAGGACGCCGCATGAACTTCAACCCGGGCTCCGCATACGCGGAGCCCAACTTGCATAAGGAGAGTGTGCATGAAGTGCCAAGACATATTGAAAGCCGACTTCGACAGACGATACCCGAAACTCCATAAGGAGATACAGAGGAACAATGTCGGATTGCAATCAGAGCTCCGGTCCGCCCGAGACGAATTGGTGCACGCCGGTGTCGACATGGTTACCGGTTTGTTCACTCGGGGGCAATGGTTCCAGTTCCTGAATGAAAAGGTCAAGGGTATTCTTTTGCCGGAGGAGATTGAGAATAACCGGTTGTCCGAAGGGCGTGAGTCAATCGGCGCCGAGAATGACCTCTGGATCGTGTTCGGGGATGTGTCGTTCTTGAGTCTGGTGAACAACGCTTCACACGAAGCCGGTGATGCTCTCTTGAGCAGTATTGGTGCTACGACCGACCAGGCTCCCTGTGTTTCCTTCGGGAGATACGGTGGCGATGAGATTGTCGGCATGGCAAGCCTCCCGTATGAAGCGGTGGCACGAGAAATTAAGGCTTGGGAGCGGGGGATAGAACATATCTCAAGCGAATTCCTCAAGTCGAAATGTCTCGAACCGCATGTCGACATTGGTCTCGCGGGAAGCGCGGAAGCGATTCAGTTCATGCTTGAAAATGAGGTGGTAAGCGAACGAGGCGTGGTGCGCCTTGTCGCGAGCTTGCTGGTGCGGCTGGCTGATTATCGGTCAGCGTATTTGAAGTGCATCGTCAGGCTCGAGAAGCTTGCCACCATTCTGCTGAACGATCGTCATCTTTATGAGGAGTTGATCGGCTTTCTTGCGAAAGGGGCCAACAACCCGAAGAAGAAGGATATCCGAAAGCTCGCCCTGTTGATCAAACAGGGGAGGCAAGAGGAGTTCAGAATCGAGGTGAGTCGTTTCGTCTTGCGCGGGGTCGAGTCGGGTTCGTGGCGAGCGTTTGCGCTCAAGACGTACCTCGATGATTTGAAGTAATTGGAAGCCAATTCGGTCTGCCTCGCGGCAGGCCGTTTTTTCTGGCATAGTGGATAAATTGGTATACGCTATATAGGTCAGTTTATAATAAAGGCAATGAAGAGGGGACCAAAGCCAAAAGGGGCAGTAAAGATCGAATGGTCACCAAAATTTGCGTACGCAATCGGATTATTAACGGCAGATGGCTGTCTGTTGAATGACGGCAGACATATTGATTTCACTTCAAAAGATCTTGAACAAGTCGTAACTTTCAAGAAATGTTTCGGTATCAAAACAAAGATTGGGATTAAACATTCTGGAACAGGGAACCTTTACCATCGCATTCAGTTTGGCGATGTCTTATTTCGCGAGTTTCTTATCGGCGAGTCCGCCCTTCATCGATTGGTTGCGAAAGCGAATAAGTGACATGGTTCATGTAAAAGGTCATATAACTCGGTATGCCGGCACGACGTATGTTCAACTTCGGTTCGCCAAGAGAGAAGCGGTCATTTTGTGTAATTACCTGTATTATAGAAAAGGCATACCGTTGCTGAAGAGGAAATATTTGAAAGTTCAGCAAAGTATGAGCATAATCAAGTCTTGCCGCGGTGGTGAAATTGGTAAACACGCTAGCTTCAGGAGCTAGTCCTCGCAAGGGGTTGGGAGTTCAAGTCTCCCTCGCGGCACCGGGATTAATCCTGACCACGCATCCTTAGCTCAGTTGGTAGAGCAACTCATTTACACTGAGAAGGTCGCAGGTTCGAGTCCTGCAGGATGCACCAAATCAAATAATATGGAACCCTCCATTCTCTACGAAGATGCCGATGTCGTCGTGATCAACAAGCCCGCAGGGCTGATTGTCCACAGCGACGGCCGCACCGAAGAGCCGACTGTGGCCGACTGGGCGCTCGCGCGATACCCAATGATGGCAGAGGTGGGCGAGCCATGGGAGAGCCCACAAGGCGAGATAATCCCGCGCCCGGGCATCGTGCACCGGCTCGATCGCGACACTTCGGGCGTGCTTATTCTCGCGAAGACGCAAGAGGCGTATGCCATGCTCAAAGAGCAATTCCAGAATCGCACGACCGAGAAGGTGTATCGCGCGTTCGTCTATGGGCATCCCGCGCACGACAGCGGCACAATAGAGGCCGAGATCGTGCGCATTCGCGCGGTGCCGCCGCGCTGGGGCGTCGCGCGCGCGAGGGAGGAGAAGAAACAGCGCGTAGCGATTACCGACTGGCGCGTGCTCGCGCGCGGCCGCGATGGGGCGACGAATGAGACGGTCGCGCTCATAGAGGCGCACCCGAAGACCGGTCGGACGCACCAGATCCGCGTCCACTTGAAGCATCTCGGCCATCCGGTCGTTGGCGATAAGCTGTATGCGAATGGCCGTCCAGCTCTCCTCGGCTTCTCGCGCCAAGCGCTCCACGCTTTTTCACTTTCTCTCATGCTCCCCTCGGGCGAGCGTTGCACCTTTGAAGCGCCCGTGCCCGGGGATTTCGCCGCGGCGACCGCGAGATTTGCGGCGTAGCGCCGGTCATGCTACAGTGCGCCCTATATGCAGAAGGTCATCACGCCAGTCAACGCCGCAGGACGCGCCGCGCTCGGGGTACGCCCGGGCGACACCGTGCGCGTTACCCAGAACATCGTCGACTTGAAGAAGGGTAAGGGTGCGGACAAGAAGGAGAAGATAACGAAGAATGTCCGCAAGCAGATCTTCGAGGGGCTCGTCATCGCGGTCAAGCACGGCACCGAGGCGGGGGCGACCTTCACCGTCCGCACCACGCTCTCGGGTGTCGGCGTCGAGAAGACGTATCCGCTCTACACGCCGGCGATAGACTCAATAGAGATAGTGAAGCGCTCGACGGTGCGCCGCGCGAAGCTCTACTTCATCCGCGAGAAGGCGGCGAAGGCAGTCCGCCGCCAGCTCCGCGGAGCGCGCATGATGCACGTGAAGAGCGATGAGACGCTTCCGGTTGAAGTTGCAGAAGAGGCGACGATCGAAGTTGAAGCAGTCGCGGCGCCGGTGGTTGTTGAGGAAGTGAAAACAGAAGAAGTTGTGGTAGAGTAGAGACACCTGCCCGGGTGGCGAAATTGGATAGACGCACTACCTTGAGGTGGTAGCTCCTGTTATGGGAATGGAGGTTCAAGTCCTCTCCCGGGCACAAAATGAAAAGCACCCGAAAGGGTGCTTTTCATTTTGGCCGGGAGGCGCAACTGTTTGCGGAGCAAACAGGAGCAAGGACTTGAAGGCCGGAGCGCGACGGCGCGAGGCGGGGCTCGCGCAAATTTCTAGCAAGAAATTATGCGTGGCCAAGCCTCCCGGGCACAAAATGAAAACCGGACGCAAGGCGTCCGGTGAACGCACGACCTCTTTTTGTAGTTCAGTAGGGGAGGTCGTGCGGAAAGGGGAAGATGACTGGTAAGGAGAGGATTGCCAGAATGAAAATGGCAACCGCAACTCCTATCCAGAATGCCCCGCGGCTTACATGCGGGATGATCGAGGGCTTCTCGGTCCAAGGCACATAGAGCATGGCAATCTCTCCTCTTTAAAAGTTGCCAAAGATAGTCTCTCATATTTGATAAAAAAGTCAAGAGGCAGCGCGGGCGCGGTATACTGGCGGTATGCTCTACACTGGCAAAGGGGACGCAGGGACGACGACCGCCTTCGGCTGTGACCAACAGCGGATCTCGAAGTCGTCTGAACTGCCCGAGGCGCTCGGCGCGCTCGACGAGCTGAACGCGTATCTCGGCTTCGTGAAGGTGCGGGCGGTGGGGGAGGCGCGAATCGCGACAGCGATTCGCGCCGTGCAAGAGACACTCTTCATCATCCAGGCCGAGCTCGCGGGAGCCGAGAAGACGGTCGATACGAGTGAAGTGCAGCGCGTCGAAGCGCTAGTGAACGAGATAGAAAAAGAAATTCCCCCGCTCAAGGGCTTCTCGATCGCGGGCGGGACCGAGCTCTCGGCTATTCTCGATGTCGCGCGCACCATCGCGCGTCGTGCCGAGCGTCGCGTCATCGCGGCCGCCGAAGCGGGGGCTTGTTCAGCAAGCGCTGAGACGAAAGCGTATCTGAACCGCCTCTCTTCGCTCCTCTTCGCGCTCGCGCGCCTCGCGAATCACCGCGCCGGCATCGCCGAAGAGTCGCCGCGGTATTAGGGCATAATCGTGCGAGGTGTGGTATAAAAAATAAGCGCAGATAGCTGCGCAACATGGCGGCCTTAGCTCAGCTGGTAGAGCATCGGTTTGTGGTACCGAGGGTCGTGGGTTCAAGCCCCACAGGTCGCCCTTGAAGAGTCCTCGATGAGAGGGCGCCGGAAGCACAGCGTAAGGCGCTGTGCTTTGGGGCTTGAAGGCCGGAGCGATGTTTCGCCAGCAGGCGAAACCGCGAGGCGAGGTCGCGGAAATTCACGAGCGACGGCGAGTGAATTATCTGTGACCAAGCCCCACAGGTCGCCCAAAGTTTTTTCTCAAGTTTTGTGATAGTCTTCCATTGGGTTCAACATGTCAGGAGGATGCTATGAAGACAGAAATGTTGTTTTTTGGTTTAATCGCCACGGGTGCAGTACTCAGCCTCGGCTCGATGGCTTGGGTGGCGACGAGAGTACCGCCTACGCCGGCTACACAAGAAATCGGCCCGCCATTCCGGCTAACGCTCCTCAGTCTGGATTCCCAGAAAGGGAAGCGAAAACGTCGCTGGTAAGAAAACGCCCCCGTTCATTCGGGGGCGCACGTTTGTCTATGTGCGTGATACTATTCGCCCATGAAAGAACTCTTTTTTGGTATTTTATTCATTATGGTCATCGGCTTCGGCGGGTTCGTCTATCGGAACGCGGTCGAGCACCCTAATCAGCCGATCGCGTGCCCCGTCGACGCGAAGCTCTGCCCCGACGGCACCAGCGTCGCGCGCGAGGGCGCCTCGTGCACCTTCGCCCCGTGTCTGCCGCCAAATGTCTCACTCGATGCCGCGCATCTCATCTTCGCCATGCCAGCCGGATTCTCGGCAGTCGAGGTTCCAGACAGTGCGAGTATCGCAGCGTATGCGCTTGCCGCTACATCGTCGGCGTCTTCGACAGCAAGTATCGTCATCCGGCAATATGCGGTGGGGGCATCATCAACGCCTTCTACCGTGATACAGCAAACCGCGATAAGTGGCACGAGTGGCGCGCCGATCGCCGTGACCGCATTCTCTTCAGTCGAGCTTGGTGGTCGCCGGTACACCGTCGCGGCGATCGAACGCTTCGAAGGTGTCGTCGACACGGCCTATTATCTCGTACGCGGCACCGATGTCCTACGCTTCGATGCTAAGGATAGTGGTGTGGCGAAGTGGATCGATATGAATCTCGACCTCGCGACGCTCCCGGCGCATCGCGCACTCACGACGCTTCTTACCACTCTGCAGGTGGTACAATAAGGGCATCAGCTTTATATATTTACCATGAACAAATCACTACAAGAGATGCTTCTGACGGATGGGATGCGCGTTGCGCTTATTGGGGTGCTCGCTATCCTCGCCCTCTTTCTTGTTGCGGAGACGGTAACAGCTTTTGAGAACTTCGGCCGTTCGAGCGTCCCTTCGGCATACACGATTACGGTCAATGGCGATGGTCAGGTGACGATGGCGCCGGACATCGCGAATATTTCGTTCATGGTGCAGAATACGGCCAAGACGGTCGCCGAAGCGCAAGCCGCGACGACCAAGCAGGCGAATGCCGCCCTCACCTTCGTGAAGGGGCAGGGGATAGCCGACAAGGACGTGATGACCAGCTCGTACGCAATCTATCCGCAGTATTCGTATCCGAATCCGTGTCAGCCTGGCGCGTTCTGCCCGGCCTATAGCGGCACACCGAAGATTACCGGCTATCAGGTCTCGGAGTCGATACAGGTTAAGGTGCGCGATATCGCAACGGTCGGAGCTTTTGTCGGGGGTCTCGGCCGGCTCGGCGTGCAGAATGTGACGGGTCCGGACTTCGGGCTTGATGACGCGACGGCTGGCTATGACGCGGCGCGTACTGATGCGATAAGGAAGGCGCAGACGCAAGCGTCGCTTCTCGCGCACCAGCTTGGCGTGCACTTGGGCAAGATTGTGAACTTCTCTGAGTCTAGTGGCGGGTATCGGTCGATGGTGTACGCGAAGGGCATGGGTGCTACGGATTCAGCAAGCGCACCGACGCCCGAACTCCCTGCAGGCGACAACACCTACACCGCCTCGGTCTCTATTACCTACGAGATTCGGTAGTACAAAAACAAGGTTCGACCTTCGCCCGAATCCTCAAGGTCGAACCTTGATTTGTCGGAACGCGTGGCGCTCTGCGCCGCGCGTTTTCCGTTTTGCTTGACAAAAAATATCAGGGTTGCTAGGGTTGCAATTGTCGCGCTATTCGGCACGACCTGTTCCCAGAGCGGGAACGGTTGATCTTTCGAGGAGAATACCCATGCAGTCCAAGCAACCGCAAGGCAATAAGAGCACCAATCGCCGTCCGTCCTTCGCCTGTTCGGCCATCATCGACGGCCACGATGTCACGGTGACCGGCAAGACGCTGAAGAGCGCGAATTGGACCGACCACCACGGCACCACGGCCAATGGCAACAAGGTCATGTCCCTGCGCTCCACGCAGATCGGCGGCACCATCATCATCCAGAAGGCCAACGGCGCCAAGATGGCCTACAGCCTCGACGAGGCCGAAGTCTTCGCCCGCGACCTGCTCGGCGGCCTGGGCTACAGCTGGACGGCTCCCGCCAACGCCTGACCGCCCTGATCGCCTGCCGGAGGTGTCGACAATCCGGTAAAGCCCGGCAATCCCGCCGGCAAACAACCAACGCCCCCGACCCCTCCAAACGGTCGTGGGCGTTTTTCTTTCCCCAGTTGACGCAATTCTGGCGTCAGGTATACTACGAGAGTCAAGAGCCCGCAGGGCTCTTTTATTTACCAATCACCTTTCCGCTATGATCTCACCCTTCACCTATCTCAAACATGTCCGCGGAGAGTTCACGCATATCGTCTGGCCGACCAGCCGCACCGCGACCGCGCACACGCTCGTCATCGTCATCATCGCGGCGGTCATCGCGCTCATCGTGAGCCTCCTCGACTACGTCTTCGGTCTCGGGGTGAATCATGTTATCGGCGGCTAACTCTTCTATCATGGACGAACACCAATACGATAACGAGACGATCGAGATGCCGGAACCAGAAGAGATCGGCATGGCCGACATCGCGCCCGGCGTGCCGAAGATGATCCTCGATCAGACGAAGTCGAATAAAGAAGATGCGCGCTGGTATACCATCCACACCTACGCCGGCTATGAGAACGCCGCCGAGCGCAACTTGAAGCAACGCATCGAGTCCCTCGGCATGGAGGACAAGATCTTCGATGTGGTCGTGCCGACCGAGAAGAAGATACGCGTGAAGGGCGGCAAGCGCGTCGTCGAGGAGGAGAAGATCTATCCGGGCTATATCCTCGTGCGCATGATCGTCGACGATGATTCGTGGTTCGTCGTGCGCAACACGCCGCGCGTGACGGGCTTCGTCGGGAGCGGCAACACGCCGGTGCCGATGGAGCAGGTCGAAGTGGACAGCCTCATGAAGCGCATGATAGCCGAGGCGCCGAAGCACCACATCGATCTCGTGAAGGATGACGCCGTGGTCATCGCGGACGGCCCCTTCAAAGACTTGGAGGGCAAGGTCGGCGAGATCGACGAGAGTCGCGGCAAGGTCAAGGTCATGGTCTCGATGTTCGGCCGCGAGACGCCGGTCGAGCTCGACTTTTTGCAAATCCGCAAACTATAAGGTAAAGTCTCATCACCTATGGCAACCATCGTAAAAAAGATTAAATTGCAGATCCCGGGAGGGAAGGCGACACCGGCCCCGCCGGTCGGCACGGCGCTCGGCCCCGCCGGCGTGAATATCGGTCAGTTCGTGACCCAGTTCAACGACGCGACACGCGACAAGATGGGGACGATTATCCCGATCGAACTTTCGGTCTATGATGATCGCACCTTCACCTTCATCATGAAGAATCCGCCGGCTTCGCGCCTTATCTTGAAGGCGCTCGGTATTGAGAAGGGGTCGCTGAAGCCCAAGAAGGATCGCAAGGCGGGCACGCTCACCAAGGCGATGATCGACGCTATCGTCGCCGAGAAGATGCCAGACTTGAACGCGAACAGCCCCGAAGCGGCCGCGCGTCTTATCGCGGGCACCGCGCAATCGATGGGCGTTGAAGTCGCGTAGAAGTCTTTACAAAAAGAGAAAAAGAAACGGCGCCTTTGGCGCCGTTCGCATTTCTGCGGAGATCAGTCTTGCACGCACTGCACCTCAATGGGGACTCGCTCCATGACGCATTGCGTTGTCTTGTGGCTGTCATGCACATGGTGGAAGCGGGGTATGCCGGTGTTTTCAGAAACCGCCCAGTCCTGTGCGTGAAGCGTAGGGAAGAGAACGTCTCCGTCCATGACGTCATGCACGATGGTCTGACGAATCACCTTCGCATAGGGGATAAATAGTTTGTAGAGCCACGACACTTCTCGCCCCAACACGAAGATCGATTTCTTGTAGGCCATGGCAGCTGACAGTGCCGCTTCAAACCCAACCTCATTCGCCACAACAACGATTGGCGATTCGACGCGGTAGAACCATGTCTCGATTTGATTGTCGCGTAGAAATTTAACAGTCTGAATATCAGATACAATAACGCTCTTGTTGGAGATTCGCCGAGCTAGGTCCAGATGACTCTGTAGGTGCCAAAGCGGATTGCCATCGCTATGGCCGATGACACCCCTCGGCGTCATCGCGACGATGAGAGAAAGATCAAGTTTGGTGTGGGTCATGTCTGACTCCGGTTGTTGGTCCATCGACTATCTTTCCTTATCGCCGCAATGGTGTCAACTTGCGCCCCGACCCTTTTGCCCGTACAGTTCCTGCGGATTGTAGTTCTGTCCATTCCCTCAACTTTGCAGGAGAGCATCATGAACGAAATTCTGTTAGGTGACTGGGGTGCGAACCCTAACGAAGCGGTGTATCTTGGAGCGTTGTGTGATGCACTGGCGCACGGCGATGTGCGGAGCACTCGGAACGGACACACGCGAGCAATCTTCGCTCGCCAAGTCCGCTTCGACCTGCAAAAAGGCTTCCCCGCCATGACAACGAAGCAACTCGCCTTCAAGTCGGTCGTTGCCGAATTGCTGTGGTTCATCGAGGGCGGTAAAGATTCGCCAATCCCGTATCGTTTGTCGATCGGCCGATTGAACCAGCTCGTCGGTCTTCCTGAAGATGCCCGCAACCCCATGTGGTCGCTCAACCAGGAAGATTTTGCCAGTAAGGGTAAGGCGCAATTCCAGGGTGACTGCGGCGTAATCTATGGCTCACAGTGGCGTACCTACAACGGCGAAGGTGTGGACCAGCTCGCGAAGGTGTTGCAAGCGCTCAGGGTGGATCCGTTTAGTCGCTATCATGTCGTTACTGCGTGGAACCCACTCAAGGTCGGCGATATGTGTCTGCCGCCATGCCATATGAAGTTCCAGCTCTTCGCTCGCCGCTCACACCGGCGCGACAAGAAGTTGTATCTCGATTTGGCGATGGACCAGCGTTCATGCGACATGTTCCTCGGCGTGCCGTTCAATATCGCGTCCTATGCGGTGTTCTTGCATATGTTCGCGCAATGTGTCGGCATGGTCCCGGGCGAGCTTGTCATCACCTTGAACGATTGCCACATCTACAGCGCTCACTTGAAGGCGGTTCGGCAACAGCTCGTGCGTGATACGCTCCCGGCATCGAAACTGTGGCTGAATCCCGAGGTGACCGACATCGACGAGTTCACCATGGATGACGTGAAGTTGGTAGGGTATCAACATCAGGGCCGCATCAAGGCCAAGTTGTTGTGACTCTTCTGTGCAGCAAACGGCGACCTCACGGTCGCCGTTTTTCTATTCGGTTGCGCTTTTTTGCTTCGACCAGTACAGTTTGCCAAGATTCAACCATTGGGAGATAGGCCATGCTCTATACCGCTTGTATTTTGAAGGAAACGCCGACGGGCGTACTGCGTATTTCAACCATGAGTCGACATACATTCGCTGACGGCAAGAGGCCAGACCTGAGACTTGCGGGCAGATATGACCAACATTGGTTAGAGCTTGCTCCGTCAGCAAAGCTTGTCGGTGCGTGGTATCACCGCGAAATCTCGTGGGATGAATACGTGGCGCGATATCTCGCCGAGATTCGACAACCAAGTAAGACGGAGCAGGTCAGCCGGCTCATCAGTCTGGCTCTTTCAATCGATGTCGCAGTGCTTTGCATCGAAGACGATCCCTCGCAGTGCCATCGTCGATTGTTGGCGGCGGAGTGCCAACTTCGTTGTCCCGGATTGATGGTGCACATCGCATAACATCGCAAACGAAACGGCGGCCCCGAGCCGCCGTTTTTTATGTCCGAGAGCTTTTACTACTCTTGGTCTTGATAGGATGCTTTTTCTTCGCGTCGCGATCGGTCCAGAGCCGCGGGAGCATCATCTCGGGCGTCCACGATTTCTTAATTTCGGCGATATCATGGGAAGTCTGATATTTGCCAGAGACGGCATAATCCTTTTCGAGAATCGGGCCGGTGTCAAAGAAGATAATCTGCGCGATGCGCCGCCCGACGACGAGCGGGATGATATAGTTTTTTGAATTGTTCGTTATCTCCATCGTCCAACGATTGACGTAGCCGACATCGCCCCATCCGGCGCACTTGCACACCTCGATGAAATTGCGCCCCATCGATGAGCGCGCTTTCATCATGGTGGTTACCGAGTCGCGGCCGCCGATGAACTCGTTGGTGTGGGCGA
The DNA here is from genome assembly GCA_023269085.1 of bacterium. Lineage (GTDB taxonomy): Bacteria > Patescibacteriota > Minisyncoccia > Phycocordibacterales > Phycocordibacteraceae > C7867-001. The sequence goes on along the minus strand of JAHFML010000001.1, from coordinate 227,294 downwards.
GAATAGTCTCGCCCGGTCGAAGCATGATGACTTTGTCATTTGGGCTGATGCCGTCCCATTTGAAGTTGTATTTTTTGAAAGCTTCTTTTGCCGATATCGCGCGTTCGGGCGCATCGGCTCCCCACACATACCGCGTGTGCGCCTCGCTCCAAATGTTATAGATACTGTGGTTGTACTTGGTCGGCTGTTCACGGAAGAACCATTCGCCGAGCGAGACATCATAGCTGGAGGTCGCGAGATTCTCGCGCTTGAACGGGCTTATGACAATCGTGCCGTTTTTCTTATGTTCAAGGATTTTCCTATCTGAGAGTGCCATGGGGGCACTATAGTACATTTGTCTGATTTTTGTAACGGCGTCAGCCGGAGCGGGGATGTTCTTTTGTTTCGAGACATTTCATGTAGGATGGGTGAGGACTAACTTGATGAGGAGACTCACATGGAACCTAAGTACATTGTATTCGACGGTATGGACGGGTCGGGAAAGGGTACGCAGATTGAGCTGCTTCGGAAGAAATTCCCCGGTGATCGCGCAGTGGTCTTCACCAGAGAGCCGGGCGGGACCCCGTTTGCGGAGAAGATACGAACACTTGTTCGCGATGACCCGCTCGCTGGTCAGACAACAGCACTTGCTCAAGCACTACTCTTCTTGGCGGCACGAGAAGAGCTTCGCTACAGTCTCGTGGCACCGGCTCTCGCAGATGGAAGGCATGTGTTCTCTGATCGTGGCGATTCATCAACCTTTGCGTTCCAGCTTTGCGGCGAAGAGCGAAAGGATGAACTGATGGATTTGTTCGTCTTGACCCGAAAGCTCATTCTACCCGAGCCGGATATGTACATCGTGTTCGATCTGCCGGCAGACGTGGCGCGTACTCGTGCATTACGGGACGCAAAACGAAATCCGAATCATTTTGACGTTCGCGATCTTGCGTACTACGAGCGGGTGCGGGAAGGATTTCGCGACTTCGCTCGGCTCGCAAGTGTTGAGTTCGTCAACGCACTACGAACTCCCGAGGAGATACACGGAGAAGTTATGGCGATACTGTATACTATAGGTATTGCCCTATGATTTTTATCTAAGACCCAGCGGCGCGCCTTTGGCGCGCCGTTTTTCGTATTTCATCAGGTCGCGAGGTCTGCTACACTAGACCAGCATGGAAGAGAAGATTCGAGAAGCGGTTGCTGGCGCCCTGCGGGAGCTTGGCCTGCCTGCCGGGCAGACAGGCGCCTTTGTCGTCGAACAGCCGACCGAGATGACGCATGGCGACTACGCGACGAATGCGGCCCTAGCGGCGGCGAAGCAACTTGGCAAACGACCACAAGAGGTGGCCGAGCTTCTGGTCAAAGAACTCAGGGTCTCGACGGTGCTCGGCCCGACCTCGATACAGAGTATCGAGGTCGCGGGCCCGGGCTTCATCAACATCACGCTTTCGCGCGCGGCCGTCGCGCGCGCCATCACCGAGGCTTCTGCGCAAGGCACAGGATGGGGGAAGGGGAATGTGCAAGAAGGCCAGCGCGTCGTGATCGAGTATACCGACCCGAACCCATTCAAAGCAATGCATATTGGGCATTTGATGAGCAATACGATTGGCGAATCAATCTCGCGGCTTATCGAGAACGAAGGCGCGACGGTCATCCGTGCAAATTATCAGGGCGATGTCGGGCCGCATGTCGCGAAGGCGTTGTGGGGATTGCAAAAAGTCGGCATCGTTGAACCAACCACGACGCTTGAATTGAGCGAGGCGTATGTTGCGGGTAACCAAGCCTATGAAGATTCGCCTGAAGCGAAGGCAGAAATCGATGCGTTGAACACGGTTATTTATACGGCGAGCGACACGGCAGTCATGGATCTGTGGCGGAAGGGGCGCGCTGTATCACTCGAAGCATTTGAGAAGATATATCAGCATCTCGGCACACATTTCGATCAGTATTTTTTTGAGAGCGAGACTGCCGAGCCAGGTACGCGCATGGTGCATGACGGTATTGCAAAGGGAATTTTTGAAGAGAGCGAAGGCGCCGTGATTTATCGTGGTGAGAAGGTTGGGCTCCACACGCTCGTTTTTGTTACAAGTCGCGGTACGCCGACCTATGAGGCCAAGGACATCGGGCTCGCTTTTTTGAAAGAGGAGCGAGTCCCGAATGATCGTTCGATTATCGTGACGGCAGCCGAGCAGATCGGACACTTCAAGGTGGTGCTCGCGGCGCTCGCCGAGCTCGCGCCGGCGATAGCGGCCAAGACCCGGCACGTGCCGCACGGCTTCTTGCGCCTCACCTCGGGCAAGATGAGCTCGCGCGAGGGGAATGTTATCACGGCCGATGCCCTGATTACCGAGATCATCGGCAAGGCGCTCGTGAAGAACCCGGACCCGCATGTGGCCGAGCAAGTCGCTATTGGTGCTATCAAATATATGATCCTGCGCCAAGCGCCGGGCTCGGACATTATCTTCGACCCCGAGCAGTCGCTCTCGCTCGAGGGCGATTCGGGGCCGTATCTCCAGTATGCGCTTGTGCGGGCGAAGAAGATCCTCGCGTATGCTGAGAATGGAGAAGGCGGGATTGAAGAACCATCCGAGCCCTATGCTATCGAGCGGCTCATCCTGCATTATCCTGAAGTAGTCGCGCGCGCCGCGCGGGAGCTCGCGCCGAATATTCTCACCACCTACCTCACCGCGCTTGCCGCCACGTGGAATTCTTTTTATGCATCCGAACAAGTGCTCGGGAGCCCCGAAGAGGCGTACAAACAGCGCGTCGCGCGCGCCTTCGCCACCACGATGACGAATGGCCTCACGCTCCTCGGCGTCAGCGCACCCGAGAGGATGTAATATGGAGTCTATGCCAGAAAAATCAGAAACAGCCGTGCGGGAGGAGGCGACGCTCGCATTCTGGGAACGCGAGAAGGTTTTTGAGCAGTCGCTCGCGAAGGAAGCGCCCAAGGGCGAATATGTTTTCTACGATGGCCCGCCCTTCGCGACCGGCCTGCCGCACTATGGCCACATTGTCGCGAGCGTTATCAAGGACGCTGTCCCGCGCTACTTCACGATGCGCGGCTATCATGTCCCGCGGGTGTGGGGCTGGGACACGCACGGTCTCCCGATCGAGAACATGATAGAGAAGGAGCTCGGCTTCAAACATAAAAAGGATATCAAGGCGTACGGCGTGGAGAAGTTCAATGAGCGCTGTCGGTCGAGCGTGTTTGAATATGCGGACGAATGGAAGAAGATTATCCCGCGCATCGGGCGCTGGGTCGATATGGAGCACGCCTATTTGACGATGAGCCCGTCCTTCATGGAGTCGGTCTGGTGGGTCTTCAAGCAGGTCTATGACAAAGGGCTTGTCTATGAGGACTATCGCTCGATGCATATCTGCCCGCGCTGTGAGACAACGCTCTCCCAACAGGAGGTCGCGGAGGGATACAAGGATGTCAAAGATATTTCGGTCACGGTGAAATTTAAAATAAAAAATCCAGAGAAGCTCGGTCTCTCGGGTGAGGTCTATCTCCTCGCGTGGACGACGACGCCGTGGACACTGCCCGGCAACGTCGCGCTCGCGGTGGGGGAGAATATTGAATACGAAGTGCGCGAGGTTGATGGACAAACCCACATCGTCGCCGCACCGGCCACTGCAGAAAAGTCCTCGGATCTCCTCGCTCCGCTCGGCCAGACTATTTCTTCGCGGCCGGTGCGGCTCCTCGTTGGCCGCGATCTCGTCGGCCTCGAATACGAACCACCGTTTGATTATTATAAGAATGACGCGACGCTCAAGAACCGCGAGAACGGCTGGAAGGTCTACGCCGCCGACTTCGTCACGACCGACACGGGCACGGGTGTCGTGCACATCGCACCGGCCTTCGGCGAAGACGACATGGCGCTTGGCAAAAAAGAGAATCTCCCGTTCATTCAGCATGTGCAGGGAGACGGCACGATGAAGAGCGAGGTGACCGACTTCGCGGGGAGGGAGGTGAAGCCGAAGTCCGACGATGACAAAGTGCGGCTCGGCACGGACATTGAGGTTATCAAATATCTGCAAGAACATGGCACCTTCTTCTCGAAGGAGAATCTTGTGCACAGCTATCCGCATTGCTGGCGTTGCGACACGCCGCTTCTGAATTATGCGACGACTTCGTGGTTCGTCGCAGTGACGAAGGTGAAGGATGATTTGCTCAAGAATGCGGAGAGCATCGCGTGGTCGCCCGCGCATATTAAAGAGGGTCGCTTCGGCAAGTGGCTCGAAGGCGCGCGCGACTGGTCGATATCGCGCCAGCGCTTCTGGGCGAGTGTGATGCCTCTGTGGAAGGATGCGGCGGGGGAGATCACCGTCATTGGCTCGGTCGATGAGTTGAAGAAGCACACGAAGAAAAGCGGCAACACGTATTTTGTGATGCGGCATGGCGAGTCGCTTGCAAATGTCGAAGACGTAATGAGCACAACGGCCAAGACGGCAATGAAGCATCCTCTTACAGAAGTTGGACGTGCGCAGGCAAAGGCAGGAGCACAAACGCTTGTAACAGCAGGCGGTGTCGATATCATAATCACTTCGCCGTTGTTACGCACGAAAGAGACAGCAGAGATTGTCGCGGATGAGCTCGGTCTCGCAAGAAGCGCAATTATTACCGACGAGCGATTCTTCGAGAAAAGCGCAGGTATATTCGACGGCAAGCCAATTGCCGAATACAGTATGTTTTTTTCTGGGACAAGCGACCGATTCTCTCTTGCACCAGAGGGCGGCGAAACGGGAGAACAAGTGCGTCATAGGGTTGGTGCGGCGCTCTACGATTTAGAGAAGCAGTATACGAATACGCGCATCCTCATTGTCTCGCACAAGAATCCAGTGAGATCACTCCGGCTTATCGCTTCAGGAAAGACGAAAGAATATCGGCACGCGTTCAATCCGATTGAATATGCGACACCCTATCCACTCGACTTCACACCACTCCCGCACAACGGCGACTATGAGCTCGACCTGCATCTGCCGTATATTGACGAGGTGCAGCTTGTGAATGATGCGGGCGAGCCGCTCACGCGCGTGAGCGACGTGCTCGACACGTGGTTCGACTCGGGCGCGATGCCGTATGCGCAAGGGCATTATCCGTTTGAGAACAAGGAACAATTTGAGAAGACGTTCCCTGCACAATTTATCGCCGAGGGCGTCGATCAGACCCGCGCATGGTTCTATTATTTGCACGTCTTCGCCGGAGCCCTGTTCAACAAACCGGCGTTCGAGCAGGTCATCGTCAATGGCATCGTCGTCTCTTCTGAAGATGGGAAGAAGTTGTCGAAGAGCAAGAAAAATTATCCCGACCCCCTGCTCATCGTCGAGAAGTATGGTGCGGATGCGTTGCGCTATTATCTCCTCGTATCGCCAGTCGTGCAGGCAGAGAATCTCGCCTTCGCCGAGAAGGGCGTCGACGAGGTCGCGAAGAAGAACATCGGCCGGCTCATGAATGTGCTCGCTTTTTATCAGCTCTATGTCGACGGCACGCCGAGTGCTGCGACGAGTACGAATATCTTGGATCGATGGATTCTTGCGCGGCTCGCCGAGCTCCTGAAAGAATCGACCGAAGGGTATGAGAGCTACGAGCTCGATCGTGCGGTGCGCCCGCTCGCGCTCTTCATCGATGATTTGTCAGCGTGGTATGTACGTCGCTCGCGCGATCGGTTTAAAGAAGAAGGAGGTGACAAACGGGATGCACTCGCGACGATGCGCCACGTGCTCGCAGAGCTGTCGAAAGTGATGGCGCCCGCGATGCCCTTTATTGCCGAAGAAGTGTATCGCGCGGTGCGAGAAGAAAGCGAGCCGGAGAGCGTGCATCTGTGCGACTGGTCCCACTTCGCCGATGCGGCTTCGCGGGGCACGCTCGACTCTTCGGACAAAGTAAGCTCACTGATCGCCGACATGGCGCGCGTGCGCGCCTTTGCGTCAGAAGCATTACAATTGCGACAGAAGGCCGGCATCAAAGTGCGTCAGCCACTCGCGAGTCTCACGATTTTTGAACCGCTCACGAGCGAGCTTTCGGCTGTTCTCGCTGATGAAGTGAATGTGAAAGAGATTTTGGTGGGCAATGAGCTCGCCCTCGACACGACGCTCACGCCTGAGCTTATTCGAGAAGGCGACGAGCGCGAGATGGCGAGCGCGATTGCGCAGGCGCGCAAGGCCGAAGGGCTCGCGCCCGGCGACGCGGTCGAAGTCGTGCAAGGCGAGGGCCCTCACAGCGTGACGCTCTCCACTGGTCCGGTGCAATTCAAACTTGTTCGGGCGTAGGGACTTACGAAGTCCTATTATTGCGATGTTTGTTGAACTCTTGAGTCTAGAGAATCTCCCAATGGCGGGACTTCGTAAGTCCGAACATACGTCCGAACATCATGCGGCATAAGTACGAGACACGCGGCATCGTTCTCTCTCGCACGCCGGTCGGCGAGGCGACGGCGTCAGTCGCTATCCTGACCGAAGACCTCGGTCTCGTGTATGCGCGCGCGCAGAGCGTGCGCGTTTCAGGCGCGAAGCTCGCTGCGGCGCTCGCGACCTTCGCGGAGAGTGGCGTGGTGCTCGTGCGCGGGAAGGAGTATTGGCGGGTCGCGGGAGCGGTGCTTGAGGAGCGGTGGTTCGAGAAGCTCGCGACGCCCGCCGCGCGGGTACGCGCGGCGCAGGTGTCGGGCCTCGTCACGCGTCTTATCGCGGGCGAGACACATGATGTACAGATCTTCCCGATCATGCGCGGATTCTTCGCCGCACTCGCAGCATCGCCCGAGAGCGAGCACGAAGCGATTGAGATTCTCGCGGTACTTCGCCTCCTCGCCGCCCTCGGCCTCGACGCGGGCGAGATCCCGGGCACCGACCTCGCCTTCGACGAGGCCGCGCTCGCCTCCGTTCGTGCCCGTCGGTCGCACTACCTCTCGCGCATCAACACCGGCATCACTGCCTCGGGGCTCTAAGGGGTATTTCTTGTGGTAAAATCAAACCCATGAACAAGGTCATTTTTGCCGATAATCTTGAGGCATTGCGCATGATGCCATCAGAATCGGTTTCGCTTATCTATATCGATCCGCCGTTTAATACTGGCAAAGTCCAATCTCGCAAACAGCTCAAGACAACGCGCGATGAACAAGGAGACCGAATAGGATTTAAAGGAAACACCTATCGAACGACCGTGCTTGGAGAAAAATCGTATCACGATGCATTTGACGATTACCTAGGATTTCTTGAACCCCGATTACACGAAGCGCATCGTATTTTGACAGCAGACGGCAGCATATATTTTCATATCGATTATCGCGAAGCGCACTACTGCAAAATTCTGCTCGACACCATCTTTGGTCGTGGGAATTTCTTGAATGAAATAATCTGGGCGTATGACTATGGCGCTCGGAGCAAAAACAAATGGCCAGCGAAGCACGACTCGATATTCTGGTACGCGAAGGACGCGGAGAATTACATTTTCAATTATGATGAGATCGATCGCATCCCCTACATGGCACCCGGGCTCGTCGGTCCTGAAAAAGCCGCGCTCGGTAAGACACCGACCGACACGTGGTGGCACACTATCGTGAGTCCGAATGGAAAAGAAAAGACCGGATACCCGACGCAAAAACCACTTGGTATTATTCGTCGTATTGTTCTCGCGTCCTCGCAGGAGGGAGATACGGTCATGGATTTTTTTGCCGGGAGCGGAACCTTCGGTGAAGCCGCGCTTGAGCTTGGGCGAGAGTTTGTCCTCGTGGACAGCAACCCTGAAGCGATTGAGGTAATGAAGAAGCGCTTTGAAAAATATAAAGAAGTTTCTTTTGCGCAGGGCGCCGTACCATCACCGATACGAGTCCCGCAACGAGCACAATGCCAATTACTATGAGTGAACGCCGCCTAAAAAATAAAGACGTTGAATTGCTTGCGAGCATTGCACTCGGGCTTCGTGGAGAATATGAAAAAGCAGATGCCGCGCGCTGGCAGGGGAGCCCGTTCGAATGGATACTACACCGACCATCGCGCCAGCGTGGCAAAATCGGCGAACAGTTGATCGCCGGATGGTGCGCCGCGCGCGGGTTCGACGTGGTGCGATCACCGGATAGTGATGCGGACCGTATCATCGAGGGCGAGCGAGTGGAAATAAAATTTTCGACCGAGTGGGAAAACGGCCAGTATGTCTTTCAGCAATTGCGAGATCAAAACTATAAGTTTCTTATTTGTATCGGCATCTCGCCGTTCGACGCACAAATATGGATTTTCAACAAAAAGGATATTCCGTTCAAGAAATTGAAGCATCAGCATGGTGGCGAACGTGGACATGACACATGGTGGATAGGATTCAAGCCGGGCAATCCTCCAGAATGGATGAATAAGCGCGGTTCGTTCGTCGAGGTGTATAAAATCTTTTCAAGCTTGAGAAAGAATAGGAAGCATCCCTAGCGCGGTATACTCATGACTATGGAATCGCGGCAAGAAGAAAATGTGGTGAGTCCGGTCGAGCGAGCGCGCGAGGCGCTCTATAGCCCGACGCCATTGCGATATGAACGCGCGCCGCTCTCGGCGCCGCGCGAGCCGTCGCTCCAACATGAGTGGAAGGAACGCCTCGCTCCTCGCTTGCCGGGTACGACGCGGCATCTGCGCCGCGCGAGTATCTTCCTCGCGGGTACTATCGTCTTCTTCTTGTGCGCGCTCGGTATCGCGGGCTACCTCTTTTATTTCGGTGGCAACTCTGTCTCGACAGATAAAGTCTCAATCGATATACAGGGGCCGACGACAATCGCTGGTGGTGATACGGTGCCATTCTCGATTACCATCACGAACAAGAACCCAATTGCGCTTGAACACGCGATTATCGAGATCGACTTTCCCGAGGGCACGCGCAGTGCAGTCAACGTGCTCGGTCCGTATCCGCGCTATGTTGAAAATCTTGGGACGATAGCGAGCGGCGCGACAGTCACGCGGTCGGTCAAGGCGATCGTATTCGGCGGGGCAGGGCAGGCGCTTGCCCTTCCGGTCTCGTTCTCGTATGGCACGGCGAGCTCCAACGCCGTCTTCGAGAAGAAGTCGACCTATGCGCTCGCGATCTCTTCAACGCCGCTCTCGATCTCGGTCGACGCGCTCACCGAGCTCACCTCAGGTCAGGCGATAACCTTCTCGCTGGCGGTCCGTTCGAATGCGAATGTGCCGATCGGCAATATCGTTCTCGCCACGACATTCCCCTTCGGTTTTTCGGTTGCGTCATCTTCACTTCCGCTTACGAACGGATCATTTGTCATCGGCACGCTCGCGCCGGGAGCGAGCCGCCAGATACGGTTGACCGGTACGCTCACCGGGCAGAATAATGACCAAAGGGTTTTTCATTTTTCCGTCGGCACGGCGAATTCGATAAAGGATCCGACGCTCGCTATCGCGTACATGACCCAAGACGCGACAGTGAAGATCGCTGAACCCTTCATCACGACGACACTCACGCTTGGCGGGAATGTGCTTGCGAATGCGGTCATGACGCCCAATAGTGCGCAGAATATCTCCGTCAATTATCAGAACACGCTTGCAACGACCATCATGAACGCATCGATTTCGGTCGCTCTCTCGGGCACCGCGATAAATTATGACAGCATACGGACGATGAACGGCTTCTATAATTCTATCGACCATACGATCGTCTTCAGTCGAGATACCGATTCGAAGCTGGCATCACTCGTTCCAGGCGCTTCGGGTCAGGGTTCGTTCAGCTTCTCGACTCTGCCGGCGGGAGCTCCTTCGCCCACCATTATCTTCTCGACATCGGCCTCGGGTATACGTACGGGCCAAACCAATGTCCCCGAGCAGGTGACCGTCTCGGCGCAGTATCAGGCTAAGGTCTCGACAATGGCGACACTCGCAACGCGCACATCGCGGGTTAGTGGGCCACTCCCGCCCCGCGTCGAACAGGCGACTATCTATGCCATCACGCTCACCGCACAGAACAAGGGCAGTACGCTCGCGGGTGGCGCCACGACGCTTACCCTGCCGAGTTATGTCACGTATCTCGGACAGACGACTGGCGCAGGCTCGTTCTCCTATGACAGTACTGCGCGGACGCTGACCTGGCGGGCAGGCGATATCCCGCAGAACGGGAATGCGGAAGGGACCTTCCGTGTGTCGTTCACGCCTTCAGCCTCACAGAAAGGGTCGGCAGTTCAGCTCACGGGAATACCGACATTCTCCGGGCATGACCGATTCGCGGGAGTGCAGATTTCAGCTAACACGAATCCGGCGACAACCGATACGCCCGACGACCCGGGATATGTGCAGACGGACGGAATCGTGCAATAATCCGCTCACCATGACTGATGCGAATCTGATGGAAAAAATTGTCTCGCTCTGTAAGCGACGCGGCTTCGTCTACCCGGGCTCTGAGATCTATGGCGGCCTCGCGGGCATCTATGACTTCGGCCCGCGCGGTTTCGAGCTCCTCGCGAATCTTAAGAAAGCGTGGTGGGACGCGGTCGTGTATGGTCGGGAGAATTGGTATCCGATTGATTCGGGTATGTTCAAGAACCCGCGCGTCTGGGAGGCGAGCGGCCACACGACCGGCTTCTCTGACCCGCTGGCTGAATGCAAGAAGTGCAACGCGCGCATCCGCGTCGATAAGGTGCTTGGAGCGATTGGCGTGACTGCCGATGAGAAGATGACGGAGGAAGAGATCAACGCGCTCTTCGACGCGCATCGTGCAGAAATAAAATGCGAGAAGTGCAGTGCGCATGACTTCTCACGCGTTCGCAAGTTCAATCTTCTCGTACAGTCGAATCTCGGCGACTTCACCTCAGAGGGGAACAATCCGGTCTATCTCCCGGGCGAGGCGTGCCAAGGCATCTATCTCGATTACAAGAATATCGTAGATAGTATGCAGCCGAAAATCCCGTTCGGCGTGGCGCAAATAGGGAAGGCTTTCCGAAATGAGATCTCACCACGCAACTTCCTCTTCCGTTGCCGAGAATTCGAGCAGGCCGACACGCAGCTTTTCATACGGCCGAACGAAAACAAAGAGGCATATGAAGCGCTGAAGGAAGAGCGAATGAACTGGTTCATTTCGCTCGGCCTCAATAAAGAGAATCTCCGTTTCAAGCAACACGAGAATCTCGTGTTCTACGCCAAGGACGCGTGGGATATCGAGTATAACTATCCGTGGGGCTTTGACGAGCTCGAGGGCATCCACGATCGAAGCGACTATGATCTCACTCAGCACCAAAAGTTCTCAAGTGTCGATCTGCGCTATACCGATCCGGAAACCGCAGAGAAGTATGTGCCGTGGATCCTCGAGACTTCGATGGGCATGGGGCGACTCTTCCTCGCAGTGCTCGCCGACGCTTACCGCGAAGACGAGCTCGGTGGGGAAGTGCGCACCTATCTCGCGCTCGCGCCCAAGGTGGCACCAGTCAAAGCGATGGTTTCGCCCTTGCTCAAGAACAAGCCCGAGCTCGTCGCGAAGGCGCGCGAGGTGCGCGCCCTCTTGAGACAGGTGCACCCGGCTATTGCGTGGGACGACAACGGCAACATCGGCAAGCGCTACCGCCGCCAAGACGAGATCGGCACGCCCTTCTGCATCACGATCGACTTCGACACTATCGGCCATGGTGATGATGCGGCGCTCACTGACACCGTCACCCTCCGCCACCGCGACTCGGGCGCGCAGGAGCGCATCGCTATCGCGAGCCTCCCGGCCTATCTCGCAGAGAAGTTGCGGTAAATTAGTTTTAGCAATCTCCATGGAACCAACCCAGATTGCGATTTTTAAGAAGAAGGAGATACGTAAGACGCTGCATAACGGCGAATGGTGGTTTTCGGTGATTGATGTGGTGCAGGCGCTTACTGATCAGCTTGATGATTATGCCGCCCGGAAATATTGGAATAAACTCGCGCAGAGATTGAGAGACGAGGAGAGTGAAGCGGTGACAAATTGTCACCGGTTGAAATTGTTGGCATCAGACGGAAAGATGCGCGAGACTGACTGCGCCGACACCGAAGGCATGTTCCGCATCATTCAACTCCCGGTGGAGTCATCGCATGATGAAAACGAGTCTTTTTGGCCTGCGTGCTGGCTGGCTGACAACTGGTTCAGCGGTAACAGCAGACCACCCGGCCACCACTTGGTGGCCTTTTCATTTTCTCGCGCGCCGCGAAGCGGCGCGCTTCTCATACGGCGATTTCGTGGTAGGATTCTGACATGGACAAACACCTGCGCATTACGCTAACGCCGAGCACCTTTATGACCGCGATTCTTATCGCGGCGGGTGCGTATATCTTCTGGCTCCTGCGCGACCTCGCCCTCCTCGTGCTCACGGCTATCGTCATCGCCTCGGCTATTGAGCCCGAGATTGCCTTCTTCATCCGCCATCGCATTCCGCGCTTCTTCGCGGCGATTCTTGTCTATATCCTCATCTTCGGTTCGCTCTTCCTCCTTCTCTATCTCTTCCTTCCGCCGATTATCAGTGACACGACGGGCTTCCTTTCGGCTTTGCCGCGGTATCTCGATGCGGTCAATCTGACGGGTTCTCTCTCGCAGTTTACTAGTACAGCAGGTCTCATAAGTGGTTCGTACGATCTGCGTGCATTCATCCAGACACTCTTTTCGGTCGAGGCGCTCTTCTCGGCCGGTTCGTCGAGCGCGGTGCAGATTTTCTCAACCCTCTTCGGCGGCGTCATCTCGCTCTCGCTCGTGATCGTGCTCTCCTTCTATTTCGCCCTTCAGGACACCGGCGTCGAAGACTTCTTGCGTCTCGTGATGCCGGTTGCGCACGAGGAGTACTCGGTCGATCTCTGGCGCCGTGCGCAGAAGAAGATTGGCCTCTGGATGCAGGGGCAGATACTGCTCTCGCTCTTGGTCGCGGTGCTGGTCTATCTCGGTCTGCTCATCATCGGTGTGCCCTACGCACTCCTGCTCGCCGTCTTCACTGCGGGGGCAGAGCTTATCCCCATCTTCGGCTCACTCATGGCGGGGACGCTTGCAGTTATCATCGCTTTCAGTAGCGGAGGCGTCGCGCTCGCGGCGATCACACTCGGACTCTATGTGGTGGTAAACCAGTTCGAGTCGAACCTCATCTATCCGCTCATCGTGAAGAAGGTGGTCGGCGTCCCGCCGCTCATGGTTATCATCGCTCTCGTCGCGGGCTACACGCTCGCCGGCTTCTTGGGTGCGTTGCTCTCCGTGCCGGTCGCGGCGGTTCTCCTCGAGTTCATCACCGACTTCGACAAACGCAAGCGCCGCCTCACGCGCGGCGCCTAACATGAACGCTCGCTATATCACCACAACGCTTCCGTATGTGAATGCGGATCCGCATCTCGGGCACGCACTCGAATTTGTCGAGGCGGATTGTTATGCACGTGCCGCACGACTCGCGGGTGATGACGTATTCTTCAATATCGGCACCGATGAACATGGCGCGAAGATAGCAGAGAAAGCCGAAGAGGCAAGGGAGAGCCCGCAGGCCTATGCGGATCGGTATGCGGATCGGTTCAAGGCATTTGCCGATGCCCTCGACATTTCGCACGACTCGTTCATTCGTACCACCGATGCGCGTCATGTCGCCGCCGCGCAAGAGTTCTGGAAGCGTTGTGCGGCCGCGGGCGATATCTACAAAGCGACCTATCAGATCAAATATTGCGTCGGCTGTGAGCTCGAGAAGACGGACTCGGAGCTTGAGAGTGGGCGTTGTCCGCTTCATCCAAACCAAGACATCGAGACGCGCGAAGAAGAGAATTATTATTTCAGATTTTCAAAATATCAGGACGCGCTCCTCGCGCACTACGCGGCGGACCCTGCGTTCGTCCTGCCGGCAGGGCGGTTGCACGAGATTACAAGATTCGTCGCGGGCGGGCTCAAAGATTTCAGCATCTCGCGTCGCCGGGAGAAGCTCTCGTGGGGCGTGCCTGTCCCGGGCGACGAAGAGCACGTCATGTATGTGTGGTTCGATGCGCTCGTGAACTACGTCTCTGCCATCGGATGGCCGACCGATGCGACGCACTTTGCGAAGTGGTGGCCGGTGATCCAATTTGCCGGCAAGGATAATTTGCGCCAGCAGGCGGCGATGTGGCAGGCGATGTTGCTCTCGGCGAACATTCCGGCGTCCAAGCAGATATTCATACACGGCTTCATCACCTCGGGCGGCCAGAAGATGAGCAAGAGCTTGGGGAATGTGGTGAACCCGCTCGATCTCGTCGAGGAGTACGGCGCCGACGCGGTGCGCTATGTCCTCTTGCGGCACGTCTCGCCCTTCGAAGATTCGGACCTCACGCGTGAGGCGATTCGCGAACACTACACCGCCCATCTGACCAACGGCCTCGGCAATCTCGTCGCGCGGGTGATGAAGCTTGCGGAGACGCATCTCATCGAACCGGTTGCACAGCCAGAGTCAATGCCGTTCTCGCAAGAATATCGCGCGACGATCGACGCGTTCCGCTTCAACGAGGCGATGGACATGATTTGGGCGAAGGTGGGCGCGCTCGACGAGCGCATCACGAGTGAGAAGCCATTTGCGGTAGTCAAAGAAGACGAGAAAAAAGGTCGCGTGATGATTGCAGAACTTGCGACAGAGTTGTATCAGATTGGGCAGCTACTCGCGCCCTTCATGCCCACGACGAGCGACACTATCAAAGCCGCTGTCTTCAAGAACAAAAAGCCCGAGAATCTTTTCCCGCGCCTCCCATGACGCCTCGCTACATCGACGCGCACTGTCACCTGCAATTCGCCCAGTACGATGCGGATAGAGAAATGATTGTCGCACAGATGCTTGAGCAGGGTGTGGGCGCGATTGTGGTCGGGTGCGACCTCGCGTCATCGCGGGTGGCGGTCGAGCTCGCGCAGAAGCATGAGCACCTGTATGCGGCCGTCGGTGTCCACCCGAACGAACTCCCGAATATTGGACATGATATGTCCAATATTCGGGAGTTGGCACACCAATCGAAGGTGGTCGCGATAGGGGAGTGCGGGCTCGATTATTTTAGACCGACTATTGTCGACGATACGACGAAGGAGGGGCAGAAAGAGCTTTTCAAGCAGCACATCGCGCTCGCCGCCGAGCTCGACCTGCCGCTCATCATCCACGCCCGCCCGAGCAAAGGTTCGATGGACGCGTACCACGACATTATCACCATGCTCGCTGAAGCGAAACAGGCGCATCAAAACCTGCGCGGGGACATGCACTTCTTCGCGGGTGGTGTTCCCGAAGCAGAAGCATTCATCGCGCTCGGCTTCACGCTCTCCTTCACCGCGGTCATCACTTTCGCGCGCGACTACGACGAGGTCATTCGCACCGTGCCGCTCACGAGCATGCTCGCGGAGACCGACGCGCCCTATGTCGCGCCCGCGTCGCGCCGCGGGCAGAGGAACGACCCGCTCGCGGTTATCGATGTGGCTACGAAGATTGCCGAAGTGCGTGGCGACGACCCCGAGGCTGTCCGCGCCACCCTCCTCGCCACCACCCGCCGCGTGTTTGCACTCTCGTAGCAAAGATGCTAGGATGCAGGAATTATGGCGAAGAATCAAGACAAAAGCATGGAGGCCGACGAGGTCGAGGACATGGGCGCTGACGCTCGCGTCTACGAGCTCGGTTTCCATCTCGACCCCGATCTGCCGGTCGAGGAGATGAAGAAGCAGTATCAAGCTATCCACGCCGCTATTGCCAGCAAGGGCACCGTCGTCGCCGAGGTCGAGCCCGTCAAGATCCAGCTCGCCTACACCATCTCGCGTCAAGAGGTGTCGGGTCGCCGCGACTTCTCCTCGGCCTACTTCGCGTGGATCGTCTATGAGACACTCGCGACCGATCACGCCGAGGTGCTCGCCGCAATGAACGCGAACAAGTTCGTCGTTCGCTTTATCGACCTCATCACGACCAAGGATGCCGCGCGCCATGCGCTCGAGGTCCACGAGATGCTCGCGAAGATGCCCGAGCAAGAAGAGCCGACCGACGAGGTAGTGAGCACCGAGCTCGACACGGCGCTCGAGAGTGTCGCCGCATAATTATTTCTCAACTATGTACCTCAACAAAGTCATCCTCTACGGCAATCTCACCCGCGACCCGGAGTTGAAGGCGCTCCCCTCGGGCCAACAGGTCGCCAATTTCGGCATGGCGACCAATCGCACCTACAAGGATAAGAACGGCGCGAAGCAGGAGACGACCGAGTTCCACAATATCGTCGCCTTCGCGCGTTCGGCAGAGCTCATCGGGCAGTACATGAAGAAGGGCCAGCCGATCTATATCGAAGGGCGCCTTCAGACGCGTTCGTGGGATGGTCAAGACGGCAAGAAGCAGTACCGCACCGAGATCGTCATCGACACCTTCCAGTTCGGCCCGAAGGGCGGTGCGACCGGCGGCGCGGGCTCGTATGCGCCCTCCGGTGCGTCGCACGACGAACAGCCGGCGCCAGCTGACGAGATCAAGTATCCCGACGAAGAAATAAATCCGGAAGACATTCCCTTTTAATTATTGAACTATGGCATACCAATCTGAGAGAGAAGAGATAGAGCTTAAGAAGTTTGTCGACTATAAGGATGTCGCCTACTTGAAGCAGTTCACGAGCCCGCACGCGAAGATCCTCGCGAAGAAGCGCACGGGCGTCTCGGCCTTGAAGCAACGCGAGATCACCCAAGCTATCAAGCGCGCCCGCTTCATGGCGCTCATGCCGTACCTCGTGGCGTAAGCGATTTCAGAGAGCAAATGCAAAACACGCGGCGCCTTCGGCGCCGCGTGTTTTGCATTTGCTTCCACCTACGCCTTCTCCATCCGCTCGGCGTAGTCGCCCGTGTCGGTGTTGATGCGCACCACGTCGCCTTCGTTGATGAAGAGCGGGACATTCACCTTCGCACCGGTCGAGAGCGTGGCGAGCTTGGTCCCGCCGCTGACCGTGTTGCCCTTGACCGCGGGTGGCGCCTCCTTCACCACGAGGTCGACCTTGACGGGTATCTTGATCGTCATCGGCTTCTCCTCATAGGTCAGCACCTCGACGACGGAGTTCGGCGCGAGCCACTGCACCTGATCGTGCACGCTATCAGCGGGGAAGGAGAAGCGATTCTTCGCGTTGCCCTCCTCGGCGAACCAGCTCGCCTTGCCGTCGCTGTAGAGATAGACCGCGTTCAGGCGATCGGTCTCGGCCTCTTGTATCGTCTCGCTCGAATGGAAGGAGATCTCGAGCACCTGGCCCGTCACGAGATTGCGAAGCTTCGTCTGGTTGACCGGCTTTCGCTTCTGCATGCGGAATATGTGCGCCGAGAGCACCTCATAGGGCGCGTCGTTGTAGTCGATGATAGTCTTCGGGAGGATTTCGTTGTAGGCAAGTACGGCCATAGGTCTGAAACTAAAGGATAATAAGCGAAGTTATAAAAAGTATCGCCCCTAAGGGGTTAGGCGTATGATACAGGCAACCATGACTTTTTCAACTACCGAGGATCTCGCGGCGCTCGGGGACGCTACGGTGCTCGCGCGCTCCCGCCAGGAGCCGGAGCTCTTCGCCATTCTCGTCCGGCGACACGAGGCCGCGCTTCTACGCCGTGCGAAGGTGATAGTGCGGAGCCCCGAGGATGCCGAAGAGGTCGTGCAGGACGCCTTCACCAAGATGTATCTCTATGCCGACAAGTATGTTCCGCAAGAGGGCGCGACCTTCGCCTCGTGGATGTACACTATCCTCAATCGCGTCGCCTACACGCGTTATGCGGGGCAGAGACGGCTTTGGGGCAAGGTCGTCGAGCTCGAGCCGGAGCATTATGAATCTCTGCCCGACGAGCGGGGTGGCTTCATCGAGGATCTCACGATTCGCGACGAGGTCGTTATGGCACTTGCGAAGCTTCCCGAAACCGCGTCGCGTATCTTGCGGTTACAATTTATCGAGGGCAAGACGCAGGAGGAGATTGCTGCGAGCGAGCGGCTCTCGATCCCGGCCGTGAAGACGCGCGTGCATCGGGCGAAAAAACTTTTTAAACAAGCGTATGATAAGCAACACTATGACTGAACAACCTACCAGTATCGAAAGAGTCGTGATGAAGCGCGTGTACCGCATGCGTGTCTTGCGGGCGCTTGCTTCGAACACGGTTCTCGCGGCCGCCGTTGCGGCGGCCGCGCTCTATGGCATCGGGAGGGAAGTGTGGGTCGCGAAGGTCTTCGCGAACATGCCACAGGTCGCGAGCCTCTCGGCACAGACGAGCTTCTGGCTCTCCGCTTTCTTCCACACGCATTTCCTCGTCGAGGCGCTCATCGTCGCCACGCTCCTCGCCCTCATCATCCTCGCCCGCGAGACCGCCCGCCTCCTCGCTCAATTTTTCATCACCCCTGCTCGGGCATAGGTGTGGTATCATGCGCCCATGAGCGCAGACATTCAGACTATTTCAGACAAGACACGACCCGTATTCGAGAAGTACGGCGTCAGCTACGCCGCACTCTTCGGTAGTCAGGCGCGCGGGGAAGCGCAGCAGGACAGCGATGTCGATATCATGGTCCGTCTTGATCCGCAGATGGGACTTTTCGCTTTTATGGATATGCAGGAACAGCTTGAGCACGAGCTCGGCCGCGAGGTCGATATCGTCCCCGAAGGGAGCATGAACAAATTTCTTCGTCCCTATATTCTCCCCGAGATCGTGCCGATTTATGAAAGAGGATAGCCCCTACATCGCACAAATGATCGAGAATATCGACAAGGTTCAGCGCTTTGTTGGCGACGTATCGTTCGAGGATTTTGAAAGAGACGAGCAGAAGCAAAGCGCAGTCCTGATGCAGATGCAACAGATCGGTGAGATGGCGAAGCGCGTTTCTGATGCGACGAGAGAAGAGGTCGACGTACCGTGGAAGAAGATCATCGGCTTCCGCAACATCGTCGCGCACGAGTATTATGACATCGTCCTCTCGCTCGTTTGGAATACCATTGTCTCTGATCTGCCAACACTCAAGACGCCTCTCGTCGCGTATCTCGCGAAACATCCGATTCCGTAACTTGGACATCGGATGTCCAAGTTGCTTTGGGCAACTGTTTGAGGTACAGTCATCTCGGCTTGTACACAAGGAGATAGTCAAATGACCACGGAATTGGATACGGACTTTATCAAGTGGACGGTGCAGGAAAATAACCCTGCGGAAATCAAATCGTCAGGAATAAGTCGCGCGCGACTCATCGAGATTGTGAGGAACAATCTCACGACCATACTTGTTATGTATGCGATTTACACATGTTGCCCCGCAAATGTGAAGGATCGCGAATCGACCATCGAGGCCATCGTTGGAGGTCTCCTTGCGTAAGCAAGCATTTGGCACAAAAAGGCCGTCCACGCGACGGCCTTTTCTATTCCCCCAGCTTCGCCTCGATTTGCTTCAAGAGGTCTTTGGCGACGGGCTTGTTCTCACGGAGGAAGGTGCGTGCGGCGTCATAGCCCCGACCGAGCGCGACTTCGCCCATCTTGTAGGAGGCGCCGCTCTTCTGCACGAGCTCATACTTCTCGCCGAGCGCGAGAAGCTCGCCCTCCTTGCTGATGCCCTCGTTGTAGAGCAGGTCGAACTCGGTCGTCTTGAAGGGCGCGGCGACTTTGTTCTTGACCACCTTCACCCGCACGCGGCCACCGACGACCTCTTCGCCCTTCTTGATACTCGCGATACGGCGAATGTCGAGGCGCACTGAAGTGTAGAACTTGAGCGCCTTGCCGCCCGGCGTGGTCTCGGGGTTGCCGAACATGACGCCAATCTGCATGCGGATCTGATTGATGAAGATGACGATGGTCTTCGATCGCGCGACGATGGCGGTGAGCTTGCGTAGGGCTTGGCTCATGAGGCGTGCCTGCTTGCCGACATGTTGTTGGCCCATCTCGCCCTCGATCTCATCCTTCGGTGTGAGCGCCGCGACCGAGTCGATGACGATAATATCGACATTGCCGCTCCGCACGAGGCTCTCGACGATATCGAGCGCTTGCTCGCCGGTGTCGGGCTGAGATATGAGGAGCTCGGTCAGCTTCACGCCGATGCGTCGCGCATACTCGGGGTCGAGCGCGTGCTCGGCGTCGACGAAGGCCGCGATGCCGCCGAGCCGCTGCGCCTCGGCGATCGAGTGGAGCGCGAGCGTCGTCTTGCCAGAGCTCTCGGGGCCGAAGATCTCGATGATCCGGCCGCGGGGGAGACCGCCGATGCCAAGCGCGGCGTCGAGGCCGATCGAGCCGGTCGGTATCGCCGGTATCTTCTTCGGGGTGCCAGCGCCGAAGACCGAGATCGCTTCATCGCCGAACTTCGCACGGATATCTTTGAGCGCTTGGTCAATCGACTTCTGCCGCTCGTCTTTATCATCACTCGCGGCAGAGACGGTCTTCAACACTTTTTCTTTTGCGGGTTTTTTGAATGCCATACTCTATATATTACTCTGATACGAAAATACTGCGAGTGGTACTGACCCTCCTCCCGAAGCGGTCGGTCGCCGAGAAGGTGAGGATCGACGCGCCGCGGGGGAAGGTGAGGGTCGCCGAGAAGTTGCCTGCCTCATCGTGCAGGAGGCTGGCGCCGTCGAGCGTGAGGAGAGCGACGCGCGCCGCCCGGCCGCTCACGTCGATGATGCCGTTTTGCGATGTCGCGCCTTCTGCCGGTGTCACGACAACGAGCGATGGGCCCGCGATGAGCGGCCAGCCTTCGATGAGGCCATAGCCGGCGAAGAGGAGGAGGATGCCGGCGATGAAGAAGCGAAGCATGGATTAGAAATCCTCGTGAGCGTCATCAGCATCGTGAGTATGGCGGGGCGCGACGGTGAGCACCTCGCGGGGTTTGCTCCCGTCCGCTTGTCCTATAACCCCCTTCGCCTCAAGGACATCCATGAGCCGCGCCGCGCGCGAGTAGCCTATCTTGAGCTTACGCTGGAGATAGGAGGTCGAGGCACGGCCAGCAGCCTCGACCGCGGCGCGGGCCTCGTCGTAGAGATCGTCATCGTCCTCGTCGTCGAAGCTGCCATTTACGAGGCCGATAACATCGTTCGGCTCGCCCGGGATGCTCGTCCCGCTCCCGCCGAAGTCGATACTCGAGAGATCGCCGGCGTTATGTCCTTTTATATAGGACACGACCTTCTTGACCTCGCTCTCGCTGATATAGGCGGTCTGAATGCGCACCGGCTTCTGCATATCGCTCGCGAGGTAGAGCATATCGCCCGCGCCGAGCAGCGTCTCTGCGCCCGCGCCGTCGAGGATAGTGCGCGAATCTATCTGCGACGCGACCTGGAGTGCCATGCGGGTCGGGACATTCGCCTTGATGAGGCCGGTGATGACGTTCACGCTCGGGCGTTGGGTCGAGAGGATGAGATGGATGCCGACCGCGCGGCTCATCTGCGCGAGACGGACAATCGAGCTCTCGAGCTCGCGCGGGTAGCTCTGCATGATATCCGCGAGCTCGTCGATGACGATGACGATATACGGGAGCGCCTCGGGCATCGTGTCCCCCTCGCGCAGTTTCTCCTTCGCCGGCTCAAAGATGGTCGTGTGATAGGACTCGACGTCGCGCACATGATTCGCTTCGAGGATATTGTAGCGGCGTTCCATTTCCTTCGCCGCCCACTTCAAGGAGAAGATGGTCTTCTTCGGGTCGGTGATGACCGGTGTGAGGAGATGCGGGATACCGTTGTAGGCCGTGAGCTCGACGCGCTTCGGGTCGATCATGATGAAGCGGAGCTGATTGGGGCCGTTCCGATATAGGAGCGAGGTGATGATAGCGTGGATAGCGACCGACTTGCCTGAGCCAGTCGCACCGGCGACGAGGCCGTGGGGCATCTTCGCGATGTTCGCGTAGTGCGGCGTGCCGGTGATATCGCGGCCGAGCGCGGCTAAGAGGGGCTTCTGACTCTCGGTCCACGCGGGAGAGGAGAGGATACCGCCGAGACCGACCATCGCCTTGACCGAGTTCGGTACCTCGATGCCGACGAGCGACTTGCCCGGGATCGGCGCCTCGATGCGCACGGGGTGAGCCGCGAGGGCGAGCTCGAGATTGCTCGCGAGCGAGACGATCTTGGAGAGGCGGACGCCCTCGGCCGGCTTCACGGCATAGCGGGTGACCGTGGGGCCGACCGAGACCTCGTCCATCTCGAGATTGATGCCGAAGTTCTGGAAGGTGCGCTTGATGATGTTCGCGTTCGCCTTGATATCGCCGACGCCCGGCTTGCCCTTGTCGGCGCCGAGGATAGAGAGTGGCGGCGGGTCGTATTCAGCATCGAAGTTTGCGATGGCGGCGTCTCTGGTGGCCGTGCGATCGAACATCGTGATGACGGGCTCATGCTCGGCTTCGACCTGCTCTGATTTTTCAACATCGTCTTCTAGGGCTTCATCCATGCTCTCTTCAGGGACGCCGACGACATCATCGAACTCTTCTTCAGACGCTTCGTCAGCGTTTCGTGCGGCGCGGTGTTCTTGCAAACGCGTCCAGAGCGACGAGACATTCTCGCCGAGCAGTATCACGAGCGATTCGATATCGCTCACGATAGCGACGCCGATAGCCGCCGCCGCGACGAGGAGGACAAGCGAGCCCCAGAAGCCGAAGAAGCTCGTGAGCAGTCCGCCGAGCCAGCTGCCCGCCACACCGCCGAACTCGGCCCCGGGGAAGAGCCCGGCGAGCGCGAGCACCGATGCGGCGATAAGGAGCGAGCCGCTCGCGATGAGCGGCTCGACGCGCGGCCGCCCGAAGCTCGCGAAGAGCCCGAGGCCGATGAGCGCGAGCGGGAGGACGAAAGAGCCGATGCCGACGACGGCATAGCTCGCGCTGAAGGCGATACTGCCGACGGGCCCCGCCGCACCGAAGAAGGAGAGGAGGAGGATAACGCCGCACGCGAGGAGCGCGATAGCTGAGGCATAACGAAGTACGGCACTATACTCACGAACTTCTGATTTGCGCGCGCGCCCGCCACGCGTAGGGTTACTTTTTCGGCTCATATATAGGTATATTGTAGCACTTGCCGTAATTCTTGTGGGGGGTGGGCGAGGAGAGCGCAGTTGCAGAGCAAGCGCGCGCGCGTATACTGTCCTATATACGTATGGGACGCGAAGCAACATCTCTAGGACACCAGCTTGAAGCGCGAAACCCGCATACTCCCGCGAGCCAAGCCCGACAAGAAGACTTTGTCTTAGAAAAAAGCATATTCAATAACATATTTGAAAAGGACATACGCCGCGTCTTTATCTACAAGAAGGCCGAGCGGCTCGCCAAAGCGCTCCATCTCGTGGCCCCTGCCTTCATCGAAGCGCCTTCGCTCCGCGATCGGATCGACGCGGTCGCTATCGGTCTCATCGACGCTGCGGTATTGCCACCCGGTGGTGCGCGGCTCGCACTCTCGCGGGAGCTCCTCGCTCTCTCGAGCGTGCTCGCTATCGCACGCACCGGCGGTCTCCTCTCGGCGATGAACGCCGACCTCATTGCGCGTGAAGCCCATGTTTTACTTCAAGAAGTGGCGGCCTACGAAGAGCCGCGCCTCTTCCTCGATGACGCGCCGACGCTCGCCGACATCGCAAGGCAGATGCCACGACAAGAGGCGTCGGCGACCGCACGCGCCGCCTCGACCAGTTCGGCCGTGCCGCGTCCGGCGACGCGCAAAGTGGAGATGCAGAATAAAGGACATGAACAGAAAACAGATAAAGGACACCGCCCGCAGATAAAGGACAGAAGCGAAACGGTGCTGTCTCTGATACGGCAGAAGGGGAGCGTGAGCATCAAAGACATCTCGACGATGATCCGCGGCGTCTCCGAGAAGACCATCCAGCGCGAGCTCGCAAGCCTCGTCGCGGCGGGCACGGTAGAGAAGACCGGCGAGCGCCGTTGGAGCACCTACTCCCTCGCCTAGTTGAGTAAGGTCCGACCTTACTCAAGCGGGCACAGAAAGATTTTGACTATCCCGTGCGTATCTGCTAGTATGGTGCCTGTGGTAGCGATCAGGGCATAGGGGCGAGACACAGGCTGGCAACGGCCTTTTCTGCGTTCCTATTCTCTCGTCGTTATCCACACATCAGCACCCGCGAACCGCAGTTCCGCTATATACTTAGCGGTAGCCCTTATAGGGACGATTGTTGTTCTTGGAAGGGCGTACTTTGAAAACTGAATAGTGACTTCACGGAGTCACCAGAATCTTGCTAACTAATCCATGGCGCACCGGTCGAAACTGTGCGCTGTGGGATAGAGTGAAAGTGCGCGTGTTATGTGTGCGTCTATTGTGCGATTCTATTGGCTTACTATGTGCTCTAAAATAATTAATCATTGTTATGACAACTGTAACTTCTAAAGCGACTGCGAAGGTCGCGGCAGTGGCGGCAGGACTCGCGATGGCAGCTTCGATGCTCTCGCTCGCGCCTATGGCGCAGGCGGCATCTCTGACCTCCGCGCAGGTTCAGTCGATCCTCTCGCTCCTCTCTTCGTTCGGTGCTGACGCATCGACAATCGCAAATGTTCAGGCATCGCTCACTGGCTCTACGCCGGTAGTGACGACCCCGGCAGCAACCGGCGCCATCACGAAGGACCTCACGGTCGGTTCGACTGGCGCAGATGTGACGACGCTTCAGGGTGCCCTTATCACTAAGGGTTATCTCTCTGGCTCGGCAACTGGCTACTTCGGTAGCATGACCAAGGCCGCGGTGATCAAGTGGCAGATGGCGGCAGGCGTTACGCCGGCCTCCGGCTACTTCGGCGCCAAGAGCCGTGCAGCCTTCGGTGGTTCGTCCACCTCGACAGGCGGTACGACCGGTACGGTGAGCCTCGGTACGGGCACTGGCCTCAAGGTCATGCTCTCGCCGACCAGCCCGAACGGCACGGTCCTCGTCCAGGGTCAGGGCATCGGTGATCTCGGAGACTTCGTCTTCAGCAACCCGACTGCTTCCCCGATCAATGTAACCGCCCTTACCTTCAACCGTATCGGCGTTTCCAACGATCAGACCTTGACCAACGTGTACCTCTACAATATGGGTACGCGCCTTACGGACTCGGCAGGGGTGAACTCTTCGGCCTTCACCTTCTCGAGCCCGACCGGAATCTTCACGGTGCCGGCAGGCCAGACCTACATGGTCTCGGTTCGTTCGGACATTATGGATGAAACCTCGGGTCAGCAGATCGGCGTCTCCCTCGTCTCGGCAACCAGCAATGGTACGCTCGACTCGTCGGTGCACTTCCCGATCATGGGTGGCTACCA
Source organism: bacterium (assembly GCA_023269085.1). Taxonomy (GTDB): domain Bacteria; phylum Patescibacteriota; class Minisyncoccia; order Phycocordibacterales; family Phycocordibacteraceae; genus C7867-001. The sequence goes on along the minus strand of JAHFML010000001.1, from coordinate 202,193 downwards.
GACGGTCTCCGCCGCGCACCTTGCGATGGTTAGCTACGGCTCGCCGGTAACTCCGGGTCTCGGTACGCAGATCAGCCCGCAGAATGACTACCCGATTTGGCAGGACACCGTTTCGGTCTCCACCAACCCGGTGAAGCTTTCTTCGGTTCGCTTCACGAACCTCGGTTCGATTGATTCGGTGTACGTCACTAACCTCCGCCTCTATGTTGATGGCGTCCAGGCCGGTGCCGCGCTCCCGAGCATGAGCGCAGATCGCACCGCAACATTCGATGTTTCGGCGGCTCCGGTGATGCTTTCGACACAGAGTCACGTGATCAAGGTTTTCGCGAACATTACTGGTGGTGCATCGCGCACTATCCGTATGTCGGTTCAGCGATCATCTGACGCTATGTTTGTCGACAATCAGCTCGGTCAGCCAGTTACTCCGAAGAACGGTAGCGCGACATTCTCGGCTATCACCGCGGGTGATATAACAATCAACTCGGTGAATGCTTCGAGTGGCGTTTCGGTCTCGAAGGATCCTTCTTCTCCGAATCAGACTATTGCCGTCGGTGCGTCCAATCAAAATTGGGCAACCTTCAGCATGCTTGCTTCGGGTGAGAATGTGAAGGTCACCGACCTTTATGTTTACGGCAACAGCACAGTTTCATCCGGCCATGTTGGCGGATTGAAGAACGGTAAGATCATGGTTAATGGCGTGCAGGTTGGGTCGACGAAGGATATCGGCAAGGATGTCTCTGCTCAGACAGACTTCTCGTTCGGTTCCTCGCTTATCCTTCCGGCAGGCCAGACGACGATGGTCAGCGTCTATGCTGATGCGAAGGACACGGCGAGCGTGAATATCCTCGATGGCGTGAGCGTCACAATGACGCTTGGTGCCGCGACGGCGAACGCGCAAGGCCAGTCTTCGCTCAACTCGGCAAATGTCCCTGCATCTCTCGTTGTTGGGAACGCGGTTGTAGTCTCGGCTTCGTCGCTTACCGCGACTAAGTACTCGGGCTACGGTGCTCAGACGATCATCGCAGGTGCGAACGCCGCCAAGCTTGGCGCGTTCACCCTCTCGGCTGGTTCGACAGAAGGCGTGTTGGTTAACACCATCAACGTTACCTTCGCAGCAGCCGTGTCCTCGACGATCACCAACTTGACGCTCAAGGACAGTGTGACGGGCACGGTGCTTGGATCGGTCATCACGACCCCGTCGACCTCCAACTCGTACGCAGTGAACCTCGATGTCCCGATGTCTTCAACGAAGACTATCGACATCTACGGTAATATCCTCTCGAGTGCAGGTAATGGAACGATCATTGCTTCGATTGGCACAGGTACCACGGGTACCGGTGACCTGACCGGCACATCGGCAACGCTCGGCTCGTCAGTCGATCTCCAGAGCATCTCGCTCGGCGCCGGTACCCTCTCGGTATCGCGCGGCGCGGGTGATCCGGTGAGCAACAATGTTCTCGCCGGTGCAAGCTCGGTGATGGTCGGCGAATTCAACTTCGCAGCCCAGAACTCGGCCTACACGGTGCAGAACCTTGCTATCCTCGTTCCGAACAGTGCCGCAACTTCGGTCACGAATGTTACGGTCTCCTACAAGGACAAGCTTGGCGCAACGCAGACGGCGACTCAGCCGCTTGCCGTGAACGCTGCAAAGCCGTTCGCGACAGCGACCTTCACCGGTCTCACGATGTACGTCCCGACGAACGATTCAGCTAACCTCGATGTGTATGTCGGTACGCCGACCGTCGCTTCGGGTGCTGTCTCGGGTGCGGCGATCAACGTGAAGCTTGACGCGGGCAACACGGGTGGTATCACCTTCCGTGCGCTCAATGGCGCAGGCTCCTCGCTTGCTATCGTGAACAGCGGTACGGATGTTGCCTCCAATGGCACCTTCTACGTCCGCAAGTCAATCCCTACGCTCGCTTCAATCAATCCGCAACCGAACAACTCGAAGCCGGTTCCAGCAACGGGCCAGCCGCTCTACAAGTTCAGCGTAACTGCTGACCCTGCAGGTGCGATTGAGTTGAGCAATATCAACTTTAACGTGAACCAGGCAGTGGCAAGCGTGAGCGGTCTTTACCTCACGGATGACGCTTCGGGTAACGCGATTAATGATGGTACGGTCTCTGTTGCAAGCAGCAAGGCAAAGTTCAACCTCACGACGAATACCGGTACCCCGACATACCAGCAGGTTGCTGCTGGCCAAACCAAGACCTACGACCTCTATGGTACGGTCACTGGTTGGAGTACAGGCGCTTCGCTCACGATTTCGCTTGCGTCTGACAATACGGCTACTAGCACGACTGCAGCAGCAACGCGAATCTCTTCGAACAACAACGTTGTGTGGTCTGATCGCTCAGCAACAGGTCATTCGCTCACTTCGAGCGACTGGACGAACGGCTACCTCCTCAAGAACTTCACCAGCTCGGCGTTCAGCTACTCCTACTAAGGTAAGTAGTCTGTCCGTGAGTAAGGTTCGACCTTACTCAGCAGTGAATTCTTAGGAAACAAAAAACCACCCCTCGGGGTGGTTTTTTGTTTGCTATCATCTTGTTCAATTATGAAAATGCTATTATGTACTCATGCCGCTTCGCATCAAGTTCCCGCCGCACTGCCAAGAACGCATCGCAGAACGTTCTCTCCAGATAGAGCATATAAAAAAGGCCATCAACGAACCTGATTTGCAGAAAGTAGTTTTTCAGGGTAGGGTGCTAGTTCGAAAGAAAATAGACGAGAAGAGGGTATTAGAGGTTGTATACTTCAAAGATGGATTTCGTGATACGAATGATATCATTATCATCACCGCTATATATCTAAAACCATGAAAATAACATACGACAAGGTTGCCGACGCGGTGTATATGCGGATATCCAATGGTGCAATCGCGCAGAGCGCGAAGCTTGACGATACAATATACGTCGATAAAGATGCGCAGGACAATATTCTCGGTTTCGAGATATTGAACGCGTCGGCGCGCGAAGATTTCGCGGATGTACTTAAGGGGAGCGTAGGAATGAGCGTCCCGGTTTCGATTATCAGCGGAACGCCGATGCTCGCATAAAAAACATAGCAGTGAATTCTTAGGAGTAAGGTCGAACCTTACTCAAGGTTGCACGTAGGGTGTATAGTGGTGGCAATGTCAGCCAACCGGCTCACGCGAATCTTTTTTCTCGTCCTGTTCGCCTCGTTGTTATTCGCAGTTCTGCCAGCGCAAGCAGAAACAGTCGGCGGTATCGGTTCGTCGCCTTCACTGCCAGCACCCGATCTCAATCTCACGCTTGCTATCGATGGCCACCCGATAGTCGCTAGTAGTACGATCGAATTGCCGGTTGGCGCGACCCTGCCGGTCTCGGTCAGCGTTTTGCCCGTGCCCGGCGGGTTTGCCGACTGGTCTACGTATTGGACGGATCAGCATATTTACAATATGCCGACTCCCGATGCGTTTGATGGTACGCCGGATAGCAAAACATACACGAACGCTTTCTATCTCGATTTCTATAAAGGCGACCTTTTCCACAATGCGACCTTCGTCTCGGGCGAACAATTGAACGCAAGTAGCGCCCGGCTCACGACGGCCGCAACCGTTACATTCTCCGCCCCGGGTACCTATTCGGCAGTTTTGTATGGCACTGATAATCTTCGCGATTATGCCGCGATGTGTCTGACTCCCGATGACTGCAACCCGCCGACACCAATCAGTGATTTTCATGCCGAATTTGAAAGTGGTGCTTCGAGTTGGACCAATCCGGTGTATCACTTCATCGGCATGGTGTCGTTCACCGTCACCCTGCCCGACCCCTGCGCCGCGGGCGGCTGTGTCTCAAATGTCCTCTTCTTGCCGGGGATCGAGGGCAGTCGGCTCTACGAGGGCACTGGTTGCGGCAAGTCGGCAGAAGAGAAACTCTGGGACCCGACCGATGACGGGTTCTGGTCGGAGGGTTGGAATGTCGTTGCCGAGAAGGGCGATGCAAAGGTCGCCGAGCTCGGCCTCGACGTGAGTGGCGAGAGCAAGTGCGCGGACATCTATACCAAAGACGGCGACGTCATCGATGCGGTACAGGGCACCAATCTCTACCAGTCAGTCATGGAGGAGATGCAAGGCTTGAAGGCAGGCGGCACGATAGCCGACTGGAAGCCGGTCGCGTATGACTGGCGGCTCTCGCTCGACGACCTGCTCGCGAAGGGCACCGAACGCGACAACAAAATCTACTACGAAGAGGCGACCAGCACGCCCTATATCGAGCAGACGCTTCGCGCGCTCGCCGCGAGCTCGAAAACGGGGAAGGTGACTATCGTAGCGCACAGCAACGGCGGCCTCGTCGCGAAGGCGCTCCTCCACGAGCTCGGCGACAGCGAAGCGGCGAGCCTCGTCGACAAGGTCATCATGGTCGCGGTGCCGCAGACAGGCGCGCCATCAGACGTCGGGTCGCTCTTGGTGGGGTATGGCGCCGGCATTTATAAAAATATCTCGGTCAAGAATGTCCCTCTTGGTTCAATTAAGATTATCTCGAATCAGGCGGCGCGCACCCTCTCGCAGAATTCGCCGATGGCCTACCACCTGCTCCCCTCCGAAGAATATTTTGAGAGCACACTCCCGAGCCTCGCCGATCATCCGGTCGTGAAGTTCGAGGGCGATGGCTATGCCAAAGAGGGGGCGGCATATGGTGCGACCATCGCTAATCGCGTAGCGCTCGACGACTTCATCCTCGCGAGAGACGGCGGGCGCTCGCAAGCCGCCGATAAGGATCTCGCCTCGCCGAAGATCGCGAACGCATCGCTTGTCGATTACGCCAATGCCACCCACGACACGCTCGACGCATGGGTACCGCCGGCGAGCATCGAGGTCGACCAGATAGCGGGCTGGGGCGTGGACACGACCGTCGCCGGCATCGACTTCTATACCCAAGAGAATCTCGCGAGCAGGCTCGGCCTCGGCGCGCCCGATCGTAAGTATCGCCCTATCCTCGTCGAGGACGGCGATGGCACGGTCCCGGTCCCGAGCGCGCTCGCGATGTCCAAGAGCGCGAAGGTGAAGAGGTATTGGGTGGATTTAGCCAATTCCTCGGTAGCTCACGGCAATATATTTGAGAATTCTGACTTAAGAGATTTTCTAAAAAATATTCTCACAAACAATAATGGTTCTCTACCTCAATCTATTTCTACTACGGCACCAATAACCTCTAGTGCCAAGAAGCTCACCTTCTTCCTCCATTCGCCGCTCACGCTCCAGATTAGTGACGCATCGGGGAATGTGACCGGCATAGCGAGCGACGGTTCGATTGCTGAGGGTATCCCCGGGTCGAGCTATGCCGAATTCGGCGAGGTGAAGTATGTCACCGTCCCGGAGGGAAACAGCTACAGCCTCACTCTGCACGGCCAAGCGGCCGGCACCTTCTCGCTCGATATGCAGGAGAGCTTGGGTGGCACGGTTGTCACCACGAGCACTATCGCCGATGTGCCCACGACATCGAGCACGCTCGCGAGCCTCTCGGTGTCGGGTGGTGTCGACACCGCTTCGCCGCTCACGGTCGACGAGCAGGGCGACGGGAAGACGTTTACGGTTGCGTTCAAGAGTGGCGAGACGGTGAGTTATACGCCACCCGCGCCAGCCCCAGTAGAGAAGCGACAAGTCGCCTCGGCGGGGAGTATCTCGATACCCGTGGTGCGCCAATCGGTCGCGAGTACGAGTGTGACGGTGCTCGCAACTCCAGCGTCGACAACAGCGAGCAGTGCAACGACGACTCGAGCTATGGGGGTTGTTTCGTCGCCGCATAACGCACGCACCTCGTCGGTCGCGAAGAAAGTGCAAGTCAATACGCCGCAATCAGCACCGCAGTTGGCCGCCGTCGCCGTATCTTCTCCACCGTCGATCCTCAATAATCTGGCGAGCGGGGTTTATACTGGTCTACATAGGCTCTGGGTCGCTCTCGTAAACTTTTTCTAAATTATGAAATCAAGAATATTTCCGGTAGCCGTTGTTTTGCTTGCTACTTTGATTGGCTATGTACTGAGTAATCCTCTCGCCTTTCATATATGCAGTACGATGTATCAATTTAGCAACCATACGGGTTGTTTAGACGATAGTATAAAAGGCATAGGGTACCCTCTTTACAATTTCGCCCTCTACATTCTCCCCATCACCATCATCCTCATTTTCGTCCCGCGCGAGATCTTCAAATCGTGGCTCAAGTTCGCCGTGTGGGCACTGCCGCTCGCCTTCCTGTATATCGCGACGACACCGGTGAGCTGGAGCGGTATCGGGCTGAACTTTTCCAGCTTCTACCGCGACGATGCCGCGCGCCTCATGGGCGGAGTCTTCTCGGTCGTGAGCGCGTTCCTCGTCATTTACAAATTCATCGCCGCCCGCGCCCGCCGGAGTGTAGGACACTAGGTGTCTACAAATTAGAATGTGGCGAGCGGGGTTTATACTAATCTGCATAGGCTCTGGGTCGCTCTCATAAACTTTTTCTAAAATATGAAATCAAGAATGATGCAATATGTGCCGGCTGTACTCGTTCTTCTTGTTATAGGGTTCCGATATTTTAGTCTTTGGTGCATAAACTCCGTTTCTTCTTGCTACGGTACATGGATACACCAAATAGCATTGGATATCACCAAACCACTTTATTATTTCGCCCTCTACATTCTCCCCATCACCATCATCCTCATTTTCGTCCCGCGTGAGATCTTCAAGTCGTGGCTACGGTTCGCGGTGTGGGCTCTGCCGCTCGCCTTCTTATATATCGCGACGACACCGGTGAGCTGGAGCGGTATCGGGCTGAACTTCTCCAGCTTCTATCGTGACGATGCCGCCCGCCTCATGGGTGGAGTCTTCACCGTCATCAGCGCGATCCTCGTCATTTACAAATTCATCGCCGCACGATTCTTGGGAAGGTCGGACTCTCCCAAGGCGGTGAACGTCTGATTTTCACCGGGGAACGAAGATAAGGTTTTGTGGTATCCTGAGGGCATATGCAGATAACCACGAGACATTGGGTAATAATCGGTATCGGGTTCGTTGTGGCGATAGGAGTTGCTTTCGGCTGGACGCACCGCGCGAAGGCGCCGATGCCGTCGGACCTCTCAGTCGCGACTTCGACGACTACTGCCGCGACGAGCACGGTGTCGGCACAAGCAGCACAAGCGACAAACGAGGCGGCGCCAAAGTCGTTCCCGGTCAATTCGGCCGACACGACTTTTACGTGGAGCTTCAAAGGTTCGTATGCCGGCAACGCGACACTCATCGCACAAGCGAACGCCGACATCGCGCACCTGACCGGCCTTGTCGGGGGAGGGAAGTATGACGACTACGATCTCTACAATGGTCTCGCCAATGATTACAGCTCGCTCGGCGACGGGCAGATGGCCTACCACTATTACAATCTTGCGATAGCCGTGCATCCGAATAAAGGCCTCGCCTACGCGAACCTCGCGCACCTCATGGACCAGCTCGGTGCCTACGAGACGGCCGCCGATGCCTACACCAAAGCCGTCGCGGTCGAGCAGGGCATACTCGAATATCATATCGAACGCCTGACATATCTCATGCGGCAGTTCCCCAAGGACTCTTCGCGCCTTACTGCCGCATTTGCGGATGCGTCGAAGCAATTTGGCGACACGCCGGCTATCCTCACTATCGAGGCGCGTTGGCTCGCGAGCCAAGGGCGCTACGCAGACGCTATTAAGGCGTGGCAGACGGTGGAGACGCTCTCGCCGGAGCAGAACAGGGCGGCGATTGATGCCGAGATAGCACGCCTGAAAGCAAAATGATGAAGATTCTCGATCGCGCCTTCTCGTGGCTCCTCATCGCGCCAGTCATCTTGCCGGTCGTCATCTGGGGCGGCTTCATCTATCCGTACCTCGTCCCGAAGACGCTCCTTTTCTACGCGCTCACGCTTCTCGCTATTGCCGTATTCGTGATTCTTGTCACGCACGGGAAAAAGTTCTTTTGGACGCGCCTCGCGCAGTGGGAAGCGTGGGTGCCGGGCGCTCTCCTCGTGCTTGCCTATGTCGCGAGCTGGCGCGGCATCGACTTCTATCGAAGCTTCTGGAGCCTCTTCGTGCGCGGCGACGGCTTGCTCATGCTCACCTGCGCGGTCGCGAGCTTCTATCTCATTCTTCTCTCGGCCGATGAAAAGTTTTATCAACGATTATTTCGTGCGGTCGCGGTTGTCGCGAGCTTCGTCGCGCTGTCTGGCGTCGGTGAGTGGCTCATGAGTGGCGGCCGCATCGGCGGCCTGCTCGGGAATGCCGCCTTCTTCGCTGGGTATCTCGGCGTTGCGCTCTTTGCGACCCTGCTCGCGGCCGCGGGGCTCTCGGGCTGGTGGCGGCGCGCCGCCCTTGGCGGCGCGGCTCTGCAAGTCATCGCTGTCATCCTCTCGGCGACGCGCGGCACTATCCTCGCACTCGGTCTCGCTCTTGTCGCATCGCTCGCGTATTTTTCATTCAAAAAATCAAAGGCAGCGCAGGTCGCGCTCGGTCTGCTTATTATTCTTGGCGCATCTTTTTTCGCTCTTCGCGCCGAGCTTGCGAAAGTGCCCTTTGAGCCCATCGCGCGCATCGCGACCATCTCGACTGCCGATCCGGATGTCGCGAGCCGCCTCTTCATTTGGAAGAACATGCTGAGCGAGATACAGAAGGCGTCGCTCCTTGGCATCGGTGCCGAGCACATCGACGTGCTCTTCAATCGCTTCTACGATCCGATGCAAATTAGCGAGCAATGGTTCGATCGTTCGCACAACGCCTTCATCGACTATGCGGCGCAGTATGGCGTCGGCGGGCTCTTGCTCTATCTTGCGCTTATTGGGAGCTTCTTCAATATCGCGGCGCGCGAAGCGCGCCGCGGTGATCGGTCGCGTGCACTTCTTATCGGCCTGCTTGCGCTTACCTACGCCGTGCAGAACTTCTTCGTCTTCGACACTATTTCGTCCTTCTGGCTCTTGCTCGCGGTGCTTGCCGCTCTGCTTGCCCACTCGCAAAAGAGTGTTGCGCCCGAAGCGCTCTCGTTCCCCTTGTGGACGCGCGGCCTCTCCTATCTTGTCGCGCTTATGCTTTTGACTTTCATTGGTACGACGAGCATCCGCCCTGCTCTTGCTGCCGCTGATTTGATGGAAGCCTACAAATATCAGCTTACTGACCCAACAAAGGAAGTGAGCGACCTCTCACACGGCGTTGCGCTCCTAACCTATGCTGATGTCGAATATGGCTATGAGGCGTATGACATGTATACGAATGTGCAGAATGCCGCGCTCACCGGGGCCGCGAAGGTCAACGCGTACCAAGCGGCGCGCTCGATCCTCACCAACAATTTCAATCGCTATCCGTATGACGCGCGCACGGCGCTCTATCTCGCGCAGATTCTCTCGATTGCGCCGAGCGGCGTCTCGATCGACGAGGGTGTGCTCTCGTCCGCGCTCGAGCGAGCTATCATCCTCTCGCCGAAACGGTATCAGTCATGGTATGTGCTCGCGAATCTCTCGATAAGCCAGGCGAATGCGTACCCGGCGAAGTCGCCCGAACGTGCGGCGGGCTACGCTGCCGCGCATGACATCCTCACAAAGTACATCAGCCTCGTGCCCAAGCTCGCCCAGCCTTATTTTGTCTTGGCGCAGCTCGAATATGCTTCGGGAGATGCCGCGACTGCCGCCACGACTGCGGCAAAAGGGAAGGCGGCCTATGTGAGCGACCTCGAGACCGCGAAGCGCGCGGCGGTCTATTATGAGACGGTGCGCGATCTCCCCAATGCGGCATTCTTTTTGACCGAAGTCGTGCGGCTCGAGCCCGGCAACACGGCGGCGGCAGGTGATCTTGAAAAAATAAAAACCTATGAACAATCCCAGCACTAAAGAAGCGCGGCGCACGGCCGAACGGCGTATGCTCCCGTTCCTCATCGAATTCGTGAAGTTCGTGACGGGCTTCGTCGTCATCCTCACACTCGCGCTCGTCGCGCTCCACTTCGCCTCTGCCGCCGCAGGGCAGTAACCTTGGACATCCGTGTCCCACGTTGCGCCGCGGCGCAATTCTGGTAGAGTGCGAGAGTACGAACCGAAGACCGTAGGAGGCGAAAGCCTTAATTCCCTACGCAGGAGACAACGCGAATCATCGCGGGTCGATCCATCTCCTTCATTTCGTTCGTACGAAATAAATCGTATGGCAATATCAAAAGACAAGAAGCGCGCTATCATCGCGAAGCTCGAAAGCGCTTTTAGCGAAGCGTCGTCGATTGCGTTCGTCGGCTTCACCCGGCTGACCGTCGCGCAATCGTCGAAGATGCGCAAAGAGCTCGCCAGCGCGGGCGTGCAGTTCTTCGTCGCGAAGAAGACGCTTATCAAGAAGGCGCTCGAGAAGGGTGCCTATGCGGGCTCGGTCCCCGAGCTCCCGGGTGAAGTCGCCGTCGCATGGACAACCACGGACGTCACGGCGCCCTCGCGCGGTGTGTACGAATTCGGCAAGAAGCTGAAGGGGGCACTGACGCTCCTCGGTGGCGTCTTCGAACAGGCGTTCATCGATGCGGGGCAAACGGTCGCAATTGCGACTATCCCGCCGATGCCCGTCTTGCGCGGCATGTTCGCTACTATTATCAACTCACCTCGGAGCCGATTCGCTATCGCGCTTGCGGAGGTAGCTAAAACGAAAACAGCATGACTCAAGAACAGATAATCGAGGCGGTCGAGAAGATGACCGTGCTCGAGCTGAATACGCTCGTGAAGGCGATCGAAGAGAAGTGGGGCGTCTCGGCGACGGCAGTTGCAGCCGCTGGCCCGGCCGCCACTGGTGCCGCCGAAGAGGAGACCAAGTCGACCGCCGACGTCGAATTGACGGAGGCAGGTGCGACCAAGATCGCCGTTATCAAGGTGGTCAAGGAGGCGCTCGCCCTCGGGCTCAAGGAGGCGAAGGACCTCGTCGACGCCGCACCTTCGATGCTCAAGCAGGGCATGAAGAAGGAGGATGCCGCTGAGCTCGCCAAGAAGCTCACGGATGCCGGTGCGAAGGTCACCCTCAAATAAATCGTTCTTACGATTTGTTTGCTGAGTAAGGTCCGACCTTACTCAAAAAATGCAAAGCGCGGCGCCTACGGCGCCGCGCTTTGCATTTCGCCCCGCCCTCGTCTACACTACCGGCATCCCCTATGGAACCCCTCGCCAAGATATTCGGCACGCCGGCACGCCTCAAGATGCTCCGGCTCTTCCTCTATAATCAGACCACTGGCTTCACGCTCGCCGACATAGCCGCACGCGCGAAGCTCTCGAGCGACGCGGTCAAGGCCGAGCTCTCTGATCTCCTTGCCGCCGACCTCCTGCGCAAGAAGGGCGCACGCGCGGCCGCGAAGTATCAGGTCAACCCGCGCTTCGAGCATCTCGCCGCGCTCGACGCCTTCATTCGCGACACAACGAACATCCGCCCCGCCGACATCCTCGCGCTCCTGAAGCGCGCGGGGTCCTTGCGCTTCGTCGCGCTCACGGGGATCTTCATGAGCGAGCAGGAGACGCCCGCCGATATTCTTATTGTCGGCGATGCGCTCGACGAGCGCGCGCTCGCGAACGCTATCCGCTCGCTCGAGGCCGAGCTCGGGCGCGAGATCCGCTACGCCTCCTTCCCGACGGCCGACTTCCGCTACCGTCTCGGGGTCTATGATCGCCTTTTGCGCGACATTTTCGACTATCCCCACCGCGTCTTGATGGACAAAATAGGGGTCTAGAAATGGTATACTTTCCACAGACGCCCTAGCTAGAGCATGGGTGTGCGCATTACTAACCGCAAACAATTACTTTATGGTATTCACTACATGGGCGGACACGCTCAATCAAGCGTTCCAGAATCTCTTCTACGGATTGGTGGCATTCATCCCTAATCTTATTGTCGCGATTATCATCTTCGTCGTCGGGTGGCTCGTTGGCGTCGGCCTCGGCCGCGTTGTCGCACAGTTTGTAACAGCGCTCCGCGTCGATCAGGCGCTCAAGGCCGCCGGTCTTGATCGGGTGCTCTCTCGCGGCGGCTTCCAGCTCTCGGCAGGTAAGTTTGTCGGATTCCTCGTGAAGTGGTTCTTCATCGTCGTTTTCTTGGTCGCGTCGCTCGACGTGCTTCATCTCACGGTGGTGAATATGTTTATCAGTGAAGTCGTCTTGGGCTACTTGCCACAGGTTATTGTCGCGGTATTGATTCTTCTCGTTGCGGCAGTCGTGGCAGAAGCGGCACGCCGCGTGGTCGAAGGGTCGGCAAAGGCAGCGTCCTTCCACTCCGCCGGATTCGTCGGCAAAGTCGCGCAATATGCGATCTGGATCTTCGCGCTCCTCACGGCGCTCGCCCAGCTCAATGTTGCGCAGACGATTCTCCAGCCGCTCATCACCGGCGTGGTCATCGCGGCCTCGCTTGCAATCGGTCTCTCATTTGGCCTCGGCGGTCAGAAGGCGGCAGAACGCTATATCGAGCGCTTCCAGTCAGAGATCAAGGATTAAGCTCGTCCAAGTCAGTCTATGCAAAACCCCGCCCTCGTCCCCGAGGGCGGGGTTTTAGGCGGGCATACAACCTCGGGCTCTGCCCGGGGCTGGAGCCGCAGTCCACACGACCCCTCATGATACGCTAACGGTAATGCGTTTCCACAAGAGCGCTCATGCCACCTACAAGACGGAATACCACGTCGTGTGGACTCCTCGATATCGACACAAGCTCTTCAGCGATCCCGGAGTGAAGGCATACGCAGAAACAATTCTCAAACACCCGAAAGACCTAGCGGGAGATATCGAGGTGGTTGAAGTGAACGTACAACCCGACCATGTCCACATCGTCCTCATCATCCCGCCTCGAATTGCGGTGGCTTCGGTCATCCAATACCTCAAGACCCAGAGCGCCAAGCTTCTCAAACAAAAGTTTCCTTTCATGCAGCGGCTCGTCTGGGGGCGCCCCGGCATATGGTCAGTCGGGTACTGCGTCTCCACCGTGGGCATGAACGAGAAAATTATACTGAACTATGTACGCACCCAAGACGAGGATGACCGAGGCCAGCTGCAATTCGAGTTCTAACTAACCGTCCGAATGGAAGAACCCCGCACTCTGTGCGGGGATTTCTTTTTTTTATGCATCTGAAGAGGTATCATCAAAGCATGAATACCAAGCGGATAGTCATATCGATCGTGTTATTGCTCGCTGTCGCACTTATGGGGGCACAGATCTTCTATGTGCAAACAATGAAGGAGCATTTGTTCGTTGATGCAACCTATGGATTCAAATTCGTTTATCCGTCCGATTGGATGGTTACCAGTGATGCAAACAATCTTGCAAGCAACGGCATAGCATTCCAACTCTCGAATTTCAAGCATGCCGATTCTGCACTGCCAGATCCTACAAAAGGTCAGAATATCGTGTACGGGGACATCACCTACACGACCTTGGCAGAGATTCTGAATAACATAAATAACTGTCATGGGGATTGTGACCCAAATATCTTTGCAACATCGACTACTGTTGCTGGGCGAGACACTGTTATCGTGCTCTATAAACTAAAGCCAGATGCTCCCATAAGTGGTTACTCTATAGATATAGCTAGCCCAAATTTTCCTAAAGCAGTACTCGGCATAGGTATTACCGGCGACCCCGCGAACTTTCATCAGCTGCAAAATATGTTGAGCAGTTTACAGCTTACAAAGTAGGTCGTTTTTTACGAAGAGTCTCGACTTAGAGAACGGGAGTGCCAAAGGTGGTGGACGCGTACAAAATTTGACTTCAAAAGCGCCTTCGTCTATACTCCCTCTACGTGTCTACGAAACGAACAGACCTTAGCTTCATGGGGATAGGCCACTAGGCCGCAGTTCGTACTTTACGAACCGTCCCGTGAGGGGCGGTTTGTCCGTTATGGGGATACTGAATCTTTGACATACGAATATGCAACGCCCGTCATACCGGTGAGGTATGACGGGAAAGCAAAGGTAATTGAAATCCCTATGGCGAAAGTCATGGGGTATCAGATTGCAAGCAATGATTGTGGTGTATAGGTCTCTGCACGAGAGACATAAGAGTGCACGGTGGATGCCTTGGCCTAGGATGGCGAAGAAGGACGCGACTAACCTGCGATAAGCTTCGGGGAGGCGGTATGTAGCCTTTGATCCGGAGATTTCCGAATGGGGAAACCCTATCTGTCTTGAACAGATAATCCATGGGGTAACGCCCATGAGAAGCGAACTCGGGGAAGTGAAACATCTCAGTACCCGAAGGAAAAGAGAACAATATGAGTTGCATTCCGTTCGCGCACTATGTTTGTGCGAATGGAATGCAACTCTCGTGATACCCTGAATAGCGGCGAGCGAAAAGGGAAAAGCCCAAACCTCACTCTTCGGAGTGGGGGGTTGTAAGATGCTGACAGCATACTTGTATGCGAAGAGTTACAAAACGTTTGTATAGCGGAAGCTGCTGGGAAGCAGCGCCCCAGAGGGTAATGGCCCCGTACGCGAAATGCAAACGACTCTTGTCGGTATTCTTGAGTAGCTCGAGACACGAGTAGCTCGAGTGAATCTGCCGGAACTAACCGGTAAGGCTAAACACATCCTATGACCGATAGTGAACCAGTACCGTGAGGGAAAGGTGAAAAGAACCCCGAGAGGGGAGTGAAATAGACCTGAAACCGTGCACTTACAAGGGGTCGGAGCGGTGAGTTTATTCGAACCGTGACGGCATGCCTATTGAAGAATGAGCCGGCGAGTGTACCTATCTTGCGTAGCTAAGCCCTTCCGGGGCGGAGCTGAAGGGAAACCGAGTGTGAATAGCGCGATGGTAGGATAGGTACGACCCGAAGCCAGATGAGCTTGCCATGAGCAGGGTGAAGCGCGTCGAAAGACGCGTGGAGGCCCGAACCCGTTTGCCGTACGACACATTGGGATGACTTGTGGCAAGGAGTGAAAAGCTAATCGAATCTGGGAATAGCTGGTTCTCTCCGAAACAGCTTTTGGGCTGGCGTCGCTATATATGTGCCTGTGGGGGTAGAGCACTGGAAGGGACCGACAGGGAGAAATCTCGCGGCCCCTATCAAACTCCGAATACCACATGCCCGAGCGGCAGTTAGAAGGTGGGGGCGAAGCTCCATCGATCGAGAGGGGAAGAGCCCTGATCGCCAATTAAGGCCCCTAAATCGACACTCAGTACTTTACAAGGAAGTGAGGACTCATTGACAGTGAGGATGTTGGCTTAGAAGCAGCCATCATTTAAAGAAAGCGTAACAGCTCACTCATCGAGAGTCCTTGCGCCGAAGATGATCGGGGTTAAGTGTCGTGCCGAAATTGCGGGTTGGCGGCTGAATTTAAGGTTTGTGAATTCAAGGTTCGACCTTGAGGATTCGGATTTAAGGTCGAACCTTGAATTCATCACGAACCTTGGCTTCAGCCGCCAGCGGTAGGAGAGTGTTCTGTTCGCGATGAAGCTTAAGGGGTAACCCGTGGTGGAGCGTACAGAAGTAAGAATGCCGGTACAAGTAACCACAATGCGGGTGAGAACCCCGCACGTCGAAAGACCAAGGTTTCCTCAGCTATGATGATCAACTGAGGGTTAGTCGGGCCTAAGGGGATGGCGAAAGCCGCACCCGATGGACACACGGTTAATATTCCGTGACCGTTTCTAGAGGCTAAGGAGGGACGGATCGTTGTATGTGCCGCCGGTTATCGGATTCCGGTCGGCTTCGTGAGGGCGCACACTAGGCAAATCCGGTGTGCATTATCCCAAGCGATGTCGCAATTTCCTTCTACGGAGGGAGAGAGGACACAAAGCACGGTTCCAAGAAAATCTTCTACGCATCAACTCTAGAGACGACCGTACCGCAAACCGACACAGGTGGTCAGGTCGAGAAGACCAAGACGAACGAGTAAGAGGTCCTCAAGGAACTCGGCAAACAAGCGGCCGTAACTTCGGGATAAGGCCTGCCCCGCGCAAGCGGGGCCGCAGTGAAAGTTTTCCCTTCAACTGTTTACCAAAAACACAGCTCCCTGCAAACTCGTAAGAGGAAGTATAGGGGGTGACACCTGACCAATGCCGGAAGGTTAACCACGGTGGGTACTCATACTTCGGTGTGAGTGCTGGACTGTGTAAGCCCCGGTGAATGTCGGCGATAACTATAATCGTCCTAAGGTAGCGTAATTCCTTGTCGGGTAAGTTCCGACGTGCACGAATGGTGTAATGAGAGGGAAACTGTCTCGAGGACTCGCTCGGTGAAAATGCAATTCCGGTGAAGATGCCGGATACCTGTAGTTAGACGAAAAGACCCCAGGAGCTTTACTATAGCTTCGTATTGGCACTGTGGGATTCCTGCGTAGCATAGGTGGGAGACTTTGAAGCATCGGTTTCGGCTGGTGTGGAGTCGCCAATGAAATACCACTCTTGAATTTTGCAGTGTCTAACCTCGCGAGCGCAACTCGCGGGGGACCGTGCGTGGCAGGTAGTTTTGGTGGGGCGCTATCCTCCTAAAGAGTAACGGAGGAGTCTATTAAGGTTCTCTAGTCGCGAATGGAAACCGTGACGATAGTGTAATGGCATAAGAGAGCTTAACTGCAAGGGGGACATCCCGAGCAGATGCGAAAGCAGAGCATAGTGAACCGATGGTACGCCTTAGATGCGGCCAGAGATTAACGGATATAAGTTACCCTGGGGATAACAGGCTAGTTCCGCCCAAGCGTCCATAGCGACGGCGGAGTTCGGCACCTCGATGTCGGCTCACCTTAGCGCGGGGCTGGAGAAAACAAATCTTCTCTCCTCATCGGAAACGGTGAGGTAACTAAACAAGCTCAAAACGGTGAAGGCTGACTTATGCAATACCTCGTGTTTCGGAGGTCCCAAGTCTGGTAGACTTGCATGCATGAGAGCTAACGCCGTGGGAAAGGGTTGTTCTGAAGTAGAGCGAGCGTATATAGCCGGATTTCTTGATGCTGATGGTGCCGTCATGGCACTTGTTGAGCCTCATAAAGGAAAGCGGTATAAGTTTCGTGTGCGTGTTGCGGTAAAGATTACTCAACACGATCGCAAGATCTTAGATTGGATACGTAAAGTGCTTGGCGTGGGAATCGTGCGAGCGAATCGTGCTGGCCAAAAAGGTCAGACCTACGATTTGCATATCCGCGATCAAACTCAAGTACAGACCATTTTGAAATTGCTCACTCCATATCTGCGAGTCAAGAAAAGACAAGCAAAGATGGCGTGTGAAATTCTGGAAACGGAAATCAATTCTTCAAAAGATCTAATCAACAACGCCCGTAAAGCAGATGCTTTGTCACGGTTCAATGTTCGGTCCAAAAACCGACGGAAGAACTTTGTAGCAAAGATCCAAGAACAATTCTCCCCTAACGACTGAATGTGATTCTTTTGGGAATCACAGGAGATATGCCCGGAGTAAGCGCCGGGGTATCACACGGCTTGCACCTACATTTGCAGTGGTGACATTGCAAACATGGTGATGGAATAGTCTGATACTCGCAGGAATGCGAGAGAACAAAGAAATGAGGTCCCAAGCGTATGGCTGTTCGCCATTTAAAAAGGTACGCGAGCTGGGTTCAAACCGTTCAGCGATTGAACGGAGTCGTTCGATAATTGAACGGTTTGAACCCCGAGGAATCTGTTAGCTACGTGGAGACGTAGTGTGCGATAAACGACAACTCACGGCGGTCGCATGCAGGAATGTATGCGTTAGCAAATCAACTGATATCGGTGGAACCCGTCATGCAACGGGCAACACCGAGGGAAGCGAAAGCACCCTTAGAGACTGAATGTTGATCATCCAGGCTAAAACAATCTCTTCGAGATTGTTCGCCCGAACTTTTGCGAAGCAAAAGTTTTAGGGATGGTGTTACAGTCCGACCCTGCAAGTAATTGCAGTAAACAAAGTGCGTGAGACAGGTTGGTCTCCTATCTACTACAGGCGTTGATTCTTGAGGAGGGTTGTCCCTAGTACGAGAGGACCGGGATGAACTGACCTCTGGTCTACCAGCTGTTCTGCCAAGAGCATCGCTGGGTAGCTATGTCGGGTTGCGATAACCGCTGAAAGCATATAAGCGGGAAACGTGCTCCAAGATTAGGAATCGTTATGAGGCTCCTAGGAGATGACTAGGTTGATAGGCTCTAGATGGAAGCGTCGCGAGGCGTTGAGTCGAGGAGTACTAATATGCCCAGTCTCTCGTGCGGAACTCTGTATAACACAATTGTTTGTTTGTAAGCCTTTGTTTGCGTTGTGACCAATTTTTCTTGGCGGTAATCCGCCTTAGCAAAATGGAAATGCCCTCGTGGCACATATTTGTATGATAAAGTACCGAATACTCAAGTGTTCGGTTCTGGTGGTTTGGCGGGAGGGTTATACCCGATCTCATTCCGAACTCGGCAGTCAAGCCTCCTAGCGGCGATGGTACTCATCGTAACAGGTGGGGAGAGTAGCTAGCCGCCAGAACCGAGCACTTGAAGCAAAACGCCGCGCACGAAGTGCGCGGCGTTTTGCATTCGTTTTGCTATACTGTCAGCATGTCTTGGAACGCGCGGCGGAAGTTTATTATTCTCTTCGGGATTTGCGCGGTCGGCATGACGCTCCTCGCGCTCGCGCTCGTCGCGACGCTTTACCAGGCACCCTCGTGCCACGATGAAAAGCAGAATAATGATGAGGCGGGCATCGACTGCGGCGGGCCATGCACCGTCCTCTGTACGGCACTCGAGCGAGCTCCTCGCGTGCTTTTCACTCAAGCCTTGGTGAAGGGTGATGGTCGTACGGATATCATCGCAGAAGTCGAAAATCAGAATATCGCCGCAGGTGCGCGACAGGTGCCCTACACGCTCACGCTCTATGGTTTCGACCAAGTGCTTGTTCGCCAGATGAGCGGTACGCTCGATCTCCCGCCGCCGCCGAATGCAGTCGCGTCGGTCTATATACCCAACATCCCGACGGGGAACCAGAAAGTCATTCACGCCTTTCTCACCATCGACCCCATGGCAGTGACGTGGGTCCCGATGCCGACGGATCCGCGCATACTGCCGGTCGTGTCGAATACGACGCTCTTGGGTACGACCACTGAACCACGCGTTGATGCGGTCGTCACCAACCCGGGCGTTACAACACTTTTTGATATTCCACTTGTCGGCATGATCCGTGATGCTGCCGGACAGGTCATTGCCGCATCGCAAACAATTATCACATCTCTTCCGGCACAAGGAGAGACAACCGCGACCTTCACCTGGAATACCGGCTTTGCAAGTGTTCCCGCTTCGATCGAGGTGTTGCCGGTCGTCCCGCTCCCGTGACCTCTTTCATAAAATCTTTCAGTGGCGACTGGACACTTCTTCTTCCCGCGGTCGCCCTTTCGCTCACAGGAATCCTTACCATGAGCACCTTCGGCCAAGGGACGTCGCTCGCGACGCGGCAAATAGTCTGGCTCGGTATCTCGTTTGTGGGGTATCTCGCTGTGTCGGCGATCGACGTGTCGTTTGTTCGTCGCGTGTCGGCGGTCCTAGCGCTCTATGGTGCGGCGTTCATCTTGCTCATTTTCGTGCTCGCGGCGCATCCAGTGATGGGCGCGCACGCATGGTTCTCAATCGGCTCGATCTCTTTCCAGCCAGCCGACCTCGCGAAGCTTGCGCTCATCGCGCTTCTCGCGAAGTATCTCTCGCGGCGGCATGTCGAGATCGGCGATTTCCGGCATATCATCGTCTCGGGCGCCTACACCGGCGCGCTCGCGGCGCTCATCCTCGTCGAGCCGGATATGGGTAACACGATTATTCTCGGCACCCTCTGGCTCGGGATGATGCTCGTCTCAGGGATCTCGAAGCGGCATCTCACCTTTCTCGGCATCCTCGCTCTTGTTGTCGGGTCGGTGCTCTGGTTTGATGGACTGAAAGCGTATCAGCGGGCGCGCATCGTCTCGTTCATAAACCCGGCGAGCGACATCCGCGGCACGGGCTACAACGCGTATCAAGCGAAGATTGCGGTCGGGAGCGGCGAGCTCTTCGGTAAGGGCATCGGCTACGGCACGCAGTCGAAGCTCCGATTCTTGCCCGAGTATCAGACCGACTTCATCTTCGCCGCCTTCGCTGAGGAGTGGGGATTTGTCGGCGTGCTGCTTCTCTTCGCGGTCTATGCGCTCCTCTTTGTGCGGTTGGCGCAGATCGCTCGATCAGCCGCGACCAACTTCGACGCGTTCTTCACGCTCGGTGTCCTCATACTTTTTGCCGCGCATCTCGCTATTCATGTGGGTATCAGCCTCGGGCTCTTACCCGTGACGGGCACCACGATACCCTTCATGAGCTCGGGCGGGTCGCACCTCGTGCTTGAGTTCGGCGCGCTTGGTATCGTCACCTCGCTCGCGCGCTATGGCCGCGGCGCCGCGCGCGACGTGAGCGCGAACGAATATCTGAATGTCGCGGGTTAGCTCAAATAGAGGAGAGGGCAAGCGTTTCGTTGAGCATGTGCTCAAGCGTGAAGGCGCTCATGTCGGGCGCGTCGAGGATCTCGCCGATGCCGCCGACGCGAGAGGCGACGATAGGGAGGCCGACCGCTTTTGCTTCGAGCAAGACATACGGCAGACCCTCTTTGAGCGAAGGGAGCGCGAAGGTGTCGAAGCCGCCGAGCACCTCGCGCGCGGGGAGGAAGCCGAAGAGCTTCACGCGCTCGCCTATGCCATATTCTCGTATCTTCGTTTCGAGATTTTTTCGCTCTTCGCCTTCGCCGACGATAGCAACAAAAAGTGTCGGGTCGCGGCGCGCCTCTTCGACGAGCGCTATTTGATTTTTGTTATGATTCAGCTCGCCGATGGTGCCGGTGATGCGTGCGCCCGTGGGGAAGGCATTGCGGATGACTTCGCCCGAGCCGGTCGCGAAGGGAAGTGCGATGCCATTGTAAATGAGATGCATCTTGTCGCGACAGAAGGGAAGCTGCGCGCCGAGGTGCAGATCATTTTTCGAGACGACGATGACTGCGTGAGCGAGGAGCGCCGTCGCCCACGAGCCGAGCCATGCAAATGCGCGCCAGACGATATTTCTTTTTTCTGCAAAGGGCCAGCCGTGCGCGGTGAAGATGATGCGCGCCTGCCTGCCGGTAGGCAGGGCGCCCACGAAGCGCGCGGCGAGCGCGCCCAAGCCACCAACCTTCGAGCTGTTCAGATGCACAATGTCGGGGCGATAGACGCGCAGGACGCGGTAGAGCGCGACGAAGCCGCGTATATCGGCAAAAAGAGAAAGGTCGCGTTGAACGCTTGCGAGCGGCAGAATCGCGATATTCGCGGCAGACAACTTCTGCACGAGCTCGCCCTCGCCACCGAGCGCCACCGCAACTTCGAACTGGTCGGCAGGGAGGTTCGTGGCGAGGTCGTAAACATACCTTTGCGCGCCACCCCAATTCGACTTCGTGATGACGAACAAGACTTTCTTACGCGCAGGCTGGTTCATAGGGTAACTGTACAATATATTTTGGCGTTATAGTATCTATCTAATATGGCATTCGACCGCAAAGAAACCCTCAAGCTCCTCCTAGGAGACTTCGGTGTGCTCGTCGCGTCGCTTTGGGTAACGCTCTCTATCCGTAACTTCGCGTTCCCGCCGCTCGGTTACTTCGAGACGAACTTCGTTCCGTTCCTGCCGATGTTCTTCATTTCGCTCGCGGTCTTCTATATCGCCGGTCTCTACGAGAAGCAGACGCGCCCTATCCGCAGAGTGATGGGCACGCGCATCTTGGGCGCGCAGGCGGCGACGGTCGCCGTCGCCGCCATTCTCTTCTTCGTCCTCCCGCTCTCGATCGCGCCAAAAACAATCTTGATAATTTATCTCCTGGTGTCCGTCGCGCTCGAGAGCGTCTGGCGCTTCTATCATATGCAGAGAGAAATGCCGAACATGATACGTTCAGCAGCGCTTATCATCGGAGCGGGGGCGAGCGTGAAGGAGTTGTATGAGGAGGTGAATAACAATGACCGGTATCTGATGCGTTTCGTCCATCATATCGACCCGACGCATCTGCGCACGCCGCTTGCCGCCACGATTGCGAAATGGCGGACAGAAGGGGTAGAGAGTATCGTGGTCGATGTCTCGAACACGACCGTTATGCAGGAGGCGGCGGCACTCTATGAGCTCATGGCGGGGGGGGTCGCATTCCTCGAGTTCGCGTCGCTCTATGAAGAGATATTCGATCGCGAACCGCTCGAGCATCTTACGACGGAGCAGGTTATCGCGGCGCTCCCGAAGCGGCACGCGCTCTACGATATCGGCAAGCGTGTCTTCGATGTGGTGCTTGCGTTCATCGGCACGCTCATCGCGCTGCCATTCATCGCGCTCGCTTCGCTCGCGCTCCTTGTCTCGGGTGACATGCCCTTCATCCGCCATGATCGCATCGGCCGCGGCGGGCGCATCTTCCGCATCGTGAAGCTCCGCACGATGCTCCTCAACGACCATGGTGATCCAGAATTGCAGAAGAAGAATCGCGTGACGAAGCTCGGACGCATCCTTCGCGCGACGCGCATCGATGAGTTGCCCCAGCTCGCTAATGTCCTTATGGGCGACCTCTCTTTCATCGGCCCACGGCCCGAGCTCCCGACCTTAGCGAGCGTCTATGAGCGCGAGATCCCGCAGTACCGCATGCGCCACCTCATCGTCCCCGGCCTCTCGGGCTGGGCGCAGATCCACGACTATGACGCCCCGCGCGGCGCCGCCGATGTCCCGCGCACGCGCCGCAAGCTCTCCTTCGATTTGTATTATTTGAAGCACCGCTCCTTTGGCCTCGATCTTGTCATCGCGCTCAAGACCTTCCGCGCGCTGCTTTCTTTTTCAGGGACTTGACAAAATAGATAGGTAATGCTATCCTCTACGCAGGTTTTAGGTCTTTTCACTTGTGCATCCGCCACAGCAGAAAGGGGCTTCCGCCAACCGGCGAGCTCGGCCGTTTTCTGCTGTGGCGAACCGAATAGACGGTAAGCTGTACAGCTTTAGGAGAATGTCATGACAACGAAAGTTGGCATCGAGGGGACGAATCTCACGGCCTCTCAATTGGTTGAATTCTTCCGGCTTGCAGCCCTGCCGGACTCGCATATCAATCGAGTGACGGTGCAGGCGTTCATCGAGCGTCGCAATCCGTTCGAATCGGTGGTTGCTGGATTGCCATTGCCGGAAGGCACGGTCACCAGGCGCGTGAAGGTTGATCGAACCCGCACCCCGCAAGAGGTCGTTGACGCGACGGGTCGTGTGCAGTACCTCAACAAGGAGGTCCTCGCGACGATGCCGCAGGGCGAAGGCGACGAGGTGGATGTGTATTTCGTCCCGACCAAGCGCTTCGTTTCGGCAAGTGAGGTCTCGGCGTTTCTCGCGCAGTACGGTCTCGTGCCCGACCCGCGCGCGCAAACGGCGGTGAACGAAGCAGACCCGTCTTTCGCCGATGATCACCCGAACGGCTCACAGTGGGGCGACAATTGCTACCTGACGTTCCTCCGTTGGGACGTTGAGCGGCACGTGCGCTGCTACCGCTACGACTACGACTGGCTCGACTATTGGTTCCTCTCGGGTGTCCCGACTCCCCGCAAGTAAGTTCTTGGGTCTTTGAGTATAAGAACTCTTTAGACCCTTAACCCTTTGTGCGCCGCTTTCCCAAGCGGCGCATTTTGTATATGATGCAAATGGTAGTAGTTTACATAGGGTAGTCCTATGTATAAGCAGATAACGAATCGGTGATATAAGCAAGAGTCGCTTTTTTAACAGAAAGATTTATACTAGTTCACATGACTCGATACCGCGTTTCGGCCGCCATTGCCCTCGTCGTGGGGTTTTTCCTTATCTATTTCGTCTGGTCGACGCAGACTATAGCGACAAGCTCGTATCGCTTCAAGCTCGGCCTCGACCTCGCGGGCGGCACCGAGCTCGTCTATAAGGCCGACATGAGCCAGACGCCCGATGCCGATCGCGCCGCCTCGCTCGCCGCCCTGCAGGGTGTCGTCGAGCGCCGGGTCAATCTCTTCGGCGTTGCCGAGCCGCTCGTCCAGACCGAACAAGCAAGCGCACTCTCGGGCACGACCGAGGATCGGCTCATCGTCGACCTGCCCGGCGTGACCGACATCAAGGCGGCGGTCGCGGCGCTCGGGCAGACGCCGACGCTCGAGTTCCGTCTCGCGACGACCACCTCGGTCGGCACGACGACCGCGGTCGGCTATGCCGCGACGGGCCTCACGGGTCGCTATCTCGCGAACGCGACCTTGGGCTTCGGCTCGGGTGCGACGAGCGGTCTCGCGTCGCCCGAGGTCATTCTCAATTTCAACAGCGATGGCGCGAAGCTCTTCGAGAAGATTACGCGCGAGAATATCGGCAAACAGCTCGCCATCTTCCTCGATGGCTCGCCGATCTCGACGCCCGTTATCCAAGAGGCTATCCCGGGCGGGCAGGCGACTATCAGCGGCCGCTTCACCGCGGCCGAGGCGCGCGACCTCGTGCGCAACCTGAACTTCGGCGCGCTTCCGGTACCGATCGCTCTTGAGAACAGCTCGGCCGTCGGTCCGACATTGGGCGCGGCGGCTATCTCGGCGGGCGTGGTCGCCGGCCTCATCGGCTTCGCTATTGTCGCACTCTTCATGATCGCATGGTATCGCCTCCCGGGCGTGATCGCGGTGCTGGCGCTCGTCGAGTATGTCGCCTTCATGCTCGCGGCTATCAATTTCGTCCCGGTCACGCTCACCGCCTCGGGCATTGCAGGGCTCATCATCTCGGTCGGCATGGCGGTCGACGCGAACGTGCTCATCTTCGAGCGGACGAAGGAGGAATTGCGTGACGGGAAGAATCCGCGTGAAGCGGTGCACCTCGGCTTCGCGCGCGCGTGGACCGCGATTCGCGACGGCCACCTCACGATGATCATCTCGGGCGTTATCCTCTTCTGGCTCGGGACAAGTATCGTGCAGGGATTCGCGCTCGTCTTCGTGCTCGGCGTGCTCGCGTCCTTTGTCTCGGCTGTTACGCTCTCGCGCGTCTTCCTCCTCGCTATTGTCCCTGAGGAGAATAACGGCGCGTGGAAATTCTTACTCGGCTCTGGTTTCAAAACTAAAGCCTAACGCCTAGAGCCTAATCTTTTATGTACATCATCAAACATCGCGCACTCTTCTTCTGGATCACGGGCGTCATGCTCGCGGCGGCACTCGGCGCGATAGCGGTCTGGGGCCTCCCGCGGAGCATCGACTTCACCGGCGGCTCTTTGATGCAGGTCGGCTACACCGGCAATCGTCCGACGGTTGCAACGATTCAAGAAGAGATTGCACCGGTCGGTCTCGGGGTCGTCTCGGTACGTGCGGTCGGTGCCGATACTGTCTCGCTCCGCTCGCGTACCATGACCCCGGCCGAGCACGACGCTACCCTTGCCGCGCTCGCTAAAGACGCAAGCACAACAGAAGTCGCCTACACCAGCGTCGGCCCCGCGCTCGGGAGCCAATTCACCAACAAAGCGCTCTGGGCAATATTCGCCGTGGTGCTCGTTATCATGCTCTATATCGCCTTCGCCTTCCGTAAGGTGTCACGCCCAGTGCCGGGCTGGGGCTACGGCTTTACGGTGGTCGCGATGCTCATCATCGACATCATCGTCCCGACGGGATTCTACGCGGCCTACTGCCACTTCACCGGTGCCGAGGTCGACTCGCTCTTCATCGTCGCACTCCTCTCTCTGCTCGGCTATTGCGTGAACGATGTCATCGTCATCTTCGACCGCGTGCGCGAGAATCTCGCGAAGAATTCGCGCGTGAATAGTAAAGAGTCATTTGAGGACACCATCGGCCGATCGATAAGCGAGACCATGACCCGTTCGATCAACACCTCGCTCACGGTCGTCCTCGCTCTCCTTGCGCTCATCTACTTCGGCGCAGACACAACGCGCAACTTCGCGCTCGTGATGCTCGTCGGCGTCGCCGCGGGCACCTTCTCCTCCATCGCCCGCTCCGCGCCCCTCCTCATCCCTATCGCGAAGTGGTTCGCAAAGTAGGATTTTGAATCCGTCGAGGTTTGCATACCATACATAGGGTAGTCCTATGTATGGTATGCTGTTCGAATGGAACGGAAATTCGTTTTTTCAGAAGGTGAGTATTACCACATATACAACCGTGGAGTCGAGAAACGAATTATCTTTCTTGATGATAAAGACCGCCAACGATTCGTGAGATTACTGTATGTTGCAAATGGGGACCGACCGTTCGTATTCCGCGACATAGAAGATAAAGCGTTCGATGAGATCGACCGAGGAGAACCCATCGTAGCAATAGGGGCATATGCCCTCATGCCGAACCATTTCCACATCCTGATAAAGGAGATAGTGGAAGGAGGAATCAGTATGTTTATGGGGAAATTGCTCACCGGATATTCCTCGTATTTCAATAAGCGAAATAAGCGTACAGGTTCATTATTTCAAGGGCCGTATCAAGCGCAACATGCCGATCGAGATGAGTATCTCAAATATCTTTTTGCATATATTCATCTCAATCCGATAAAGCTCATTGAGCCAAAGTGGAAGGAAGAGGGGATCCAAAATAAAGTTGCGGCAAGACAATTTCTCAATCGATATTGGTATACAAGTTACGCAGACTATATGCGAATGATGCGAGAAGAAAAAGGAATTCTTTCATTGAAAGAATTCCCCGGCTACTTCTCAAAGCACGACACGTTCTCTGATTTTATCGAGGACTGGCTTACCTACAAAGATTTTCAAAATACATAGGGTAGTCCTATGTATTTTCTACGAGATAACCGTCCCGACGAAGGGGACGCCGTCGAGGTAGTTTGAAAATTCTTTGAGCTTCTCGCCGTTGATGATCGCGACTTCGAGACCGATCGCTTCAGCCTCCTTCGCGGCGATAGGGTCGAAGGGGGAGGAGAGCCCCGGGTCCCACTCCTCGGGGATGAGCTTGCGGAATTCGACCCAACCAATCTTCTCTATCTTCTGCGCGTGCGGGTTCTGGCGCGGGTCGCTCTCATAGACATAGTCGATATTCGAGAGGTTCACGAGGCGTGTCGCGCCGAGATTCTTCGCCATCAAGACCGCGTCATAGTCGGTCGAACAGCCGGGCTGCCAGCCGGCGGCGATGATGATCGGCTCTTCGGCGTCGATCTCGATGGTCGGGTTATGGATAACCTGCGGGTGCGCATAGCCGACGAAGATGTTGCGCAGGAGTTGTGCGTTGAGCCTTGTAGAGTGGATGCCGAGCCAGTCGAGGTCGTGGCGCGAGAGGGGAGTGACGATATTCGCGGCGCCTTGATACTTCCGTGCGGTCTTCCCGCCGCCGGCGATGATGGTGAAGGAGAACCCCTTTTGCACCTTCTCGATGAGGAGCTCTTTGAAGTGACGCAAGAAGTCGATGTCGATCTCATCGGGGACGATAAGAGAACCTCCGACGGACACGACGACTCTCTCACGCGTTGGTGCAGTAGGCATAGGCAAGGGGTGACGGCTCCCTCTATTGTACCCCCTCGCCTCTTGCATGCAATGTTGACAGACCAACGTGTGCAACACCAGGTGTTGCACACACAGCGACATAGCATATATGCTATCATCGATATATGAAGACGAAAAATAAAATAAGAGAAACGGCTGTGCCGTACTCTGTTATGAAGCGCGAAGCGATGCGTGACCCGGAGTTCCGCAGGGAGTGGGAGGCGCTCCAGCCGCAATTGAATCTCGTGCGGGCTCTGCTCGACGCGCGGATTAAGAGGGGGCTGACCCAGGCCGAGATAGCGAAACGTGCGGGCACGACCCAGTCGGCCATCGCGCGCTTCGAGGCGGGCGGAAGCAATCCGACGCTCGACTTCGCCACGCGCCTTTCCCACGCGGTCGGCGCCCGCCTCGAGATCCGCCTCGCGCGGTAGTCTTCTCAGTAGAAGAGAATAGTGCGGTCTTGCGCAACCCTTGCTTTTTATGCAAGCATATGTTATATAATTTTCAGATGTAGCCATGTGTAACTTTGTTACGCTAGTTGAAACCAACCAAGGAGTCCGAAAATGCGTCTAAGTCTGTGTCAATTCATAACTCAAGAGTGCTCATACTGCAATGGAACAATCGCAGAGCATGAGTCGGGCTGTCCGGAGGGCATTATCGAGAATTTGTTCTCGCAGAGGAGAAATCTCGAGTGCCCGAATTGCGGGAAGAAGGAAGTCGAGGTGAACGTCGATGATTTCTACGAGTGTCGGAATTGCCATACACAGTATGTGACGACGGACTGGAACGGCTCGTGGGAACGCGCTTTTATTATTGACATGAATGCGTCCATAGCGGGTGCGGCCATCAATGTTCAGGTCCACCCCGTCAAGGGGAAGGGCAAGTTCAAACTCGATCGAGACATCGCCGTACAGGCCGCAAGGAAGGTAAGGATGGACAAAAAGCGGTGATGAAATAAGCCCGACACGAGGAAGCTCGTATCGGGCTCCCTCTTTTCTCCAGTCTTGTTGACTTCTATCCGTCCCTCCTATACACTAGCCCTATCGTCCCCCTTTGGGGGATGGCGTTTCTTTGACATAAAATATACGTGAAAAAGACCCCGCGGCGCGAAGCGCCGCGGGGAGAAAGATGTGTGAATTCTTTTGTTCCGCCTATTCTTAATGAGAGTTTGATCCTAGCTCAGGGTGAATGCTGGCGGCGTGGATAAGTCATGCAAGTCAAGGGGGCCCGCAAGGGCAACCGGCAAACGAGGTAGTAACACGTAGGTAGATCCCCCAGAGTCGGGCATAGCCAACCGAAAGGTTGGGTAATTCCCGATAGTCCCGCAAGGGTAAAGGTTTTTCGCTCTGGGAGTTGCCTGCGTAGTATCAGCTAGTTGGTAGGGTAATGGCCTACCAAGGCTACGACGCTTAGGGGAGCTGAGAGGCTGACCCCCACCGATGGAACTGCGACACGGTCCATACTCCTACGGGAGGCTGCAGACGAGAATATTCCGCAATGGACGAAAGTCTGACGGAGCGACGCCGCGTGATGGATGAAGTGCCTTGGTACGTAAACATCTTTTATCGGGGACGAAGTTTATTGACGGTACCCGATGAATAAGGAGCTCCTAACTCTGTGCCAGCAGGAGCGGTAATACAGAGGCTCCAAGCATTACCCGGAATTATTGGGCGTAAAGGGTGTCTCGGCGGCCCTATTAGTCTCTTGTCAAATCTGTGGGCCTAACCTACAGCTCGCAAGGGAAACGGTAGGGCTAGAAGGCGTAAGAGGTGCACGGAACTCATGGTGGAGGGGTGAAATCCGTTGATATCATGGGGAACACCGAAAGCGAAGGCAGTGCACTGGTACGTTCTTGACGCTCACACACGAAAGCCAGGGTAGCGAATGGGATTAGATACCCCAGTAGTCCTGGCCCTCAACGTTGCTCGCTCGCTTTACGGAGTATCGACCCTCTGTGAGGCTAAGCTAACGCGGTAAGCGAGCCGCCTGGGTAGTACGATCGCAAGATTAAAACTCAAAGGAATAGACGGGGACTCGCACAAGCGGTGGATTATGTGGCTTAATTCGTAGATAAACGAAGAACCTTACCAAGGTTAGAAACCCAACTGCATCCTTGCCGAAAGGTGAGGAGCCTTCGAGGGTGTTGGGCAGGTGATGCATGGTCGTCGTCAGTTCGTGGTTTGAACTGTTCCCTTCAGTGGGGTAACGAACGCAACCCTTGTTGTCTGTTGCCTATATGGCCAGGCGAGACTGCTCCCTCACGGGAGAGGAAGGTGAGGATGACGCCAGATCAGCATGTCCCTTGATACCTTGGGCTGCACACATAATACAATGGGTGGTACAACGGGTTGCAATACCGTAAGGTGGAGCCAATCCCTCAAAACCACCCCCAGTACGGATTGAGGTCTGCAATCGACCTCATGAAGCCGGAATCGCTAGTAATCCCAGGTCAGCCAAACTGGGGTGAATACGTTCTCGAGTCTTGTACTCACCGCCCGTCAAGTCAAGGGAGCTGGGGGTACCCGAAGGTCTGCCTTGCGCAGGACTACGGTAAATTCAGTGACAAGGACTAAGTCGTAACAAGGCACGGGTAGCGGAAGCTGCTCGTGGAACATATCCAATTGGAACCGATTTTCTCGAAAGGAAAATCATGTCGATCATTTTCTTCGGAAAATGGAGAGATGGTGCTTGTCTCTAAACAGCACTCGGAAGTCGGATAACGTAACCCGATGGTGGTCGAGAGCCACATATGAGCTCTCGACCGGTACAGAATAGGCGGAACAAAAGAGCGCACACGACATCTTTTTCTTTTTCACAAAATTTGCTACACTGCGAGAGTTCGCTTGCACGCTTAGCTCAGTTGGTAGAGCACTCGACTGATACTCGAGCGGTCCTAGGTTCGACTCCTAGAGCGTGCACAGAAAGTCTTTAGTTATACCCACCTTGCGCGAAGCGGTATAGTGAACGGGAGTATACTGTCTATATGAAACGAGATATATTGATTATTTTAGGTGTCATCTTAATCGCGATTGCTATCGGCGTGATCGTCATGCTCGGTCAAAGTCAGAATCAGACGCCTGGCGCACAAGCTCCAACGACTAGCCAGCTCGCCGCGGTAGCGGTACCCTTCGAGACGCTCGCACAAGGGGAAAAGTCGAAAGTCGCAGATAGGGTTAATTATGTCATCACCTCGCCCGATGAATTGACGAAACTCTGGACGATGGTTGATGCGACGGGCACACCGCCTGTTATCGATTTCTCCAATAAGACCGTGCTCGCGGTCTTCGCTGGGAAGGGTCCGAGCGCGCGTATTGCGGTCGTCCACATTACCGATGCGGATACGCGCACAGTCGCAGTCGCAGTCGCAGAGCCAGATACGTCGTGTGCAAAAAAGGCAATTATCTCTCCCTATGAGATTGTCGTCGTGCCGACCACTACGCTCCCGCTCACGCACGAAGACAAGGTGGCGGCAGTCAGCTGCGCGAATTAGCCTCGCGCCCATAGATGCGCTACCATGCGAAGCATGGATGTAGGCGCCGAATTCAAAGGGAAGAAGATAACCGTCATGGGGCTTGGGCTCTTGGGGGGTGTCGGAGATATCAAATTTCTCGCAGAGAGTGGCGCTGATATTATCGCAACAGATCTGAAGAGTGAAGAGGATGCGAAAGCGTCGGTTGAGATATTGCAAAAGTTCTCGAATGTGCGCTTCATGCTCGGGCGGCACGAGCTCGCGGACTTCCGCGGGCGCGATTTGATAATCAAGGCGCCGGGGTCGCCGATTGATTCACCGTTCATACTCGAAGCACGAAAAGAAGGCACGCCCATAACGATGTGGGCGGCGCTTTTCGCTGGCTTCGCGCGCGAAGTGGGCGCGACCATTGTCGGCGTGACCGGCACGCGCGGCAAGACGACCGTGACTGAGATGCTCGTGGCGATCTTGCGTGCGGCGAGTAAGGATGTCATCGAGGGTGGCAATGTGCAGGGCACCTCGCTTCTCTCGCATCTCGCAAGCGTCACGAGCGAGACTATTGTCGTGCTCGAGCTCGACTCGTGGAAGCTTCAAGGCTTCGGCGAAGCAAGACTTTCCCCGCACATTGCAGTTTTCACGACCTTCTACGCCGATCATATGAATTATTATAAAAATGACATGGGCGCATATTTGGCCGACAAAGCGAATATCTTTTTGAATCAAACAAAGAGCGACACGCTCGTGCTTGGGAAGCAGTGCGCGCCGACGATAATAGAGAAATACAGCGAGCGAATAGAAGCGAATACTATTGTCGCTGACGAATTGAAGCTTCCCGACACCTGGACGTTACAGATGCCGGGCTTGCACAATCGCTACAATGCCGCCCTTGCGCTCGCGGCCGCGCGCGCCCTCGGTATTGCCGACAGCGTGAGCCGCGCGGCAATCGAATCGTTCAGGGGTGTGCCGGGGCGGCTCGAGCTCGTGCGCGAGGTAAATGGGGTGAAAGTCTACAACGACACGACCTCGACAACGCCCGAGGCAACGCTCGCTGCGCTTTCCGCTCTCGGGAATGTAGGACATCGTAAGTCCTACAATCTGATTTTGATTTTGGGTGGGGCCGATAAGGGTCTCGACATGAGCGCGCTCATCGCGCGCTTGCCCGAGACGAAGCGTGTCATCCTCCTCGCCGGTACGGGCACCGATCAGTTAGTATCGAAGTCAGACTTCGATACTAACGAGATATTCGACACGCTTGCAGCTGCCGTCGCCGACGCCTTTGCGCACGCCGAAGAGGGCGACATCATTTTGCTCTCGCCCGCCTTCGCCTCCTTCGGCATGTTCAAAAATGAGTATGATCGGGGCGAGCAGTTTAACAAGATTGTCACGGTGGTATGAGAAAAATACATTTCATCGGCATCGGGGGGATTGGGATGAGCGCTTTGGCGCAGATGATGGCGCATGATGGCGTCACTGTGACGGGGTCGGACCGAGACGGCGGGCCGGTCGTTGAGCTTTTGAAAAAGAAAGGAATCGAGGTCGTCATCGGGCATGCCGCAGAGAACGTACCCGTGGACGCTGATGTGGTCGTGCACAGCGACGCGGTGCCAGAGGGGAACACAGAGCGCGCGCGAGCTCGCGAGCTCGGCATCAGAGAGCAGTCATATTTTGAGATGCTCGGCGAAGTCTCAAGAGGAAAGAAGACGGTTGCGGTGGCAGGGACGCACGGCAAAACAACGACGACCGGCATGCTCGCGAAGATTTTACAAGATGCGGGTGCCGAGCCGACCGCTATTATCGGGAGCATCGTCAAAGACTTTGGGAGCAATTATGTGGCGGGTAGGTCGAACATTCTCGTTGTCGAGGCATGCGAATATCGCGACCATCTGCTCGAGCTCTCGCCCGAGATTCTTGTCATCAACAATCTCGAATGGGATCATACTGATTGGTTCGCCTCGCTCGCGGCGGTGCAGGCGACGTTTAAGAAGGCGATTGAGAAGGTGCCCGCAACCGGAGTCATCGTCACGGACACCCACAACCCGAACATCGCGCCACTGCTTGAGGGCGCACAGGCGAGAGTCGTTGATTATAAACTTGAGCCGCGCTACGAGCTCCGCCTGCCGGGAGCCTTCAACGAAGAGAATGCGCGCGCGGCCGCTGCGGCCGCGCGCGTCGTCCTCCCGACTATTACCGACGAAACAATTGCCGCGTCGCTCGCGACCTTCGAAGGCACGTGGCGCCGCTTCGACCACAAGGGAAAGTCGAAGGGTGGCGCCGAAGTCTATGACGACTATGCGCATCACCCGACCGCGGTGCGTGAGACGCTCCACGCGGCACGCGCGATGACCGAGGGTACACTGTTTGTTGCTTTTCATCCGCATCTCTACTCGCGCACGCGCGACCTGCTTGACGGCTTCGCGACGGCCTTTGGCGACGCCGACAAAGTTTTTATCGCTCCCATCTATGCCGCACGCGAGACGGACGACGGCACCGTCTCAAGCGAGATCCTCGCTGAGCGCATCCGCGCACAGGGCGTCGATGCGACGGCGCTCCCTTCATTCACTGCTATCGAGGCTGCGCTCGCCACGGCCACCACGGGCGACACTATCATCACCATGGGCGCGGGCGACATCTACAAGGTCGCCGATGCGCTGGTGGCATAATCAACGTATGGACACCAACACAATAAAACCAGAACTCGCCCTCTTCCGATCATATCGAGCGATGATCGAGAACAGTGTCGGTACGAATCTCTTTCGCAATTTATTTTTCCATATCAATGACGAAGTCATCGACGTGCTCGATGACGGCGATCTCTCGTGTGCGATGTTCGTGACGAATGTTCTGCATCCTTTCGGTTTGATACATGAAATTCACACGACGGTGAATGCGACGATTGACGATCTTGGAGCATCAGGATGGCACGAGATCTCCGAGCCCCGCGAAGGAGCAATCATTCTCTGGGGGTTTAAGAAGAAAGACGACGGCACGCAAGGGAAGCATCGGCATGTCGGCTTCTATATCGACCAAGAGACGGCTATCAGTAACAGCTCAAGCGAGCGCGTACCGGCGCGACATCATCCGACGTACGGCATCTTCCCAAACGGGGAGGTGCGGCGTGACATACAGGCGTATTATTGGCATCCGGAATTTGATATATGACTCACGGAACCCTCTCCCTCGTCGCGACGCCGATAGGCAATCTGGGCGATATTACCTTGCGCGCCCTCGAGACGCTGAAAGCCGCCGACGCTATCGCCTGCGAGGACACGCGGGTGACCAGCCGGCTCCTCGCGCGCTATGAGATCTCAAAACCGCTCGTTATCTATAACCCCGAAGACGCACGGCAAGGGGGCTCGCGCGTGCTCGCGCTCCTCACTGAAGGGAAGCGGGTCGCGCTCGTGACCGACGCCGGCACGCCGGGCATAAGCGACCCGGGCGCCGAGCTCGTCGCGCTCGTGCGCGACACTCTGCCGGAGGTCGTGGTCGAAGCTATCCCCGGCCCCGCGGCCTTCGTCGCGGCGCTCTCGATCGCGGGCCTGCCGATTGCCTCCTTCGTCTACCTCGGCTTTTTGCCGAACAAGAAGGGTCGCCAGACGCTCTTCAAAGAAATTGCCGCCGAGACACGCACGGTCGTCTTCTATGAATCTCCGCACCGGATCGAAAAGGCGCTTGCTTCGCTTGCCGAAGTGCTCGCGCCCTCGCGGCGTATCGCGATTGCCCGTGAGCTCACCAAGGTGCACGAAGAGCTCGTCCGCGGTACGGTCGCCGAGGTCCAAGCGCATTTCATCGCCCACCCCGACGCCATCCGCGGTGAGTTTGTCGTCATCGTCGCGCCCTGATATACTAGTCGCATGTCCCGCACTGGCATACTTATCCTCGTCGGAATCCTCACTATCATCACGCCCTATTCGGGCTTGCCGGTCGCGATGCGCTCACTGCTCGCAGTCGTCTTCGGCGCGATCGTCGTTAGTGTCGGGGTCTCACTCCGCGCGCGCGAAGTAAAAGTCGCAGATGCGACGAAGGAGGCGCCGAGCGCAGTGTTGAGCGAGGAGCCGCATCAGGCGATAGGATAGCGGGGAGTAATGCAATCCCGCGGCGCGAAGCGCCGCGGGAATTTGCTATACTAGTGGCATCATGGAGAACCCCGAGCGCGTTACCTACTTCGCCGCGACTGATGCCCGAGGGAAGAATGTCCCCTTCGGCATCAAATCGAAGGATCGCGATCGCCACATGTATGTCATCGGCAAGACCGGTATGGGCAAATCGACCCTGCTCGAGAACATGGCTATTCAGGACATACGGAATGGCGAGGGGCTCGCCTTCCTCGACCCGCACGGCGGCACTATCGAGAAGCTTCTCGACTTCATCCCCGAGGAGCGGATGAAGGATGTCGTCTACTTCGCGCCCTTCGACATGGAGCACCCGATCGCCTTCAATGTGATGGAGGATGTCGGTTACGACAAGCGACATCTCGTCGTCAGCGGCCTCATGGCGACCTTCAAGAAGATCTGGCAGGACGCGTGGAGCGCGCGTATGGAGTATATCCTCACCAATACGCTCCTCGCCTTGCTCGAATATCCGGACGCGACTCTGCTGGGGGTCAACCGCATGTATACCGACAAGGAGTATCGAACCAAGGTCGTCGACAATGTGAAGGATCCGGTGGTCAAAGATTTCTGGCTCAAAGAGTTTGCTAACTACGGCGATCGGTATACGCAAGAGGCGACACCGGCTATTCAGAATAAGATCGGCCAATTTACCGGCAACCCGCTTATCCGCAATATCATCGGGCAACCGAAGTCGTCGTTTGATATTCGCGAGATGATGGACGGCCAGAAGATCCTCCTCATCAATCTCTCGAAGGGGCTCGTCGGTGAGACGAACATGCGGCTCATCGGCTCGATGCTCACGACGCGCATCTTCCTCGCGGCGATGAGCCGCGCCGACCGCTCGCATGCTGAGCTGGCGAAGCTTCCGCACTTCTATTTCTATGTCGACGAATTCCAGAACTTCGCGAACGAGACCTTCGCCGAGATACTCTCGGAGTCGCGCAAGTATAAATTGAATCTCGTCATCACGCACCAGTACATCGAGCAGATGGAGGAGGAGGTGCGCGACGCGGTCTTCGGGAACGTCGGCACGACCGTAACCTTCCGGGTTGGCCCTTTCGACGCGGAGGTGCTCGAGCCTATCTTCATGCCGAAGTTTGTGAAGGAGGATATCGTCTCGCTCGGCTTCGCGCAGATCTATCTCACGCTCATGATCGACAGCGTCGGGAGCGCGCCCTTCTCGGCGGTGACGATACCGCCCATCGAGCGGCCGCCCGTGTCGCATCGCGCGGATGTTATCGAGCTGTCGCGTGCGACCTTCGCGGT
Source organism: bacterium (assembly GCA_023269085.1). GTDB lineage: Bacteria > Patescibacteriota > Minisyncoccia > Phycocordibacterales > Phycocordibacteraceae > C7867-001. The sequence goes on along the minus strand of JAHFML010000001.1, from coordinate 165,973 downwards.
GCCGCGCGCCGGTGTCGAGAAGGCTATCACCGACGAGCTCATGGCGAGTGCCGTGGCGCCCGCGCCTGCTGATGCGCGGATGAAGAAGACCGGCGCGCAGTATGCGAAGGAGGCACGCGAGGCGCGAGGGGGGACGCCCGCGCCGACCGCGCCGGTGCGCGAGGCGCGGCCGCCGCGGCCGCGCCCGGAGCCTGCTCGCGAGCCGGTGCGCACGCCGATAGCACCGATGAGTAGACCACCAGAACCAGTACGCATGCCCGTGCAGCCAACACCGCCCACCAAGAGCCCGGACGATCTAAAGTCAGTCTTGCGCACGATGGTAGCGAAGACGAGTGTCGAGCGCGAAGAGACGAAGACGAAGAATCAGCAGTCGCTCAAAGGTGCGCTCGCGAGCGTGCTCGAGAAGAACGAACCATCGCGAGAACTAAAGCCCGCGGCGGCTCTGCCGCCGCGGGAGAGCTCCCCGCCCGTCGAGAAGAAACCTTTTGAGATACCCGAAGCCGATCTGCGCAAGGTCCTGCGCGGGGACGCATAATTTCTCCATGAACTATTTTATGAAGCAGAGCGGCATAATCCTCGCCGTTCTCATTTTCATCATCCCTGTTCTCGCGCACGCGGCGCTCGTGAATATTAATACGGCTGACGCGACTCTTCTCGATACACTTCCCAACATTGGTCCGACGTATGCAGGGAACATCGTTGCGTACCGTACGCAACACGGTCCCTTCGCAAAGATTTCTGATATTCAAAACGTGAGTGGTATCGGGCCAGTTACTTATGCAAAAATCGCACCCTACATCACAGTGAGTGATTCGAACCAGATCGTGACAACAACAATAGTCGAAGCAACTTCAACATCCTCAGGCGGATCACCCTCGTATGTCCCGCCGCCGCCCGTCCTCACTGTTGATCTTGGTGCGAGTAGGACGGCATTCATCGACGTGCCATTTACTTTCACGGCAAGTGTGAAGGCACGGAGTGGAGCGTCCGATCTGGCGGCACGCATCGTATGGAGCTTCGGCGACGGCTCGGCAGGGGAGGGAACGCGCGCGCAGAAGACGTATCGCTATGCTGGCGCCTATCTCGTCATCGCGACAGCGACCGACGGCCCGACGACGGCGCGTGGCGAGATGACTGTGACGGTGGAGCCGGCTGTCGTACGCATTGCAAGCATCTCGACCGAGGGCATCACGCTCGCGAACGATTCTGACGAGCGGCTCGATCTCTCTGGCTGGCGCCTCATGTCGGGCACCGGCATCTTCAGTATCCCGCTCGGCATGAGCCTCTTGCCGCACGCGAGCGTCCTCTTCCCGTTCACGATTAGCAATCTGCCGATTGCGTTTGACGCGAGCCTTGCCTACCCGGACGGCGTCGTGGCGGCGCGCTATATGCCGAACGTGCAACCTTCGGCCGTCGCACCGAGTTCTCTTCAAGTGCAGGAGGTCGACCCGCTTATCAACATTTCAGTACCCGCTCAAGCACATGATGAAGCAGTAAACGCCCCCGCGGCGGCGAGTACCCTCGCCGCCGCGGGGGCGGCATCGGCCTCTTCTTCGCCCGCCTATACGCCCGCGAAGCCTTCCGCCGGCCTCTTGCATTCGCCGTGGACCTACAGCCTCTTCGGCATCATCGCGCTCGCGGGTGGCGCATTCATATTGCTTTAGGTATGCTTCTCCTACATGGCTGATTCAAAACTCATTCTCGTGACCGGTGGCGCCGGCTTCATCGGAGGGCATCTCTGCGAGCGGCTGGTCAAGGACGGTCACCGCGTCATCTCGCTCGACAACTACTTCACCGGTAGTCGCGAGAATCATGTCCCGGCTAGAGCATTCTGCACAGCAGAATGCTCGCCCGGCGTCTGTAAGACGCATAGGGATGTCGACTACCGCGAAGGCCACACCAAAGATATTGAGCGCCACATCCCCGAGACCCCCGACCTCATTTATCACTTGGGCGAATATTCGCGGGTTCGGCACTCGCTTGCAGAGCCAGCGGTAACATTCGATTTGAATATAGACGGCACCTTGGGAGTTTTAGAATATTGGCGAGAGAAACGATGCAAGCTCATCTATGCCGGTTCGTCGACGAAGTTTGCCTATCGTATCGAAGACGGTGTTGCAGGGAAGGATCTCGCGCCCTACACTTGGGCGAAATCGTCGATGAGCGATCTGGTTGTGCAGTATGCGCGATGGTTCGAATTGCCCTACGCCATTACTTATTTCTATAATGTGTATGGCCCGCGCGAGCGCGGTGATCAATATGGAACGGTTATAGAAATTCTCCACCAGAACTGGCTTCACGGATTGCCGCATCGTCTCGCGGGGGCTGGGAATCAGAAGCGGCCGTTCACACATGTCATGGATACCGTAGATGGCATCGTGCTTGCAGGAGAAAGAGGAGAAGGGGACGAGTATGGCATTTGTGCCGCTGAGGCATACAGCCTTCTTGATGTTGCGCGGATGTTCGGCGGTCATCTCGAGTATTCGTCACCGACGAAGTCGACCCGCTCGGTCGAAGCAGTTGACAGCACTAAGATAAGAGCGCTTGGCTGGGAGCAGAAGCACACGCTTCCCGAGTATGTCGCGGATATTAAACATAACGAAACGCCTATGAAGACCAATGCTACCGATTTCGCGACCCTTCGGCCGAAGAAGCGCGTCCTTATCTTCTCGCTCGTCTACTATCCCAACTTCCACGGCGGTGCCGAGCCGGCGATCAAAGAGATTACGGACCGCATCGCGCCCGAGGATATCGAGTTCCACATGGTCACCTGTCTCTGGAATTCGAATCTCCCGCGCACCGAGCGCTATGGGAACATCCTCGTGCATCGCATCGGCTTCGGGCTCCCCGACCCGCGCTTTGAGGACTACGGCAAGAAGTTTATTTTGAAATCGAATAAGTATCTCTTCCAAATCTTCGGTGCCTTGAAGGGTCTCTCGCTCAATGCGCGGTATCACTATGACGGTATCTGGGCGATGATGGCGCATTCGGCCGGCATCCCCGCGGCCCTCTTCAAGATCTTCTCGCCAAGGACGCCATATGTGCTCACGCTCCAAGAGGGAGACCCCAAAGAGCATGTCGAGAAGGTGATGCGCCCAGTCTGGCCGCTCTTCAAGCGAGCGTTCACGAGCGCGACGATGGTGCAGAGCATCTCGAATTATTTGAGCCAGTGGGCACACGAGATGGGCTACGCGGGCGAGATCGTCCTCGTCAAGAATGGTGCGAACCCGAACGACTTGAAGCAAGCATTCTCGCAAGTCGAGATTGATGAGATGAAGAAAGAGCTCGGGAAAAAGGAGAGTGAGATATATCTCGTGAACACCTCGCGGCTCGTGCATCAGAAAGGGTTTGATACCGTTATCGAAGCGCTCACGCATCTGCCCGACACTATAAAATTCGTTGCGGTCGGCGATGGCGAAGATGAAGCGAAATTGAAAGATCTGGCAAAGAAGCTCGGCGTGCGAGATCGGGTCATCTTCACCGGCCGCGTCGATCGCTCGGTGGTCACGCTCTACCGGAAGGCGAGTGATATCTTCGTCGCGCCGTCTCGCTCTGAAGGGCTCGGGAACGCTTTCATCTCGGCACTCGCTTCGAGGCTCCCGCTTGTCACCTCGGGCGTGGGCGGCATCGCCGACTACGCGGTAAACGGTGAGACCGCGTGGCTCGTGTCGCCAGATGATCCGAAGGCGCTCGCCGAGAAGATACAAGAAGTCATTGCGAACCCCGAGAAGGCGCACGAAATATCAGAGCGCGCCCGCGCGATGGTCGAACGCGACTACGACTGGGACAAGATCGCCGTGCAGATGCAGAAGAAGGTGTTTGATAAAGTCTGCGTATGAACGGACCGCTTGTCGAAAAGGCAATCGCACTCGCGCTTCGCGCGCACGAGGGGCAGATGCGCAAGGAGGCGCCGACGCCCTATATTGTCCATCCTGTCCGCGTCGCTCTCTTGCTCGCACGGTATGGGTTCTCAGACGAGGTCATTGCGGCGGGGCTCGTGCATGATGTCGTGGAAGATACACCTGTTTCGCTCGACGATGTCCGGCGAGAGCTTGGCGACGCGGTTGCCGATCTCGTCGCGCCCGTGACACACGACGACACCCTCCCGTGGGAGGAGAAGAAACGGGCCTATATCGAAGCGGTGCGTGTCGCGCCCGAAGACGCGAAGGCGATAGCGACGGCCGACAAAATAGCGAATGCCGAGAGTCTCATCGCGGCGCATGCGCGCGAGGGAAATGCCGTCTGGAACTATTTCAACGCGGGCCGCGAGAAGAAAGTATGGTTTGAAGAGTCGATGCTCGCGATGCTACACGAGTCGTGGCAACACCCGATCGTTGACGCGTATGCCCAGATGGTGGCGCAGGTAGAGGCGCTCGATTAGTGCAGCCCCTGTTGCCGACGCTTCTCTTCGTCGCTCCGAAGCGTGTCGCGCTTCGCGCGGTAGTCGTCCAAGAATGAAGCCGGCAAGAGCGAGTCGTGCAGTTGCGCTTCGAGCACACGCGTCCACAGGCGCACGCGTTCTTCGTTCAAAAGACGGAGGTCGCCCGAACAGCTTGAGAGCGTGCCTACGTAATACCAGATGATCTCGCCGAGGCGATAGACGCGCATGAGCTTGAGCGCAAGCGATTCTTCCCTCGTACGATTGACGCGCACATATTCGACAAGCGCGCGTTCGAGCTCGGGGTTGTAGAGCGTCATGAAGTTTAAGAAGCGCGCCCACCCTTCATATTTATTACCGAAGCGAAGCGAGGAGTTATCGAGCAGATAGATGTTGCCATCGACGATGCGGAAGTTGTGCGGGACGAAGTCGGTGTGCGTGAGGAAGCCGCAGTATTGCTCGATGGTTTCTTGTTGTTTGACCAGTAGCGTGTTCGCCTCATCGAGCAGGGTCCGGGGCACGAGGCTCGGCGCTTCGCGGGATATGTTCTCGACAAACTGGGCAAACGCTCGTAGATAATCGTTCGCGCGCATGATACCGAAGGTCTTCTCGACGAGGCGTTCGTGGCCAGAGGTGGTCGCACGGGCGCTCTCTTGCGCCTTGAACGCTTTGAGCGCGAACGCGAACTGCTCTTCGGTGGTTCGTACGAGGAACGGCTTCTCCTGCTCGATGAATGCCTGTATCGAAATCGTGTAGCCGCTTCGTTGGGTAAAGAGAATCTCTTGCGGTGAGAAGAAGACGCCATGCGCGAAGTCGATGCGATGCAAGACTTCGCGACACGCCCGCTCATGGGTGAGCTCGCGCGCGCCGTTCGCAGCGCGCGTAGCTTTTATCACGACTCGCGTGTTGTCGCGGGTACGACGGCCGAGGAGAATGAGCTTGCGGCCGCTCATCGTCGTCACTGCCTGCATCAGATAGCGCTCACCGCTCACGTGCGGCTGATCGGCGTCGAGCGTATAGCCGAGCTCGGCGAGCAGGGGAGCCAGCTTCGCGAGCTCGCGTTTTTTATACTCTTCCCATAGTGCGTAGGCATCGTTAGGCATGAGCAAAAGTAGCGTTGAGCAGACGAAGATGTTCTTCCCACGACGCGCGGTGCGCCTCCTGCGCGGCTCGCGGCTCGGGCGAAAACGGTAGGACTTCAGGCTTCGGAAGTGGCATATCAGAAATAACGGCGCAAGCGGCGCTCGTCGCGAATCGCTCGAGAAGACGAGGGATAATTTCTTTTGTCGCGCGGCTATGAGCCGAAGCATCACCGATATGCACCATGAATGGTGTGCGGGTCACTCTCGCGGCAATGCCCACCGGCATTTCGACCGAAGGGCCATTCTCGGCATACACGACATCAGCTGTGCGCGCCACGCGCCACAAGGTGAGTGCATAGGAGAATAATCTGAAGAAAATGGGTTGACGCTTGTCGACGGCGAGAATAGTCACGCCGCTTATCTTTTCCGGCAAAGAGCCATAGGTCACTACCGTGATCGTGTGGAGCGACGAGAGACGTTGCGCGAGCTCTTTGACATAGGGCGCGGGGTCTTCAGTGTCAGGAGGGTAGAAGGGCGTAGCGAGCACGATGCGCATAGGGGCAGTTTAGCATACCTAATGCAACTCGACCGGTGGCGGAAAGGTTGCAGAAAAGATACCATGGAGAGTATGAAGCTCGTCATCGCGACGCCACTGTATCCGCCCGAGATCGGGGGGCCGGCGACCTACGCCAAGCTGCTTATGGAAGGGCTCCCTGCGAAGGGGGTCGCGGTGAACCTCGTGAAGTTCGATGACGTGCGGCACTTGCCGAAGCTCGTGCGGCATCTCGCGTACTTCTTCCGCGTGCGCCGTGCACTCAAGAAGGCCGATGCGGTGCTCACGCTCGATCCGGTCTCGACGGGTCTGCCGGCGTGTCTCGCGGCGTGGAGTCTCGACAAGCCGCTCATCGTGAAGATCGTCGGCGATTATGCCTGGGAGCAAGGGCGCCAACGCTTCGGCGTGACGGCGTCGCTCGATGAATTCGTCACGATGAAACAGGTACCGATGCGAGTGCGATTCTTGCAGAGCGTGCAGTCGCGCGTCGCGCGCCATGCACAGATCATCATCGTGCCGAGCGAGTATCTGAAGACGATTGTTGCGACGTGGGGCATTGGGGAAGAGAAAATCGAGGTGGTCCATAATGCGGTCGTTATTGAGGCGGTGGGTGCTGTCCCTGCGGCCGTAGAGAAATTGCCGCGGCCGCTCGTCGTGACCGCTGGCCGGCTCGTGCCGTGGAAGCATATCGAGGGCGTTATCGACGCTATAGCGCTCATGGCGGGGAAGAAGACGTCTCTCGCGGTGGTGGGAGAAGGACCCGATCGTGAAGTGCTGGAGCGACATGCGGCAGAGCAGTTGCCGGGACGAACGGTCTTCACCGGGCTTCTCTCGCACGCGGACACCCTCGCGACGATACAAATGGCGGATGTCTTCGTTCTCAATTCCTCGTATGAAGGGCTCTCGCATCTGCTTATTGAGGCGCTCTCGCTCGGCGTGCCGATCATCACGACGCGCGCGGGCGGTAATCTCAAGGTCATTACCAACGACGATAACGGTCTCTTGGTGCCGGTCGGCGACACCTCGGCGCTCGCGGCCGCATTGACGCGCATATTCAGCGATGAGGCTCTGCGCGCGCGGCTGGTGCTCCGCGCGGTCGAATCTTCGTCGCACTTCTCGATCGACGCGATGCTCGCGCGGACGGTCGAGATCGTGCACGCGCATGTATGAAGGTGCTGATGCTGAGCGGCGACCCGTCGATTCTCGAAGAAGGAAGCGCCGCGCATGCGCGATTGCTCTTTCAACGATCACAGGTCGATCGGCTCGATGTGTTCGTATGGCCGCAGAGACACTCTTTTCGCGAAATTGTGCGAGCGACGCGTGTGACACAGCCGGATGTCGTGACCGCACAAGACCCCTTCTGGCGCGGGCTCGCCGCGTGGGTTATCGCGCGCCGCTGCGGCGCGCGACTGAATCTGCAAGTGCATACCGACCTCACGGCACAGCCGTTCACGCGCCGCGTGCTCGCGCGTTTTCTCCTCGCCCGCGCCGATTCGATACGAGTCGTTTCTGAAAAGTTGCGGGACACGCTCGTCTCATGGCGTCTTCGTGCACCGATTGTCGTCTTGCCTATCTTTGTCGATCTTGCGCCATGTGCGAATATGTCGCACACGCCGCATTCGCGCTTTACAAAAACTATCCTTTGGATCGGCCGTTTTGAAGAGGAGAAGGATCCACTCATGGCGCTTGAGGTGCTCGTGCAGGTGCGCGCGCGAGGTATCGATGCCGGGCTCATCATGCTCGGCGCGGGGAGTCTCGAGGGGAAACTGCGCGAACGAGCGAAGCAGCTCGCGCCTTTTGTCGAGTTCCCCGGCTGGCAGGCTCCCGCGCCCTACCTCGCGCAGGCGGATGTTGTCGTGAGCACTTCAAGGCATGAGAGTTATGGCGCGAGCATCGTCGAAGCGCTCGCCGCAGGCGTGCCGGTCGTCTCGCCCGACTACGGCATCGCCCGCGAGGCGGGCGCGGTCATCGCGTCGCGCACGGAGCTCACCGCCGCGACAGCGCATGTTTTACAGACAGGCATGCGCGGCGAGTTGAAGATGCCCATTCTCGATGCCGAATCGTGGGCAAAGCGCTGGCGCGAATCACTCGAGGTTGTGACAAGTGCTATAATAGCGATATGAATAAAACAGAACGCAATATTGCGTTCGTTGATGGGCAAAATCTCTATTTAGGAACTACCAAGCACCCTGACGAACCGTGGCAGGTCGATTTAGCACGGTTCCGCGTATATCTTGAGAAGAAATATGGCGTAACCAAGGCGTATTACTATTTTGGGTATATGTCCGATGAACACAGGGATGTCTATGATGAAGTGCAAGAAGCAGGATTTGTCGTGCGCTTCCGCAAGCATGTCCCAGCCATGAAGAGTCTTAAGAAAGGGAACGTAGATACCGAAATCATTTTTGAAGGCATGTATCGTTTGTATAAACAGGATGACTTTGAGAAAGTCGTGCTCGTATCGGGCGATGGCGACTACTATCGTATGGTCAAATTCCTTCTCGATGAGAAGCGGTTAGAAAAAGTATTGTTCCCCAATGAGTATGCATCCTCATTGTATAAGCAATATGTCCAAACGAATTTTTGCGCTAACTTATCGCAAAAGGATGTGCGGAAGAAAATAAGAAAAGGGACCCTTAGGTAGTAAGCCGTTCGGATCCCCTTTCGTCGTGTGATACTATGATACTCGATTCAAAAAATAAGTCAAGCAGACTGTTGATAGTCACGCAGACCGTCGATGAGGGCGATCCGGTGCTCGGGTTCTTCGTGCGGTGGATCGAAGAATTCGCGCAGAATGTTGAACAGGTCGAAGTCATCTGCCTCAAGTTGGGAAGGTCCGACCTTCCCAAAAATGTACGGGTGCATTCGCTCGGGAAAGAAGATCCGCCGCGCTTCGCACGGCGCGTTGTCTACGCCTTCCGTTTCTTGCGCCTCGCATGGCAATTGCGAAGAGAGTACGACGCAGTTTTCGTGCACATGAACCCGGAGTATATCGTGCTCGCGGGGATACTGTGGCGGGCACTCGGGAAACGCGTTGCACTCTGGTACACGCACCGAAGCGTTGATCTGAAGCTCCGCATAGCGGCAATCCTGACGAATGTCATCGTGACTGCGTCGGCAGAGAGTTTCCGCTTACCGAGCACGAAGATGCGGGTGGTCGGGCACGGCATCGACATGACACAATTCGTACCACTCCCGAAGAAGCAGACCGGCACGACGCTTCACGTACTCACCATCGGCCGCCTCTCATCGACGAAGCGTATTCTGGAGATGCTTGCGGCAATCGACGTGCTCGTCGCTCGCGGCGTCAGCGTAGCATTCACGATCGCGGGTGTTCCGGCGACTGTTGCTGATGCGGCATACGAACGACAAGTGCACGCGATGATCTTTGCCAAACCGACCGCGAGCCATGTGCAGTTCCTCGGGGCGGTGTCGCACACCGACATACCGGCACTCCTTGAGAGGCATGACGTATTTCTCAATTTGAGCCTAACTGGCAGTCTCGACAAGGCGGTGCTCGAAGCGCTTGCCGCTGGTCTGCCGGCCGTCACCACTAATGTCGCCTTCCGCGATCTCCTCGCAAACGTGCCAGGACTTTTCATAGAAACAGATTCGCCAGAAACGATAGCCGACGCGCTCGTGTTCGCCGCACACGCAGACATCACGCCGATTACCGGGCGCATACGAGCACAGTTTGCTTTGCCGCATACGATAGCGACGATATGCCAGCTGCTCATGGGCGAATAGTCTGCTATGCTTGCCACTATGCAGAAACAAGTTGATGCCGGGGAGTACGCGTTCGATCGGTATGTGTCCATCGACCGATGGGCGAGCTACCATCATCAGCTCGCTCTAATCTTCGCGCAGGCGCCGTGTTCGGTGCTCGAAGTCGGTATCGGCGACGGTATCGTGGGCGACCAGCTACGCCACGCTGGTATTGCCTATACGAGCGTCGATTTTGCCGCTGACGTGCATCCAGACATCGTCGCGCCGATAACGGAGATCCCCGTGCCGGATGCTTCGCAAGATGTCGTCTGTGCGTTTGAGGTACTCGAGCATCTGCCCTTTGAGGCATTTGACACGGCACTCGGCGAGCTCGCGCGCATCTCAAAAAAAACGGCGCTTATCAGTCTGCCGCACTTCGGTCCGTCGGTCCGCATCGAGATCAAGGTGCCGCTCGTGTCGCGCATCCGCTTGGCAATTAAGATGCCGTGGCCGCGCAAACATGTATTCAATGGCCAGCATTATTGGGAGATAGGGAAGCGCGGCTTCTCACAGAGTCGCGTGCGTCGCGCGCTCGAGAAGCATTTCATCATAGAAAAAGAGTTCGTGCCGTTCGAGAATCAGTATCACCACTTTTTCGCGCTCACGAAGAAAATATCATGACAATAGTGACACCTCCGGTACCGAACCCGTTTTTTGTCGCAAAGCAGTTATTCGCCGGTCAAAGCGTCGCGCGCATCTATATGAATTCTGCGCTCGCCGAGGAGACTCTGCACGGCAGGGTGGTCGATGTCGGCGGCGGACGGCATCCGGACTATTTCAACTTCTTCAAGAAAGACGCAACAGTGAGTATCGAGGCGCTCGACGGCTCCCTCTCAGGTATCGATTTTGAGAATGAGGCATTGCCCTACGCCGACGGTATCATCGATACGATTATCGCCTGCAATGTGCTCGAACATATCTATAACTATCGATTCCTGCTCGGCGAAATGGCGCGAATAGCGAAGCCAAACACGGGTCGGCTCATCGGTTTCGTACCGTTCTGGGTCGGCTACCACCCTGACCCGCACGATTATTTCCGCTATACTGGAGAGGCGCTCGCGCGGCTCTTTATGGAAACCGGCTTTATCCAACATCGCATCGTTCCGCTCGGTGGCGGGCCGATTCTCGCAAATTTCAACACCATCGTGCTTTCCCTGCCGCGTTGGATGCGGCCGATGGCGTATCTGCCATGTGGGATCTTCGACGCGTTGTTCGTCTTCTTGCGTCCGCAAAGCGCGGCGCGCAACCCGCTCGGCTATCTCTTTGTCGCGTCCAAGGGTATTGAATCAGCATGATTATCCTCTACTTCGCGAATATCCGCTTGCCGACCGAGAAGGCGCACGGGCTCCAGATCATGAAGACCTGCGAGGCGTTTGCTCGGGCGGGGCACACGGTCGAGCTCGTCGTGCCGAATCGGGCAACACCGATCAGGGACGATTCGTTTGCGTATTATGACGTCGAGCGCATTTTTACGATTACCCGCCTGCCAAATATCGACACGGTTAGATTCGGCCGTAGAGGATTTCTTCTTGCGACCGCGGTATTCGCGTTCTCTGCGTTGGCATATGCGCTTTCTCATGATGCGGACAGTATATTTTCACGCGACGAGTTCGTGTTGTATCCCATCAGCTTTTTCAAGCGGAATATTATTTGGGAATCGCACGATGGCCGCATCAATTTCGTTATACGAAGATTGCTCCGTGCGGCATGGCGCGTTGTTGTGACGACAGAGAGTGCGTTGCATAAGTACGCGGCGTCTGTGACAGGAAGTCATCTTTTGCTTGCGCGTAATGGCGTAGATATCAAGAAGTTGCAATGTGACGTCAAAGAGGCTCAAGCGTTGAGCGCATCTTTCGCACGAGCGGGGGAGCTGGTTGTAATGTATCTGGGGAGGCTCGATGGGTGGAAGGGTGTACAGACGCTGCTTGATGCCGCGGCGTTTCTGCCACCCACGATGAAGGTTGTTATTGTCGGAGGAGAACCGAGACAAGTGGAAATATTGCGGAAACAGTATCCGACTGTCATATTTGTTGGCTTCGTTCCTTATCGGGATATAGGCTGTTATCAGCAGGCCGCAGATGTTTTAGTATTGCCGAACACCGGAAAAGACGATATCTCTGTCGCCAGTACATCACCTCTGAAGCTTTTTACCTACATGGCGGCGGAGAAACCAATTGTCGCTGCCGATCTCCCGAGTATCCGCGAAGTCATCGGTGAAGACGCCTGCTACTTTGTTCCGCCTGATAATCCGCAAGCGCTCGCACATCGCATCAGCACGGTCGTTCATGATGCCGAAGGAGCTCAAGAAAAAGCGCGGCGCGCGCGCGCACTAGTCGAGAAGTATACTTGGGAAGCGCGCGCGCTCAAGATTTTACAATAACCTTACCGTGTCACATTTTGAACGATTAGTAGCGCAAGTCCCGGACCTACGAAGCAGGGTGATACTTGACCTTGGTTGTGGACAAGGAAGTTTTTTGGTTGAAGCCGCCGCACAAGGAGCGAGGGCAATCGGCGTAGAGATAAACCAGGCATACATCGAGCTGGCGCAGAAGCGCGCGTGTGAAGCCGGTATTTCCATAGACATACGACGCGGCGTTGCCGAACATCTCCCTTTTGCAGATGGCGCGTTCAGTTTTGTGAATATGTCGGAAGTTATTGAGCATGTGCAAGACCCGGAACAAGTCCTCAGAGAGATGTCTCGAATTTTGTCTTGCGAAGGATGCGCCTATATCAGCGCGCCAAACCGATACGGCATGAAAGACCAACATTTTCATTTATATGGCGTCAATTGGTTACCGCGGCGCATGGCGGATACTTTTATCAGAATTTTTGGCAAACACAAAGACTATACAGACGCGAATGCGGGGCGGCAGCGATTGGCAGATATGCATTATTATACCTACGAGAGCATCGGCGCTCTGTCGCGAGCCGCCGGCTTTGAAGTGATCGATATTCGCATGCAACGCGTCAATGAAATGACGCCCGTCGCGTTTCGTCTCGCCGTGCGTTTGGTGTATCGGTGCCTGCGCGCAGTAGTTTTTGACTCGTTCCATCTTTTGCTGACGAAACCGTAACGGGAATTCGCTTTTTCAGGAAATAATGTTCTCGCGATCGGCATTGAGACTCGTCGCATAGCTGTAGCGATTAGGGAACCATGCGTGTACATCGGCGTAATACGCCCAATCCATGGCGCAGTTTTTTGCAATGATGTGGGGAATGTCACCAAGATACGCGGCAAGATCGCCGAAGGTGCTGTCCGATCCTATGATTACATCGCAACCAGCGAGCACATATAAATCTCCAACCGCGTCGCCGAGCGACAAAACGGTATGCAGACCGGTAAAATCATCTTCGGACAAAGGACCGTCAGAGCACAGGATGAAGCAAGTGTCTTCCGACGCGCGCTTTTGTCGGGAGAGATATTCTCCCATAATAGTGCGCATACGTTCAGGCGACAAGTAGAACCGTCCGTTTTTGAAATAGGTATAGTCGGCTTGGCGTATATGAACGCCGACAAGATGAGAGAATCGCGCTCGAAGCGGCTGGAGCCGAGAGGCGACTCGTAGGGAGGTGTCCTCTTGTGGCTTGAGAAGCTCAATAAGAAATGTGTGGTGGCGCCTGATCCCCTCTGGATTGCGGAAGAGCCAGCCGGTGCATAGGAGCGTCGTCGTCGAATCTCTTTCAAATCTAACGAGCGCTCTGGTTGCTGGAGCGGATGGCGGCAAGAGATATACGCCGCGCGCATTGAAATCGTTGCCAGCATCGAGAATTGAGAAACGACCTTTCATGTACAACGCATAGAGAGCATATGCCCTGCGCCATACGCGCACGAGTATGCGGTGCTGGGTTATCGGTCCGAGCGATAAGCGGCGCATCAAGGAGAACGTGCGGAAGAATACCAATCGCACCAATCGGTCGTTCGGATATAGGAGAGGGAATTCATCAGCATGCTCAAAGAACGAGTGATTTTCGCACGCGTAGCCGCGCTCGCGAGCGTATGCGGCGATGCTGATATGGTTCCAAAGCTGGTTCGCGATATCGCCGCCGTTGTGAGTAAGGATGATAATTTCTTTTTTCATGCCGTCTTTCGCACAATGCATTGTATTTGCGCGAGCGTGTCCTTGTTTCTTGTTTGATCTATCGCCGCGTAGTTTCTAATATGAGCGTCAATGAAAGAAATCCCCCCGCGTCCAGTCAGTTTTATTATCTTGGCGTATGCTCGTATCAAGAATCGCAGGAACACATTTTGTGCGCGCCGCGGCCCGAAGGTCATAAGTGATCGGTCGTAGGCATAGTCTTGAAGCGCCAGACTGACGATCTCTCCTGAAGGGAGCGATAGAGCGAGATCAAGGACATTGAAGGAGCGAGGCGACCAGCTCTTTGTCTTCGACAGAGTGAAGGTTGCCTTATGATCCGGATTGAACCTGCTCGGAAAGACGCCTTGCTCGTACAGATCTTCATCAGGAACGATAAAAAACAGGTGCCCGCCTTTCTTGACGAGCGCCCACCAGTCGATGAGCGTTTCCCCCGGATTATGCATGTGTTCGAGGCAATGAGATGCATAGACGAAATCGAACTGCTCGTGCACATAATTCGTTATGTCGTTCGCGTCGCCATCAAGCGTATCAAATATCTTCACATCCGGTACGACCGGATCATTGCCAGCGCCGATGTCGATGCCTTTCCCTTTCAGCACCGAATGCTCTACCGACTCACGCCATATCTTTTTCGATTTCGAAGTCTCATTCATACGGGTACAAATATCTTTTCATATTGCGTTTTCTCAAATAGGTTACTGAAGATTGCGGATAGATGAATTTTGCGATGCCGCCACCGTCGAAGTTTTCAGGCACGACGACATACGCAGGTTTATGCAGAGCTACGGCGAGCGCGTGGCTTCCAGAATATAGGCACACGAATCGCCAAGAAGAATGTAGCATATCGGCGTAGGTGAATAAATCCTGACCCGTTGGATCGACATACGTGACAGCCTTTCTTTGTTTTTTTGCCTGTTCGATCAAGTGAGAAAAGAATTCTTCAGATACTTTCCAGCCGAGCGCTTTGCCGGCGATCATATTCTTGTCTATAAGGAGAGTATTCGCGAAGGAGGGAATGCTTTTGGGCGTATAGAATATTTCTGGCAATCCATTACCACGCAGACCGAATTGGTGCTCGTAAGTCGCTATTCTATTTCTTTCTGGCACAAAGAAGAAGCGGTGACGATCCCAACCGGCGAGCGTGATACCCTCGCTGTCAGGCGCAAACCCCTTGAAGAACGGATTCATCTCGAAGCACAATTTCATTATATCGGGGTGGCGAACGACCTTTGTAGAACTTTCGGAGAGATAGAAGTCGACATTGAGCTGTTCTTTGAGTAGTCGCGGCAGAGACGAATATATCAGCACATCGCCGAGACCTCCATAGGGAAGATGCACGACGATTTTTTTGCGTCGTATCGCAGTATCCAGATTCGCGAAGTATGCCGCGCGGCGTTTTTTGTCAGAGTGAAATGACCGAATTCTCAAGATGGTTGGCCACCATGTAGACTGCTTCAATCTTCGGGGTATCTCATTCATACAGCACGGCAGCAGAGCTAGCTTCACCTGAAGGGAACAAGAACAAAATAAGCAGATAATTGACGATACCACTCAATGCTCGCGACGCTATCAGCCCCCAGATTCCGTATGCTATAAGCATCGCGCTCATCAGGACTATAGAGACTGTAGCGCTGGTGAGATTATAAAGGTAAATCTCTTTTTGCGCCCGCGCTACCGTCAGAGCTTGTAGCGGAAGCTTTAATAGCGATGCGAAGACAAGAGCGAGTGCGTAGCCCTGCGAATAGAGAACGGCATCTTGATACTGCGGAAACAAGAGTCTGAATAGGGGAGCCGTGCAGGCCGTATAAATGATCGTGACAAGCAGAGTGATGCCTGCGAACTGCAATGATTTCCGCACCAACGCGCCGCGGAGTTCAGCAACAGGTTTGGTGGACAATTTTGGAAAAGCAAGCACCGGAATGCTTTTCAAAATACCGTTCATGCGTTCAGGTATGGCACCGGCGAATGTGTACAGAGCGAGAAGCGACGGGCCCATGAAGTGAAAAACGAGAATGGAGTCTACGTTGTTCGCGATAGAGGTTATGATATTTGCGAAACTGAGATGTTTGCCGTATGAGATGGTGTCAGGGTCCTGCTCATCATTCGGTTTGTAGTGCGCAAGAGCGACTCGATAAAGAATGCCCGTGACGAGCGCGTTGGTGCCGATGTTTACAAAGATAAGGAGAGCAGGATTGTGTATGAAGAAAAGAGAGGCAAGCATGCAAGCGCTATAAACAAAGCTCAATATCGTTCCGAAGATGAACCCACCGAAGTAATCCTTTCTGCCTCCGATGAGCGCCGTGTAGGTATTGAATGTGGCATAGAGAGGCATCAGTGCACCAAAGATCAACACGCCGAGGGCGAGCGTCGCATTTTGATGGAACCAGTAATATATGGCAATGCCGAGCGCAACGGCAAGGACGCCGCTGTTGTAGCGTAACTGAATCGGAATCGATGCTTGCAGGGGGCCTTCTTTGCCTCGCGCCACGGCTCGCATAACGGCGCTGTTCATCCCCGTCAGAGTCAAGGAGCTCAATATTGCTCCTACAGCGAGAATAAACTGATATATGCCGTAGGCGTCTTTTGATAGGAGATGTGCAAAGGCGATAGAGAGAACAAAAGCCATGGTGTTGACTACGACATAGTTGAGATTCATCCAGAACCCGCCCTTGGCGAGATACACCATGTCGGTTTTGGTGTATTTCTCGCTCGCGCGGAGAAGGTGGTAGAGACGGTTCCGTAGGGTCGGCATATGGGGTAATACTACACTACGTTATGGTATAGTTTCCGGTACTATGCAAAACAATCAAACAGCACGACAGGTGGCGCGGTGGGTGGCGCTCGGGGCGCTCTTTCTCATTCCGCTCACGCCGCTTCTCGTGGCCGACACATATTTCTTCCCTTTTATCACCGGCAAGGCGTTCTTCTTCAGGATCCTGGTCGAGATAGCGGTGTGCGCGTGGGGGGTGCTTGCACTCCTCGATAAGGAGTATCGGCCGCGCGTGTCGTGGATCGGCATCATGGTCGTCGCGTTCGTTGCGTGGATGTTCATCGCCGATCTCTTCGCCGTGAATGTCGCCAAGGCCTTCTGGAGCAACTTCGAACGCATGGAGGGCTGGGTCCTGCTCGTCCACCTGCTCGGCTTCTTCGTCGCCTCCGGCGCGGTCTTGCGCGTCGAGAAGAAGTGGCGCGCGTGGTTTCTCACCTCGCTCGCGGTCTCGCTCGTCGTGGCGGGCTACGCGCTTCTCCAGCTCGGCGGGGCGCTCGCTATCCATCAGGGCTCGACGCGCATCGACGCGACCTTGGGCAACTCGGCGTATCTCGCGATCTATTTTCTCTTCAGCATGTTCATCGCGCTCTGGCTCGCGCTCACCGAGCGGCGCGCGTGGCTCACGTGGTCGCTCATCGCGCTTGCGACGCTTGAGGGTATGCTCATCTTCTTCACCGAGACGCGCGGTACGATCATCGGTCTCGTGCTCGGTCTCGGCGTCGCCGCGGTGCTCACGGCGCTTACCGCCGGGAAGAAGGTTCGCCAGTATGCGATGTTCGCGATGGTCGGCCTCGTGGTTATCGTCGGCGGGTTCCTCCTTATCCGCTCATCGGCATTCGTGCAGCAGAATCATGTCTTACAGCGGGTCGCGTCGATCTCGCTCGCCGACGGCTCAACGCGCTTCACTATCTGGCACATGGCGCTTGAGGGTGTCGCGGAGCGCCCGATCGTCGGCTGGGGGCAAGAAGGGTTCAATTATGTCTTCAATACCTATTATGAGCCATCGCTATACCAGCAAGAGCAGTGGTTCGATCGCGCGCATAACGCGTTCATGGATTGGATGACCGCAGGAGGCGTACCGGCGTTCCTGCTCTATATCGGGCTCTTTGTCTCGGCTATCACGCTCTTGTGGCGGAGCTCAGAGCTCTCGCGCCCAGAGCGCATCGCGCTCACCGCAGCGCTCGTCGGCTATGCGGTGCACAATCTCTTCGTCTTCGATAATATCTATTCTTATATCTATTTCTTCGCGATACTCGCACTCATCGATTCGCAGGTCGCACGGCCGATAGTGCGGTGCGAAGAGCGACCGGTCATCGGCGCCGAAGATGCGATAACGTATGCACTCCCGATAGCGGCCGTGGTCGCCCTCGCGCTCGTCTGGACGGTCAACGTACCCGGTATGGAGGTTGCGACGAAATTGATTACCGCACTTACGCCCGCGGCCGCGGGCGTCTCGGGGAATCTCGCGGTCTTCAAAGATCTTGCCGACCACCCAGCGTTCGCGGTGCAGGAAGTCCGCGAACAGATCGTCAGCTTCGCCGCGTCGGTCGCACAGAGTAAGGATGCGACGGATATCGAGAAGGGGCAGGCGACCGCACTCGCCGTTGGCGAGATGCAGAAGCAGGTTGCGGCATATCCCTCTGATGCTCGCGAGTATCTCGAGCTCTCGTATGCCTATCGCGCGATAGGTGACAGTGCGAGCGCGCTTAAAGAGGTGAAGACGGCTCAGAAACTCTCGCCCCAGAAGGAGGTCATCTTCATCGAGGCAGGAGGTATCGAATGGGGGCAGGGTGACTTCAAAGCGGCGCAAGCCGACTTCGCCTCGGCATACGCGCTCGCACCAAAGTTCAGGGATCTCGCGACCTATGCCGCGGCGGGTGACATCGGTGTGGGCGATCTCTCCGGCGCGGATATAATCCTGCAACGCGCCTATGGTACGACGACCGTCGACAGCGATGTGCTCGCGTCAGCCTATTACCATGCGAAGGCATGGTCGCGTCTTGTCGCTATCTGGAATATGCGCGCTCATGCGGAGGGTGCGACCGCGCAAATGTGGTTCGGGCTCGCAGCGGCGCAGTATGCTGCGGGTGACTCAGCCGGTGCGATTACGACGATTCATATCGCGGTTGCGAAGTTCCCTGACGCGGCGAGTGCCGGTGCGGCCGCGATCGCGCAGATACAAGGGAAGGTGAAATGATTCTCAGAGAGAACGTCCCGCTCGCGCCACTCACGACGTTTGACATCGGCGGCGCGCACGCGAGCGACATCGCGCGTCTCGCGCGCGACATGCAGATGGCGGTGGAAAATATTTTTGGCGTCTCTCTTGAACGCGAAGTCGAATACCTTGGTGAGGTCGAATGAAAATAACTCACGCGAAAATATTTTTTATAAAAATATTTTCGCGTGAGTTATCCACACAAAATATTTTTTCGTGCACACAAATATTTTTTACGCGCGATAATGTTGTGTAGGAACGTTTGTGCATAAAACTATTTACGCGCAGACGGGTCGACCTATCAGTAATCATTTCTAATTCACAACCACCATGGCAACAAAGAAACGAGCAGTGAAGAAGACCGTCAAGAAGGTCGCGAAGAAGGCAGTCAAGAAGGCTGCTAAGAAGCGCACCGCCGCTAAGAAGCGCGCATAGTTTTGCAGACAGAGAGATCCCGCATGAATGTGCGGGATTTTTCTTTTTAGACCAAAGAGCGACTCTATGCTATAGTGAGGCTTCATGTTCAATCTCTCCGGATTATTCTCGAAGAATCAATCCTCGGCCTTCTTGAAGGCTGCGGCGCCCTTTGTCGCGACGACGAACGCGCGGACGGAAGCGTATGCCGCTCTCGGAGATGCCGCTTTGCGCGAGGAGCTTGCGCTCGTGCGAGCGCGGGCCGTGTCGGCAGGGGAGACGAGTCGAGATGATGCGGCAACGGTCTTTGCCCTCGTGCGCGAGGCGGCGCGGCGCACCCTGCGCCAACCGCACTTCGATGTGCAGCTCTTGGGTGGCTATGCCTTGCTCGATAGCAAGATCGCCGAGATGCGTACGGGCGAGGGCAAGACGTTGGTCGCGACGCTCCCCGCAACCTTCCATGCGCTCGCCGGCAAGGGCGTGCATGTCGTGACGGTGAACGACTATCTCGCGCGGCGCGATGGCGCGTGGATGGGGCAGGTGTACGACTTCCTCGGTCTCACGGTCGGCGTAGTGACGAGCGCGGGTGCGTATCGCTATGACGCGTCGCATGTCGAGTCTGCCGAAGATGCCGTGCGTGATGTCGAAGGATCCTTCAAAGTTTTCTATGATTATTTGCGGCCGGTGACGAAGCACGAAGCGTATGCCGCGGATGTCACCTACGTGACCAACAACGAGCTCGGCTTCGATTATCTCCGCGACAACACCGCCTATGCGCCCGGACAGATCGTAGAGCGCGAGCCGTATTATGCGATTATCGATGAGGTCGACTCGATCTTGATCGACGAAGCGCGCACGCCGCTCATCATCTCGGGGCCGGCGGGCGATTCGCAGGATCTCTATCAGCGATTCGCTGCGCTCGCCCGTTCGCTCCAAGAGGGCGCTGATTATACGATTGATGAAAAACAAAAAGCGATTCAGCTTACCGAAGAGGGTATCCGCAAGGCCGAGGTAGCGCTCGGTCTCGACAACCTCTATGCCGAGGGTGGCATGAAGTATGCGTACCATCTTGAGACCGCGGTGCGCGCGCAAGCACTCTTCCATGTCGACAAAGAATACATCATTCGTGACGGCGAGATTCTCATTGTTGATGAGTTTACCGGTCGTCTACAGCCAGGTCGCCGTTGGTCTGAGGGGTTGCATCAAGCAATCGAAGCGAAGGAAGGCGTGATGGTCAGAGAGGAGACGCGCACCTATGCGACCGTCACCTTCCAAAATCTTTTTCGCATGTACCCGCGCCTTGCCGGCATGACCGGTACCGCGCTCTCATCAGAAGAAGAATTCTATACCGTGTACGAGCTCGAGGTCGTGGTGATCCCGACTAATAATACAATTGCGCGGAAGGATTATGACGATCTCATCTTCCAGACAGCGACAGGGAAATATCGTGCCGTCGCACGCGCGGTGCAGGCGCATCAAGCGAAGGGTCAGCCGGTCCTCATCGGCACGGTCTCGATCGAGGACAATGAGATCGTGAGCCGCTACCTTACCGAGGCGGGCGTGCCGCACGAGCTCTTGAATGCGAAGAATCACGAGCGTGAAGGGGAGATCATAGCCGGTGCCGGTGCCTCAGGGCGCGTCACGGTCGCGACGAATCTCGCCGGCCGCGGCGTCGATATCAAGCTCGGCGGTGTGCACGCTTCTGCCGAAGAACGTGCCGCGGTCATCGCCGCGGGCGGGCTCGCGGTCATCGGGACCGAGCGGCATGATGCGCGCCGCATTGATAATCAGCTCCGCGGACGTTCAGGGCGCCAGGGCGACCCGGGCGAGACGCGATTCTATGTGTCGCTTGAGGACAAGCTCATGCGCGTCTTTGCCGCAGAGACGCTCAAGAATGTCATGGGCCGCTTCGGTATCCCCGAGGACGAGCCGATCGAGAGCGCCCTGATTACGCGTTCGCTCGAGACCGCACAGGGGAGAATAGAAGGCTTCAACTTCGACGCACGCAAGCAGGTGCTCGCCTATGACGACGTGATGAATACCCAGCGTCTCGCTATCTACGCGCGCCGCAGGGCCGCGCTCCTCGGGAGCGACAGAGGGGTTGAAGAGATAGTGCAAACGCTTCTTTCAGACAACGATCAGGCACTCTCTTCGCTTGAAGAGAAGAAGGTCGAATCGGGCGCGGCGTTCGTCCCGCTCCTCCGGCATCTGCTGTTGCAGGTCATCGATATGTTCTGGCTCGAGCACCTCGAGACGATGGACTATCTGCGCCGGAGCGTGTCGCTCCGCGCTTATGGCCAGCGCGATCCGCTTATCGAATATCGACGCGAGGGGCTCGCGCGATTCCGCGCGCTCGAAGCAAGTATCGTCGCGACGCTTGTCGAAGCGTTGCCGCGCTTGCAGGCAACACCCGGCATGCCCGTATCAGAGCAAACGACCAAAGAGGAGGAGAAGACGCGCGCCCTATTCGAGACAGCTGGGAAAGAGGATCAGAGCGGGGCGCCTATCGTCAGGTCGGCTGAGTATGGTCGTAATGAGATGGTGCATATCGCACAAGGCGATGAGACAAAGACGCTTAAGTTTAAGAAGGCCGAGCCGCTCCTTCGTGAGGGGTGGCGCATTATTGGGCGCGCATAATATTCTGCCATGGCATTTATTGATGAAGTACGAATACAGGCAACGGCAGGTGGTGGCGGTAACGGCGTCATTCGTTGGGCGCATACGAAGGAGAAGGCGCGCGGCGGCCCATCGGGCGGCGATGGCGGACGCGGCGGCGACGTTATCTTGATCGGCGTGCGCGATCTCTCAGCGCTCGCGCAGTTTCGATATGAGAAGAAATTTCATGCCGAGAATGGCGTGGCAGGACAAGGCGAATACAAGAACGGCGCAAACGGGGCGGATGTCTTTCTCAAGGTTCCTGTTGGTACGGTCGCTCGTGTTGGCGATGATGGTGACGAGTTCGAAATAACCCACGAGGATGAGCAGCTCGTACTTTTCAGGGGAGGCTTCGGCGGGTTCGGGAATGCGCACTTCAAGAGTTCGACGAATCAGAATCCGTTTGAGCAGACGAACGGTAAACCGGGGAAGGGTGGGGATATCGAGTTCCGTCTGAAAATCATCGCCGATGCTGGGCTTATCGGCCTTCCGAACGCCGGCAAGTCGTCGCTCCTCAATGCGTTGACCCGAGCAAAGTCAAAGGTCGGTGACTATCCATTCACCACGCTCGAGCCGAACCTCGGGGACTTCTATGGTCGCATTATTGCTGATATCCCGGGGCTTATTGAAGGCGCCTCGGAAGGGCGAGGTCTCGGCATAAAGTTCCTAAAGCACGTAGAAAGGACAGGAATCCTGCTACATCTCGTCTCGGCTAGCCAAGAAGACAAGATTAGTGCCTACAGAGAAGTTCGTAAAGAAATAGAGTCGTTTGGACAGGCGCTTATAGATAAAAAGGAAATAATTGTACTCTCAAAGACCGATCTTCTCTCTCCTGCAGAGGTACAAGAAGCGATTGATAGCTTGAAGAAGGAGACGGGTGGGGAAGTGCTTGCAGTCTCTATAATCGACGATTTATCACTCAAACAATTCTCAGATAGGCTTGCAACATTGCTTGCCTGAACAAGGGAGGGGCTATTCAGGTCGCCTCGTTTGCTATAAGCTAGGGTATATCAGATATGGAGTACCGCCCGACCATAGGACTTGAGATACACGCCGAGCTCAAAACAGCGACTAAGATGTTCTGTCGCTGTGCGAATGACGCTGACGAAGTAAAACCGAATACGCATGTCTGCCCCGTATGTCTCGCACACCCGGGGACATTGCCTGTGATCAATCGAGAAGCAGTGCGGCATATCCTGCGGGTTGGTACGGCCCTCGGCGGGGAGCTCGCGGATTTCAGTGAATTCGATCGCAAGAGCTATTTCTATCCTGATATCCCTAAAGGGTATCAGATCAGTCAATACGAACATCCCTTCGTAGAGGGTGGAGAGCTCGCGGGTGTTGCGGTCACCCGCGTGCATCTCGAAGAAGACACGGCGCGCTCGACACACGCGAAAGAAGGGAGTTGTGTCGACTTCAATCGTTCCGGCGTGCCGCTCATGGAGCTGGTCACTGAACCCGTGATTCACGATGCGGCGACGGCAGGGAGATTCGCACGAGAATTGCAGCTCCTTCTCCGTACCCTTCGTGCAGGAGAAGCAAATCTCGAGAAGGGAGAAATGCGCATCGAAGCGAACATCTCGGTTTCGAAGGAAGAAGGGAAGCTCGGCACGAAAGTCGAAGTCAAAAACCTGAACTCGTTTCGTTCGGTCGAGCGCGCTATCGCACACGAGATCGAAAGGCAGTCAGCGCTTATTGAGAGCGGCGGGGCGGTCGTGCAGGAGACGCGCGGATGGGATGAATCGAAGCAGATAACCTTTCACCAACGCTTTAAGGAGGGGAGCGCCGACTATCGCTACTTCCCTGAACCAGATCTCCCGAAGATGTATCGGTCGGAGATTGCTGATTTCAGTGATGCGGTGATACGCGCATCACTTCCCGAGCTCCCCTGGGAGCGTCGAACGCGGTACACAGAAGCTTTTGCTTTGAAAGAGAGTGATATCGCCTATGTAGTGGACACGCTCGAGCGCGCGACATTCTTTGATGCTCTTACGGAAGAACTTGGTATGGATCGCCGTCTTGTCTCAATCGCCGTGAACTATATCGTATCGGATCTTGCAGGTATATATGCCAAACAGGGGTGCGAAGAATATGCGGCTCTTGACCCGAAGGCTTTTGCGAAGCTCATCAAGCTCATTGACACAGGCGAACTCTCATCGCGCGGGGCTAAGGACACGCTCGCTCTGCTCGTCGAGAAGGGGGGAGATCCCGAGAATATCGCCACGGAGCACGGGTTGATCCAGGTGCATGACGCGACGCTCTTGCGCACTGCGGTCGAGAGCGTGCTTAAAGAAGAGGTCAAGGCGGTTATCGAGTACCGATCGGGGAAGGACGCGGCTTTGCAATACCTCGTCGGCAAGAGCATGCAAGCTACGCGAGGTGCCGGCAATCCGACCCTACTCCGCGAACTCATCATCGCTACTCTTGGCTAAAATACAGGCTCTGTGCACAACCCTTTTCACCGAGCCGAGATACCCTTATACTGACAGCAATGGATGAGATTCTCATAGAAGAAAAAAAATATATATCGTCGAAACAAGCCGCAAAGATTACCGGCTACGCGAAGGATTATATAGGGCAGCTTTGTCGCGAAGGTAGGGTCCCGGCACGACTCGTTGGTCGGGCGTGGTATGTTCTCGAGTCGGCTATTCAGGATCATAGGTTCGGAGAGGAGGTCAATAACAGTACAGAGAACATTGGTTTTAAGCAGGACACTCAAAATGCCGCGTATGAATCAGCTCCGCGATATGAAGCGGTAGAAGAAGACGAGGTGAGTGCGCTACCACCGCTTAATCGCCTGCGAACGCCCAGTCTGTCGGTTGCAGAACCAGTCACGACCACAAAAGAAACAGAGCCTATAAAGGAAACGGCGAAGACACCACAGGTATCAGAGAAGCCGAGCAACGGTCTGCAAGACTCGTGGGAAAATCTGTTCAGTCAGGCCGCAACACCGGCAGACACGGTTGCTGAACCAGAACCAGAAACCGGTGCTTTGGTGAGCATACCAATCCACATTCTAAATCCCGTGCGCGCCGCGGCGATCTTGCCTTCAGCGGATCCGGTACCAACAGCGCCTCGCTTGCCGCAGCAAGAGAAGGCCGATTTGCCGATGCCGCAGTACGAGCGCCCATATCAAACGCATATCATGCTCGCCACCAAGACACTTTTCGTACTACTGGCGATGGTCTCTGTAGTTTTGGCGGTTGCTAACAGCGGCTATATGGACAACTACTTGTTCTCGAGCAGTCGAGTAAGCAACTTTTTTGGAATCACAATCTACAATAAGTAGCGTATTTTCTATGTATCTCGTCTCGGATACGCGAGATGAGCCACTCTGACTCGACTATACAGTTGCAGAGCCTGTAATAAAGAGAGTTAGCAGGTGTCATAACCTGTAAAAAATATCGGGCAACGCATCGCGTAGCAAGCCAGATACGCATATATAAATGTATGTAAATGAAAATCAGTTCAAGAACATGCAGGAATGACCATATAAGATATGTTTATTCCTGATAACAAGAAAGAGTTGAGCGAGTAAAACATTTCTGATATTTTGTTGGTCAACATTGCTGGGATTTTGCGTCGAGACGCACTGATGTTTGAGAATATTCGTGTGTCACGAACACATAATGAGCTGAATATGCCGAGATTGCAGAGGTTGGATGCGTGAGGACAAGTCTCCATAAAGAAAATCTCAAGAAATTTTTTATAAAAACAGCAGCCATACTACCGGCTTCAAGCGGATACTTTTTTATTCAAGAATTATCCACATCTTCGCGCTAGGTGATGCCGGAATAATCAGATATCATTTAGTTAATTCGGATATCCGCATGCACTCCTCACCTAACGAAAAATTCATAACAACGAAAGAGGCTGGAGAGCTGTCGGGATACACACAAGACTATCTCGCGCGACTCGTGCGAGCAGGAGAGATAGAAGGGAAAAAGATCGGGCATCAGTGGATGGTAGATCGGGTAGCGCTCGAATCCTTTTTACAAAAACAAAAAAATCGGAAGGTTCTTCGTGCACGCGAGCTCGCTGATGTTCGTGCGAATGAATATCGTAAGCTGCAGAAGAATACAGAGCCGCGCGATGAGTCAATCTTGACGATGCAGATGGTGGTGTCGCCATATCGCTTGGCCATCGGGACGCCGGTGCGTGGTACGCGCACGGTCTCTCTTGTCACAGCTCTGCTCGTCGTCGCGTTGGGCGCTCTCGGCGCGCGCGCAGAGGCGTTGTCCAGTTTTACCAATCAAGTTGCGGCGCTGGCGCAAGAGACAGCACTCGGCTTCACCGAGACCTTCGGCGACGTGCCTTCGCGCATCGCGACGCGCGTCGATACGTCACGCGGTGCGATGCGCGAGATCTCGTCTCGCGTCATGGCAGCCTCTCCGGAGGCATCGGCGTACCGAGCGCTCTCGGCAGGAAATGTGCTCGCGTCGATGCAGACCTCGCTCGTTCGAGAATATAGCGCCGAGTCACCAGAGGTCCATAAGACATTCGCGGCGACGCCTGTGGCACGATCGACGATCTCGTTTGCGGCAATACGAGCGAGCCTCATTCGCACAATCGCGTTTGTCACCACGCCGTCAGAGATCGCCGCTGCAATGACGAGCTCACTGCCGACGCGGCAATCGGTGATTGATGCTATGGGCGGCACGGCGCTCGCAATCGGCGCAGACACGCGAGACGCGCTCGCGCAGGTACCGCATCTCGCATTTGCGTCTGGTCGTGGCGTCGCGCGCGCAATCGCCGCGCTTTCTCAATCTGCGATACGAACCGATGTCCGCGTCATGTATGCTCTCGCGGATACGGTGTCGAGCGGCGTCAGGGGAGCCCCCTCTCTCGCGGAGGCGGTTTTCGATGTTGAATATTCTGGCGCGATGCATTTCGTCAGAGCGACCGATGCCATAACGCGGGGGTATCTCGCGTCGGTCGATCAAACGGGCAGAGCGGCATACGCGACTTCTGCGGCAGTCGGTCGCGCGGCTGTTGCGGTACCGGTGCTCATAGCGCGTTCCCCCTCTGTCGTGCAGGACGCCGCTCTCGGCCTGCTCGGCAAGACCGCGCTTGTTCTCGAATCGTTCCCCTCGGCATCGCGTCTTGCGGCGGTAATTACCTCAGTGCCGGCGCTCACGCTTGGCGAGCGCGCCGCACTCGGCACCTATACGACGATTCGCGATTTCTTTGATTCGACACGCGGAGCACTTGCAACGTTTTTTGTGCATTCACCGACGGTCTTGGTCATAGCGCCGGATCGCCCGATATATTCTGCGACGACAACATCGAAAACCGCGGCGCCGATCATAACCCCACGGCCAACTATTCTCGCTCTAGCACCTGCGCCGGTATCAGCGCGAGTAGTCAATTCGTATCCGACCTACACGACGATCGTAAAGGGCGTGTCGCCGGATCTCTTGACGCAGTCGCTCGCCTCGCTCCGCACCGACGTGCTCGCGACGGTTGCGGGCATGATGCAGCCAGTCGCGGCGCAGACGGTGACCAATATGACGACGATACAGCAGGTCAACATGATTCAAGACCTCTCAAATCTCATCGTGCGGAACGGCGACTTCCGCGGGGGGAGCCTCACCGGCGGCGGTCTCGTCTCGGCGACAACCGGCAAGTTCGACAATCTCTTCATCGGCTCGACCGACATCGCCAGCTATCTCTCTTCATTTAGCAATGCCGGCCAGATAACCTCCGGACACTTCGTTGCCACTTCGTCGCTCGCTTCTGTCTTCCCCTATGCATCAACAACGGCGCTCACCGTCTCGGGGTCGACGTGGCTTTCTGGCCTCGCGAATGCGCCGCTTCTCGGCACGAACGCGAACGGCAAACTCGTTGCGGTCGCCACCTCGTCGCTCGGCATCACGAGCGCCGTCTGGGGGAACATCACCGGGGTCCTCGCGAATCAGACCGATCTCCAGAGTGCGCTCAACGCGAAGCTCTCTCTCGCGAATTGGTATGCCACGACGACCGATGGGCTTAAGGAGGGGAACACGAACCTCTACTACACCGACGCTCGTGCGCGCGCGGCGCTCTCTACCTCTGGCCCGCTCGCCTACAACTCAGGCGCGGGCGCCTTCTCGATCGCGCAGGCAGGGAACTCGTCGAACGGCTTCCTCTCCAGTATCGATTGGAACGATTTTAATAGTCGCCTCTCGACGACTACACTCGGCCTCTTCAACAAGGACTTCTTCTTCTCGACAACCTCGACCAATTATTGGCTCACGAACAAGTCGACGACCAATCTCGCGGAAGGCGCGAACCTCTACTACACCGACGCTCGTGCGCGCGCGGCGCTCTCTACCTCTGGCCCGCTCTCCTACAACTCAGGCACGGGCGCCTTCTCGATCGCGAGCGGCTACATAATTCCGCTCATCGCCTCAACGACGAACTGGAATGGCTCCTACGATACCGTCGCCGCCAATTCTACCAATTGGAATTCTGCTTACGCCGGTTGGAACGCCAATAGTGCGAACTGGGACACCGCCTATGCCTCACGCATCACCTTAGCGACGGCCCCGCTCTCCTTCGCCGGCAATGTGCTCTCGCTCGCGCAGGCCTCGAGCACGGCGAACGGATATCTCTCATCGACCGATTGGAATATCTTCAACAGCAAAGTCTCATCGCCGTGGGCGACCTCAGGCGCGGACATCTCGTATATCGCCGGCAATGTCGGTATCGGCACGGCCGCGCCAGCCTATAAGCTCGACGTCGCAGGCACGGCGCGATTCACCAACTCGCTCGCGCTCTCTAGCATCACCTCTTGTACCGGCACGCAGGCGCTCCAGACCGACGGCTCGGGGAATGTCTCCTGCGGCCTGATCAACACCTCGGGCGCATCGGTCGGCGGTGGCTGGGCAAGCGATGCGACCAAGCACACTGTCTCGCTCGCTACCTCGACCTATCTCGTCGCGGTCGGCGCGACCTCGACGCTCTATGCGAAGTTCGCGGTGATCTCGGGCTCGGTCGCGACCACGACGCTCGCGCTCGTCCCTTCGGCGAGCCAGACGGCGCATATCATCGACATCTACAACACCTCAGGCGCGCTCTCCTCAGTCTTGACCGCAGACGATCGCCTTGGCATCGGCACCACCACCCCCTGGGCGACGCTCTCGGTGAACGCACCCGCCGGCCGGCTTTCTTTCGCCATCGGCTCTTCGACCAAGACGAGCTTTGTGGTCGACAAGAATGGCTATGTCGGTGTTGGAACGCCGATGCCATCTTCGCTTCTTACCGTCGCCGCCAATGCTCTAGGAGTTATACAAACGAACTCTTCTGGTCTTGCTATTGAAAACATGACGGCGGCTTCAGCAGGAGCGCAACAGATAAGCCCTTCTCTTCGATTCACTGGACAAGGATGGGCGACAACCCCAGTTGCGAGCCAAAGGACCGACTGGCAGATGTATGCACTTCCGGTACAAGGATCTGCAAATCCAACATCCAATCTCATTTTTGCTTCTGGAGTGAACGGGGGTGCATATACTACTCGCTTCACTTTGACATCCGGAGGGGCACTTTCTAGTATTTCTAGTCTTGCGATGACTAATACACTTACCAATACACGGACAGCACTTGCGGCAGTCTCGACAGATGGAATCATCCTGACGAATACCACCGCGGCAACAGCCGGAGCTACGGTACAAATGTCGCCTCGTCTCCGCCTGAGCGGCACGGTGTGGGATACCGGCGCGGCGGCCTCGCGCACGGTAAACTTCAAGAATGAAGTGCTCCCGGTATCAGGGAACCCTGGTACCGCCAGAATGCTCTGGGGGTATGACTATAACGCTGGCGGATATTCAGAACTTATGTCGCTCGTTTCAACTGGTCTTCTCGGCATCGGCACCACCACCCCGGGCTCACTCCTCTCCCTCGGCAACACGGGTGCTAACACCATCAACATCTCAAATGTCGCCACTTCCACCTTCGGCTACGGCATCAACTTGAAGAAGGGTTGCTATGCGATCAACGGTGTCTGCGTCGCCGCCAATGCTCTCACTGCGGTCGCCGTCTCCGCACCCTTGACCGGCAACGGCACTAGCGGCTCACCGCTCACCATCGCCCAATCAAACGGCACCACCGACGGCTACCTCGCCCAAGCAGATTGGTCGCACTTCAACACCGCCTACACCTCGCGTATCGTCTCTGCCACCCTCCCGCTCACCATCTCTGCCAACACCGTCGCCATGACCCAAGCGAACACCAGCACGAACGGCTGGCTCTCGAGTACGGACTGGAATACGTTCAATACCAAAGACTCCTTCGCCTGGCCCTTCACTCCGACTGCGTGGGGCGTCTCCACCTCCACTACCATCGGCTTCACCAACGGCATCATCGCCTCTGCTTCCTCCACCATCGGGTCACTCAACATCTTGGCGAATGGGAATGTGGGAGTGGGAACTTCGCCAACCCAGAAGCTCGACGTCGCGGGCTACGTGAACACCGACCAATACAGTGGCTTCAAGCAAGCAGGCAACACGGTCTTGTATGCATCGACGACGAACTCATCTCTTGCCATTGGCGCCTCCTCTGCCGCTAACTGGATGCGGGCGACCTCAACCCTCTTCTACGACGTGGCGATTGGACAGGGGGCTTTGCAGACAGTGCCGACGAATGGTCTCTCTCAGTTCAATGTCGCTGTGGGGTTCAGTGCTTTGGGTGCAAACACGAGCGGGAAGATAAATAACGCTTTCGGATATGGAGCACTCGCACTCAATACGACTGGAAATACGAATAGCGCTTTTGGATTCAACACACTCCGCTTTAACACGACAGGGAACAGTAACTCTGCGTATGGTAACAACGCTCTCTACTCGAACATTACTGGCAACAACAACTCCGCATTCGGTTACTTTGCTCTTCGCTACAATACTTCCGCCACCTCCTCAGTCGCCATCGGTCATCAGGCAGGTCAAGGCACCGCCGCCTACTCCAACACGGGCGGCACCTATGTCGGCTTCCAATCCGGCTATGTTCTTGCCACCGGCAGCAACTACAACACCCTTGTTGGCTACCAATCGGGCTTTAGCATCACCTCAGGTGCCCGCAACACCTTCCTCGGCAACAGCACTATCGCCGCCTCGCAGAATCAGGTAACGACCGGCTCGAACAACATCAGCATCGGCAATGACGTCGCTGTTCCGAGCGCGACCGCAAGCAACCAACTCAATATCGGGAACATGATATATGGGACAGGGTTGAGCGGGACAGGTGCGACGGTGAGTACGGGGAATATCGGCATCGGCCTCACCGCCCCTGCCTACAAGCTCGACGTCGCCGGCTATGTGAACACCGACCAATACTCAGGCTTCAAACAAGCAGGGAATACTGTCCTCTACGCTTCGACGACGAACTTCTCACTCGCCCTCGGCACTACCGGCGCCGCCGGTTGGATGCGCGCAACCTCGACGCTCTTCTACGACATTGCAATCGGGCAGGGGGCGCTCGGTACGACACCGACGAACGGAACAGCATCAACAAACACAGCGGTTGGCGTGAATGCTTTGAATGTTAACAGAACCGGCAACAGCAACACAGTACTTGGTGCTTTCACTTTGCCGGTGTTGACAACAGGCAACTCCAACACAGCTCTCGGCCGTTCGGTGCTCAACACCAACATCACCGGCTCATTCAACACGGCTGTCGGCTCATTTGCTCTTCGCTACAATACTTCCGCCTCCTCCTCGGTCGCTGTCGGTTATAACGCCGGCGGCGGCACCGCCGCCTACTCCAACCAAGGCGGCACCTACCTCGGCTACCAAGCGGGCTACTCCGCCCAGACCAACTCCAACTACAACACCCTTGTTGGCTACCTATCGGGCTACAGCATCACCTCAGGTGCCCGCAACACCTTCCTCGGCAACAGCGTTATCGCCGCCTCGCAGAATCAGGTAACGACCGGCTCGAACAACATCAGCATCGGCAATGACGTCGCTGTGCCGAGCGCGACCGCAAGCAACCAACTCAATATCGGGAACATGATATATGGGACAGGGTTGAGCGGGACAGGTGCGACGGTGAGTACGGGGAATATCGGCATCGGCACCACCAGCCCGTGGCGTAAGCTCTCGGTCGCAGGGAGCATGGCGATCGATTCGCCGACGGTCTCGACCACCGGCGACTACCTCTGCTGGAACACGGTGACGCATGAGATTGAGGCGGGGACGACCTGTACGCTCTCGTCGGAGAAGTTCAAGACCAACATCGTGCCGCTCTCCTCGGTCTCTGGTCTCGATGAGGTGCTCGCCTTGAAGCCGGTCTCCTTCACCTTCATCAAGGGCTATGGCGACAATGGCGCGACGACTCAGCTTGGCTTCATCGCCGAGCAGGCGGCGCTCGTGGATTCAAGGCTCGTGACGCGCGATGAGCAGGGGAATCCGAACGGCTTCGTCTATGCGAACTTCACGTCGGTGTTGACCAAGGCTATCCAACAGCTCGACGCGAAGCTCGACGTGCCTGCTGGCGCGACCTCGACACCGCTCGCCGTCTTGACCGCCGACGGTCGGCAAGTTGATCTCTACAAGCTCGCGACCTATGCGGTGGCGAATGTCTCGTTGCTCGCAGGGAAAATTGATGCCCAAGGGACGCGACTCACCTCGCTTGAGGCGCGCGTCGCGAAGCTCGAGAGCGGAGCGGTCAGTGTCGCGAGCGCGTCGCCGCTCGCCCTCGGGACGACCTCGCTCGCGAGTGCTTTGCAGGGCTTCGGCGTCTTGATAGAGAAGGGCATCGCGCAGTTCAACACGCTCGTCTTCCGTCAGATCGTCGCCTCGAAGGACGCCGACGGTACGAGTAGCGCCGGGAGCGTGAGCATCATCACCGGCAACACCGTCGCTCAGGTGCAGAACTCGCTCGTT
Organism: bacterium; assembly: GCA_023269085.1. Taxonomy (GTDB): domain Bacteria; phylum Patescibacteriota; class Minisyncoccia; order Phycocordibacterales; family Phycocordibacteraceae; genus C7867-001. The sequence goes on along the minus strand of JAHFML010000001.1, from coordinate 133,185 downwards.
CTCCCGTCGACCAAAGTCTTCGTCACCTTCAATTCACAAATTAGCGGGAGCTGGTGGGTCGCTGATAAGACGGCAGGATCCTTCCGCGTCGTGCTCTCGGCACCGCAGACGATTGATGTCTCCTTCGATTACTTCTTGGTGCAGACAGAGGGGCAATTGGCGACCTCGACGCCGAACACGCTCGGCACCTCGGCGAGCGCGCCCGCGCCCGTGGTTATAGCGCCAGTCGCGTCGAGCACGCCGCAAGGGGGCGCCGCGAGCGGAGCGAGCGGCGTATCAGCGACGAGTGGCACCGCATCATCGACGCCGGCCTCGACGGGTTCGACCGGCTCACCGCAGGGCGACACGACATCGCCGGTCGTCATCTTGAACGGCGCGGCGGCGATACAGCTGACGCAAGGTGATACCTTCACCGACCCTGGCGCGACGGCGCTCGATAATGTTGACGGCAATCTCACCGCGAAGATCGTCGAGACTGGCGCGGTCGATACCGCGGCCATCGGCCTCACCACGCTGACCTACTCGGCGACGGACGCGGCGGGGAATGTCGGCTCGGCATCGCGCGTAGTGACGGTCATCGCGCCGCCGTCCTCTCCCGTAGCGCCAACTCCCGTCGATGCGACGGCCACGCCGGCGACATAACGCTATGAGGGTGCGTTGTGAACGCCCAGAAGATTGCCCACCGACCGCGAGGGCAGTATGATATCCGTATGAAAGAAGCTTCTGCTAAAAAAGAGACTGACACCGAGATGCTCGCACGCCTGATGGCAGAAGGGTTCGGAGAGATGCGACAGGATATGCAGGAACAGTTCGGTGAGGTGCATGCGGAATTTAAGAAGGTGCACGCGAGACTGAGCGATATAGACGGCGATCTTATAGAGGTGAACGACCGCCTTCTTCATCTTGAAAAAGGCCAGCTTGACTTGTACCGTTCCGTGGCAGTCTTATCAAATTAGAATTAATATATAAAACATGGCCATCCGCGTTGCTATTAATGGGTTCGGGCGCATCGGGCGCGCCTTCGTGCGCCGCTCCTATGGGAGAGATATTGATATTGTCGCGGTGAATGACTTGGGCTCGCTCGAGAATCTCGCGTACTTGCTCAAATATGACACGGTCTACGGTCGTGCGCCCTTCTCGGTCGAGACGAGAGACGGGAACTTGATCATCGACGGGAAGGAGGCACGTTTCGTTTCAGAGAAGGATCCGGCGAACTTGCCCTGGAAGGAGCTCGAGGTCGATGTCGTCGTCGAGTCGACCGGCTTCTTCACCGACTATGAGAAGGCAGGTGCGCATATCACCGCGGGCGCTCGAAGGGTCGTGATAAGCGCACCGGCGAAGGGCGATGAGTCAATCGGCGCGACGGTGCTCATGGGGCTGAACGACGAACGGCTCGCTGGGCACGCAGTGACGAGCAACGCCTCCTGCACGACCAACTCGGCGTCGCCCGTTATCGCTATCCTCGATGAAGCCATTGGTATCGAAAAAGCGGTCCTCTCGACCACGCACGCCTACACCGCGAGCCAATCACTGGTCGATGGGCCGGCGAAGAAGGACATGAAGGAGGGCAGGGCGGCCGCGCAGAACATCGTGCCGACCAGCACCGGTGCGGCTATCGCGGTGACGCAGGCGTACCCGGCGCTCGCGGGCAAGTTCGACGGCATCAGCCTGCGCGTGCCGGTGCCGGCCGGATCGATCGCCGACATCACCTTCATCGCGAAGCGGCCGACGACAGCAGAGGAGGTAAATGAAATACTGCGCGGCGCCGCCGCGGCACCGCGTTGGGCGGGTATCTTCTCGGCGACCGACGACGAGCTCGTTAGCAGCGACATCGTCGGGCAACCCTTCGCCTCAATCGCTGACCTCGGCATGACGCGTGTCGTCGATGGCACCCTCGTGAAGGTGCTCGCGTGGTATGACAACGAGATGGGGTACACCGAGGCGCTCGTGCGTCATGTGATCGCCGCCGCGGCAGTATAGGATATGCCGAAGCTCTACTTCGCTTCTGATCACGCTGGTTTCGAACTCAAAGAAGCGCTCGTCGACTATGCGCGGCATCGCGGCTATGAGGTCGAGGATAGTGGCGCGCAAGGGCTCGACCAGGATGATGATTATCCGGACTTCGTGACGCCGTGCGCGAAGAGGGTTGCTGAAGAGAATGCCCGCGGCGGCTCTGCCGCCGCGCATGCCTTCGGTATTATCATCGGCGCCTCCGGCCAAGGCGAAGCGATGTGCGCTAATCGGGTACTGGGCGTCCGCGCAGCCGTCTTCTATGGCGAGCCGGCACACGAGCAGACCGACGCGTCGGGTGAATCACTCACCATGATAGCCTCGGTGCGTGAGCACAATGACGCAAACGTTCTCGCGCTCGGCGCGCGCTTCGTCTCTCTCGACACGGCGCGCGTGGCGCTCCAGAAGTTCATCGATACGCCGTTCTCGCGCGCCGAGCGGCATGTGCGACGGCTCGGGAAGTTCTAGTTGATCAACATGAGACATTTCATCGTTCCTGCAATTCTGCCCGCGTCGCGGGAGGAGTTCGAACGCGAGATTGCTGTGCTCACCCACGTGCCGCTCGTGCGACGCATACAGATCGATGTTGTCGATGGCCACTTCGCGAGTCCAGCCTCGTGGCCATTTACCGCACCACACGAGCTCGCGATCAGGATTGCGCGCGGTGACTTGTTGCCTGCACTCGATCAGGTCGCGTACGAGATTGATCTCATGTGCCTGAACCCCGAGCGCGCGGCCGAGGCGTGGGTCGCGCTCGGTGCATCGCGCCTCACCTTCCATATCGAGAGCGCCGCCGATCCGGTACGACTTCTCGCGGGGGCGCACGCTCACTTCGGAAGTGCTGGGATAGCGTCCGATCTGATAACGATCGGTCTCGCGCTCAATATCGAAACCGATCTCGCATTCGTCGAATCTCTGGCAGACGACGTAGCATATATCCAGTTCATGGGCATCACGCGCATCGGGCGTCAAGGCCAGCCCTTCGATCCGCGCGTGTTGAACAAGATTAAGGCATTCCATTCGAAACATCCGCATCTCCCGATCCAGGTCGATGGTGGCGTATCGCAAGAGACGGCCAAGGAACTCCTCTCGGCAGGAGTCTCCGATCTCATAGTCGGCTCGAGGATAACCGGCGCCGCGAACCCGAGCGCGGAGTTCAGGAAGTTTGAAGATGTGCAGGACAGCTTCATAAGCATTGCCGAATGATCGGGTATACTAAATAGTAAATATGGTGCAGATTTCTTTTTCTGAAGAACCGGAGTATGTCCGCAGACCGCGCGAAGCCCGGCAGTCGCTCCTTACCAGGATCGTATTCATGACGGGTGCCGCATCGACCGAACGGGGAGTGAATATCGTACTTGTCGGTATCGCGGCAGTTGCCGTAGTACTCGCATTCGTCATCCCAGTGCTCATTACGCCATCTTCACATCTCACACAGGAACAGAGGGCGTTTATCAATGCTAATCCGCCCGCGCGTAAGTAGCGCGTGGTATATTTTCCGTATGCGCTTGCGTCCCCACTCTGGCTTCACCCTCGTCGAGCTTCTTGTTGTTATCGCCATCATCGGCTTGCTCTCGTCGGTCGTACTCGCTTCACTCAATGTGGCACGAGGGAAATCTCTCGACGTCCAGCGCGCCTCAAACCTGCGGAGTATTCAACAAGCTCTCGATTTGTATGCGTCGAGCAATAATGGTGCGTATCCATCGACGGGCGGCTCGAATAGTTGGCAGAGCCATTGTCCGGGATGGCCTAGTCCTACCATTCCTGGTTTGGTGCCGACCTATCTCGGCACGATGCCGATAGATTCTAAAGAAGATGACGCCAATAATTTCTGTTGCTATATATACACTTCTGACAGCACGAACTACAAGCTTCTCTTTCACAACTGCGTGGGGAATTCAAATAGCGTTTCTTCACTTATTGATCCGCAACGCTCGGGTGTTGCCAACGGAACAAATATCGAATGGTCGGTGTATACGCCCGGAGCATCGGGGTGGTAAGCTCTCTGTATGAATGACACCGACCTTACGCGTCTCGAAGAGATAGCTGAGAAAGTCCGCGAGACGATCATCGAGATGCTCGTCGCCGCGGGGAGCGGACACACCGCCGGGCCGCTTGGCATGGCGGACATCTTCACGGCATTCTATTTTCATATCCTCCGACATGACCCGCAGAATCCAGAATGGGAGGAGCGCGATCGGCTCATTCTCTCCAATGGCCACATCGTGCCTGTGCGCTACGCGGCGATGGCGCATGCGGGCTACTTCCCGATCTCCGAGTGTCTGACGCTCCGCAAATTCGGGAGCCGCTTGCAAGGCCACCCCGAGCGAGAGCGCTTGCCCGGTCTCGAGACGACCTCGGGGCCGCTCGGCGAGGGGCTCCCGCAGGCGGCAGGCATGGCGTATGCCCTGCGTATGGACGGTAAGAAGAATCGCATCTATTGCCTCATGGGCGACGGTGAGCAGGACGAGGGTATCGTCTGGGAGGCGGTCTTGTGGGCGGGGAAGCAGAAGTTCAGCAATCTCACCGCCGTTATCGACCGCAACAATATCCAGATCGACGGCATGACCGAAGACATTATGCCGCTCGAGTCGCTCCGCGCGAAGTATGAAGCCTTCAACTGGCACGTGCTCGAGGTGAACGGCAACGACATCCGCGCTTTCATCACTGCCGTCGATGAAGCAAAAGCGATTTATGAGAAGCCGGTCGTCATCATCGCCCACACTATTCCCGGCAAAGGCGTGCCCGAAATAGAATTCGATTATCACTGGCACGGCAAGCCGCCGACCGCCGAAGAGGCGAAGCGATTTTTATCAGAGATCCGCACGATGGGCGGTAAAGTCCCGCACGAATATGCCTAACGAATCTGCACATCTGGTCGAGAATCTCTTTGCAAGCGACATCACGCAGGCGCCGACGCGCGACGGCTTCGGCGTGGGCACGGTCGAGGCAGGGCGCGCGGATGCGCAAGTCGTCGTCCTCTGCGCTGACCTCGCCGAGAGCACGCGCGCCGACTGGTTCCAAAAAGAATTCCCCGATCGCTTTATTGAGGTGGGTATCGCCGAGCAAAACATGGCAGCACTCGCCGCGGGCATGGCGCTCGTGGGCAAGGTGCCCTTCATCGCGAGTTATGCGGCCTTCAACCCGGGGCGCAACTATGAGCAGATCCGCACGACGATCGCGCTTGCCGAGATGAATGTGAAAGTCTGCGGCATGCACGCGGGCGTCTCAGTCGGGCCCGACGGCGCGACGCATCAGATGCTCGAAGACATCGGTCTTATGCGCATGTTGCCCAACATGACGGTCATCGCGCCCGGCGACGCCGAAGAAGCGCGGAAGGCAGTCGTGGCCGCGGCTTCGATTGATGGGCCGGTTTATATTCGCTTCGGTCGTTCGGCGACACCCGTCTTCACCACACCCGAGACGCCGTTTGAAATAGGGAAGGCGCTCACGCTCTTTGAGCCACGAGACGGCGAGCCGCAGGTCGCGATTCTCTCGACGGGCGCGCTCGGCTACACCGCACTGGTCGCCGCTAAGCAGCTTTCTGACGAGGGTGTGAGAACACTCGTGCTCCATTGCCCGACGATAAAGCCGCTTGATCGAGAAGCGGTCATCGCCGTAGCGAAGCGGGCTGGTCGGGTGGTGACGCTCGAAGAACATCAGGCCGCGGGCGGCTTCGGGAGCGCCGTGGCTGAAGTGCTCGTCGAAGAATGTCCGGTCCCGATGCGTCTCGTCGGCGTGCGCAATCAGTTCGGCCAATCAGGCACGCCCGAAGAATTGCTCGCGCACTACGGGCTCGATGCGGTGGCGGTTGTCGCGGCGGTGCGTGGTGTGCTCTCTAGAGAGGAGTAACGCGGTATTCAGCAGGCGCCTCATCGAGATACTTCTTGAGTGCGTCGCGCGAGAGGAGGCCTTTCTGTGCGCCAATCTCCTGCACGACCGCCATCGCATTGATAGGGCCCCAGAGCAGTGCTTCGTAAAGCGGGAGGCCGAGCGCGAGCGCCGCGACGACCGTTGAGGTCATGGCGTCGCCGGCTCCGGTCCGCTCGAAGGGGTCGCGCGGGTCAGGGTACATCGGCACCTTCAACATCGTAGTGCCGTCATAGGAGTAGGCGCCACTCGGCCCATCGGTGATGAGCACAAGCTTCGGCCCAAGATCTTTCATACCCGTGAGAAGCTCAGCAATCGGTGTCTCGCCGAGCTCGAGAATGCGCTCGGCTTCTTCTTTATTACACGCGACAAGCTCGGTGTGACGGTACATCTCTGCGAGCGCGGTTTTGCCCATGGACATCTGGAAGGTCCCGGGCTGGAAGGCGAGTTTCGTCTCGGGGTGCTCGACGAGCCACGCGACGAGTGCATCATGAAAGGCTTCAGAATGATCGCCGATCGAAGAGAGATAGATCCACTTCGGCGCTTCAAATCCAATCGGCACAATATAGGGGTACGCCTCGTGACGAATGAGAATGGTGCGTTCGGATTCGTACCATAAGACATAATGATGGTTGGTCGGGACGCCCGCGTTCACGGCGATGTGGGTCGTGTCGACGTGCTCTTGCGCGAGCGTCTCGAGCACCTTATCGCCATACGCGTCATTGCCGACATTTGAGATAAAGCCCGAAGAGAGCCCGAGCCGCGCGGCCGCGACGGCCGCGTTCGCCGCGTTGCCGACCGCGGGCACAAGCACCGAGAACTCGTAGGGGATCTTGTCGCCCCACTTCATCGAGATAGTGCACTCCTCGTGATTGAGCGAGCAGTTGACGTGCGCTTCGTGCAACTTGATAAATTCGTCGACGGTCGTGTCGCCGATAGCGATGAAGTCTAGGTTCATATACCGGCTAGTGTAACATGCGCCCCTGTGCGTGCTACTATAAGAAGATGATTGATCTTGTTACGCAGGCTCGCTCGCTCTTCGCGCCCGGCAAGGGTATCCTCGCCGCAGATGAGAGCGTGCACACGGCGACCGCGCGGCTCGCGGCCTGTGGCATCGCGACGAGTGCTGAGATGCGGCGGCAGTATCGCGATCTCTTCTTTGGCGCCGAGGGCATTGAACAATATCTCTCGGGCGTCATCCTCTTTTCAGATTCGCTCGGCGAGAAGGGTGACGACGAGGAGCTCTTCCCCGCGTCGCTTGCTTCGCGCGGCATCGCGCCCGGGATCAAGGTCGACCTCGGTACTGAGCCTTTCCCCCAGAGCCCTGACGAGCTCCTGACGCAAGGCCTCCTTGATTTGCCCGAGCGACTCGTTGCCTACAAAGCGCAAGGAGCCACGTTCACCAAGTGGCGCGCGGTTGTCCGTATCGACGGCGATCAATTGCCAAGCAGTATCGCACTCCACGAGAACGCAAAGCGCCTCGCGAACTATGCGAAGGCGGTGCAGAGCGCCGGTCTTGTGCCGATACTCGAGCCAGAGGTGCTCTACGAGGGGAAGCATAGCCGCCAGAAGTCGCGCGCTGTCTTGACCGAGACGCTCAGCGTCCTCTTCGCGATACTCGACGAGCACGCAGTCGATCGCGCGAGTCTCATCCTCAAGACCTCGATGGTTCTCTCGGGGAAGGAGAGCGGGAAGCGGGACACACCCGAAGAGGTTGCCGCTAACACCGTCGCCGCATTGCGTGAGAGCGTACCGTCGCAGATCGCCGGTATCGTCTTCCTCTCCGGCGGGCAGACGCCTGATCAAGCGGCTGACAATCTCGCCGCCATAACGAAAGAGGCTCATGCGACGGGCGCGCCGTGGCCGCTCACTTTCTCCTATGCCCGCGCGCTCCAAGAGGACGCTCTCGCCGCTTGGCAGGGCAAGGCTGAGAATGTCCCCGCCGCCCGTGCGGCCTTCCTCTCCCGTCTCTCCGCCGCTTCAGCGGCGGTCCGGTGAAGTTGCAGAAAAAGGGAGAGTAGGGCATACTCCGATATATGTTGACTCTTGCGGCAGAGAAGCGCGATCTCGCGGTAACACCGGCGAATATTCGCCGCACCGGCGCTCTGCCGGCGGTGGTCTATGGTGGCAAGCATGAGGCGACCTCGATTACGGTCGACAGTCGCGCCTTCGAGAAGGTCTTGAAGGATGCCGGCGAGGCGACCATCGTCTCGCTCACCGGCCTTGGCGCCGCACTCCCGACCTTGATCCACGAGGTCGACTTCGACCCTATCATGAGCCGCCCGCGCCATATCGACTTCTACGCGGTGACCAAGGGCGAGAAGGTGAAGGTCGCTATCCCGCTCGAGTTCGTTGGCGAGTCGCTCGCGGTCGAGAACGGCGCGAATCTCGTCAAAGTTCTTCACGAGATCGAAGTCGAGGCCGACCCGATGAGTCTCCCGCACGCGATCGAGGTTGATCTCACGAGTCTTGCAGTAATCGGCGATCAGATCCATGCCGGTGCGCTCAAGCTCCCGGCCGGCGTCGTGCTCGCGGGCGAGCCCGAGGAGGTCATCGCGCTCGCGCAGGAGGTCGTCGAGGAGAAAGAAGAAGCGGCACCGGCGGACATCTCGTCGGTGCAAGTCGAGAAGAAGGGTAAAGAGGAGGCAGCACCAGAAGCCTAACCAAAAAGGGCGTGCTAAAATGACCGAACGATGAGTCGGTTTTTATTTTTTGTAATCGGTGCTTTTCTACTCGCTCCCGCGAGTACGTTTGCACAAGATGCGACCGGAGCAGTCGCGAGTCGTCAGCAGCAGCTCCAGAGTCAGCTTGACTCGCTCGAGAGCCAAATCGCGAGTCAGCAACAGCTTCTCGACACGGCACAGAGCCAGCATCAGACGCTCCAGACGCAGATCAACGCTTTCAATGCAGAAATCAAGAAGACTCAGCTTCAGATACAAGCGATCAATCTCACTATTACGCAGTTGAATGGCGATATTGGTGTACATGATCGGACGCTTGAGAGTCTCGCGAGTCAGCTCTCCGCCGAGAAGGAGTCGCTCTCGCAGATCATGCGTCAGACCCAGACCCTCGACGATTATTCGGTCGTGAATGTGGCGCTCGGCTCGCAGGGCGTCTCGGCATTCTTCAGGGATCTCGACGCATTCACGTCGATTAAGAGCTCGCTCCAAAATTCTTTCAATCAGATTCAGAAGACGAGCTCGTCGACCGAGAGCGAGAAGGAGGCGCTCCAGGCGCGGCTCTCTGAACAAGAACAGCTTCGTACGGTAGCCAAGCTCGCCGAACAGCAGGTGCGGGCGCAAGAGAGGGATAAGCAGAAGTTCCTGGCACAAACGAAGGGTCTCGAAGCGAACTTTCAGAAGCTCATCGCGAGCAATCAGAAGACCGCCGCGCAGATCCGCTCCGAACTCTTCACTCTGCGCGACTCCGCAGCAATCCCCTTCGGTACCGCGCTCGCATATGCACAGTCTGCCGAGAAGGCGACGGGCGTGCGTGCCGCGGTTATTCTTGGTGTCTTGAAGCAGGAGACGAATCTTGGCGAGAATCTCGGTACCGGCTCATGGAAGGTCGATATGTCGCCCGCACGCGATCAACCCGTCTTCGTTTATATCACCGGCGCGCTCGGCTTCGACCCCAACAAGATGCCGGTCTCGAAGAAGCCGTGGTACGGCTGGGGCGGCGCAATGGGGCCGGGGCAATTCATCCCCTCGACGTGGGTTTGTTTCGGCGGTTTTTTGAATGTCAACACGAACACCTGCTCGCCCTCAGGGAATGCGAACGCCTTCTGGGCTGGACCGTGGCAGTATGTCGCGAGCAAGGATCGCGTGCGGAAGCTTGTCGGCGGGTCGTCGCCGAGCAACCCCTGGAGCGCTCGCGATGCTATCATGGCGACCGCGATGCTCATGGCCGACAATGGCGCCGATGCGCGGACGCCCTCTGCCGAGCGTCTCGCGGCACTTCGCTACTTCGCCGGGTGGGGAGGTGCGTCGAAAAAGGCCTATACCTTCTATGGCGATGGGGTGATGGAATTCGCGGCGCGGTTCCAAATGAATATCAATCAGTTGAATGGCGGATAAGGGTGTGCTAGGATAGACGGAATGAAACAAGGCATTCACCCAGAGAGTTATAAGCAGGTTATTTTCGAAGATATCGCCTCGGGCGCACGCTTCCTGATTGGCTCGACGGTCCGCACGAGCGAGACCGCAAAGTGGGATGACGGTAAGGAGTATGCGAAGCTGACGGTCGAGATCAGCTCGCAGTCGCATCCCTTTTACACGGGCGAAGAGCGCACGCTCGACAAGGCCGGCCGCGTCGAGAAGTTCAAGCAGCGCGCCTCGGCGAAGAAGTAGGTGGACTACTCGCCTGAATTCAAGAAGAACTTTGCGACCGCGTATCTCGCGGAGGAATATGAGCGTCTCGATACCGAGATGGGCGAAGCGCGCACGGTGGCAGGGAGCGACGACGAGCTTGCGGCGATGGCCGCTGATGATGAAGTGCGTCTCAAAGAGCGTCAAGCCGCGATTCTTGCCGAGATAGCGCAGATCATGGCAAAAGAGAATGATCAAGAAGAAACAGCCGCGCCGATCTCGGTCGTGATGGAGCTGCGCGCGGGCGCGGGTGGCGACGAAGCGTCCATCTTCGCGCATGAGTTGAAGGAAATGTATCAGAAGTATGCGGAGGGGAAGGGCTGGAAGACGCGCGTCATCGACGACCTCACGCTCGAGGTCGCGGGCGACGGCGCGTATGATGCGCTTCGCTATGAGACCGGCGTGCATCGCGTCCAGCGAGTGCCCTTGACCGAAAAATCAGGAAGAATCCACACCTCGACCGCGTCGGTCGCCGTCCTGCCTATCCGCGCGAAGTCGAAGATGGTCATCAACCCGAGCGATCTCGATATGGAGTTCTCGCGCTCGGGCGGCGCAGGCGGGCAGAACGTGAACAAGGTCGAGACGGCGGTACGGCTCATCCATCGCCCGACTGGCATCGACGTGCGGAGCTCGAGCGAGCGGAGCCAGCTCGCGAACCGCGAGAAGGCCTTGCAGATCCTCACTGCGAAGCTCGAACAATTGCACGAAGAGGAACAAGCGCGGAAGCATGCGGCCGAACGCAAGGAGCAGATAGGCACCGCCGACCGCTCAGAGAAGATCCGCACCTACAATTTCCTCCAAGATCGCATCACCGACCACCGGCTCAAAGAGTCGTGGCACAACTTGCCCAAAATTATGGCGGGCGACCTCGACGCAATCGTCGCCGCGCTCGGCTCGGCGGCACAGCAACAGCAATAAAATAAAACGGGCCGCCACTGAGGGCGGCCCGTTGCAAGCGACGGTACTACCTGTCGCGAAAGAACGCATGCAGGTCTGACACGACAACGGCGCCGTTACGCAATACGCCGAGATGCTGGAGCTTGAGCGCATTGCCGGTGTCAAACTCGACTTGTAGATTCCCAGATTGAAGCTCAACGAGCGAGCGGCCTCGAACGGCATTAGCGAAAGACTCGGCAAGAATCTTCTTGAGTGCACCGCTGATGTCTTTATCAGGATCTGCCAGTCCTTGTGTGGCGTTGATGAGCTCGCGCTCGTCAGTTGTCATGCGCATGGTCATCTGCACCGTGCCGACGACCCGTTTGCTGTCACGGGTAGTGGCCACGGCGTCGATGCTGGTCGTCTTGTCGAGCGTGACGCTCCTTGCGAACGGCGCGAACGGCGAGCGCATAAGCACGCTGTTCGACAAGGTCGTTTTGTCGCCGACAATCCATACCGTCTCGTGATGTTCATAGTCGGCGACATGAACGAACGGTGCCAGAAATGCCGCAAGTAAAGTCAACGCCAAGGGTTTCTTGAACTTGTCGCCGCCGAAGCCGAAGAAGACGAGGCACGGTGGGGCAACCACCAAAAATAGACCCAAAGTTGCCATGTCGTTAAGTTCAGCGACACCAATCCACATGTTGAGCATGAAGGCGCCGAGATAGGCCGAGATCAGTAGTGTCCAGTGGAGCATCTTCGGTGTGATTGCCCGCTTCTTCCAAACTAACGAATTTGTCATGGTTTTTCTCCTAACATGACGATTTCAAGACCCTCGGTATGAGGGATTCGTACATCCAGCGTAAGGATGCCACAAGGTCTCTCTTTTGTACAGGTTTGCTTGCGTTATGAGAGGGAATCGGGTAGAGTAGCCACATAATGACGACAGGAAGTGATACGGCAGGAGTGAAGCGCCTCTTCGATACGGGGGCGCATTTCGCGCAGGTGAAGGCGCGTCGCCACCCCTCGATGAAGCCCTATCTCGTGGGGACCAAGGGCCGCCAGGAGATTTTCGACCTCGTGAAGACGACCGAACAGCTCGACGCGGCAAAGGCGGTGATGACGACGCTCGCGAAGGAGGGCAAGACGATCCTCTTCGTTGGCGGGAAGGTCGAGACGGCCGCCCTCGTGAAGAAAGCTGCGCTCGAGATCGCGGCGCCCTATGTCGCGACGCGCTGGCTCGGCGGCACTATTTCTAATTGGGTTGAGATTAAGAAGCGCGTGGATAGGCTCGCCGAGCTCTCTGACCCGACCGCGATGAGCGCGCACGCGAAGAGTCACACCAAGCTCGAGCTCGTCATGATGGACCGCGAGAAGACGAAGCTCGAGACGCGCCTCGATGGCGTCATCACGCTCACTAAGCGCCCCGACGCGCTCCTCGTCGTCGACACCAAGCACGAGAAGTATGCGGTCAAGGAGGCGCGCGAGGCCGGCATCCCGATTATCGCCATTATGAGCTCTGATTGCAATGTGAAGGACGCGACCTATCCGGTTGTCGCCAACGACGCATCGCGCGAGACGGTAAAGGTCTTGCTTGCGGATCTGATCGCCGCCTTCAAGGCTGGGCAGGTCGCCTAAGCACGAGGCGCTAGCAGAAGAAATGCTATACTTTTTATTATTCCTAATTCCTAGTGCCTAAAGCCTAGAACCTGAATATTTTCATGGAAATCACGACCAACATCATAAAAGAATTGCGCGACAAGACCGGCGTCTCTATCATGCAGTGCAAGAAGGCGCTCGAAGAGGCTCAGGGCGATGTCGCTCAAGCAGAGGTCATCTTGAAGAAGCACTCTGCCGCGAGTGCCGACAAGAAGTCTGATCGCACGCTCGGTGCGGGCGCTATCGGGAGCTATGTGCACGAGGGTGCGGTCGGCGCGATGGTCATCCTCTCTTGCGAGACGGACTTCGTCGCCAAGAACCCCGAGTTCGTAGCGCTCGCGCGCGAGGTCGCGATGCAGGTCGCCGCGACGGAGCCAGCCTATGCGACGATCGAAGACATCCCACAGGAGGCGCGTGACACCGCGACTGCCGTATTCGAGAAGGAGGTCGCCGACAAGCCCGCGGACATGCAGGCCAAGATTCTCGAGGGGAAGCTTGCGAGCTACTTCCGCGATCAGGTGCTCACCGAGCAGACCTTCATCAAGGATGAGACCAAGACTATCCGTGATCTTTTGAACGAAGCGACGCAGAAGTTCGGAGAGCGCGTCATCATCGGCGGCTTCGCGCGGCTCTCGACGCGCTAGAGTCATGGGGCATCTGATCGCTTTCGGTCTCTCGCTCGCGGTCATCATCGGCTTTGTCGTTCTTACGCGCTATGAAAGGCGACGCGGCTCGCGCGTCTGCGCCGCGACGCGCGCGTGGCTCGATACTCAGGCGGATCGCGCCGCCTTCATCATCGCGCATGTCGACCTTGCCGCCTTTGCCAAGGAGGAGGTCAATCTCGCGTTCACTCGCATCGGTCACGCAGTTGCGAATCTCTCGCTCCAGACCGTCCGCGCCGCCGAGCGTCTGCTCACGCGCGCGGTGCGGCACTTCAGAGTGAAGGGCGCCGAGAACGCCGCGCCGCGCGAGAATGCGCGCGAGTTTGTGAAGACCTTGTCAGATTTCAAAGAGACGCTTAGTGCGACGCATCCCGAGATTTCTGATGTAGAATAATAGCGGGAGAAAAAGCCGGAGTAGCTCAGATGGTAGAGCAGCTCACTTGTAATGAGCAGGTCGTCGGTTCGAGCCCGACCTCCGGCTCCAAAGTGAAGTAACGAAGTCAGACTTCGTTACTTCTTAGTAGGAGTAGTAGTCGTCGCGAGGGCGCCCTTGGGGAATTGCTTCTCGAGATCGGCGAGGGAGGTGAAGCCAGAAGAATGTTTACCGTTAATTACGAAGGCGGGCAGGTCGTTGTCGATCTTGAGAAGTGCAATGAGCGTCTTTAGGGCACCGAGGTCGAGATTATAGTCGAAGGAGTAGACGCGGAGCGCGGGATAAGTGGTGTGTAGATAGGAGAGTGCGTAGCCGGCTTTGTCGCAATCAGCACACGTTCCTTTTTTATTGCTGTAGAAGTAGAGGACGGTGACGGGCTTCGTCCCGCAGGCGGCGGCAAGTTGTTTGTTGATAAGGTAGTCGCGGATCTCAAGCAGAGAATATTGCTCCTTGAGCCGAATGACTTGTTGATTGTCGCTTCCGAGTTGGTCCTCGGCATAGGAGAGGCGGTTGCCGAGATCAGAGAGCTCACTCGTGAGCGTGGTCGATGTCGCCGAGCTCTCGCAGGGCGCGGCTTCGAGCAGAGAGAACTGTGTGTCGAGGGAGAGTGTGTCGATAGAGAGCTGGTCCTCGATGGTCGAGAGCTCGGCGATGCGCGCACGATTCAAATAACTAACCGCATAGATAATCGTGCCGGTAATGCCGAGAGCGATGACGAGAGCGATGATAGCATTTCGAGTGAAGAGCGACATGATAGTGATTTAGGAAATAATCAGCGCCACGCGGTACGGGTGCCACGCGCGACGTGCGAAATCGAATTGATAAGCCACACGGGCGCGACGATGCCGTAGAGCATAATATAGACGAGCAGATTCGGCAGGAGCCGGCCAGGTGTCTTCGAGAGGTTCTTGCCGAGCGACATCCAGATAAAAGTGCTCAAGGTAAGCACGAAGCCGATAAGGACGACGGTCGTAATGGGAAGATAGAACCAGCTGAAGGGGTGCAGGGTGAAGGCGTAGGAGAGCGGGGCGACGCCAGCGAGCGAGAGCATGTGGAGGAGTCGCTGTGCGAACTCGGTGAGTGCGATGAAAAAGATAAGGATGCCGCCCACTATCGCGACGAGGCCGAGCGGCAGGATGAGGAAGCCGAGCACGGGATTTTGCCTGGACCAGAGCAAGTCGCGATAGTCGAAGAGGACATTACGCAAGAAACCGGTCGTCCAGCGGGTGCGCTGCTTGACGAGCTTGGGGAGCGTTGTCGGGCCCTTGGTGTAGACGCGTGCGCGGAGTGCGTTGCCGATCGAGTGGCCCGCGCGTTGGAGGCGCATCGCCATCTCCATATCCTCAGCGAGGTGGGCGTGCTTGAATGGGCCGAGCTCTCTCAGCACCGAGCGGCGATAGAAGGAGAATGGTCCGGGTGTGACATAGAGTCCGTTGATCGAAGCGAAGACGTGGCGGAGTGTGATAGCAAGAGAGTATTCGGCATATTGCATGCGCTGGAGGATCGTCTGCGGCTCGTGAATGGACATCGAGGCCGTGACCGCCGAGAGTCCCGGCTCGGCGAAACTCGCGACGATCTCGCGGAGCGAGTCCGGTGCAACGAAGGAATCGGCGTCGAGGAAGCCGATAAACTCGGCGTCCTTGGCGTAGTCAACGCCGATATTCATCGCGGTGTACTTGCCGCCGTTCTCTTTGTGGAGCGCGGTGATCTGCGGGTGAAGGGCGAAGCGGTCGATAACGGCGCCAGTGCCGTCCGTCGAACCGTCGTTGATAAGGATGAGGGAGAGCCGGTCGACGGGATAGTCGAGCGCAAGCAGGGACTCGACAGTGCCAGCGACGGTCGCTTCTTCGTTCCAGCAAGGGACGATAACGGCGACCTGCGGAGTCGATTCGAGGGGCACGACAGTTGCCCCGCACTCACGGCGCGCGCGGGCAGGAGAAGAGAGGAAGGTTACGAGCATGAACGACTCGAAGTAGAGTGCGATAAAGATGAACGGATAGGTGAGTGCATCAGACCCCATAGTAGCGTCACTGTACCATAATCTGGTATATTTTCATCATGACGAGTCAACATGGTCGCTTGCACCCTATCACGATCGCAACCCGCGAGATCGTGGATATATTCGGCCGCATGGGCTTCGGCGTTGCCTATGGCCCCGAGCTCGAGGATGAGTGGCATGTCTTCACGGGTCTCAACATCCCGCCGAATCATCCTGCGCGCAGTATGCAGGACACGTTCTGGGCCAAGGATATGCCAGACCGGCTTCTTCGGACGCACGCAACCTCCGTGTCGCTTCGCGAACTTGAGAGACTGGCAAAAGAGGGCGGGAGCGAGTTGCGTTGCGTTATGCCGGGCAAAGTTTTCCGTAATGAAGCGACCGATGCGACGCACGAGGCGCAGTTCTATCAGATCGACGGATTTGCCGTCGGGCCGAAGGGCACCGTGACGCTCGCGCACTTGAAGGGGACGCTCGAACGTTTTTATCGCGAGTATCTCGGGCCCGACGCAAAGGTGCGATTCCGCCCCAGCTTCTTCGGCTTCACGGAGCCCTCGGTCGAGGTGGATGTGTGGTTTGAAGCACCGGGTAAGGAGGGGAAGTGGCTTGAAGTAGCCGGTGCCGGCATGTTCCACCCAAACGTGATACAGAATGCCGGACTCGACTCGGAGAAGATTGCGGGCTTTGCCTTTGGCGGCGGGCTCGAGCGCCTGCTCATGGTCAAATATGGCATTCCTGATGTGCGGCTCATTCATTCGGGCGATATACGTTTTGTATACGGCTTTGACGAAAAAGAAGTATGAAAATAACGCGCACACAACTGCAAGAATATTTCACTGCGCCGCTCCCTCCGGTCGCGGCGCTCGCTGACGCCTTCACCTTCCACGCGTTCGAGATAGAGAGCATCGAAGGCGATCTGCTCGATATCAAAGTTTTGCCGAATCGTGCGGCTGATTGTGCGACGGCAGAAGGGGTCGCGCGCGAGCTCGCCGCTATTCTCGACATGCCGATGAAAGGCGGAGAAGCACCGGAGTATACGAATCAATCACCCGTAGCGGTGACGGTCGCAGGGCTGAACGCTATCCTTGGCGCTGACTTCTCGCGCGAAGAGATACTCGATGTGTTCAGACGATTGCAGTTCAAGGTTGCAGAAGAGGGCGAGACGATGCGAGTGACCGCGCCTCTGCCGCGCACCGACATTGTCGTGCCTGAAGATGTGGCCGAGGAGGTCGGGCAGATCTTGGGGTATGAACGCATCATCGGTAGAGAACTCGCGCCTGCGGCGAGTGAAGTCGATCAGAATCGCTATCGTGGCATCGAGCGGATGAAGGATCAGCTCGTCGAACAGGGATTCGCCGAAGTCTCGACGCAGTCATTCGCCCCGAAGGGTGATATTCTGCTCGCGAACCCGCTCGACAAGACGAAGCCTGCGCTCCGCACGAGTCTCGAAGAGAATCTCGCTGACGCGCTCGCGCGCGCGAAGTTGAATGCGCCGCGCGTGCTCGCACCGGGGCAGAAGCCGAAGCTCTTTGAAGTCGGCACGGTCTTCCCGCAGTCGGGAGAATTCGTCGAGCTTCGCATGACCGAGCCGGTTGTTGAGTGGGGCGTACCCGCGCATGACAATCTCTCGGTAGCGAAACTCGAAGACTATGGCAAAGACTACACGCCGAAGCGTTATGAGCTCGGCGCGTACCAGCCCTTCTCAATCTATCCCTTCATCACACGCGACATCGCTTTTTGGATTCCCAAGATAGCCGACACCGATGTAGGACTTACGATGTCCCACATTTGGGAACAAGCAGGAGCGTTGCTCGTGAAGCTCGACCAGTTCGACCGCTTTGAGAAAGAAGGGAAGGTTTCGTATGCTTACCGCCTCGTCTTCGAGTCGCCCGAGCGCACCCTCACCGACGACGAGGTGAATGCGATTATGGAAAAAATCTCCCTGGCACTCGCCGCCACTGGCTTTGAAGTACGGTAAGAGAAGTATAAGAAATATAGGAAGTGTCTTGTTGCCACGTACCAAATCGCTCCTATAGGAGCGATTTGGTACGTAGTACTTTCGGTAGTTAAGAATATTTATATAGCGAGACGGAAATATTCCCGAAGCGACTTGTCAGATTCAAGTGCTTCAACGACGCAAGACCGTAGTTCCCCGATGCCACTCGAGAGATGCGCGCGCACTAGCGCGACGAATTCGTCACAGGGATAGGGGTGGATCCACACACTGTCTTGCAAGCGAACGAATCCTGCTCCCGAGAGAAGTTTGCGAAGAGTCGCGCGGGTGCCACGGCGTTTTTCTCGAATATCGAAAATGAGCATGCGCCACTTGCCGTCCCACCGTACCTGCTCGGGGATGCGATATTCGCGCATGAGTATCTTCTCGATGCTTTTCTCTCCCTCGGGCGTCAGGCGCAGAAATGTGCCATTCGCTTTTTTCTCTTCCCGCACGAGGCCGCGTTGCTTCAATCGTCGACGCGCGAGATCTAGACGGGCATAGAGCTCCTTCCGTCGCGGCTGACTGCGATCAAAGGGACCGATGAGACGCAAAAATTTCGGTGCAACGAGCGCCGTAGTGAGGACGCCGCCCACATAGAGGAATCGCAAGATATTTGCCTGGAGAACAATCTTCCTCCGATCTTGGACGGGTATCTTTGCATTCATGTACCAATTCTAACCTATAGGAGCAAAATGGTACGGAAAGGGAGGGGGAGAATAAGGTTGGTGTGGCAAGCGGGAAAGAGTAAACGGAAAGTAGACAAATATATTTTCGTGCAGTATAGTCTGCTTGGATAAACAACCCTTATGGAGGCCATCATGGGCCAATATGTACCGTACGATCCGTCGGAAATTCCTGGCGGATTCCTGAACAATTTCTTTCTGCGTTTCTTGATAGGAGATAAACCGTACCCGCGCGATCCTGAGATACATGAAGGAAACTTTCGTCAGTACGCGCGTCGGCTTGGCGATCGAACGTTCGGCAGTAATGTCAGATCAGCGATTTATGGCGGCAAACTCTCAAGCCAGACTGGTCTGGGGTTTATCGATGATGTGGACTGCGCAATTGCCGAATCCGGCCTAACGGTTGAAGAGGTTGGGCGAGTTATCAATACGTATCTTCATGATCGCAGTGGTGCAGATACTGAGACGTACCAACGACTGAGTCGCTTGCTCAACACGTTTCTTCTGCCGATTTACATCGCCCTGCGCAACAAGGGTTATGATGCGCACGATTTGTGGGGATAATTCGTCCCTCCGATCTTCAATCACGGCCGCCCTTAAACAGGCGGCCGATTCGTTTTCGTGTTATCGTTATCGCTATGAAGGATCTCAAAAAGACGGAGATGGTAGTCACGAGATACGGCTCGTTCAAAGCGGTCTTTGAGCCGGAGCCCGACATGGGTGGCTATGTTGTCGAAGCGCCCGCTGTCTCGGGTGCCGTCTCATGGGGAAAGAATCTTGCAGAAGCAAGGCGCATGATCGTCGAGTCGATCGAATGCGCTATCGAAGGAGATGTTATTCTCGCGGCAGAAAGCGCGGGACAAGTGGTCGTGCGGAAGTCTCGGCCACTCGTCTTCGCATGAGCATCCTCACTAAAATACTCAAACAAGCTGGCCTCTCGGTCGAGGATTTTCTCAAGCTTTAACGGGCGGTTTATGCTATACTAGACCTACCGATAGATCGGCTATTTTTTATGGTAAAAAGCACGGGGAAAGAGGCTAAAACGAAGGCGTACGACGCTTCGTCTATTACCGTGCTCGAGGGGCTCGAGCCGGTGCGCAAGCGCCCGGGCATGTACATCGGGACGACCGGTCCCGACGGCCTCCATCATCTCGTCTGGGAGATCTTCGACAATGCGCGCGACGAGGCGATGGCCAATCGCTGTGACGATATCGAAGTCGCGCTCTTGCCCGACGGCTATGTGCGCGTCGCCGACAACGGCAACGGCATCCCGGTGGGCATCCACCCGAAGACAAAAGTCTCGGCGCTCGAGACTATCATGACGACGCTCCACGCGGGCGGCAAGTTCGACAACGAGGCCTACAAGGTCTCGGGCGGCCTGCACGGCGTCGGCGCGTCGGTCGTGAACGCGCTCTCAGAGCACACCAAGGTCGTCGTGCATCAGGACGGCGGCATGCACCTGCAGGAGTATAAGATTGGCATCCCGCTCGCGAAGGTGAAGAAGATCGGCGCTTCAAAGGAGCACGGCACTATTGTTATCTTCAAGCCGGACATCACCATTTTCAAAGAAGGAATCGCCTATGATATTGAAAAAATAGAGACGCGCCTTCGCCAGCAGGCGTATTTGATAAAAGATGTGCGCGTGTCGGTCGTCGACGCACGCGAAGAGCCGAAGGCCTTTGAGACAGATACTATTTTCTTGCGTGAACAGAAATTGGATTGTCCCTCGATGACCTTCTACTTCGAAGGCGGGTTGAAGTCGCTCGTCGCTTTTTATAATCGGCACCAAGAGCCGGTGCACAAAAACATTTTTTATGTCGAGAAGGAGCAGGACAATGTCATCGTCGAGATCGCGCTCCAATATGTCGACGACATCACCCCGCGCTTGACCGCCTTTGCCAACAACACCTACAACAGCGAGGGCGGCACGCACATCACTGGCTTTAAGACGGCGCTCACGCGTTCGCTGAACGCCTATGGCCGTGCCGCGAATATTTTGAAAGAGAAGGACGAGAACTTCACGGGCGACGACGTGCTCGAAGGCATCACCGCGGTCGTCTCGGTGAAGCTCCCCGAGATCCAATTCGAGGGCCAGACCAAGGCGAAGCTCGGGAGCATGGAGGCGCAGGGGGCGACTTCGACCGTCTTCAACGAAGCCTTTGGCGCCTTTCTCGAAGAAAACCCCGATGATGCGCGCGCTATTGTGAACAAGGTGCTCATTGCCCTCAAGGCGCGCAAGGCCGCGAAGGCCGCGAAGGATTCTGTCTTGCGCAAAGGCGCACTCGAGGGCATGACGCTCCCGGGCAAGCTCGCCGACTGCCAGACCAAGAGCGCCGAGGAGAGCGAGATCTTCATCGTCGAGGGCGATTCGGCCGGCGGCTCAAGCAAGCAGGGGCGCGATCGTCGCACGCAAGCTATCCTCCCGCTTCGCGGCAAAATATTGAACGTCGAACGCGCACGCATCGACCGCATGCTCGCCTCGGTCGAGATCCGTGCGCTCGTGGTCGCTATGGGCACGGCTATCGGCGATGTCTTCGATTTGAGCAAACTCCGCTATCATAAGATAATTATCGCGACCGATGCCGATGTCGACGGCGCGCACATTCGCACGCTCCTCCTCACGCTTCTCTACCGCCATTTCAAGCCGATTATCGACGGCGGCTTCGTCTATATCGCTCAGCCGCCGTTGTATAAGATTTCAAAAGGGAAGTCGGTCGCGTATGCGTATTCTGACAAGGAAAAAGAGGAGGTGTTGAAGGAGCTCGGTGCATCGCCTGCTGATATTATCGAGAATCCAATGGAGGCCGAAGGAGAAGCCGAAGGTCTTGAGCCGGGCGAGGGAGAGGAGGTCGTTGTGGCGAAGAAGGCGACCAAGGTGAACATCCAGCGCTACAAGGGCTTGGGCGAGATGAACCCGAGCGAGCTCTGGGAGACGACGATGGACCCGGCGCGCCGCGTCTTGAAGCGCGTCAATGTCGAGGACGCCGAGGCGGCCGACCGCATCTTCGATATCCTCATGGGCACCGACGTTGCCGCGCGCAAGTCATTCATCCAGAGCAACGCGAAGCTCGCGAATCTCGACGTTTAATTTCCGAGTATGGTGACCGTCGCGGTCGCCGTGTTATTCGAAAGGGTTGACTCGGCGAAGGCGTGATCGAAGTTCGCGATGATAGTGACAGCCTTACCGGCACCCCGAAGCGCCTGATCGAAGCCGAGTGTGTAGTCGATGCTATCACCCGAGGCAAGCGATTGCTGAGGCTCTGACTTGTAGATGAATGCGGTCGCAGTGGGGATCGACGCGTTGAAGCGCCATGCGCCCGTCTCGGATCCGCCGATATTCTCAATCGAGAATTTGACCGCAGGACGGTAGCCGGCAGGCACGGTTGAACTCGCGACGAAGGAGCTCGCCGAGCTGGTCGCGAGGTAGCCGATACGCTTGATCGTGACGAGCAAGTCAGGGAGGCCGGTCGGCGTTACGGGATACTTCGAAGTTACTTCGGTACCGATAGTCGCGGCAGGTTTCGGTGCGGGTTTTATTAGTGGCGTCGTCGTTGTCGCAGAGCTCGTCGCGTCGCCGAAGTAGATGACGGTCGAGGTCGCGGTCGGGACGACCGAGAGGGAGGCGCGGTGAGGCGTGAAGACTTGGCCGAGATAGACGGCGGCCGAGCTGACGCGGCTCACGATCGGTGGGACGAAGCGCGTCGAGTAGACCGCGAGCCATATCCCGAACGCGACCAGCGCGATAAACCCGGCAATCGCCAGGCCGGCAAGCGCGGGCTGTCTGCTTTCAAATTGATTTTTGAAACTGTCCATATGAGCTATATATAACATAGCGTTATTTCGCTGTCAAGCATCGGGAAGCCGAGACACTTGACAGCCGCCCTGCAATGGTGTATTTATGAACAAGACGATATGGATTGGTTTGTACCAGCAGTAGCGCGACTTGTCGAGGCGAGTCGGCGCATACGGGAGGAGAAGTGGCGCTTCTCTGGTGTTTTCGCGTGCGTCTTTGGCGGGAGCATATTCGCGCTCAACACGCTCGGGCTCTTGCCCGAGGTGCCGGTGAACGCGCCAAGCGTCTCACTCGTAGCGAATGCGAATCTCGCTGTAGCGACGAGCACGCCCGCCGCTCGCGTCGAGGAGCCGGTGCAGATAGAGATATCGGCGATCAATCTCGCGGCGGCTATTGCGAACCCGACGACGACGAACATCGAAGCACTCGACGGCTACTTGCTCAAGGGCGCAGTGCGTTACCCGACCTCGGCGCGGCTCGGCGAGGCGGGCAATGTCGTGCTCTTCGGCCACTCGAGCTATCTGCCTATCGTCGGGAATCAGGCGTATAAGACCTTCGACGGTATTCAGAAACTCGCGGTTGGCGATATGATAGATGTCTCTGCGGTTGATGCGGTGTACACCTATCGTGTGAAGAGCGTCGTGAAGAAGAATGCGGCGAACGGCGACGGCATCTCGCTCGAGGCCGCGGGTCGCGTGCTCACGCTCGCGACCTGCAACTCCTTCGGGGCGAAGAGCGACCGCTTCGTCGTGACCGCAGACTTTGTTGAGAGTCATCCCGTCTCTACGCGCTAGAGATAGGATGAATCTCCGCAAGGGGAGAGTGTTCTTTGTAGGAATTCCTGCCGCAACAGCGGCGCAACCAAGAAGGAGGTTGACAATGTTCATCCCGCGTCAGGACAAGGGAATGCGTCTCATCCGGTATTTTTTGGTCGCTATGATTGTCGCCCTTGTGGCGATGGCATGGGTCAAAAAAACGTATGCCGACGAGGTCTGGAAGAATTGGGGAGCCGCCCCTTTCGCGACAAATCAAGCCGAGGCTTGTAAAAAAGCTTTCGGCGCCATCAATGCATTCGCTCTGCCGTCTGAGGTGCGCAAACACTTCAAGCAGGTGGTCGGCGACACCTGCAATGGTGGTACTCTTGCGTGGCTCCCGCCCAATGCCCATCTCAATCAGATGTGGTCGGGTGGCAAAAAAGCGAAAGTCATGAACGATGTGACGGTCGCCGAATTGCCGGTCGCCGAGTCGCCGAGCGGTCGCCCATACCGCAAGGGTTCGGTCGCCGAGACGGTAAGGACTCTCTCGTGGAAGTATGAGTACGAGGGTAAAACCTATGTGCTCTATCTCCCACTTGTGTGCTTCAACTGGAGCTGGAAGGTCGAGGAATTCGCTTGTGCGACGGTGAAGTCTACCGTCAAACCAGGCGATCCGGTACGCTTTGCCGTTCTTACGCAGAAACTCCTTCCGGCTTCGGCCTGTTGGCAACTCTGCGATGGCGATGTCTGTACCGCGCTTCCGTCGCCTTGCGATACTTGCAATTGGGTCGGTCCGAAGTCGGTCATTCCGGCCGGATACGAACCGCTCCACACCGGCAAGTACATCGCGAAGTATGCGAACCAGTCGCTCCGCTTCCCAGTGGAAGTCAAAGCGAACTATGTCGCGCTTTGCGACGAACGCGATGGCGCCGAGTCTGACGCCGATGTGGTTACGCCGGAAGATTGGCAGGGGAAGTCGGTTCACCATGTGCCAGCAACATGGCCCATGTGGGGGACGACACAAAAAGGGAGTTACCAACTCCCCGGAAATTGATTTTTGGAGCGTGGTCGAATTTCGGCCACCTCCCTTCGTACCAAAATGAACAACATCATTACCTATATACATACTCATACGAAACCGATTGCTATCGGTCTTTTTGGCGTAGTCGCTTCTAGTATCTTTCTGATTGGTCTCGGCGTGCCACGCTCCGCTCATGCGGATATTATCGCACCGCCCTGTTGCTCAGTGCCGGCACCGGCACCGGTGGCGATAGCGCCAGTTGTCCCCATTGCCGCACCAGCGCCGATAGTTATTGTCACGCCCGTCGTCATTTCGCCAGTCGTGGTCCTGCCGATCGTCGGATGCATGGACTCGGCCGCGACGAACTACAATCCTCTTGCGACCATCGACGATGGCTCGTGCATATATTCGCCAACGGTCGTCCGTGGCTGTACTAGCTCTACGGCAACAAACTATAACTCGCTCGCAACGATCGATAATGGCTCGTGTGTGTTTCCCCCGGGTGGAGGCGGAGCAGGCGGCTGTACCAGCAATTGCGGAGGAGGTTCGGGAGGCGGCGGTGGTGCAGGTGGTGGTGGGGGAGGAACGGGCGGCTCAACGCCGAACATTGTGCTCTCAGTACTCCCTCATGTTGGCGTTCATCCGCTCGCATATTTGTATCTTTCAGAAATCCCCTACACCGGTCTCGATCTCGGGCCGGTCGGCACGGCGACCTATTGGCTGGTGATCATCGTGCTCTCGATTGTGCTCACGTATGCAACGCTCTTTTGGATCCTGCCGTTCATGAATCGTTCTCTGCGTGAGTTCGGTTCGCGTGTCGTAGCGACCGTGAATGCGTCGAAGCCGATCATCGCACCGGCCCGCACCGCGTCCGCACCAGTCTTTGATCCAGAGCCAGCACCCGAAGCACCGCGCGGCTACTCGAGCTATGAGGGTTTCAAATCGTTTGCGCACAAAGAGGCGCTCTCGATCGACGATATCGTCAAGGGTCTCGCGCGCGAGCATGTCGCTCGTATCGTCGCAGAATCGCCCGTGCCGGTGATGCCCCTGCAGAGCGCCATGCCGAAGGTCGAGCCGATTTATGAGCAGGTTGAGCCTATCGACAATATTGTTCTCGAGAAAACGCTTCAGGGCAATGCGCCGTCGGCAGATATCCGTGGCTTCGCGACGGCGCTCATCGAGGGTGATCGCGGGGCAGTCTTCGCGGGGCTTCGCCAACAGGTGCGCGGCGGGGGCGCGCCCGAGCAGATGATCTCTTCAGTCGCGTGTCTCCTCGACGATGTGTATCGCGCGCGCATCGACGGATCATTCTGCGACCCATCGCTCGCACGCGCGGCGGCGCATCTCGACACGCCCGCTCTCGAGCGGCTCGTCGCGGCGCTCACGACCGCAATCGACGCGAGCTATACCAATGGCATCACGGGCGCGAAGCTCGCGCTCATCCGCGCACTCGCAGTCCGCGGAGCATAACTTATTTCCGAGTCTTTATTTCTTCGCTCACGCGCACGGTGAAATCGGCGAGCGGCATCGCGGCGAGCTTCCCCTCATCGCGGCTCTCGACCGAGACGGTCTTCGCTTCTACCTCGGCATCGCCGACCACGAGCAGATAGGGGATCTTCTCTTGTTTGCCCGCGCGGATCTTCTTCCCCAATGATTCGTTCGCGTCATCAATATCGACGCGAACACTTTCATTCTTCAGCGCGTTGACGATTTCTTTTGCATACTCTGCATGCTTCTCGGACACCGGCAGGACGCGCACCTGCACCGGCGAGAGCCAAAGCGGGAAGGCGCCGGCGTACTTCTCAATAAGGAAAGCCATGATTCTTTCGATAGCACCGATAGATGAGCGGTGCACAACGAACGCACGGTGTTTTTCGCCGTCAGTGCCGATGTACGACAGATCAAATCGTTCGGGCATGCAGAAATCGTATTGTACGGTAAATGCGGTGTCTTCCTTACCGTTCACGTTTTTCATCTGGATGTCTATCTTAGGACCGTAGAATGCCGCCTCATCAGAGGCTTCTTCGAATTTTGAACCACGCTTTTGCATAAGTACCCGCAACAGGTCTTCGCCCTTCTCCCATGCCGCGTCATTCTTGTAATATTTCTCCGTATTTTTTCTATCACCAAGCGAGAGACGATAGCGATAATCAGTGTCGAGCTTGAGGCCGAAGACCGAGGTAACATATTCGATAAGATCGAGAGCATTGCTAATTTCTTCGACGGCCTGTTCTTCAGATGCGCAGATAATGTGCGCATCGGCGAGGCAGAAGGTTCGAACGCGCTGGAGCCCCATAAGTTCACCTGATTGCTCATAGCGATAGAGCTGAGCGAGTTCGGCAATACGCATTGGCATCTCGCGATAGCTCACTGGCTTACGTAAGAAGAGCTCGAAGTGGTGCGGACAGGTCATCGGGCGAAGCATGAATTGCTCGTCATCAATCTCGATCGGCGCGTACATCGAATCTTTGTAGTGCGGGTAGTGACCGCTCTTTTTGTAGAGATCAAGCTTCGCAATATCAGGAGTGTAAACGTGGAGATAATCTCGACGAATCTCTTCATCGACAATGAAGCGTTCAAGCTCGCGGCGTATCACCGAGCCCTTGGGAGTAAAGAGAGGGAGCCCTTTGCCGATCGTGTCCGAAAAAGTAAATAAATCGAGCTCTCGGCCGAGCTTCTTGTGATCGCTTTCTTCCATTGCGGTATGATAGCACTTTGCCGCATGAGAGCAAAAGGTGGTTACAACGGCTTCAATTCGTCGATGGCGAGGGAGGTCTCGCCGTTGCGCAGGGAGACTTTGCCCTTCACGAGGAGGCAGGTGCCCTGCGCGACGAGCGCGGCATGCTCTTTAAAGAGTTTGGGGAAGATGACGGCCTCGACGGCGCCGCTCTTGTCCGAGAGGGTGACGAAGGCCATCTTCTCACCACTCTTGGTGAGGATAGTGCGCACGACGCCGACCAAGACCGGCAGGATAATCCCTTGACCCGAATGAGGATCTTCGAGAATCTGCGCGATCGAGATTCCCGCCTTCTTCGTCTTCTCGGCATAGGCGTCGAGCGGGTGGCCAGAGACATAGATGCCGAGCAACTCTTTCTCGAGTGCGAGCTTCTCTATGAGTGAGACGGGCTTGCCGATGGGGAGCGTGAGCGCGGGCGGCGCCATGAGCGTGCCGAAGAGCGAGTCTTGTGGCGCGACCGCGGTCGACTCGCGATGATAAGAGAGGAGGGTCTCGATATTGTCGAGGAGCGTGCCGCGGCCGCCCGCGTCGATGCAGAGCGAGTTGAGCGCGCCGCACTTGATGAGCGCCTCGAGCGATTTGCGGTTCAAATTTTTCGACCCGACACGGGAGAGGAAGTCGGAGAGGGAAGTGAAGGGGCTGCGCGCTTTGCGTTCGGCGATGATTGCTTCAGAGATGCCCTCGCCGAAGTTCTTGATTGACGACAAGCCGAAACGGATGGCGTTATAGGTTTGTCGGTCCAACTTGAGTAAGGTCGAACCTTCCTCATTTGAGTAAGGTTCGACCTTACTCAAGTTGGAGATGCCCTCAGCGAATGCGTCTTCGCCGGCGTGCACCACCGTGAAGACGCTCCCGCTCTCGTTCACGTCGGGCGGGAGAACACGGATGTTCATGCGGGCCGCTTCGGCGACGAAGACGGCGATGGCTTCGGTGTCGCCCGAATCGGCAGTGAGCACGGCAGCCATATATTCGACCGGATAATTCGCTTTCAAATAGGCGGTCTGATACGCAACCTTGCCATAACTCGCGGCGTGCGCCTTGTTGAATCCGTAGGCGGCGAAGGGTTCGATAAGGTGCCAGAGCTTCTCAGCCTTCTCTTTCGGAAGTTTGCCGTACTCGACGAATCCCTTGAGCAACTTCTCCTTCTCGGCTTGCATGACGGCGGGGATCTTCTTGCCCATCGCCTTGCGCAGCTTGTCGGCCTCGAGCCACGAATAGCCGCCGAGCTTGATAGCGGTGAGGAGCACGTCATCTTGATAGACGAGGAGGCCGTAGGAGAAGTCGAGATACTCTTTCATCCGCGGATCGAGGAAGTTGATCATGCGCGGATTATGTTTGCGTTCGACATATTGCGGGATGGTCTCCATCGGCCCCGGGCGATAGAGCGCGACCATCGCGTTGATGTCGTGAATAGTCGAAGGCTTCAGCTCTTTGAGCCAGCGCGTCATGCCCGAACCATTCAGCTGGAAGACGCCCTCGGTGTCGCCCTTCGCGAGCATCGTGAAGGTCTTCTCGTCGTCGATGGGAATGTTCTCGATATCGATCGTGAGCTCGCGGGTCTCCTTGATGCGGGCGACCGCATCGGCGAGGATGGCGAGGTTCTTGATACCGAGGAAGTCGAACTTGGTCAGCCCAACGCCGTCCTCGCCGACCGCGTACATGTCGTATTGCGTAATGAGCTTGCCGGTACCCTTCGGGTCGGGTTGGACGGGCGTCCACTTGATCATGGGCGTTGGCGAGATGACGACACCAGCCGCATGCACGCCGACATGTCGCACACAGCCCTCGATGCGCTTCGCGAGATCGATGACTTCGTGCGCATCGTCGTCTTCGTCGTAGAGCGCTTTCAGATCCGGCTCGAGCTCGAGCGCACGGTCGATGGTCATCGGGAAACCTTGCGAGCCCATCGGGATGAGCTTCGCGATGCGGTCGCCGGTCGAGTAGGCATGGCCGAGCGCGCGTGCGACGTCGCGCACGGCCGCCCGCGCCATCATGGTGCCGAAGGTGCCGATCTGCGCAACGTGGTCATCGCCGTACTTCTGCTTCGCATAGGCGATCATGTCGTCGCGGCGGTCGTCGGCCATGTCCATGTCGATGTCCGGCGCTTTCGGCCGCTCGGGGTTCAAGAAGCGTTCGAAGGGGAGCTTATAGAAGAGCGGGTTGACGTTCGTGATGCCGACGAGATAGGCGACGAGGCTGCCGGCGGCCGAGCCGCGCGTCGTGGTGACGATGCCCGCGCTCTTGGCGAAGGCGAGTAGATCGCCCACGATGAGGTAGTACACACCGAACCCTTTGGTGATGATGATGTTGAGCTCGTACTCGATGCGGTCAATGACCTCCTTGGTCTCCTCGAGGCCGCGGATCTCGATACCCGCATAGGCCTTGACGCGGAGCTCGTCGTCGTGTGATGCGAATCCGGGCGACACGGGCATGGCAGGGAAGGTCCAGGTGCCGAGCTCGAAGGATATGTTGCAGCGGTCGGCGATGGCGCGTGACGCGTCGACCGCTTCGGGCAGGTCGGCGAAGAGCTCGAGCATCTTCGCCTCGCTCAAGAAGGAAAAATCTTCTTTTTCATTTTTGCCGTGGCCGCCTTGGCCGATGCGGCGCAGGATCTCGGTCGCTTCGCGGTCGTCCGGCTCGAGGTAGTAGACGTCGTGTTGAGCGACGAGCGGGACACCGGTCTCGTGCGCGAGCGCGACAATCTTTTTCATCACCTTCTCGTGCCCCTCGACATGCGGGTGGTGCGTGATTTCTAAAAAGAGATTGTTATGGCCGAAGATGCTCGTGAACTCGGCGAGTGCGGCATGCGCGCCCTCGCTGTTGCCCGCACGCAAGAGCTGACTCGTGTCGCTCGCGAAGGAGGGGAGGAGTGCGATGAGACCGCTCGCATGCACGCGCAGGAGCTCTTTGTCGATGCGCGGCCGCTCATAGAAGCCTTCGGTCCACGACCGGGTCACGAGCGCGAGGAGATTCTGGTAGCCTTCGGTATTCTCTGCGAGCAGGACAATGCGCGAACGCTTCGCGTCGAGGGTTGGGTCCTTGTCGAATCGTGAGCGTGGCGCCAGATACGTGTCGACGCCGAGGATAGGCTTCACCCCCTTTTTGGTTGCCGTTTTATAGAACTCGATAGCGCCGTGCATGTTGCCGCCATCGGTGAGGGCGAGGGCGTCCATACCCTCCTTCTTTGCCTTATCGACGAGCTCGTCGATCTTGGGCAAGGCCTGCAAGAAGGAATAATGACTATGCGTGTGGAGATGGACGAAGCGCGATGCCATAAGGCACAGTATACTTTCATCATGCGATTTTTGCTCGGGGTAGATGAAGCGGGGCGTGGGCCACTCGCCGGGCCGGTGGCGGTCGGGGTGGTCATGATGCCCGAAGGGTTTGACGTCGCGCGCGAATTCCCCGGAGTAAATGATTCGAAGAAACTCTCGGAGAAGAAGCGCGAAGAGATTTTCGAAATGCTCACTGCGCGCGTCGCAAGAGGCGACGCGCGCTTCGCGGTCGAATTTTCCGATGCTGTTCTCATCGACGAGAAGGGAATCAGCGCCGCAGTGTCGGACGCGCTCGCCCGTGGTGTGCGCAACCTTGTGGGGTTTACGAAACCCCACATGAAAGATGAAGTTCACATTCTGCTCGACGGCGCGCTTCGCGCGCCGCCCGAATTCTCCCAAGAGACCATCATCCACGGCGACGCGCTCGTGCCAATCATCTCGCTCGCGTCTATCGCGGCGAAGGTGTCGCGCGACCATCTGATGGTCGCGCTCGCCGCCGAGTATCCGGCTTACGGCTTCGAGATTCATAAGGGCTACGGCACCAAGCGACACTATGAGATGCTTCGTGAGCACGGCCTCTCGGCTATCCACCGTCGCACCTTCGTGCATCTTGACGGCAGACTCAAATAAGGTATGCTACAGGCTGGTGTCCAATCGAGAGATTGGATTTTTAGGTCTTTCTCAAAAGAGGTAAGAAAATGGTGAGAAAGCATCACATCCTGATTAGTGCAGAATCTCTACGAGATTCTGGGTTTGCTTCGTGTACAGTCCCGCGCGAAGGGAGTGGACACGGATATCATCATGACGATGATGGTGTATGCCATCGTGCCGAGGAGCTGTATCAAGGCGCATCTGGCTCGGTCGAGTTGTCGTGTTGGTGCTGTACTGATCCAGTCTCTCCTGAGGTGGCGGCTGTCTGCAAGCATTCCATGAAGCCGTACGAGCCCTCGTGGGGGATCAAGATTCTTGACTAATCAACAGCCTGGCAAACAGGCGAAGGAGACGTGGTATGAAAAAAATCACAGTTGTTGAGAAGCGGCCGGTAACAGTGACCGTCGTGAGGCTTGAGGCCATGGGTTTTGGTGGGTGCATTGTCTACCAAAAACCATGTCCGAATGCCGAGGCATTACAGAGACGTATTGGGGGTTGTTTGCATACGACCGTTTTGAAGTGTGCACTCAATACGAATTCGCCTCTCACCTCACGTGACGCAGGTGAGTGTGATTACACACCGCCAGTACAACACCACTAGGGGATCGGAGAATCCCCACGAGCGCCGCCTAATAAGCGGCGCTTTTGATTTTTTATACCGCCCATGGTAGGGTAAGAGACATGTCAATTCGAATGCGTCACACTAAGGGGCACACCCGTAATCGCCGATCGCACCACGCGCTCGAGAACGTCAATATTGTCGTCGATAAAGAGAGCGGCACTCTGCGCCTTCCGCACCGCGTCGACGAGGCGACGGGCCTGTACCGCGGCCGGCAGATCGCTCCCGCGCGCGTCGTGAAGGCTAAGGCACCGAAGACGAAGGGCGTCTCGACGGCTCCGGTTGCAGAGCACACGCACGAGCACGCGCATGTTGATCATGCGAACGCGACCGACAAGAGCGCAAAAGGCGTCTCGGGCAAGGTCGCGACGGGTGGCCGCCCGAAGGCGCGGAGCGGCTTCGGCGGGGGAGCGTAAGATAGGTTCAAGGCGTTAGCAATTCACACTAAAGCCTAGCGCCTAGCGCCTAGTTGTTGTTATA
Source organism: bacterium (assembly GCA_023269085.1). Classification (GTDB taxonomy): domain Bacteria; phylum Patescibacteriota; class Minisyncoccia; order Phycocordibacterales; family Phycocordibacteraceae; genus C7867-001. Next base: position 101,302 of record JAHFML010000001.1, on the reverse strand, counting down.
CTACCTTCGTACCTAACCAGATCTTTCAATGGCCAACCGACACCTCGCCCGTTCCATCGTCCTCCAGACTCTCTTCGAGTGGGACACGACCCACGTGCCTGACAGCGAGACGGCGGCTATTCTCGCGCGCAATGTCGCCGAGTTTGGCAGTGACGATGTCGACCGCCCCTTCACCGATCAGCTCCTTGCCGGCGTCATCGCCAAGAAGGATGACATCGATCTCATCATCGAGAAGGCCGCGCCCGAATGGCCACTCGACCGCATCGCGCCCTTGGACCGGAATATCCTGCGCCTCGGGCTCTATGAGCTCCTCTTCGCCGATCGCGCCCAAGTGCCGGCGAAGGTTGCGATCAACGAGGCTATCGAGCTCGCGAAGACCTTCAGTGGCGACTCCTCGGGTCGCTTCGTGAACGGCGTCCTCGGCGCTATCTACAAAGAGCTTGGCGAGCCGGGCAAGGACGAGCAGAGTGATAAAAATAAGAAGACAAAGCGCGAAGAGCTTCCGATCGAGAAGATGGGCGGCGCTATCGTCTACACGAAGCATCAAGGGCAATATTATCTCGCGCTCGTGCATGACGTCTTCGGGCACTGGACACTCTCAAAGGGGCATATTCAAGAAGACGCCACGCCCGAGATCGGCATTGTGCGCATCGTGAAGGAGGAACTCGGTCTTGAAGCGAAGGTCGAAGATCAGATCGGCGAGAACGAATATGTCGCGTCGCACCCTGAGAAGGGTCGCGTGCGCAAGCATGTGTGGTTCTTCCTTGCGTCCTCCACGTTTGAACCGATCGTACTCAAGAAGAGCGGCGGCCTCGATGACGCGAAGTGGTTCCGTCTGCAGGACATCATTGACCTTAATTTCTATGATGATATGCTCCCCATCGTGACGGCGGCTGTCCAGAAGCTCCTCGATCACGCTAGTTCGCATGCCTGATTTCTCACTTCTCGAAGAACGGCTTGGCCACCCTTTTTCAAATCGCGACTTGCTCGTCGAGGCTTTGACGCACCGCTCGTATCTGAACGAACATCGCGAATATGCGGGGAATCATAATGAGCGACTCGAGTTCTTGGGCGATGCGGTGCTTGAGCTCGCCAGCACCGACTTCCTCTTTAAAAAGTTTCCGGCGAAGGACGAAGGCGAGCTCACGAGCTATCGCGCGGCCTTGGTGAACACCGTCTCACTTTCTGAAACGGCACAAGCACTCGGCGTCAACGACTTCCTCCTCCTCTCGAAGGGCGAGGCGCGGGACACGGGCCGCGCGCGCGACGTTATTATGGCCGACGCGGTCGAAGCGATTATCGGCGCGATCTATCTCGACGCGGGCTACGCCGCCGCAGAATCTTTTATACAAAAAAAACTCTGTAGCAAGATTGACTCAGTCATCGCGAAACGCTCCTACCAAGACGCGAAGAGCCATTTCCAAGAATCAGCACAGGAGAAGCGTGGTCTGACGCCAGAATATCAAACACTATCAGAAATTGGTCCCGATCACGATAAAGTCTTCACGGTCGGCGTCTTCGTGGGCGACAAAGAGATTGCGAAGGGTGAAGGGAAGAGCAAGCAAGAAGCAGAACAGAACGCCGCGCAGGCAGGGTTGGACAAGATGAAGTGGTAGGGGAGTTTCGATGCTACAATAGCTAGCAATGTTGAAGCGATTAGAGATCGTCGGGTTCAAGTCATTCGCGAAGAAGACCGTGCTCGACTTCTCGCAGGCGACGACCGCCATCGTCGGGCCGAACGGCTCGGGGAAGAGTAACGTCGCCGAAGCCTTCCGCTTCGCGCTTGGGGAACAGTCGATGAAGAGCCTACGCGGCAAGCGCAGCGAAGACCTCATCTGGGGCGGTTCGCACTTGGTGCCGCGCTCGGGCCGCGCGGCGGTCGCTATCGTTTTTGATAATTCAAAACGGCAATTCAAGATTGACTTCAATGAAGTCGCTATCGAGCGCGCCGTCTTGCGCGACGGGACGAGCGAATATGCTATCAACGGTTCGAAAGTGCGCTTGCGCGATGTCGTCGAGCTCCTCGCAAGCGCCAATATCGGCGAGACGGGCCATCACATCATCTCGCAGGGCGAGGCCGATCGCATTCTCCTCTCCAGCCCGCGCGAGCGACGGCTCATGCTCGAGGACGCGCTTGGGCTGAAGGTGTTTGAATTCAAGAAGCAGGAGGCGCTCCGGAAGCTTGAGAAGACCGAAGGCAATATCGCGCAGGTCAATTCTCTGCGAAGAGAGCTTGCGCCGCACCTCCGCTTCCTTGAGAGCCAGGTCAAGAAGCTCGAACGCGCCGACAGTCTTCGCACCGAGCTCATCAACCTCGCACATACGTATTTCGCCATTGAAGACGCGTATCTCGCACAAGAGAAGGTGCATGTCGTCACGAAAAGGAAACACGCGGCCGAGACGCTCGCGCAGGTCTCGGCAGATCTCGCGCACATTGAAGACCAAGTAACCATCGATGCTGAGGGCGGTAAGCGTCTCGAGGCGGTGCGCGTTGCTGAGCGCGAGACCGAGCGCCTGAGCACAGAGCGCAGCCATTTCGCGCGCGAGATTGGCCGTGTCGAAGGCGCGCTCGCGGCGGCTACGGAGCGGAGCGCGCGCGTCGCGCGCGAGCCCTACACCAAGGTCCCGCGTGAAGATCTCATCACGCTCGCGAAGGAGGTCGAAGATCAGGTGCGCGGCGCGACCACGCCTGAGGCGATTGCGGCCGCGCTCAAGGCGGTCGGCGGGCTGGTCAAAATTTTTGTGAGCCAATTCATCGCACCGACCGACGACTATCTCGTCGAGGAGGAGCGCGCGGCGCACCGGCTCGAGAATGAACGCGGCGAGCTTGTCGCGAAGGATGATCGCCTTGCATGCGAGCTCGAAGAAGCACGGCTCGTGCTTGCTCGTGCACGCGAGGCGCTAACGGCGCACGATGAGACGGGGCGCGAGATGCGCCACAGCATCCTCGAGCTCGCACAAGCGAAGGCGCAGGGAGAAAGCGCGATTGCTTCGCTCGAAGCACGCGAGCGCGAGCTCACGATGCTTGCCGAGTCGCTCGACCGTGACAAGGCCGATGCGGGATTGCTCGCGGGTATGGCGGCCATCTCGTATGAGCCGCTCGGTGAATTGCCGAGTGAAGATCGTCGCGCACAAGAGGAGCGCAAGCGCGCGCTCGAACGCGTGCGCATCCGGCTCGAAGAGGCGGGCGGCACGGGCGAAGACATTCGCGAAGAGCACAAGGAGGTGAGCGCACGCGAAGCATTCCTCGCGACCGAGCTTGAGGACCTCGCGAAGTCGGCCGCCGGGCTTCGCGCCCTTGTGAGCGATCTCGACACCGAGCTCGCGAAGCACTTCGCTGATGGGCTCGCGAAGGTGAACGCCTCGTTCGGCGAATACTTCGCGCTCATGTTCGGCGGCGGCGGCGCGCGTCTCACACTCGAGGTCGAGGATTCTTCTGAAGAATCCGAAGATCCCGAGGAGTCATTCGACGAGATACCGAGAGAGAAAGAACGCGCCGGTATCGAGATTGCCGTCAACCTGCCGAAGAAGAAAGTGCGCGCGCTCATGCAACTCTCGGGCGGCGAGCGCGCGCTCACGAGCATCGCGCTCATCTTCGCGATGAGTCAGGTGAACCCGCCGCCCTTCCTCATCCTCGACGAGACCGACGCCGCGCTCGACGAGGCGAACAGTCGCCGCTATGGCGACATGATAGAGAACCTCGCGCAGAAGTCACAGCTCATCGTCATCTCGCACAATCGCGAGACGATGTCCCGCGCGGGGATCCTCTATGGCGTCACGATGGGCTCTGACGGCGTCTCCAAACTCTTGTCAGTAAAATTCGACGAAGCCATCGCCGTGGCGAAGTAGCGGTGTGCTAAGATACAGGACATATGCCGCGCGAGAAGAAAGAGGAAAAATGGGGAGGGAAGGTGACGCTCGATGACCTCGCGCAGATGGTCGCGGGCGGCTTCGGCGAGATACGACAGGAATTTAATGAACGATTCAATCAGGTCGATAATCGATTCGACAAGATCGACAAACGATTCGATAAAGTTGATGTTCGTTTCTCTGAAGTTGAAGACCGCCTCCTTACTCTCGAAAAGAATCACATAGAAGACATGCGCCGATTCGACTCCTTCGAACGGAAGTTGGACGGCTTGCAGTATTCTCTCGATGCCACGGTCCCGCGGGGCGAATTCAACGCACTCGCCGTCCGCGTTGACCGGCTTGAGCACGCTGTGTAGCAAACGCGGCAAGATCGAAGACCTTGCCGCGCATTTTTTATATTACGCCGGGACGAAGTCGAGTTCCTTCTCCATCACGCGGGCGGCGATAAGCTTTACTTTTATTGGGTCGCCGAGACGGAATGACTTGTTGGTGCGCTTGCCGACGAGGCGGTAGTGCTTCTCGTCATATTCAAAATAGTCATCGCCGACATTCCGAATCAGAATCATGCCGTCGGCGTGGGTTGTCTGCTCTTCGACATAGAGGCCGCGTTCGGTCACGCCCGAGATGACCGCGCTGAAGGTCTCGCCGATACGCCCCGCGAGATATTCGACCTGCTTCATCTTGATCGAGTCACGCTCGGCGTCGGCCGCGGCGACCTCGCGCTCGGAGGCGTGGAGTGCGAGCCGATCGAACTCCTGCATCTCTTCACGGGTGATGGCCGCACCGCCCGCATGCGCCTTCACGAGTCGGTGGATGACGAGGTCAGGGTAGCGGCGAATAGGCGAAGTGAAGTGGGTATAAAAGTCGAAGGCGAGACCGAAGTGGCCGATGTTGCGCGTGGTGTAGACCGCCTTGCTCATCGAGCGGAGGGTCGCGGTCTTCACGAGATATTCTTCGGGCGTGCCCTTCACCGACTCCATAAGCTGGTTGAGCTCGGCGCCGGTCACCTTGCCGCCGGCGATAGTGAGCTTGTAGCCGAGGACGCGCAGAAGGTCGGCGAGACGCTCGATGCGGTCGGCATCCGGCTCGTCGTGGACACGGTAGAGCGAGGCGAAGTGCGGGCTACCGTTGCTCGTCAATTTTGCCAAATGCTTCGCGACCGCTTCGTTGGCGAGGAGCATGAAATCTTCGATCAGGAGATTGGTATCCTTGCGCTCTTTGAGGCGAATCGCGATGGGTGTACCCGCTTTATCAAGCTCTATCTTGACCTCGGCAGTATCAAACTCGATAGCGCCTTTTGCTTGGCGCCGCGCGCGGATTTTTTTAGAAAGGGCGAGAAGGGTCGCGAGTTCGGTGTGGAGGTCGCCCGCGCCCGCGTCGAGGGTCGCTTGCGCGTCTTCGTAGGTGTAGCGGCGATCAGAATGGATGACGGTCTCACCGAACCACTCGCTCACGATGTTTGCTTCGGCGTCGAGGGTGAAGACAGCGGAGACGGCAAGCCGGTCTTCGTTTGGATTGAGCGAGCAGAGGTCGGTCGAGAGGATCTCGGGGAGCATGGGGATCGTGCGGTCGACGAGATAGACCGAGGTCGCGCGCTCGCGCGCCTCAGTATCAAGCGCGTTGCCCGGACGGACGAAGAAGGAGACGTCGGCAATGTGCACGCCGACTTCGACATTTCCATCGTCGAGCTGCCGTACCGAGAGCGCGTCATCGAAATCTTTTGCATCGAAGGGGTCGATGGTGCAGGTGCTGATTTCCCTAAAGTCGGCACGCGGCGAGTCTGCGAGCCGCGCCGTGACTTCATCGGCCAACATCTGGCGCCCTTCGGCTTCGAGCCGCTTCGCTTCAGCGACAACGCCGGGAGGGAAGATGGGCGAGAAGCCTTGACCCAAGGCGAGTGCGCGCATCTCGACATCGTGCTGGCCCGCCTTGCCGATGACTTCTTCGACGACACCCCACGGATACGCGACGCCCTCTTCCCACCCCTTCAGACGCACGAGCACTTTGTCGCCAATCGCCGCGCTGGCCGTGTCCCGCACCTCAACCGCGACATGCATCTTCTTATAATCCGGTGTGATAAACATCTTGTCAGCATCTTCGACAAGGGTCCCGACAAAGGTCTCGCGCGCGCGAGAGACGAGCTCGACCACCTTGCCCGCGGCGCGCGGCGGCATGCGGCCAGACGGGTCGCGGTAGTCGCCCATTGGCACGACTTTGACCACGTCGCCCGAGAGCGCGTGGTTGGTCCACTCGGGCGGGACGAGCAGATCCTCGCGGTCGTCGCCCATGACGAAAAAGCCGAAGCCCTTGCGGGTCATCAGTATCGGGCCTTCGAGCGATTGGGTTGGCGGCATTTCTCTTACTCTATCAGACATCGACACTATTTGCGATTTTTTGCCAGGTCTGGTAGTGTCTATCTATCTATGTTGATGATCCGATTCCAACGCATCGGCCGGACGAATGATCCGGCGTTTCGCATTGCCGTCCTCGAGAAGGAGCGCGCGGCTAAGGCGGGCAATATCGTCGAGCAGGTTGGCACCTACAACCCGAGGAGCAAGGCCTTGACCTTGAACAAAGAGAGCGTGAAGGCGTGGCTCCTGAAGGGTGCTCAACCGACCGACTCCATCCGTAACCTCCTCATCTCACAGGGCGTCATAGAAGGGAAGAAAGTGAATGTCCTCCCGCGCAAGTCGCCGCAGAAGAGCGAAGCAGCTATCGCAGCTGAAGCCGCCGCGGCAAAGGCGGCGATAGAAGAAGCTACTGCCGCCAAGGTCGCCGCCGCTGAAGCCGCCAAGGCCGCTGAAGCATTGCCGACTGAAGCAGAGGTTGTCGCAGAAGCAGAGCCCGCAGTCGAAGAAGCTCCGGCTGTTGCTGAAGAAGTTCCCGCTGAACCCGCCGCATAACGCATCGCCTACGGGCGGTGGCACTATAATTTTTATGGAACCAGATCAGGCATTTCTTGAATACGCCGTCAAAGCGCTCGTCGACCATCCTGAGGCGGTCGAGACGACGCGCACCATCGACCAGATGGGCGTCTTGCTTACGCTCATGGTCCACGCCGAGGATATGGGGAAGATCATCGGCAAGAATGGCAAGACGGCCGAGGCGCTCCGGATCCTCTTGCGTGTCGTCGGGATGAAGGGGAACGCACGCGTCAACTTGAAGATAAACGAGCCCATCGGCGGCAAACATGAAGTTCCATCTGATTACGCTCTTTGAAGAAGCGTGCGACGCGTATCTCTCGGCGTCTATTGTCGGGCGCGCCCGTAAAGAGAAAAAGATTTCGGTAGTCTATCAGACGCCGCGCGACTTCGTGGATAACAAATGGGGCAAGGTCGACGAGCGGCCGTATGGCGGCGGACCGGGTATGGTGATGACGGCATTGCCGGTTGTCCGCGCGGTCGAGAAGTCGCTGAAAAAGTCCCACTCCGCTAAAGCTACGCGGGACAAACGACCGGTGGTCGTTTGGTTCTCTCCGTCGGCCAAACAATTTGATAACAAAGAAGCCGACAAGCTCGCAAAGTATGACGATGTCGTGCTCGTCTGCGGCCGCTATGAGGGCATCGACGAACGCGCGAAGAAGATGCTGAAGACGCTCGCGACCGTGAAGGAGTATGCCGTCGGCTCTGCCGTCTACACCGGCGGGGAGGTACCAGCTATGGCAATGGTCGACGCTATCACCCGTCGCTTGCCCGGCGTGCTCGGTAAAGATGCGTCGGTCGAGGAGCGCCGCGTCGCTTCGAGCGCGGTCTACACCCGCCCCGAAACGATTTTATTTAAAGACAAAAAATATAACGTCCCAAAAGTCCTCCAGACCGGCCATCACGCGAACATTGACAAGTGGCGTAAAGAGAAGTAGCGAAGTCAGACTTCGATACGTGGGGAAAACCGCCCCCTTGCGGAGCATGGGGGCGGGTGATAGGATACCGATATCAGATACGAGTGAGTCACGAAGGGCGGGGAGAGATAACATACGGGAATCGAATACAACGCAAGAGCGAAAGCGGACTGTGTCCGTGCGTTTGCATTTATATATTTACTACCTCACGCAATACCGACATGCGCAAGAACCTCATCCAGAAGACCTTCGGTGCCTACAAGGCACCCTCCGTCCCGTTCCCCGACCTGGTCGGCCACCAGCGCGACTCGTTCACCTGGCTTTTGAAAGATGGCTTGACCGAGCTCTTCAAAGAGTTCTCGCCGATCAGCGATTATTCGGGCAAGAAGTTCGAGATTCAGTTTGAAAGTTTTGAAATCGGCGAACCGAAGTTCGACGAGCAATTCGCGCGCGAGAACGCCCGCACCTACGAGGCGCCGATCAAGGCGACCGTGAAGCTCGTCAACAAGACCTTCGGCTCGGAGAAGTCGCAAGAGATCTTCCTCACGGACATGCCGATGATGACGCCGCACGGCTCCTTCATCGTCTCGGGTGTCGAGCGCGCTATCGTCCCCCAGCTCGCACGCTCTTTCGGCGCGTTCTTCGTCTCGGAGCTCATCCGCGGCAAGCAGTATTTCGGCTCGAAGATAATCCCGCTCCGCGGTGTTTGGATCGAGATCGACTCTGAAGCAGACGGCGCGATCTTCATGAAGATCGATCGGAAGCGCAAGTTTCCGATCACCCAGCTCCTCACCGTCTTCGGCGGCGGCTTGGGCGCTGAGGTACTGAAGCATTTTGAGAAGGATCCGCTTGCGAAGGCGGCTATCGAAGCGACGCTCGCGCACGATGAGGCGAAGTCGATCGAAGAGGCGTATGTCGAGATCCATCGCCGCATGCGCGACGGTGACCTCGCGACCTCAGAGAACGCGAAGAACTTCGTCCAAGCGCTCTTCTCGACGGAGCGCTATGACCTCGGGAAGGTCGGCCGCTCGCGTCTCCAGATGCGCTTCGGACTCCCGACTACCGAGAAGGCACTCGAGAAGCGCACGCTCGGGCTCGCCGACTTTGTCCGCATTGTCGGCGAGATCACGCGTCTCAATGTCGACCCGTCGGCACGGCCGGACGACATCGACCACCTCGGCTTCCGCCGCGTGCGGTTCGTCGGCGAGCTCTTGCAGTCGCGCATGCGCGTCGGCATGAGCCGCATGAAGCGCAACATTCAAGATCGCATGAGCACCATCGAGAGTGAGACGACGCTCCCGATGGCGCTTGTCAATCCGCGCCCCTTCCACGCCTCGGTGCACGAATTCTTCACGGCCAACCAGCTCTCGCAGTTCATGGATCAGCAGAACATCCTCGCGGAGCTCGAACACATGCGCCTTTTCTCGGCGCTCGGCCCCGGCGGTCTCACGCGTGAGCGCGCTGGCTTCGAAGTGCGCGACGTGCACCCTTCGCATTATGGCCGCCTTTGCCCGATTCACACGCCCGAAGGTCAGAACATCGGTCTCATTCTCCACATGGCGACGCACGCCCGCATCAACGACTATGGCGTTATCGAGACGCCGTATGTTCGGATGAAGGGAGGAAAGGTAACTGACGAGATCGTCTATCTGAACGCACTTGATGAAGAGCAAGAGTATATCGCGCACGGCGCGACCAAGATTGACGAGTCCGGCCGCATCGTAACTAACTCGGTCGAGGCGCGCTATCAAGGTAATGCAATCATCGTTCCGCGCGACACGATTACGCTCATTGATGCGTCAACGTATCAGATGTTCTCGGTCGCGACCTGCATGATTCCCTTCGTCGATCATGACGATGCGAACCGCGCCTTGATGGGTAGCAACATGCAGAAGCAGGCGACGCCGCTCCTTATCCCTGAGGCGCCGCTCGTGGCCACCGGCATCGAGACGCCGGCCGCTCGCTCGACCGGCCGCCTCGTGCTCGCCGATGAGGCAGGCGAAGTGACCTATGTCGACTCGCGCAAGATCGTCGTGACGAATAAGGACGACAAGAAGAAAGAGTACCCGCTGCAGGGCATCACGCAGACCAACCAGAACTCGACCTTCATGCAAAGGCCGTCGGTGTCGCTGGGCGACAAGGTGAAGAAAGGCGACGTGCTCGGCGACAACTCTTCGACCGAGAGCGGCCAGCTTGCGCTCGGTCAGAATGTCCGCGTCGCCTTCATGAGCTGGAACGGCGCGAACTATGAGGACGCTATTATTATTTCTGAACGGCTCGTCGAAGAAGCGAAGTTCACCACAGTGCATATCGAGGACTTCGAGTGCGTCGTGCGCGACACGAAGCTCGGCGATGAGACGACGACGCACGATATCCCGAATGTTGGCGATATGCGGCTCAAGAATCTCGACGAAGAGGGCGTCATCCGCATCGGCGCCGAGGTCCGCTCAGGCGACATCTTGGTCGGCAAGGTGACGCCGAAGGGCGAGACCCAGCTCACGCCTGAGGAGCGTCTCCTCCGCTCGATCTTCGGCGATAAGGCGAAGGACGTGAAGGACACCAGCCTCCGCATGGAGGGTGGCAAGCGCGGCCGCGTCATCGGCGTGCGCGTCTTCTCGCGCGAGGCGGGCGATCAGCTCGAGACCGGCATCATCAAGAAGATCGTCGTGACGGTCGCACAGGTGCGTAATGTCAGTGTCGGCGACAAGCTCGCCGGCCGGCACGGCAACAAAGGCGTTATTAGCCGCGTCCTGCCAGTCGAGGATATGCCCTATGACAAGGACGGCAATCCGGTCGACATCATTCTTACTCCGCTCGGCGTCCCGAGCCGTATGAACCTCGGTCAGATCCTCGAGATGCACCTTGGGCTCGCGGCGCATACGCTTGGGTATCAGGCGGTCGTCCCGCCCTTCGCTGGTGCAACGGCCGACGAAATCAAGGACGAGCTTGAAAAAGCCGGCTTCGACCGAAGCGGCAAGATGAAGCTCTTCGACGGTCACACGGGCGAAGCCTTCGCCCAGCCGATCGCGGTCGGCTATATGTATATCCTCAAGTTGCATCACATGGTGGAGGACAAGATCCACATGCGCTCGATCGGTCCTTACTCGCTCATCACGCAGCAACCGCTTGGCGGCAAGGCGCAGAACGGCGGTCAGCGCTTCGGCGAAATGGAAGTGTGGGCGCTCCTTGGCTACGGCGCGGCGTACACGCTCCGCGAGATGCTCACTATCAAGTCCGACGATATCCAGGGCCGCTCTGCCGCCTTCGACGCTATCGTGAAGGGCGAGCCGATCAGTCACTCAGGCACGCCGGCATCCTTCGCGGTCCTTACCAATCAGATCCGCGGCCTCGCGCTCGACGTCGAGCCGATGAATCTTCCGTCCGAAGCAGAAGCGTAACTTGCTAGAGCCTAGCGCCTAACTATCTAATTCCTAATTTATATGGCATTCACCCCCCGAAAACTTCCTTCCCGCGACACCTGGAATGGTCTGCGCCTTACGCTCGCTTCGCCCGAGAAGATTCTCGCTTGGTCGCAAGGAGAAGTGACGAAGCCCGAGACTATCAACTACCGCACCCAGCGTTCTGAGAAGCACGGCCTCTTCGATGAGAAAATCTTCGGTCCCGAGAAGGACTACGAGTGCTACTGCGGCAAGTACAAGGGCATCCGCTACAAGGGCATCGTCTGCGACAAGTGCGGTGTCGAGATCACGCGCTCGATCGTCCGCCGTGAGCGCATGGGCCACATCGAGCTCTGCACGCCGGTCGCGCATATCTGGTTCCTCCGCTCGGTGCCAAGCCGCATGGCACTCTTGCTCGGCGCCTCGGCGACCGATATTGAGAAGGTCGTCTACTTCGCGGGCTACATCGTCACTCGGATCGCAGAAGACGAGAAGAAGCGTCTCTTGAACGAGCTCGACAGCGAATATAAGTCGAAGTACAAGTCGCTCGAGAATGATAAGGAGCGCGACACGCTGAAGGAGAAGATGACGCTCGCGAAGAACGAGATCGAGGGTGTGGTCGTCGGCAAGGTGCTCGATGAGCTCGAGTACCACCGCTTCTCGGTCAAGTACGGCGGCCTCTTCGAGGCTCGTATCGGCGCCGAAGCCATCTATGACATTTTCACCAAACTTGATTTGAGGGCGCTCGAAGCGACGCTTCAAGCGCGTTATGAGAAGGCGGGTGCCGCAGAGCGCGAGAAGCTTGCGAAGCGTCTCTCGCTCATCGCAGGGCTCATCGCAAGCGGCGTGCGGCCCGAGTGGTTCTTCCTCACGCGCATCCCGGTCATCCCGCCGGCGCTTCGCCCGATGGTCGCGCTCGAGGGCGGCCGCCACGCGACCAGCGACGTGAACGATCTCTATCGCCGCGTCATCAATCGCAACAATCGCTTGAAGAAGCTCATCGACATCCACGCGCCGGAGGTCATCTTGCGCAACGAGAAGCGCATCTTGCAAGAGGCGGTTGACGCGCTCCTCGATAATTCGATCCGGAAGAGCAGCGCCTCGGCCGGTGCGCTCACCGCCGCCCAGCGCCGTCCGCTCAAGAGTCTCGCTGATTATCTGAAGGGCAAGCAGGGCTACTTCCGTCAGAACTTGCTCGGCAAGCGCGTCGACTACTCGGGTCGCTCGGTTATCGTCGTCGGCCCGAATCTCGAGCTCGACGAATGCGGTCTCCCGAAGCACATGGCGCTCGAGCTCTTCCGTCCCTTCGTCATCGCGGGGCTCCTTGAGCGCGAACTCGCTTTCAACATTCGCGGTGCGGGCCGCCTAATAGAAGACGGCGTGTCCGAGGTGTGGGAAATTCTTGAAGAGGCGATTGCTGGCAAGTACGTGCTCCTCAACCGCGCGCCGACCCTGCACCGCCAAGGCATCCAGGCCTTCCGTCCGCAGCTCATCGAGGGTGACGCTATCCAGCTCCATCCGCTCGTTTGTAACGCCTTCAACGCAGACTTCGACGGCGATCAGATGGCCGTCCACGTGCCGCTCTCTGAAGAGGCGCAGTGGGAAGCCGCGAACATCATGAGCGCGAACAAGAACATCTTGAAGCCTGGTTCGGGTGACATGATCGTGCTTATCGGCAAGCCGCTCGACATCGTGCTCGGCGTCTATTGGCTCACCAAGGCCGTTGACGGTGCGAAGGGCGAGGGCGAATATCTCTCGTCGCCGAACTCCGCGATTCTCGCGTCCGAGTATGACGCGATCGACATGCGCGCCAAGATCAAGGTGATGCCCGTCGCGGGCAAGGTGAAGTATGCCGCCTTCGGCGAGACTCCTTTCGAGACGACGGTTGGTCGCCTCCTCTTCAACACCGTGCTTCCCGCAGACTATCCGTTCGTGAACGACACTATCACTAAGAAGGTCCTTGCTCGCATCGTGACCGATTGCATCAGTCGCTACGGCATCGACGCGGTCCCTGCAATCGTGAACAAGGTGAAGCGCTTCGGCTTCGAATACGCGACCAAGTCGGGCGTCACGTGGGCGATTGGTGACGTGAAGGTTCCGCAAGGGAAACAGAAAGTTGTTGATGAGACGGCAGAGAAGATTATGAAGATTGAAGAGGATTACCAGAACGGCCTCATCTCTGCCGAGGAGAAACGCCGCATGGCGATTGAATATTGGCAGGGCGCGAAGCAAGAGATCGAGACGCTCGTCGGCGCGGAGCTCGATCCGATGGGGTCAGTGTCGGACATGGTTACTTCCGGTGCTCGCGGCTCGCTGGGTCAGATAAACCAAATGGCCGGCATGAAGGGCCTCATCCAGAACACCTCTGGCGAGACGATGGAGGTGCCGATTACCTCCTCCTTCATCGATGGGTTAAACCCGATCGAATACTTCATGTCGACGCACGGCGCGCGCAAGGGCCTCACCGATACCGCGCTCGGTACGGCGAAGGCTGGCTACCTCACGCGTCGTCTCTTCGACGTCGCGCAGGACTCGATTGTCACCGAGCACGACTGTGGCACGAAGCGCGGCGTGAAGATTAATCGCGTGAGCGCCTCGGGTATTCATGTTGACTATGCCGAAGCGCTTCGCGGCCGCACGCTCTCCGAGGACGTCCTCGATGCGGACGGCACACTGCTTTTCAAGAAAGGGCACTATCTCTCTATCCTTGATGCCGAAGCGCTTGCGGCGGCAACCTCGGTCACCTCGGTCGACGCACGATCGGCGATGTCCTGCGAGACGCGCTATGGCGTCTGTCAGACTTGCTACGGCATGGACCTGACGACGCAAGAGCTCGTCGACTTGGGCGAAGCAGTCGGCACGGTCGCGGCGCAGGCTATCGGCGAACCGGGTACCCAGCTCACGATGCGCACCTTCCACGCGGGCGGCGTTGCGTCGGTCGGCGGCGACATCACGAGCGGTCTCCCGCGCGTCGAAGAAGTCTTCGAGAAGCGCAGTCCGAAGAATCCGGCGGTTGTGAGCAAGTCAGACGGCATCGTGATGGAGGTGAAAGAGGCTGGTCGCGAGAAGGTTATCGTCGTCGCGCCACAAGCGGGGCAGGGGAAGAAGGACGGCTCTGCCTACGAATACCTCGCGCCGTATCCGCGCGTGCCCTTGGTGAAGGAGGGAGCGACGGTCGTGAAGGGCCAGATCCTCACCGACGGCTCGGCCGATCTCGACGAGCTCTTCGACTATGCCGGCCGCGCGATTACGCAGGAGTACATCATCACCGAAGCCTCGAAGATTTATGAGCTTCAGGGTGCACCGGTCTCGCACAAGCACCTCGAGGTGGTGGTGAAGCAGATGTTCTCTCGCGTGAAGATTACCGAGTCGGGCGACACCGACTACTCGGTCGGCGATATCGTCGAGGATTGGGAATTCGCGAAGGCGCTGAAGGATGCTGAAGATGAGAACAAGATCGCGCCGAAGGCGAAGGAGATCGTGCTCGGGATCAAGGAGAGTGCGCTCTCGCGCCGCTCCTTCCTCTCCGCCGCGTCCTTCGAGCAGACGACGAAGATACTCATCAACGCGTCACTGCGCGGCTCGCTCGACCGCTTGCGTGGCTTGAAGGAGAACGTCATCCTCGGCCGCCTCATCCCCTCGGGCACGGGCTTCGCGGGAAGTAAAAAGCACGCTTCGATCGCGAAGCTTCAAGCCGAGCGCCCCGAGCCGGCCCCGGTCGAGCGCTCGACCTATGTCTCCCGCGCCGGTGCGCTCTAGTTGAGTAAGGTCCGACCTTACTCAAGACGCAAAAGCACGGCCGCCCACCCCTGGCGGCCGTGCTTTTGTAAAGTATCGAAGTCAGACTTCGATACCAGAAATGATAACGGCGCGGATTCCTAATCCGCGCCGGAGTGGTCAGTCGTTCTTCTGTGTGGAGAAGTATATGGCCGAAATTATGGACCACATACAGAAGGCTATGCCAAGCGAATGGACATAGTCGCTCAGCAGGCCGGCGCCAAGAATCGCGATAAGAATACAAGCTAAATACTGCGAAAATTTCATTTCGTTCTCCAGTAAAGTTTTGAATTGCGGTTCGACGAACGAGCCGCACCAGTACTACCTGTAAAACAGGTTAGCATAACGTACACACATTGTCAAGTGCTCGCGCGCGAGGTAGGATAAGGAGACATGGCGCAGGACACGGTGGCACAGATTAAAGAGCGGCTCTCAATTATGGACATCGTAAGTCCCTATGTGAAGCTACATCGGGCAGGGAGGTCGATGGTCGGCCTCTGCCCATTCCATAAAGAGAAGACCGGGAGCTTCCATGTCAGCCCCGAGCGCGGGAGCTGGCACTGCTTCGGCTGTGGCGAGGGCGGCGACGGCTTCGCCTTCATTGAGAAGATAGAGGGCGTCGACTTCAAAGGTGCCCTAAAGATTCTCGCAGACAAAGCCGGCGTGGTCATAGAATATTCGGGAAGCGGGAATAGGGAAGACGCGTCGAAGAAGGATCGCTTGCGCGAGCTCATGGCGCGCGCCCTTGAGTGGTACGCCGAGCAATTGCATGTGGGGTTTACGAAACCCCACATGGGAGAAGGTGCGTATGCGTACGCGAAGAAGCGAGGGCTCACGGAGGAATCGATAAAGGCATGGAGCCTCGGCTACGCGCCCGACGCGTGGCGCGCTTTGCTTGAAGCCTTCACCGCACAGGGCTTCACCATCCCCGAACTCCTCGCCGCGGGATTAGTGAAGGAGGCCGACAGCAAGCCGGGCACCTATTATGATCGCTTCCGCAATCGGCTGATGTTCCCGATACGCGACGTCGCCGGTCACGCAGTCGCCTTCACGGGTCGCGCCTTGTCTCCCGACGAGCAAGCGAAGTATCTGAACAGCCCCGAGACCGAGCTCTATCACAAATCTGAAATCTTATTTGGGCTTGATAAGGCAAAAGACGCGATACGGGTGCGCGGCTTCACGCTCCTTGTCGAGGGTCAGCTCGACGTGCTCATGGCACATCAGGCCGGCTTCACGAATGCCGTCGCGCTCTCGGGTACGGCGTTCACCGAGCGACACGGGGCGCTCATGAAGCGTTACAGCGAGAATCTCATGCTGATGCTCGACGCTGATCCAGCGGGGTTGAAGGCGACCGCGCGAAGTGCCGCACTCGCTCTCGGGCAAGGCATTAGGGTCAAGGCAGTGTCACTGCCAGAAGGGATGGACCCGGCCGATCTAGTCACGAGCAGTGACGACGGCGCAAAAGAATTCTCGAAGCGCGTCGCGAGCGCGAAGCCGATCGTCGAATTTTTCCTCGACGAACTCTCGCGGAGCGAGCACGACCCGCACCGGCTCGTGCGGAAGGCTGAGGCGATCGTCCTCCCGCTCATCATCGCGACGCCGAGCCCGATGGAGCGCGAGCACTTCGTCCAAATCGCGGCACGCGCGCTCGGGCTCTCGGGCGAGGCAGTGCGCGAGTCGCTCAAGCGGGTGCCGAGGGAATCTAGAGAGCAGACGCAAGGTCGAACCTTGAATTCGAATATTCAAGGTTCGACCTTGAAGACAGTGCCGGCTCGGTCAGTGAGCGACGCGCGCGCCGAGCAGCTCCTCGCCGTTCTCCACGCCTATCCCGATACGTCTCTTGCCAAACGGGTGAAATCAGAGTATTGTCGAATTACTGAAGTCGTCGCGCTCCCCGAAGAGGTTCCGCCAGAATCTGCCGTGTTTGAAGTCGAACAGGCGTTTGGCGAGGCACCGCTCGAGGATGCTGCTGACGAGCTTCTTCGCGCCTTTGAATCAGCGGTCATCCGCGAGGCGTATCAAGGAGCAGTGACGGATCTGCGCCGAGCCGAGGCAGGAGGAAACGCTTCGGCGATTGCTCATGCACAGGCAGTCTGCGCCGATCTCTCACGTCGCCTCGCGAAGCTCGGCTAACCCAACTTTTTTATTTTATTTTCATACCTATGACGAAACCTGTCACCAAGAAAAAGCAGGCCACTCGACCAAGCTCGGGGCAAGCAAAGAAAGTCGTGAAGAAATCCGCCCCGAAGAAGGCGGTCAAGAAGTCTGCACCTAAGAAAGTTGCTCCGAAGAAGGCAGTCAAGAAGATACTCAAGAAAGTCGCGCCGAAGAAAGCGCCTCTGAAGCTCCACTCCAAGAAGCAGGTCGTGCGCGTCGCGGCGAAGGGCGCGAAGGCGAAGGCGCTCGAGCAGAAGACCCTCACTGCCGAACAGCTCATCGAGAAGGGTAAGGAGCGCGGCTATGTCACCTACAACGAGATCTTGAAGTCGTTCCCGCATGTCGAAGATGACGTCAGCTTCCTCGAGTCGCTCTACGAGCGCTTCGCGACGGCCGGTGTCGACGTGCTCGAAGGCGGTATGCTTGAGGACGCCGCCGACGAGTATCTCGCGACGCGCAACATCAAGGATCGCCACTCGACGAGCTATGATTCGATACAGATTTATTTGCGCGAGATCGGGCAATACCCGCTCCTCACCGCCGCCGAGGAGCGCGAGCTCGCGAAGCGCATCGAGAAGAACGATGCCGAAGCGCGCAACATCCTCGCGCGGAGCAACCTGCGTCTCGTCGTCTCTATTGCCAAGAAGTATGTCGGCCGCTCACCCGACCTCACCCTCCTCGACCTTATCCAAGAGGGGAACCTTGGCCTCTTCCGCGCCGTCGACAAGTTCGATTGGAAGAAGGGCTACAAGTTTTCGACCTACGCGACGTGGTGGATCCGCCAGGCGATTACACGCGCGCTCGCCGACCAGTCGCGTACTATCCGCATCCCTGTCCACATGGTCGAGACGATTGCCAAATATAAGCAGGTCAGCCGCCGTCTCGCGCAAGCACTCGGCCGCGACCCGCAGGCAGAGGAGATAGCGATAGAGATGGGCGTCGAGCCGGAGAAGATCTATCAGATCGAGAAGATCAATCAGGACACGCTCTCGCTTGAGAATCCGATTGGCTCGGATGATGACGAGAAGTCGACGCTGGGCGACTTCATCCCCGATGACCGCATCCCCTCGCCGGTACAGGAATCTTCGGAGCGCATCCTCTCAGAGCAAGTGCGCGAGATTCTGAACGACCTCTCGCCGAAGGAACGCAAGATTCTCGAAATGCGCCACGGCCTCATGGACGGCGTCTACCATACGCTCGAAGAAGTGGGGAAGGAGTTCGGCGTCACGCGCGAACGCATCCGCCAGATCGAGGCGAAGGCGCTCGAGAAAATCCGCACCCACGACAAAGCGCGGCACCTGAAGTCGTACTAACTAAAAATAGGGACTTACGATATCCCTAATAAAAAGAATCGAGCCGCGCTACTTTCGTAGCGCGGCTCGGTTGTTATTTCTCGTCCCAGACACGTTGGGCGAGCTGGTCGGCACGCGCTTCAGGGATACCGAAGCGCGACTTGAAGACGACGCAGGCGAGCTTCGCAACGCCCGATTCGCGCTCACAGTCGCAGAGCGCGCGCCGAAGATTTTTTACGAATGCCCGCTCGGCGAGTACTTTCTTGATGAACTTGAGCATATCCCCTCCTTTTTCGGGGTTGGTTGGTTCTGCGGGCATTATACGCTCTTTATATTGTTAGTCAATTAGCGAGCCGCGCGGTAGGATGAGAAGCATGATAACGACCACGGCCTATGACGAGGCGTACGCGAAGCTAAACGCGAAGCAGAAGGAGGCCGTCGACGCGCTCTACGGGCCGGTGATGGTTGTCGCGGGCCCAGGGACCGGCAAGACGCAGATGCTCGCGCTCCGCATCGGCAACATATTGCAGAAGTCGACCGGCACCACACCCGACGAGATCCTCGCACTCACCTTCACCGAGAGCGCCGTGACCGCCCTGCGCACGCGGCTTGCCTCCTTTATCGGCGGCGCGGCGTATCGCGTGCGAGTCGCGACCTTCCACGGCTTCGCACGGTCGATACTCGAGCTCCGAAGCGACCTCTTCCCGCGTATCGCGCAGGGCGCGCCGCTCTCCGAGGTGCGCGGTGTCGTACTCATGGAGGAGCTACTCGACGCGGGGTCGTATACGAAGATTCGCAGCGCGAAGGATCCGTACCGCTCGGCGTCGAAGCTCCTCGCCTTCATGAGCGAGTTGAAGAAGGAGCATTACACGCCCGCGCAGTATCTCGCGGAGCTCACACGGGAGCATGAGCTCCTGCTTGGCGAACCAGAACGGGTGCATAAAAGCGGGAAGTATATCGGCCAAGAGAAGGGCGATTATACGCGTCGACGCGAGAAGCTCGAGAAGCATCTCGAAGTCGCGCAGCTCTTCGCGGCATACGAGGCGGCGCTCGAGCGCGAGTCGCTCTATGATTATGAAGACTTGATTGCCGAGGCGATACGCGGCCTCGAGAGCGACGAGGGGTTCCGCGCGCAGGTCGGCGAGCGCTCGCAGTTCGTCCTCGCCGATGAGCATCAGGACGCGAACCCGGCGCAGAACCGGCTCCTCGAGCTCATCACCGACTTCGATGGCGCGCCGAACCTCTTCATCGTCGGCGACGAGAAGCAGGCGATCTATCGCTTCCAAGGCGCGTCGCTCGCTTCATTCTTCTACTTCAAAGCGAAATATCCTGAGGCGAAGCTCATCTCGCTCGACGAGAACTATCGCTCACGCGGCGCGATACTCAAGGCCGCGCACGACCTCATCGCGCCCGCGCCCGCGCCGGACCCGGCGCTCCGCCCCGAGCTCACCGCGGTGCGCGGCACGGGTGGTGTTATCGAGGAGGTCGTCTGTGACACGCCGCGCGCTGAGCGGGAAGCGATTCGCGCGCACATCGAGATACTCCACGCGAGCGGCGTGTCGTATGAAGACATTGCCATCTTGACCAAGAAGAATGCCGACGTGCTCGCGCTCGCTGACTATTTGCGTCGCGCGGGCATCCCCGAGGACCATGTGAGCGCTGAGGCGAGCGCGCTCGCGCATCCAGCCGTGCGACTCTTCATCTCGCTTATCCGCGCGCTCACTGACCTCTCGCGAGATGCGGCGCTCGCTCGCGCGCTCTTCATCCCGGGTGCGCCACTCGCGCTCGAAGAACGCATGCGGCTCCTCGCGCGGCCACGTGCGGGCGCTCCGCTCGTGCGGATTCTTGAACAGTGCGAGGCGGGCGAGATGCGCGCGTGGCTACAGCGCTTGCAGAAGCTCTCTGAAGAGATGTCGTCGACACCCGTGGTCGCGTGGCTCGCTCGCCTTGCCGACGAGAGCGGCTTCACCGCAGGCCTCCTCACGCTCGCCGAGAGCGAAGATGCCTATGAAGCGTATGAAGGCTTCATGGACGAGGCGGCGCTCCTCACGAGCGAGAAGCCGGCCGCGACGGCGCAGGACCTGCTCATGCGCCTCGAGATGATCGAGGCACATGAGCTCAAGCTCCGTCGCCCGCGCACGCGGCATGCGGGCGTACGGCTCATGACGGCGCATGGCGCAAAGGGGCTCGAGTTCTCGCACGTCATCATCGCTCATGCGACCGACGAGAAGTGGATCCGCGGGAAGGCGAGCGAATTCTCGCTCCTTCGTGAGAGCGATGATGACGAGCATGACGTGCGCCGCCTGCTCTATGTCGCGCTCACCCGCGCTCGCGACAGCGTCTTCATCACGCGTTCTCTGGTGACCGACGAAGATCGTTCGCAGACGCCGCTTCGGTTCCTCGCAGATTTGATCGGGCACATTGTGGCGGGCGCGCAGGGCGCGGCGGCGACAGCCGCCGCGCCCTATGCCGCGCGCGCGGTCCTCGACCCCTCTTTCTTGAAGGAGCGTCTCCTCGCGCGCGGCTTCTCGCCCACGGGTTTTAATAATTATGTGCAGTCGCCGTGGCAGTATTATTTCCGTACGCTACTCCAGCTACCGGACGCGCCGTCGCTCTCGATGCTCTTCGGCACGGCAGTGCACGCCGGGTTGAAGGCCTCTGTTGATGCGCTCACTCATGCCCGAGATCCGCTCGAGAGCGCGTTCGCGACACTTCACGCGACGCTCGCGCATCTGCCGCTCACCGAGCGCGATCGCGATGAACTTGGAGGGAAGGGTGAAGACACCTTGCGTGCGTATCTGACGCAAGAGGGCGCGGCGCTCCCTCGTGCTCGCGAATCAGAATTTGCGGTGACCGCGTCACTCACGGTGCCGGGTGTTGGCGAGGTGCCGCTCTCGGGCAAGCTCGACAGGCTCGATCTCGCCGAGGACGGCACCGTTACGGTGATTGACTACAAGACGGGCAAGGCGAAGAGCGAGAACGAGATTCGCGGGCTCACGAAGGCCGCCGATGGCGATTATTATCGTCAGCTCGTCTTTTATAAATTGCTTCTTGCTAAGGACGGCCGCTACGCGATGCGCGACGGCGCGCTTCACTTCGTCGAGCCGGACGAGAAGGGGAGGTGTATCCTGCGGACATTCACGGTCACCGATGCTGAAGTTGCGGCGCTTGAGACCGAACTCATACAAGCCGCGCAAGCGATCGCCGACGGATCCGCCTTCACGGCGGACTGCGACAAAGAAACGTGCGACTACTGCGATCTCGTAGCGGCTGTACGCGGATTGCGCTAGCGCGCGAGCCCGGCGAGCGTGTCGTCGATCAGTTGCTTCACCTCTTCATAGTCGTAGGCGCCACTCATGACGACCGGGGCCTTCCCGTCGACGACAATGAGAGAATATGGCGTACCCTCGGCACCGACTGCGAAGGCGTTTGTCCGGTCGGCCATGATGCGCGAGAAGACGGTGGTCGAAGCGTTCATAAAGCAAGTTGCAAAGGCTTCGCTCGTCACGCCGGCGTTCTTCGCATAGGTGCCGTACTGCGTCGGGTCGACCGGTTGGTTTTTGAAAAGAATATCCGTGAACTTCCAGAATGCATCACTGCCGCCCGCGAGCGCCGCGCACTCGGCTGCCTCGGCGCTCGAGAGCGCATTCGGGTGGAGCTCGGTGAGCGGGAATTCGCGATAGACCCAGGCGACACGACCCTTCGTGCCCGAACTCCCGATGATCTCGCGCATTGTTGAGTCGAATCCTTGGCAATAGTCGCAGTCGAAGTCAGAATACTCGACAATCTTCACGGGTGCGTTGGGGTTGCCGAAGACATGATCGCTCGCGTCGACGGGGCGCACGAGCGCGGGGTTGCCACCCATGCTCGGCGCGCGCTTGGGCGTCGTCACATACACCGCCATCGCAATCACCAGCCCGCCGGCAACAATCGCGATTGGCACCGTCAATTTGCTTTGCATATCACTAGCATACCAAATAAAAGCTCCGAGAGTATCAAATCGGGAAGGCGTGGGTGAGGGAGGGTAGGACGGCGCTCGAGCGGACGCCCCAGTGCGTGGTGTCGAGCTTGATATCGCGGATGTCGCGCAGGTCCTTAAACTTCAGCTTCCCGTGCTCTATCGCATAGTCGTAGAGCTCGCGCGTGAGACGCACATCGTCGATGCAATATTTCCGCACGAGATCCTGCTTGCCTTCGCGCCACCACTCGCCGGCCTTCATCCCGTCGCCCGACTTGCCGCGGCCGAGGGTCGCCTCGGCGAGCGCCTGGAGCCGGAGTCGTCGACCGAGCACCTTCTGCACTTCGACGAGGAGATCGAGCGAGTGCACCTGCGTGAGGTCGCCCGGGTAGTAGCGATTGAGAAGAGGAATGTCGAAAGAGTCGGAGTTATAGCCGATGAGGAAGTCGGCGTGCTCGAGTATCGGCCAGAGGCGCGGCAATTCTTCTCTTGAGAATGACGTGTACTCGCCGGTCAGAGAGTCGTGGATAGCGACGACGATGAGCTCCTGCTCGTTCACATCGACGTGGCCGCGCACCACGGAGTCGGAGATCGATTCGATGTCGAAGGTGATGGCGCGCATGACTAAGATTAATGATGAGCGCGCAAGAGAGCCGGGAGTTCTGAAAAGGGGAGCACGGCTTCTTCGCTCGTGGCGAGCGTCTTCATGCGGAGAGTCCCGCTCGCGACCTCGTCGGCGCCGTAGGCCGCGAAGTTCGGGATGCCGCGCTTCACGGCGTCTCTGATCTGGTCGCCAAGCGCGCGCTCGGTGAGATTGACGAAGACGCGCGAACCCTCGGCACGCAGGGTCGCGGCGAAGGATTGCGCCGCGGGGATGTCGGCGCTTGTTGGTGTCCCGAGGTAGAGCTCAGGCTTCTCGTCGCCCGAGCTCGGGGTGAGGTCGTGCGTCGCGAGGAAGTCGGCGAGCGTGACGTCACCCATGCCGAAGCCGATGGCGGGAATGGCGACACCACCGAAGAGCGTCACGAGCCGGTCGAAGCGGCCGCCGCCGAAGAGTGAGCGCGGGTTGGCAGGATTGGTGTCGAAGATCTCGAAGACGATGCCGGTGTAATAGTCGAAGCCGCGCGTGAGCGTCGGGTCGAAGACGGCATTGTTGACCCCGCGTACGGCGAGCGCCGTAATCGTGTCGAGGAGCGCGCGCTTCTGCTCTGCGACTTCGGGATATTCGCTCGCGTCGTTTACGATAGCGAGCGGGTCTCTTGACGTGATGGCGCTCTGCGCGATGGCGAAATCCTCGGGCGGCATCTTTGCCTTCTTGTCGAGCAGACGGAGATACTCGCGCGTTGCATCAGGAGAGAGCGCCGCGACGGAGCACGCGTTAGTGAGAAGTGCGCGCGAGTTGACGCGGATGATGAAGTTGCTCTCTTTGGCACCAAAAGCTTTGAGCAGATTAGACGCGAGCGTGATGACTTCGAGATCCGCCTCGCTTCCCGCCGCGCCGACGAGATCGACGTTGAGCTGATAGTGTTCGCGCAAGCGCCCCTTCTGCGGCCGCTCATAGCGGAAGACGTTCGGTATAGAGAACCATCGGAGCGGGAAGGCGAGCTCGCCGCGTTTGCCCGCGACCATCCGCGCCAAGGTCGGCGTCATCTCGGGGCGGAGCGTCACACTTCGATCGCCGCGGTCGGTGAAGGTGTAGGTTTGTTCGTTTACTATTTCGTCAGACGTCTTCGCCTCGTAGAGCTCGGTGCGCTCAAGCGGCGAGGCGGCGTACTCCTCATACCCCCACGCGGCGAGCGTCGCGCGCATGCGGGTAAACATCGCCTGCATGCGTGCCCAATCAGCGGGATAAAAATCACGTACGCCCTTGTAGGGGTCGGTTGAGAGGTCAGCCATATGAGTTGAGTATATCAGATACGGATGACGCGCGGGCGGCCGTAGTGGTCGGTGAGGATTGTGGAGGGGAATCCCTGTGCGAGGAATAAGTCGCGAGCAGCCTCGGCGTGGGCGCTGTCGCACTCGATCCATGCCGTGCCGCCCGGTGCGAGATAGCGGGGGAGCTCGGCGGCGATGTGGCGGATAAGGTCGAGGCCGTCGACACCCGAGAAGAGCGCGGTATGCGGCTCGTGCTCGATGACGCTCGAGTCGAGCTCACGATCAGCGGGAATGTAGGGCGGGTTGATGGCGATGATGTCAAATTGCTTGCCTGCAAAGGGCGTGAAGAGATCGCCGATGCGAACGCTCGCGCGCGTCTCGTCGAGATTGTTGTCGCGAATGTTTTTATACATAGTCGCCTCGTGCGCCGGATCGATCTCGCCGAAAGAGACATGCGCATTCGGGATGCGCGCGAGGACAGCACAGCCGATCGCGCCCGAACCGGCGCAGAGATCTAACACACGCACACGGCGGGCGAAATCCGAAGGTCGCGTATTTTTCTGCTGAAAAATCGCTGTGCCTCGTGCCGACGCACTGCGGAACACCTTCGAATGTTCGCCCGTCGTGTGCGCAAGCATCTGCTCGACCCACCACTCAGTCTCGCTTCGGGGGATGAGCGGGCGAGAGTCGAGCGCGATTTTCAATCCGAGGAAAGGCTGTGAGCCGATGACATACGCGAGCGGCTCGCCTGCGGCGAGCCGCTCGCGGTCGGTCGCGAACTCGGGCGACATCGCGCCGTGATACTTCTCCTCAAGCAGCCACTGTTCGTCGCGGGTCATACTACTACGCTAGCACAAAGAGAACGCCCGCGCCGAAAGGCGCGGGCGTTCTCTCAGCGAATCTGATTAGTAGCCACCGCGGCTGTAGCCGCCGTTACCACCACCAAAGCCGCCACGGTCACCGCCTCCGAAACCGCCGTCGCGGCGAGGAGGACGATCACCCTGCGGGCGAGCGAAGGAGACCGAGAGCGTGCGCCCATCGAGATCCTTGCCGTCCCAACGATCAATAGCGGCCTGCGCCTCTGCCTCGGTCGCCATTTCGACGAATCCGAAACCGCGCGAGCGGCCCGTCATACGATCGCTGATAATGCTCGCGGAGACGACGTTGCCGGCCTCGCTAAAGGCCTTCTTCATATCATCTTCGGTTGAGCGATAGGGAATGCCGCCTACGTAAAGCTTGTTCCCTTGTACTGCTGCTGCCTGAGGATTATCCATGTGTAGATCTAAACCGGTTAATCTCGCCGAAACTGAACACCTATCGGAGCTCGGATACTCTGCGAGTACCTATAATATGCCAGAAATGTGCGCGAAACGCAAGCCAACTGTGGATAACGGTATTCAAGGTTCGACCTTGAAGATTTTGGGCCAAAGGTCGAACCTTGCGAGTTATTGGGCGGTCGGTGTCGGCATCGTCAAGCGTGCCACTCACACTTTTCGAGACTTGCGTCTAGTACGCCTCTCGAATATTTTTTATTCATACCGTAGCGCGTCGATCGGGTTCAGGTTCGAGGCGCGGCGGGCCGGATACCAGCCGAAGACGATGCCGATCGCGGCCGAGACGCCGAAGGCGAGCAGGACGGAGGAGAGCGTCACTTGCGCTTGGACGATGCCGAACGATGACACGAGATACGAGACGCCCCAGCCGAGCGCGATGCCGAGCGCGCCGCCGACGAAGGTGAGCGCGACCGCCTCAGCGAGGAATTGCATATTGATATCTCTTCGCGTTGCGCCGATAGCCTTGCGGAGCCCGATCTCGCGCATGCGCTCGGTGACGGTCGTGAGCATCATGTTCATGATACCGATACCGCCGACGATGAGCGAGATGCCCGCGACCGCCGCGAGGAGCGTGGTGAAGGTCGAGGTGATGCTCGAGGCGGTCGAGACGATGTCGGCCTGATTCAAGATGCTGAAGTCGGCTTTGGTCGAGTCGGTGATATTGTGCCGCGTGAGGAGCAGGCTTGTCACGTCATTTTGTACCTGCGTCATGCTGGTCTGATCGGCTGCTTGGATGTCGATAGTCGAGAGATACTGGTTGCTCGCGCCGGCGAAGTACTGGAGCGCGGTGCCGATCGGGATATAGATCATCGTGTCCTGATTGCCGAAGCCCGAGCCGCCCTTCGTCTTCGTGACGCCTTGAATAGTGAATTGTAAATTATTGATGCGGATACGAGCCCCGATAGCGTCGCTCGCGACCGCAGAAGCGCCGAAGAGATCGGTGACGACGGTGGGCCCGACGACCGCGACGCGAGCGAGCGAAGAAGATTGTACATCAGTGATGAACGTCCCCTGATCGATCACGAGATTGCGGATGCTTGCATACGCCGCGTCGACGCCATCGACGGAGGTGTTCGTGTTCGCTCCTGCCGCGGCGACCTGGAAGCGGCTCGAATATTCGCCCGAGATCGCCGCGATATTTGCAACATTCGCGACCGCTGTTTTGTCCGCATTCGTGAGCGAGCGTGCGGTGCCGCGGCCGCCCGAAGCGCCGAAGCCTATTTGTCGCGCCGCGCCCGGCAAGACCTCGATAAGGTTCGAGCCGATCGATTGGATCGAGGACTGGATAGAATTCTGCGCGCCCTGGCCGATAGCAGTGAGCGCAATGACCGAGGCGATGCCTATCACGATGCCGAGAATAGTGAGCGCCGAGCGCGATTTGTTCGCCGAGAGGGCGGCGTAGGTTTCGTCAATGAGGTCGCGATTTTTCATACCGTATTTTTATCGTCATATAATTGCGTCTCGCCGACTGCGTCGCGAACCTTTTTATTTTTCTCGTCAGAGACAATCTCGCCATCGCGGAGGCGGATGATGCGGTCGGCGTGCTCGGCGATGTCGGGCTCGTGGGTGATGAGGATAATCGTGCGGCCATGCGCGCGGTTCAGCTCTTGGAGCGTGCCGAGCACGATAAGGCTCGTACGCGAATCGAGGTTTCCGGTCGGCTCATCGGCGAGGATGAGCGCCGGATCGTTCACGAGCGCGCGGGCGATAGCGACGCGCTGGATCTGGCCACCTGAGAGCTGATTGGAGAGGTGCGAGAAATATTCTGGCGTGAGCCCGGCGGCGAGAAGCGCCTGCTCGGCGCGATCTTCGCGTTCGGCGTGGTCGATGCCGGCGTACACGAGCGGGAGCAGGACATTGCGCAGGACGGTCGTGCGCGGGAGGAGATTGAAGGATTGGAAGACGAAGCCTATTTTGTCCTTGCGCACCTCGGCGAGTTCGTCGTCGGTCATCGTCGACACATCGCGGCCATCAAGCGAGAAGGTCCCTTGGCTCGGCGTGTCGAGACAGCCGAGAATGTGCATGAGGGTCGACTTGCCCGAGCCCGAGGGGCCCATAATAGCGACGAACTCGCCTTCGTCGATCGAGAAGGTGATGCTGCGGAGGGCGGTGTAGGCCTCGGGGCCCGAGCCGTAGGTCTTCGTGATATTGCGGAGATCGATCATGGCAGGTTAGAGTCCGCGGAGGACTGCGCCGCCACCGCTAGGGCGCGTACTGCCGCCGCCGAAGACCGAGGTGTTGCGTGCGGCAGAAGAGGCGGCGGTTGCCGCGGTCGCTCCGGCGGTGGTCTGCGTCACGACCTGATCGCCGGCGACGAGACCGCGTTCGACGATAACCTCGGTGTCGCCCGAGAGCCCGAGAATGACGGGGGTGCGCACGGGCGGTGTCGTCGAGGTCGCTCCGGGGCTCGTCGCAGAATTGGCGAGCGGTGGATTGAAGACTTGGACATAGCTCTGTCCGGTCGCACCCTTCACGGCGGCGCTCGGGATAGTGATACCCGTCGCGGTGCCGGTGATGATGCTGACGGTCGCGCTCATGCCGGGCTTCACGTCCTGGTTCGGCGTATCGAAGGTGATCATCGCCGCATAGGAGACGACGCCCGAAGAGGCGGTGCCGATAGTATTCACTGTCGCGACGGTGCCCGCGATAGAAATGTTCGCGAGCGCGTCGAAGGTGATCGTCGCCTTCTCCCCGACCTTGAGCTTCGCGGCGTCGACTTCGTTGACCGAGATATCAACGCTCTGGTTATCGCTCACGAGCGTGGCGACCGACGTGCCCGAGCCGATCGTTGCGTACTTCTGCACATTCACTTTGGCGACGGTACCGCTGAAGGGCGCACGCACGATCGTATCGGCGAGCGCCTGCTGTGCAATTTCAAGAGCATCCTGCTTCATCTGGAGCGAGAGCTGCGACGATTGCACATCGAGCGGGTCAGCGCCGGCGATCGTCGCATCGAGCGACGCCTTGGCTGCGGCGACCGCACGCTCGCCGCTGGTCACGTTCGCGACATCACTCGAGAGCGCGGCGACGGAGGTGTTGGTCGTCGTGGTGTTCGCCGTGAGCGTCGCGATATGCGGAGCGAGTGTTGTGGGGAGCGCGAGCGTGTGGCTCGTGAGCGTGGTGTTCACGAAGTTGAGGAAGTTGGTCGAAGCCTTGAGCGCATCAGAGAGATCGGCCGCCGCGGCATAGGATTCGGTCAAGAGCGACTCGATTGCCGTATCACTCGCGTTGCGCGGTGTCGCTTTGAAGTCGGCGAGCGCTTTGGTGTAGGCGGCATACGCTTTCTGGTAGGCGCTCTCTGCCGCGGTTCGATATTGCACGACGCTCGGGTCAAGCGACTCGACCATGTCGCTATAGGCATTCTCGTTCTGCTCGCTCGTGCGGCCCGGGACCGTCGTACCGTGGAGGACGGTGTCGAGGCTCGTGATGACGTTCGGTAAAGTGAGGAAGGCGGTCGAGATGTCGTTATAGCCGGTCTGGTGCGTCTGGACGAGCGCGGCCGCTGCGGCCGCGCTCGCATTCTCAGCCCCCGTGCGCGTCGAGGTGGCGGCGGGTTCTTGGAGCTTCGCGAGCGCGATCTGCGCCGACTGGAGCGCTTGACGCGCGCTGGTCACATTCTGGAGGGCGGTCGTCGGGTCAATGCTCGCGAGTGCTGAACCGGCGTCGACATGGGTGCCCGGTACGACCGGGAGTGAGAGCACCTCGCCCGAAGACTTCGCGAGAATATCGATGTTCGAGCTCGCCGAGACTTGGCCGGTCTCGCTCATCGTCGCGACGACGGTGCCGGTCGCTGCCGTGGCGGTCACGTAACGCGTCGCGGTCGAGGGCGCGGTGAGTCGGCCATAGAGCGACCAACCGCCATAGAGAAGGACGAGCGCGATAATAGTCGCTATGGCTTTGTGCGCGAGTGCGTAGCCTTGTATCTTCTGCCAAACGACGCGAACAGGAGCGGGAAGCGTGATCATGGAAAAAGGGTAAAGAAATAAGGAGATAACGAGTACGCCGATCAGTATAGCGTGCTACCGCTTACTACGCGCCTGTCCCCACATTTCATTCTGAATGACCAACTGTCGCCCCGATCGCGTGATAGGGTAGGAGAGGAGCAGCTTCGGAGTCGTGTGATGGAAAAGGAGTGGGAACAGAAGAAGAGAATTGCTCGTCGTCTTGGCGGGATATGTGAAGGCATGGTGGATCTGAGAAAGTTAGCGACGATTGTTCTTCGTGACTGCAAAGGATCTCGCCAGATGTTCAACGCAAATGACAATCAGATAAGAGGACTCACAGAAGAGCTAAATGAGCTTCTTGCTCAAGAAGTCTTGTGTCTTGAGGAGATCGAAAGGGTCAGGGTGCGGCTTGAAGCAAGATATAACGAACTCGCGGAGGTTATCCTCCGAATCTTTTCTGAAACAGAAAGAGCCCACACAGTTATCCCTTAGCGCCGCTTCATGCGGCGCTCTGTTATGTATTCTCGGTGATCATGTCGCGCTTGATGTCGTCGAAGGTGCCGCCGACTTTTTTACCCGGATTGAAAATATTTTGCGGGTCGAAGATATTTTTCGTCTGCGCGAAGAGCGCAATCATCTCGTTGCCATAGAGCATCGGGAGATACGGCGTGCGGACAATGCCGTCGTTGTGCTCGCCGGTCGTGGTACCACCAACCGATATGACGAGCCGATAGACTTCGGGCGCGAGGTCGAGGACGACCTGACGATTCTCTGGGTTGCTGATATCCATGAGCGGGATGATGTGGAAGTTGCCGTTGCCGATGTGACCCGCGATGGTGTAGATGAAGTGCGTCGAATATTTTGCAAGGAGCGCGTCGAGCTTCGGCAAGAACTCCGGATAGCTCGCGGGCGGGACCACGAAGTCGTCGATGAAGGGCGCGGTGTGAAGACCGTGCATGTTCTTACGCAAGAGATTGAAGCTCTCGCGACGGACGATCCAGTACTTCTCCGATTCTTTTTCGTTCTTCTCGATTTTCGTTTGCAGATTGAGATCGGCAAGCGCGGCGCGGGCGGCAGTGGCGCGGCGATCCGCTTCTTCGATTGTCGCTTCAGCGAACTCGGCCATGAGGATGAGCTTCGGCACGCCGCCGGTCGCGACCATGAAGGCCTCGGGGATGAAGCTCACCCCGAGCCGTGCGGCCTTGGTGAAGCCCATCTGCGCGAGCATCTGCGGCATGAACTTCACCGCGAGCGAGAAGGTGTGATCGTCATAGCTCTCAAAGGATTCGGGATTTTCTTTGAGGACCCGCGCAACTATCTCGGGGAGGATAGCGAGGTCGTTCAAGAAGATGACGAGCATCGCACGATGCTCCTTCGGTGTGACGAGGCCGAGCCTCGCATGGTGCCAGAGTGCGAGCGTCCCCTGCGAGCCGGTGATGAGCTTCGCGAGATTGGTCGCGCCGGTGCGCTCGTCGCGGATGTCCCACAACGCGTAGCCGGCGGCATTCTTCGACACCTTCGGGCGATGCGCCTCGATGAGCGCGGCGTTCTTAGAGAGAAGCGCGTCCATATCGCGATAGATAGTGCCCTCGAGCGTTTGCAATTTCTTTTTATCCTCGACCTCTTCTGGCGTGAGCGATTTGAAAGTCGCGAGTGAGCCGTCCGAGAGGACGACCTCGAGCTCCTCGACATAGCGGGCGGTCTTGCCGTAGGCGAGGGTGCGTTCGCCGCCCGAGTCGTTGCCGACGATGCCGCCCATCGCCGCGAGCTCGCGTGATGCGGGGTAAGAGGGGAGGATGAGATTCTTCGCGAGGGTCGCTTTCTCGAAGTCGCGATAGAGGACGCCGGGCTCGCACACGGCATAGCCGGCACTCAACTTGGACATCCGTGTCCCAGGTTCAACAGTGCCCATATGATTCATGTGTTCGGTGAAGGAGATCACGACGCTGGTCGTGAGCGGGCCGCCCGACATGTCGGTGCCCGCGGCGCGAGCGGTGAGAGAGACTTCCGCGCCCGCGGAGCGGGCGCGGGCTACCTCTTTCACCGCGGCACTCACGTCTGCGGCGTTCTTGGGGTACACGACGAGCGAAGGTGTGCGGGTGAAGAGGGAGGTGTCGCGCGACGCTCTGCGTCGCGCGCCTTCATCATCGCTCACCTCGCCCTTCATCACTTTGGTCAGCGCGCTTTTCAATGCATCGGTGGTCATCATGCTCGCAGTATACCTTCTTTATTTTATCCCCACCTCGGGCGACGAGAAGTTCATCTATCTGCCGCAGGGCGCGCCCTACTCGGTGCGAGTGAGCGGCTCGGGCACGGGGCTCGCGAATATCCAGGTGCAGAGCCTCGATGCAGACGGCGGTGTGACGGGGGAGACAACGCTCGCCGACATTCCCGTCACCGCGAACACGCAGGCGACCTTCTCACTCGACGCGACACAAACACTCTCGCCGCTCTCGCTCGATCTGAATGGTGACGGCACGCCCGACAGTGTCATGACGCCCAAGGCGGGGGCGCTCGTCGCGTATCAGCCACCCGCTCCTCCGGCTCGCGCCGTGGCGGCTTCTTCACCGGGGAGCATCTCGGTACCTATCACCACTCATAGCTCTGCGCCAGTTGCAACGAGCGCGCCAGTATCAGCAAGCGTTGTCCCAGTCAAGCAGCTTCTCACTGCGAGCTCGACACACAATGCGGCTTCGATCATGAGAGCGCGCCCGACTCTCGCCACACCCAAAAAGTCATCGATGCCGGCTATTTCGCAGACCGCCGCCGCGGCGTTATCAGATTCGCACTCAGCGACAACGACCGTGCCGGTGTATCATTGGTGGCAGGGCGCGTGGAGCCGTCTCTGGAGCGCACTCACGCATATCTTATGAAAAATTGGAAACCGAAATTATCTTTTCTGACTCTTGCGGGGGTTATGTATTTAGTTGGTGAATTCTTAAGCGACCCAACTGTTTTTGGTTTCTGTACAAGACAAGCAGACCAGAATTATATTTGTTTAGCCGATGCTGCTGTAAGTATTGGTTGGCCACTCATCGCCGCGGGAGAGATGCTCGCGGTCGCGGGTGTGATCCTCCTCTTTGCGAATGAGGCGGGCCTCCGTGCGTGGTGGCGCATGAGCCGCTGGTTCCTCCCGATCGCTCTTATTGCCGTCATCTTCTTCTCCCCGACATCCATCCTCTCGCTCCTCTCGTCGAGCCATCCGGACTACGAAGCGATGACCCAGCTCCTTGGCATCGTCTATATCATCACCACACTTGTCATCCTCCTCCGTGCTCGCAGAAATATAGGACACTAGGTGTCTACAAATTAGAATTTGGCGAGCGGGGTTTATACTAACCTGCATAGGCTCTGGGCCGCTCTCATAAACTTTTTCTAAATTATGAAATCAAGAATGATGCAATTTGTGCCTGCTGTAGTTGCTTTGATAGCTGTCGGGTTCGGTAATTTTAGTCAGTGGTGTGTAAGTATTGACCATATGTGTTATCGAACAATAATAGAGCAAATTATTCCAGAAATAACATATCCTTTATATTTCTTCGCCCTCTACACCCTCCCCATCACCATCATCCTCGTTTTCGTACCGCGCGAGATCTTCAAGTCGTGGCTCAAGTTCGTGGTGTGGGCTCTGCCGCTCGCCTTCCTGTATATCGCGACGACGCCGCCCGCCTCATGGGCGAAGTCTTCTCTGTCATCAGCGCGCTCCTCATAGTCTTCAAGCTCCTCCGCGCCCGCGCCCGTTCCCACCGAAGTGTAGGACACTAGGTGTCTACAAACCAGTCCTTCCTTTTTCATAAAGCGATTTAAAGGAATTTCTGGTATGATTCAATCATGTTTCTGAACAATCAAGACACAGAACGCGTTGGTTACTATCAAGAGATGCTCAAGATCGTGGGTTCGCTCTCGCGTCTCTTCTCTGAAAGCAGAAGGCAAGTTTCTTTTTGTATATGAGACAACTCGTAACACCAACGATACTTGAAGTCGGTAAGTATTATACAAATGACCAAATTCATTACGCGCTTGACGTTGCCAATCTTGGAGGGATAAGGCCAAAATTAAACTCCCAAAAAGAATTGGACTTCGTTGTTCTCATAACTTCTACAGAAGCAGACAAAGATGCTATCAGAAATCCATACGCAGATCGTATCGAAGAAGATATTCTTACATACACGGGCGCTGGACTAAAAGGAGAACAGCATATTTCCGGTGTAAACAAAAGACTTTTGGAACAAATAGACAAGCCAATACCAATTCTAGGTTTTATAAAAGAAGATACAAACAAATATAAATTTATAGGATTCCTATACCTGTTGAGACACTACGAGGATTATCAGCTTGATCATGAAGGATCTATGCGAAAAGTCCTTGTTTTTGAATTCAAAATAATATCAGAAATCCCGTCTCTTAAAATCGGAGAATTTACAGACCCGTTCACTCCCATTTTCAATAAGATTAAAGAGAATACATTTGAAGGTGATACCTCCATAGCAAAAGAAGCTGCCGAAACAGAGACAATAGACGCACATGAGGTAGAAAGACTAAGAGATGTTGAAAAGATGAAACTGAAATTTATGACGGTAGATCCATATAGGTTTGAAGTGGTTGTGAGTAATCTCATAAGTCATGTTGGTTTTTCTGATGTGCGCGTTACAAAAAAGAGTGGAGATGATGGGGTTGATGTAAACGCTACACTTAGAAATCCTGTCTCAATAAATCTGCAGTACTCGTTCCAAGTCAAGAGATGGAAGCATTCCGTAGGAAGAAACGAAGTCGCTAATTTGCGAGGGAGTATGGGATTGAATACGCAAGGAGTAATTATTTCAACGAGTCACTTTACCGCTAGCGCTATTCGAGAGGCAGGTTCCGAATACAAGACGCCGATTAATCTAATTGGTATAAATGAACTCCATCATATTATCGGAGAAACAAGTTTTCCTGTTGAACGATATGTTCTATAATGAATTAATATGCACGAACTTTATCTGGCTCAATATTTCAATGAAATGGAAAATAGCAATGACGCAGATGTCATAGTTATTTCAAATGAAGAAAATCAAGTGGACGCATTTAAGAAATTCTTCAAAAAGACTTACCAATATGAAATAAATACTGAACACATTATTGGTATTTATCAGATTTCAAGTGCTTGGGATAGTGCTGGTGGTGAATATGAGATTGGGCTTACGCCACGATAAGTAAAATATTCGACAAAATAATCATCGCCCTCGCCGAGACGGGGCGGGTGATGCGGGAAATAAATAAAATCGTGCAGTAGAATCTCGTTATGGTATACTGTTCATATGACAACGTCTGTTGTAATTCTCGGTGCAGAAGGTTCCTTTGGAAGCGGGACGTTTTCCGTTTCTGATTCTTCTTCCTCAATAACTTTGGCGGAGGCATTTATGTCAGGCGGGCAAGTGTATGTGGAAGCGCGAGCTATACAACAGTCAAACACCGGACAGATGATCCTTCAGGATATTTTCAAGCCGCTATCATCGTTTACCGTTGATCCTCTATACGTGAATCAGGGTGAAGACGGACATTTCTTTCGCTACCGCCTAATGGACTCTTTGTTGATAGAAAATCAAACAGCTACCGTATCTGTGGCGAATGCGTTAGAGATGTCTGGTTTTACGGTTTCCATAGTGCCAAGTGGCTATTCGACAACGACTCTTGAGTTCTTACAGCATTTCGGAATCCGCCATTCATAAGCAAGTTGTTGCTGACCTCGAGTATTATCAGCAAATCATCGTCGCTCTCGCCGAGACGGGGCGGGTTATGCGGGAGATTGATCAGATAACAACAAGATATTATCTGCTCCCGAGCCACCGCTTAAGGAAAAAATGAAATATTGAAGCAATTAGTGTAAAACCAATCAAGAGAAAAAAGTCTCGATACCCAATACCTTGTTGGCCCTTACTAAAAGCAACTACCATATAGGAAAGAAACATTAATAATAGGAACAGTCTCGGTAGTGGAATCTTGGCAAACACTTCAGCGAGGTCTCGTGTTAGGTCTTTACTGTCCCCTTCTGTACCGCTTGTTCCAGTTTCTGACCCTAATTTTGACTGCGGCTCTACAGTGTCTTCATTTTGACTGGTATTTGTTACAGGCATTTTATTGATGGACGATATTGACATTAAACTCTCCTTTCATCGGCTGTAGTATGCCATCAGCATAGATTTCGATATAGTACATCCCTATCTTAGGGAAGGTAAGACCAATAAAAGTCCCGATATATTGGGCTTTATTGTTTGTGCCAAAATTTATTTTTCCCTGCAAACGGGCTGTTTCTATGCCAGAGTCGTGACGTATAACTATCTCATGTTTATGTTCTCCTGTTGCTTCACTAAAGCGAGTAACTACAACTAATTTTGGTTGCAGAACTGGAACGCCCGGTACGGAAACATTTTCGAAAATACCGAGGATGTAAAGATTCCCGGTATCTTTTGCGACAATGGCCGACTCACAAACTATCACAAATTCCTGTCTCATAATTTTTTATCTTGCTCAAAAATATATAAAGCGAACGCGTGTAGGGTGCTCATGCGCTCATTCTACTCCTGCACAGTAGGCACGCAAGTTGAAATTGGAGATGCGAGGACGGGCGGTGGTTTCCACAACATTCGCTTGACCGCAGAAGATGTGCTATATTGGGAATAAGGCAGAGGGAGCTCACTGCGTATGCGGGGGGCTCCCTTGCCCCTTTTCATACAAGGGATAGAACTAGGGGAAGACGGTCGACGGGCAGGCGTATTTCTTTTTGAGCAAGGTGGGGGACGGATCGTTCCCTACCATTTTCGCAGTCTTCCCGAGAAAGTCCCGCGCGAGAGAGGCGAGTATGAGGTCTATGATCTGCAAACCATTCACACAATCCTTTTTCGCGACAAGCTCCAGTGTCGTGCGCTTTGCGAGTGTGTCTGCAGGATAGAAACGCAGGCCGACCTTCAAGAGCCGCTCATATTCTGCGATGAGCTCCGTGTCGAGCCGGTCGCCTCTCTTCTCCGCACGGATTAGATTTTTCTCTCCGCCATGACGCAAGATACGATTGAGCAGATTCTCAAATGAGAAATAATATGGATCGGCGGGGAATTTGTAGGTGCCAACCATTGTCGGCTTGTGGATGAAGCAGGCGACAAGCTTGAAATTGAAGGCGGAAATAATTTGCGCATCGAACGCTTCATAAAATCGTCGTCTGATTGTCGCGTCGAGCATCACCGCGTTGCGTGGATCACTCCGCTTGTCTGTAGGGCGCTTAAGTTCGGATGAATGGAGTATGAAGTCGGCGCTCTCGAAATATTCTTCTTTCAGCGCTCGAATTTTCGCGTCGAGTCTGGCGTATTCTTTTTCATCTATCAAAAGCGCGCCGAGACCAAAGAGCGGATATTGCGGGTCGATCTTTACCAAATCATGATCTCCCGTTTCGTCGATAAAAACCAGCATGTCGTGAACAAACAAAAATTACCTCCACCCCTGCTCGAGGACGCGGAAGCCGACCTGCTCTTGCGGGACTTGCATCATACCGGCGGGGGTCTGTTGTTGGACCATCGCCTGCTGGCGCTTGAATTCGATTGTCGTCTCGAAGCGGTTCGCGAGTGTAGTGCTCTCAATAATCGCTATTGGATAGGTTACCTGCTTCTGGCTCGTGTTCGCGCCGAGCTCGAACTCGGGGTTCCAGACGGTCGCGCCGAGGCCCATCTCTTCGCGATAGACTTCATAAAGATCGTTCATTGCTGTAGCGAGCTCAGCGGGAGCATCGATGACCGACTTCACGCCGAGCTCCTCGCGCGCCTCCTTTCGGCCGATGAAGTATTGGTGGCTGTAGAGCTTCTCGGTGAAGTATTCGACGACCTTCTCGATCTCATCGTCGCGAAGCGGCTTGTTGTGACTCTTCAAGAGGCGCTTGGCGATAAGGCGGATGAGATTGTGCGTGCGGTTGACGTTGCCGAGCGCGAGCGGGTGCACCTCGGGGCTCGCCTCGATGAATTGCACAAAGATCTTGGTCAGATCTTCGTCGCTCTTGATGCCGAACTTATTCTTGGCGAGGTCGAAGTAGGCGATGACATCCTCGACCGAGATGGGGATGCGCCCTTGCGGATTGCCGGGCTCGGGCGGGTTGAAGACATTCGCGGTCGAAGGGTCGATGGGCGAGATCTCCGAGAGGTCGCTCATCACTATCTCGTCCGCGCCGAGCGCGATCATCGTCGCCGCGCTGTGCGCCTTGTAGGGGACGAGTACCGAGAACTGATCGCAGTGTTCACGGATCATCGAGACGAGCCGCCAGGGGACCATCGTGTCGCCACCCGCGCTGTAGATGAAGAGATCAATCTTGGGCACCTTGCCGGCGGGAGCGATCTCGCGCAGTTGCTTGCTGAAAAGCGGGATGATGTCTGGCGCGACGCGCGCACCGACTGGCCCCGGGCGGTCGCTCGTTATATAGGTGATAACCTGCGAGCCGCGTTGCCTCTCTATTCCCGAAATGAGTGATTTTTTGTCCATAGCTCCAGTATATCAAAACAAACACAGAAAGACACCGCATGGCGCAGTTGCGAGAAAGGTAGGGAAAGCATATTCTGACAGGGTATGTACGAATACCTATTGCCGAACGGCGTGCCTGTCGATGTAGAACGATTGGCAGACGCGATGCTTTTTGACGGCGAATATCCACGGGTGTATCTGGATACCGAGACAGGAGCGCTCATCGAGATCTCCTCAGCAAAAAGTCTCGAATGCTGGGTCAAGGAGATCGGAGCGACGAAGCGCTATCTTTCGGTTGAACGGTTTACTGATGCGGAGCGTGGTAGCATGGCTCGTGATTTCATCGATTCTATCCTAGAAGTTATGGCGCCAAGCGAGGCGTCGCGCGCACGCCCTATCCTCGTTACGGGCGGATGGCGAGCAATGGAAGAATTTCTCGAGGAGCATGGCGATGGGTGGATCGACGCGTGGGAGCAATATGTTGATGACGAGGCGGGGAAGTATCTACACCACTGGCTCATTGAGAATCCGTATGTTTCTATCAAAGCCGAGTTTGAAGGGTGCGATAATTGCGCGGTCTGCGATCTTATCCGCAAGGGAGAGGGCGGTGATCACGAGAAGCTCATGGATGCGTTCAAGACGGAAGAGGTTATGCAGAATGTTGAACGACAAGTGAAGCATCGCGCCGATGGTTCTCGCGTGATGACCTTCAAGGTAACGCTTAATGACAGCACGCCCAAGGTGTGGCGGCGAATAGTCGTGCCGGCGGCATACACCTTTTTTGATCTACACTGTGCTATTCAAGATGCGATGGGCTGGACGGACAGCCATTTGCACGCCTTTCGCATTGACACGCGTAGTCAGACGAAATCGAAGCGAAATGGTGCGCGGGGCGAGACTTTGTATATCGAGTTCCCAAATGCAGAAGCAGAGAGAGAACCGGGTGAGACTTTTGATGAACGAAAAGAATGCGTCGCGAATTGGTTCGGATCACGCATGCAACAGTGCGTCTATGAGTACGACTTTGGCGACGGATGGGATCACACCGTGCTCTTTGAAGGCGAGGCCTCACGCGAAAATGGATCAACCTACCCGCAATGCACCGGCGGTAAGAATGCCTGCCCGCCAGAAGATTGCGGCGGCGTTGGCGGATATGACGACTTGCAAAGAATTCTTAAGAATCCCACGCATGGAGAATATGCCGATATGCGCGAGTGGCTCATGCTCGAGGAGGGAGAAGAATTTGATCCGAAGGAGTTCGATCCTGTGGGTGTCGAATTCTGCGATCCTGCCGAACGCTTGAAGGAGTATAACGAGGGATTTTCATAGAAACTGCGGCCGGCGCGAGGTAGAATGGAGACATGACTGAAGAAGAAAAGCGTATTGAGGATGAGGCACTCGAATTCATCAAACATAATAAAAAGCTTGTTCTCGACACGTTTTGTCCGCCCTCTCTCTGCCATGCCGTCACCAATCCGGTCTCGCTCTTTATGGCGGGTTCTCCCGGAGCAGGTAAGACGGAAGTGTCGAAGGGTCTGGTCAGAAGATTTAGAGATACGCCCGTACGCATAGACGCGGATGAAATACGAAGTTTATGCCCCAGCTATCTTGGGGGTAACGCGCACCTCTTCCAAAAGGCGGCAAACAAGGGGGTTAACTTCTTGTACGATTATGCTCTCGATAAAGAGATAAACTGCATTATGGATAGCACGTTTATCTATGCGGGAGCTTCTGAGAATATTGAAAGGTCGTTAAAACACGGACGAAAGATCGAGATTTGGTTTATATATCAAGATCCGATACGTGCTTGGGAGTTTACCAAAGCACGTGAGGTACGCGAAGCGCGTCGAATCTCCAAAGAAGTCTTCATCAATGCATTCTTTGAGTCGCGTGCCAATGTCCGAATCGTAAAGGATATGTTTGGTAAGAATATTGAACTGAACATTCTCATCAAAAATTATGCGGCGAACGAGGGAGAAGTGCGATTGAATGTTCCTGCAAATGAGCTTGACCGTCTGGCAGATGACCGCTACTCTGTAGATGTACTCACTGAGATACTTGTATGACCAATGAAATAAAAGGATTTTTCGGTGCTTTCCGGAGCGGAGGGAAGAAAACCTCTAGCGATTTTTCGGATTTCTTTAGCAAATCTTCTGGTCACAAAGCAAAGGTCATTCGTCAGGTATTGCGTGAAGCGAATGCAGAACAGCGTAGAGTAGTGCAAGAGTGTCGCGAAACCAATTAGCACATCATCTCACATGCCTACCACCCAAGCGCGCGGGCTCGTCGCCCTCCAGACCGTGTTCCTCTTAGTCGGCTCGATGTTCGCGTGGTCAAAGCTCGTGCCGCAAGTGACGACCTTCTACGCGACCTATCACACCTTCTTCCACTTCGTCGGGTGCACCGTGCCGAATCCGCTCAAGACGGCCTGCCTCTACGGCTCTCTCGGCTTCATCGTCGCCTTGGTGTGGTCGCTCTCGGTCTATCAGACGACGACGTATCTGCGCGAGAAGCGTTTGAGCATCTTCTTGCTCTGCTGTTCTGTCTTCGCGGCGACGGTCGTCGCGTATGAGGTGCTGATCTACTACAAGGTCATCGCGGGTGCGATCTCGGTCTCCTGCACGCCGGGCCTCTCGCCGCTCGCGAGCCCCTGCTTCACCGGCATGATCTTCTTCATCCTCGCGTATATAACCTCGCTCGTCGCGACGCGCCGCTTGCAGGCCAGTGCGACTGTGCCCTCATGACTCAAGGCGAAGCGCTCAAGATATTGAAGACCGGTGCGAACGTCTTCCTCACGGGCGAGCCGGGGAGCGGTAAGACGCACACAGTCAACGCCTTTGTCGACTGGCTCCGCGCCTCGGGTATCGAGTCCGCGGTCACGGCGGCGACCGGCATCGCGGCGACGCACGTGGGCGGGATGACCCTGCACTCGTGGAGCGGCATCGGCATCAGCGAGTCGCTCTCTCCGGCCGACATCGACCGCATCGCGACCAAAGAGCATGTCGCGAAGCGCATCGGGAAGGCGAAGGTGCTTATTATCGAAGAGGTTTCGATGCTCTCGGCCGCGACCCTCGCGATGGCGGACGCAGTGTGTCGCGAGGTGCGGCGGGTCGACCTGCCCTTTGGCGGGCTCACCGTGATCCTCGT
This sequence comes from bacterium, assembly GCA_023269085.1. GTDB lineage: Bacteria > Patescibacteriota > Minisyncoccia > Phycocordibacterales > Phycocordibacteraceae > C7867-001. Next base: position 60,234 of record JAHFML010000001.1, on the reverse strand, counting down.
CGGAGACTTCTTCCAGCTGCCGCCCATATCGCGGAATAAAGAATCGATCTTCTGCTATACCTCGAGCGTGTGGCGCGACTTGAATCTTATCACCTGCTACCTGACCGAGCAGTATCGGCAGGATGACGCCGACTTCCTCAGCGTGCTCTCGGCTATCCGGCGCGGCGAAGTCATCGAAGAGCATCGCGGACACCTCGACGCGCGGCGCGCGGGGATCGACGCGCCAGCGGGCACGCCCCAGCTCTTCTCGCATAATGTCGATGTCGATAGAATAAACACCGCCGCGCTCGCCGCGATCACGGGCGTCGTGAAGAAGTTTTATATGAGCTCAAAGGGCAAGGATAGCTTGGTCGAAGGGCTGAAGCGCGGCTGTCTCTCGCCCGAGATTCTCGAGCTCAAAGAAGGCGCCGCGGTGATGTTCACCAAGAACTCGCCGCAAGGGAGGTTCGTGAATGGCACGCTCGGTGTCGTGACGGGTTGGGGTGACGACGGCACGCCAGTCGTGAAGACGAAGGAGGGTGTGCGGGTGCACACCGAGCCGATGGAGTGGCAGGTCGAGGAGCAGGGGAAGGTGAAGGCGAGCGTCGCGCAGATCCCGCTCCGCCTCGCCTATGCGATGACGGTGCACAAGAGCCAGGGGATGAGCATGGACGCGGCGATCATCGATCTCTCTCGCGCCTTTGAATATGGGCAAGGGTATGTCGCACTCTCGCGTGTGCGGCGCTTGAGCGGCCTCTACCTCACCGGCTTGAACGAGCGCGCGCTTGAGGTCCACCCAGAGATTTTGAAGAAGGACGGGGATTTCAGAGCCGCGAGCGATGCGGCGCGCGAGGCGTTCACCGAGATGCCGGAGAAGGAGGTCGAGGGAATGCAGAAGAAATTCGTCACCGCGATGGGCGGCGCGTGGCTCACACCGGGTGAAGAGAAGAAGATGCGGGAAAAAGGGAAGGGGAAACGCGCGCTGCAGAGCGGCGCGCGTTCAGACGCACTCCCCGGCCGCCTCGCCGAGACTCTGCAGGCCGCCCGCGAGGCGACCGGGCTCGCGGCCGTCGCCAAGGCGCGTGGCTTCGTCGTCTCGACTATTGTGCATCATCTCGAAGAGCTCGCTGAGCTCGAACGCCTCGCGCCCGAAGACTTCCGTCATCTCTTGCCGGCTCCCGAGATTGTCGAAGAGATACAGCTCGCGCTCGCAGAAGAGAAGGACGACAAGCTCGCGCCCGTCTTCCATGCTCTCCGCGGCAAATATTCATTTGAAGTCATCCGCCTCGTGCGGCTCCTCGACAGGAAATAACCAGACGGGTGGACACTAGGTGTCCACCCGTCCGAGTTCGCTACGGCTAGAAATCGAATATGTTCATCTGATCGAGATGATGCGCCATGCTCTCTCGGGCAAATTCTTTGAAAGCACTCCGGTCCTCGCCGATGTCGCGTAGCAGGCCATGATCAAGTATTGCGGGGCTCGTATGCTCTACGTATTCGGCGAGACTCGTGAGAGGATACGCAAGAGCATGATCGTACGCTTGATCAAAATTCTGGCACGCGTGCCGCAGGCCGCTCGGGTATAGTTCAAAAGGGTTCTTGATCATCGTGTAGACCAATAAATTGTGGAGATCTGTTTCGTCGTCAATACGCCGAGCTTTATACGTGCCCTGGAATAAGCTACCGTTCTCAGCATATTTTTCGTTGATGAATTTTGAATAACTCATGCTGACCCGATGCATAAACTTCCCGACACCGCCGTCAACAATCTCCTTCAAGACGATATGAAAATGGTTCGGCATGATGGTGAATGCGAGTATTGAGACGAGCGGCGCGCGCGGTTCCCAATGTTCCGGCCATGCGAAAGTGTGCATGCCTCCTGCGCGTTCAACATCGCGCACCCACGAAGCGGACATCGGATTTTCGTTGTTGAAATAGTAGAGGCCGTACATAAGACGAAAGAGGTCGGCATGTTCACGAAATATATCAAGCTTCTTCGCGCCGCGATTATAGACATGCACATAGGAGTCAGTAACCGATTCTCGATATCCCATACGCATCAGTATACACCCTGCGGGTGGACACTAGGTGTCCACCCGGTGTCCACCCGCAGGGTGCTCTTGCATAAATAGTAGGTAAGTGCTCTAATATGCACGGAATAGTCGCCTGGGCTATTTTGGGCTACACGACGGCCGAGAGGCCCTACGCTCGCGGGTCGAAAGCTCGCAAGCGTGTCCGAAAGACCGTGGCCGCCAAAGGCACCTTGAAAAGGGGTTCGAAATGAAAACGAAAGACATCAGTGCTCTCATCGAGCATGTCCATGACGATCTCATCGCCGGCTACGAACGCCGGCATCCCGAGGTTGGTTCGCTGAAGGAGAAGGCTACACAACTTGATCTTCTGCAAGAAGGAAAGAAATTCTGGTATTTCCTTGGTTTCGGTTTCCTTCTTCTAAATATCTTTGTTTTGACTGTGGTTATTGCTCCCAAATGTAAGCAGTTAAGTCCAATACTTCTCGTAATCATGGGGTGTGTCGTAGTGGCAATATCTTCCTTCGCGATATTGCGCTCTATGAAGTTTAGTGATCAATTTGCCGTTGTCAGTGGACAACTCGAAGAGTTCCGCCAGAAGGTCGAGGTGCTTTATTCCAGCCAAGACGACAAAAATTGGTTGTGCAATGTGGCATTCGTCGAGATGGTGCTCGTTGGTCTCGCCAATGCCGTGTTGCGTGCCGAAGCCGAGTTTCTGAAAAAGCGTCTGAATATTGCGATATCGGAGGAGGCTGTCATCAGGACAGCAAGAAATGTCCTGACCGCACGAGCAGCATTCAACGCCGCGCTCCGCGTGGCAAAGGATGACCTCGATCTTCCCATTGAACAACGCGCCCTGTTCGCCCAAGCGCAGAAAAGTATCGACAGCTAGGGCTACCAAGTCTCGCCGCCTTCAAGAGCCACTTCGGTGGCTCTTTTTTATGCCTAACGGGTGGACACTAGGTGTCCACCCGCGCTTAGGAGGCGCTCCTGACGAGGGCGCCGTAGAGGCCGGGGTAGTCGAGCTCGGCAAGACAGAGCTCGGGCAGCTCGGGCAGGTATTGATTGATAGCGCCAAGCGTCGTGCGGACGCGTTCGAGCGGGATTGCAGCGGTGCCTTTGAAGGCCGACCCACCGAGGACGACACGCTCGGGCGACCAATGCAGAAGCGTGTTGTAGAGCCCATAGGCGAAATCGTCAGCGCACCGCTCCCACACGGCCGGATCGGTGATCTCGGCGGCGGGCGCGTTATAACGATTCTCGATCCCAGTGCCCGAGATCAGCGACTCCCACTCGGGTGCGCCCTCGCCCGTGCCGAGGAGCTGGTGACCGATCTCGAAGCCGAAGGTCGCAGGCTCAACGGCGCCGTGAGAGACGCGTGCGCCGCCCACGCCGGTGCCGACCGCGACATAGACGACAATCGCGGCACCCCTACCAGCGCCGTGATGCGCTTCGCCAAGAGCGCCGAGCACGACATCGTTCTCGACCTCGACCGGTGCGCTGATAGCCGCGCTGAAGGCGCCTGCAATATCGCGGCCGCACCATTCGGGCAAGTGCGGAGAGATGAGGAGCATGTGACGATCACGCGAAAAGACTCCCGCGATGCCAGCGACCGCGCCAGTAACGGGGCGATCTTTGGCGGCGGTGCGTACGGCTGCGGCAAAGGCCGCAACACCCTCATCGAAGGCGACCGGCGTGTCGACGACGACCGGCTCTTCGAACGTGTCAGGCGTGTCGCTCGCCGCGATGCGCAGGTGGGTCCCGCCAATGTCAGCAACGATAATCATGATTCGAGCATCTTCGCTTTGAAGTCCGCGATAATCGGCGTCGCGGCGTCGTCGGGCACCTGATAGCGCGCGGCGAGCGCGATGGCGGCCCAGACGCCGGTGAGAATAGTTGAGAACGCCTTGTCGAGTGGCATCGCTCCCGCGATTTCGATGACCGACACGGTGACGCCGCGCTCTTCGAGCATCGCGCGCACGATCTGTTGGCGCTTCCCTATGCGCGGGTGGTCGCTCGGGTCGGCGAGGATGATAGCGTGGAGATGTTCGGCGAGCGGGCGCGCGAGCGGCGTGGTGTCGAAGCCCGAGAGCTCGTTGTGGCAGAGCTCGGGGAAGAGATTAGAGAAGGCGGGGAGCTTGCCGGTCTCGTTGAGCGCAATCTTCAAGAAGTAGGCGAGGCCAGCGTTCGCTGTCGAGGCATAGACGACGGGGATGCGCTCGGCGATGCTCCGCGCGAGATTGGCGCCGACTTCTTTTCCGGCCATCACATCGACGCGCGTACCAGCCTCGCGAATCGCGCGCTCGAGATCGGCATTACGCAGGAGCCGTGCGAGCGCGAGCATCGACGCGCCAACCGCCATGCGCGGCTCGATACCATCTTTCGGTATAAGAATGAACGGCAAGTTTTGTTCGCGGGCAAGCGCGGCGAGCGCACCGCCGGTCGTGACACAGGCGACCGAGAGACCGCGCGCCGCGGCGGCGCGCGCCGCATCGAGCGTCTCTTCGGTCTCGCCCGAATAGGAGCTCGCGACGATGAGGGCGCTCTGCAAGCGCTCATCCGGCTCGCGCGGGAGGCCGTAGTCGCTGTGGATGGTGAGCGGGAGCGTCGAGTCAGCGCCCATGAGCAGTCGCGCGCCGAGGTGCGAGCCGCCCATCCCGCAGACGATCAGGTGCGAAAAAGTCTCGGGCAATCGTCCCTCGTTCTCTATCTCCGGCTCCCACGCGAATTGAGTATTGAAATTCAGAATCTGGTCTTCCATATCAAACAGTATAGCGCTTATGGCGCGGGATTGCAGTTCGGGCAGACGCCGAGCTCGGCGAGTTTGTCGAGATATTGCAAGACGGCGTTCACATAGCCCGCGTGGCTCCACATGAGGGGCGCGACCGAGCAGGGCGCGCCGTCGGTCGCACGGATCTGCTCAGAGAGCACGCCGGAGGGGAGCGCGCGCTTGGTGACCCAGTCGAATATCGCCAAGACTGGTGCGAGGTCCTCCTCGCTCTTCGCGCGGGCAATCAGATATTCCGCCTGCCAGAGCGTGCAGATGAACCATGGATTGCCGACATCGCTCACTGCATAGTAGCGATCGTGCTCATAGCGCCCGATGCCGCCTTGCACGCTGAGCTTCGCGACGGTATCGGCGAAGGCGCTCGTGAGCCGCGGATCGTCAGGCGCGAGTACTCCGAAGGAGAAGAGCCCGTACGCGCTCGACATGTCGGCGGTCTGATTACAGACCGCCGTCGCGCCGCTCGTCTCGAGCATCTTCACGAAGCCGCACTCGCCGCCGACGAGATGCTTCAAGATGCCCTCGCGGACTTCACCCGCGGTCGCACGATAGAATTGCTCGCGGTCCTCTTTGCCCAGCATCTTCGCGATATCAGCCGCAGCAGAGAGCGCGCCGAAGACGGCGGCGGCGGTATAGGTCGAGACGCCGTGCCGCTCCTCCCACAAATCGTAGGACGGCTTCGGCAGGCCAGTCGTCGGGTCGCGATACGCCGCCATGAAATTCGCGCCTTTCTCGATGAGCGAATTATAAAGCCGCTCGATGAACTCGAGGTCGCGGCTGTGCTCATAATGCTTCGCGAGCGACCAGATGACGAGCGCGGTCTCGTCTTCTTGGATAGGGAGCTGGAGCTCGCCGTTCCGGATCCACGGGTGCCAGGAGGAGCCGAGCGACTGGTCGGGCAGATATTTGTGCATGAAGTAGCCGTCTTTGCTGATGACGGCATTGCAGAAATTGAAGAAGCGTTCGGCGACGTTGACATCGCCCGCGTGATCGAGCGCGAGCGCCGCATAGGAGGCGTCGCGCGGCCAGACATAGGCGTAGGTGTCTTCGCCATACTGGAGAATCTCGGCGTCAGAAGAGGCGATGATGCCGCCGCCGTTGTCGACGTGCGCGCGCATGAACATGAGCGAGCGCTTGAAGAGCACGATCATCTCTCGCGACATACCGTAGAAGCTCCACGGATATTTGTTGACCCATGCGCGCCAATAGTTGCCGGCGGTCTTGAGCAAGTGCTCCGGCGTCTTGCGCAAGACGTAGGCGTCGAGCTCGTGCGCGCGCGCGATCGAGTCGCTCGCCGCGAGCCAGTAGTGGATCGTTTTCTCGGCGCCCGGGCCGTAATGATGATAGAAGCCGATGACCGAATCGACGAGGCCATGCTCGATAGGATTCTTGGAGAGCGCGCCATCTTCGGCGTCGCGGTAGGTGCCCTGCCGGCCTTCAGAGTGGAGGAAGCCGACCGCATAATCAGAAAAGCGCTCTTGGTCGCAGGTCCCATTGACGAGGAAGACGCGCTTGCCTTTGTAGTGAATGATAGTGCCCGACTCAGGGTCGAAGTAGGCGGTGTCGCCGCCGACGGAGCGATGAATTTCGAATTCGTGTCCGAAATATATTTTTATCTCGCGCTCGCGCGTGGCGAGATTGGTGACGACAACGTGGCGGAGAAAGATGTCGCTCTCGTTGTAGACGACATCTCTGAAGTCGAGGCTAACCTCGAGCGCCGGATTCGACGCCCTGATGCGGCTCTCGAGCGAATCTTCTTCACAGCCAACCTCGATTTCCCAGCGCGGCTCGTCTGAGAGCCAGGAGAGCGCGCCGTCGACATAGACGCCGATGCGGTGGCGCAGGCTCCCGCCGACATGATTCTCAAGACCGATGTTGGGGAAGTAGAGGTCGCGCACCTCGCCTCTCGAATCGAGCGTGACGAGGAGCGAGCCGTTGCCGAGGACGAGGGAGCGCATGATAATCAGGGCGCCGTGCGCAGACGCCATTCGAGATCTTTGTAGGCGTGCATGTAGGCGTTGAAGGCGTCATAGGGCGACGCGTAGGGCGAGAAGTAGGCGTGAACGTCGCCGTCGGCGAACCACTTGGTACACATATAATAGAAGTGATCAGAGGTCTGGAGACGTCGCCAATCTTCAGTAATACCGACATCTCCCGATGCGAGAACAGCCGGCTCGAGCCGATACACCGCGTCGATAGCCGAACGCTGGAGATCGTTGCCGACCCATGCGGTGAGGTCGCGGTCGGTGTCGGCCCAGGTGAGGGTGTGCGGCACGTCGACCTCGTCCCGTGCCTCGTAAGAAGCAATGACTTCGGATGGGGTTTTGAAATCGAGACCTTGGTTCTTGAGTAATTCAGCAGGCAAGTGCTCGAGGAAGTTGAAGATGCCGGTGTCCTCCCACTGATGTTCGCCGAAGGTCTCGTAGTCCATGAAGAGGTTGACCGTGTCACCCTCGGCCTCGGCGACCCATTGGCCGAACTTCTCGGTGGTGAGTGGCCAGCCGGCCCATGAGCGCGAGGAGAAGCGGAAGGCGACGTCGTCGGAGAGGCGATAATTCTTAAGGAGAAGACGCGCGCCCTTGGCGCCGCGCGGGCGATAGACATAGTTGGGGCTGCGCCAGCCCAAGACCGGGTCCCAGCCCTCGGTGATGATGCCCGCGTAGCCCTGCTCGTCGGCCCAGAGGCCGAGATCGTTGCGGTAGGAGAGCTCGGTATTGCGGAAGACGCGCGGGGTTACGCCGAAGAGTCGCTTCACGAGATCCGCGTGCTTCTCGACTTGGCGTTCGAACTCGGCGCGTGAATAGAAGAATGCGAGCGAGTGGTAATACGTCTCGGCGAGGATCTCGACGCGGCCGGTCGCGGCCATGCGCTTGAAGAGGTCGAGCACCTCGGGCGCGTCAAGGGCGAGCTGCTCGAGCACGATGCCGGAGAAGGAGAGTGACACTTTGAACTCGTGGTGGCGTTCGAGGAGCGCGAGCAGGAGCTCAGCGGTCGGGCGATAGGACTTGCCCGCGACCTTGCGCAGGATGCGGCTGTTGTTCAAGTCGCCCTCGCCTGCGTCGTTGAAGTAGTCATGATCGTGGCCGATGTCGAAGAGCCCATAACGCTTCACGCGATAGGGTTGATGGATCTGGAGATAAAGGCAGATGGATTTCATGCGAAAGAATGGGCGGGGAGAAGCAGGTCGACGATGTTCTCACGGATATTCTCGGCCGCACGCTCCCACGTGAGCGCCGCCGCCTCGTTCTGACCGCGCTTCACTGCCCCAGCGTGAATGGTGGGAGATTCAAGAATAGAAATCATAAGCTCGGACATCCGATCGACGTCCCAGAAGTCGACCTGCAGGTCTTGGCTGATAGCCTCGGCGACGCCGGACTGCTTCGAGACGATGACGGGCGTGCCGAGGCGCATCGCCTCGAGTGCGGTGAGACCGAAAGGCTCAGAGACGGAGGGCATCACGAAGAGGTCTGCGAGCTTGTAGGCCTCGTACTGGTCGTGGCCGCGGAGGAAGCCGGGGAAGAGCATCTTGTCGGCGATGTCGAGCGATGCGGCGAGATGCATCATCTGGCGTTCCATATCGCCCGAGCCCGCGAGGATGAAGAGGACATTCGGATCGCGGTCGAGAACTCGTCGCGCGGCGCGGACGAAATAATCAGGGCCCTTCTGAATCGTGATGCGGCCCATGAAGAGAACGATCTTGTAGCCAGCCGCTTTGAGCGCGGCGAGACGCGCTGTAGTCATTGTCGGGCTGGCGGTCGGCGCGGTGAGGTCGTCGATGCCGTTCCAGACCGTGTGTATCTTGTGCATCGCGACGCCGTAGCGCTCGGCGACGATCTGCCTCGTTCGATTAGAGACCGTAACGATCTTATCAGCGGCGTGCATGCCAGCGCGCTCGAGATCGTAGATGCGCTGGTCGATATTCTCGCCGCCGGCGCGATCAAATTCGGTCGAATGCACCTGCACCGCGAGCGGCTTCCCCGAGACGCGTTTCGCTTCGCGGCCCGCGCCGAAGGTGAGCCAGTCGTGCGCGTAGATGATGTCGTGCGGCTCTTCGGCGGCGAGGCGGCCGCCGAGGTAGGCGTAGCGCCGCGCCTCGCTCACGAGGTCGCTCCCATAGACCGGCGTACCATCCGCATATTGCGCCTGATAGAGATAGGTTTCGTTCGTGAGATAGGGCGTGACCGGCGAGTTGATAGCGTGGATAGTGACACCCTCAATGCCAGCGAGCGACTTCATCGCGTCGATGTCGGCCGAGACCATTCTCGCGAAGGGTACGCCCGAGGGCAGCCGCTTCGGCATGACGAAGGTAATATCGAGATCCTTCTCGGCGAGCGCATGCACGAGGCCGAGACAGGCGACGCCGAGCCCACCGCTATTGAAGGGCGGGAACTCCCAGCCGAACATGAGCATGCGGAACCGTCGACGGAGCTTCTGCAATCGCGGCTTTGGCGCGGGTGAGATTGAGAACTTCGCTTTGACGTCACGACCCTTCATATGGGCGAAGAGCGTGCCGAGCAAGAGTCCGCCGACAAAGAGCGAAAAGAGCAGTGCGGTGATATTCGCTATGAAAGGAAAGCTCATATCAAGAGATTTCCTTTATAATAGCATCAGGGTCAGCTTGTCTTGCGCACAATACACAGCGGCGTCTGCTCGGTAGATTGTCCGAGTGGATTATCTTTGAATATTTCACCGCAGAGAGCGCTTGAGATGCTCGCGTCAGACTTGCCGAGCACGACCACGCCGAGATCGTTCGCGTCGATGATGACGACAGGGCAGCCGATGGTCGCCGAGATCTCGCGCGCGACCTTGTCGGGCTTCGCGGGGCCGAGTTTCGCATATTCGTTGTAAGGAGGGAGGGTATACGAGCACGGGCCGTCGATGGCGTTGATGTTGTTGCCGACTACTTTATAGAAAATGCCGCGCATGCCGAAGGGCTTGGTGAGCGCCGAGGCGGCCGCAGCGAGGAGCATGCGCGGCGCGCCCGCCTCACACAGGGCGAGCTCCATGGTCCACGGGCTCCCGAGTCCGATGCCGTAGGGCGACTTATGCACGAAGCGCACGAGGAGCTTCGCGAGCCATGACGGATGAATATCTTTGATCGGATAGGCGCGGCCTTGGCTGATAGCGACGATGCGCTCGCTCATGAAGAGTTGATCACCGGCTTGCAGATAGGGCGCGGCGTACTTCTTCGCGACGGCAATTATGTCGTCGTCGGCGGTGATTGTGTGCGTCTTCACGGGCAGACGCGCGTAGCTTCCCTGCAAGGTCTCGATGGTCAATTTTTTACCGGCGTTCGGGGTGAGGTCGTTCATATATTCTGATTATAGCGCAGATTCTCCGCGCGGCCGGAAGGCCGCGCGGAGTGCGTTCGTGATAGCGACGACATCAATGCCTTCTTGCAGGATCGCGCCGGTAACCGGCGGGATATGGCCGAGCGCGGCGGCGAGCATGCCGATGACCGAGAGGCTGATGCCGCTGTAGACGCTCTCGTTCGCGACACGCACCGAGCGGCGTGCGAGCGCGAAGAGCTCGTGCAAGGTGCTGACGTCATGGCCGAGTATCGCGACATCAGCCGCCTCGATCGAGGCGCTGTTCTCGGTGCCCGAGAAGACGATGCCGACATCAGCCGAAGCGAGTGCGGGCGCATCGTTCAACCCGTCGCCGACCATCGCGACCACTTCGCCGCGTGCTCGCGCCTCCTCGACATAGCGATATTTGTCCTCGGGAGTGCATCCGGCGTGAATAGTGAGCCGCGATCCGGCGAATATCGCGAGCGCGTGCTCCTTGCGGTCGCCCGTGAGTATCGCGATCGTGTAGCCTTGGCGGGCGAGCAGGGCGAGCAAGCCCTTCGCGTGGTCCTTGAGCTCGTCGGTGAAGTGGAGTAGCGCGAAGGGCGTGTCATCCTTCTTGAGTAAGAGCGAGATACCGCCGACGCGTCGCGCGTCGGCGGGTGCTTGTTCGATCGAGAGGCGATAACCGTCGACGACACCGATGATGCCCGTGCCGACCGTCTCGACGACCTCGCGCGCGGGAGCCGGCGTGAGGCGATGCGCGCGTGCCGCTATGATCACTGCGCGTGCGAGCGGGTGGATAGAATGGAACTCGAGCGCCGCGGCGTGCGAGAGCGCTTGGAGCTCGGTCGCGCCATCGGCCATGAGCGTGATATCGACGAGACGCGGTGCGCCGATAGTGAGCGTCCCCGTCTTATCGAAGAAGATAGTCGTGACACGCGCGAGCGCCTCGAGCGTCGCGGGCGTCTTCACGATGATGTTCCGGCTCGCGGCGCGCGAGAGCCCGCCGATGAAGGCGACCGGCGCGCTGATGAGGAGCGGGCAGGGCGTCGCGATGACGAGCACCGCGAGCAGGCGCGTGAGGTCGCCGGTCGCGAGATAGACGCCACCCGCGAGCACGAGCGTGATGAGGGTGAAGGGAGCGTTCGCCTTCGCCGCGAGGCGGACGAAGGGCGGCTCGTGCATCTTCGCTTCGCGCACGAGATCGACGATGCGCGCATAGGTCGAGGTCGCGAGCGTCCCCGACACCGTGAGATCGAAGGCTTCGCCCACATTCACCGAGCCACTCTTCACGACCGCGCCTTGCGTGATCGACTCAGGGATAGATTCGCCCGTGAGGTTCGCGAGGTCGAGCGTGGCGGCGCTCGAGGCGAGCAGGCCGTCGAGCGGCACGAGCTCGCCGTCGCGCACGACGATCGTCGCGCCGACAGTCACCTCGGCGAGCGGCGTCTCGACAATCTTGTTAGCGGCATCTTTCACCAGCGCAGTCTTCGGTATGCGCGAGAGAAGCCCTTTGAGCGAAGCTTCAGCGCGTCGCGAGGCATAGCGTTCGAGCGTGTGGCCGCTCACATACATAAGTGCGACAACGCCGCCCGCGAGCCACTCGTGGGTCAAGAGCGCAACAGCCATCGCGAGGAAGGCGATATAGTCGAATGATAAAAGTGAGGAGAGGGTAGGGCGCGGCATGAGGGGTAGAGATAGTATATAGTATGAAGCATGACTCTCGACACCCAACTTTTCTTTGCATTGAATTTGCTCGCAGGGCAGTCGCGCCTCGCTGACAGCAGTATCGTATTCTTCGCCGCGTATCTCCCGTATCTGATCGTCGTCGCGCTTCTCGTACTCGTATTCTTCTCGGATAAATCGAAACGAGAGAAATGGGAGATGCTGGTAGTCACGGGCATCGCCGGCCTCCTCGCGCGCTTCGGCGCAGTCGAGATCATCCGCTTCTTCTATCATCGACCGCGGCCGTTCCTCACGCTCCACGCGCACCAGCTCTTGAGCGAGTCGTCGTGGTCATTCCCCTCGGGCCACGCGACCTTCTTCTTCGCGCTCGCGATGGCGGTCTATCTCTATAATAAGAAGTGGGGCATCGGCTTCTTCGTCGCCGCGACGATCGTGGCCGTGAGCCGCGTGATCGCCGGCGTGCACTATCCCTCTGACATCCTCGGCGGCGCGCTCCTCGGCGTCGCCATCGCCTATGGCACACACTACCTTGCGCACCGTTTTTTCATAGTGAAAGTCGTCCAAAAAAGCTGAGCACAATACCTTGACAATAAAATGTCAATATGCTAAGCTCGGGATACGAGGTAGTTATTGACTATTTCGGTAATCACATCCTATGCCAATATTAGGAGCCCTGATGGGCTTTTCGCTTTTGGTCGGTGCAACCGCGTTCCCCTTGGTGAACGCGCCCGCAACACCGGCACATGCGCAGACCGCTCTGGTCGCGCCAGTCGCCGTTACCGCTCCCGCGGCCGGCCCGAGCCGCACTATTGCCCTCACGGGCTATAACGCCGTGGTCGAGCAGACCGACGACAACCCCTTCGAGACCGCCTCGGGCGCGTATTCGAATCCAGAGATTGTCGCGGCGCGCTCGCAGGACCTCGGCGGCGAATTGCCCTTCGGTACGATTATCGAGCTCGACGGCGCGAATATCACGTCGTCAAAGGATGACTGCGGCTATAGCGTCGTCGTGCCACTCATCGGGTATCGCGTCATCGAAGATACGATGAACGCGCGCTACAGCAACCGGCTCGATGTCCTATTGCCGACCGACGCGAATTTCGTGAGCCCGAACGGTCATGCGCGGAATGCCGCGGATGTCCTCGGCAATTGTCACGGCGTGACCTATCGCGTTGTCGGGCATGTCGGCATGAAGTATCTCCCGAAGACGCAAGAGGAGCTTGCGGCACTCGTAGAGAAGCAGAGTACGTCGCTCGCGGTCAGATAATAAATAGAAGAAGCCGCCGCCCTCCCGGGCGGCGGCTTTTTTATGCGCTATGCTTAGGGCATGATGCAAAAGATTGAGCGCCTCCTGCGCGCGATGTCGGGCCTCACCCGCGAGGAGTTTGCGACGCTCGCCGCGCTCAAGACACCGATACAGATCCAAGACTTCATCGACGCGCTCCCGATGAATTTTGAGAGGGAAGGCGATACGCAGAGGTCGCCGCGCGCGGTCCTCCGCGCGCGGGAGTGCCACTGCATCGAGGGCGCGCTCCTCGCCGCCGCCGCGCTCTGGATCAGAGGCGAGAAGCCGCTCATCATGGACCTCTCAGCGAGGATGGGCCGAGGCGATGTTGACCATGTCGTCGCGCTCTATGAGCGCAATGGTGCGTGGGGCGCCGTGAGCAAGACGAATCACGCGGTGCTCCGCTTCCGCGACCCGATCTACCGCTCGCCGCGCGAGCTCGCGGCCTCCTACTTCAACGAGTGGTTCCTCCCCTCGGGCGAGAAGACGCTTGAGTGCTATAGCCGGCCGCTCGACCTACGCCGCTACGGCACAGACTGGATTACCTCAGGAGAGAATCTCTGGCATATTGCCGATGCGCTCGCATCGGCACAGCACTACGACCTCGTGCCGAGAGGCAACTGGCGCTTTGTACGAAGAGCCGACGCCATGGAGCGCTCTGCCGGCTCTGTCCCCGAGTGGCCGACTTCAATAAATTTGGAATGACGCGCGGGATACAGTAGAGTAGAGCGATATGGAAACGAAAACAGAAAAGAAGCCGGTATGCCCCGCGGGGCTTCGGGTGGGGAAGTCGAGCGCGGGCCTCGGGCTCTTCGCGACGCGCGCCTTCAAGAAGGGCGAGCGCATCATCGAATACTTCGGCCGCGAGATATCCAAGGAGGAGGAATATTCGAGCAAGAGCAAATATCTTTTTGAAGTGTCGAACCGCAAGACGATCGATGGGGCAGAGCGCGGCAACTTCGCCCGCTATATCAATTGTGCCTGCAAGCCGAACTGCGAACCGAACGTCGTGCGCGGGAAGGTCTGGATCGACGCGATCAAAAGCATCAAGCTGGGCGACGAGCTCACCTATGACTACGGCGAGGAGTATGTGAACGAGCACATCAAGCCCTTCGGCTGTAAGTGTGCGACCTGCGCCGCGAAGGCGGTGAAATAATATGGAATCTACGCACCCGATGAGGATACGGGATCTCTTCACGGCGAAGTGGCGCGACTCGCTCATCGCGGCCGGTGTCCTACTCTTCGTCTCATATCTGCTCGAACATTTCGCGAATGTCTACGCTTTCACCTACATGCTCCGCCCGACGACGGTCCCGGTCGGCGACATTATCCTCGACAACATTCCTGCTATCGACCTGAACTTCATCATCGTCGAGATGGCGTTCGTCGCTATCATCGTCGGGACGCTCTTCGTCCTGCGACGGCCACGGCACGCCCTCTTCGCGTTGAAGGCGCTTGCGCTCTTCGTCTCGGTGCGTGCGCTCTGTACCTCTCTTACTCATGTCGGGATCTATCCTGATCATATGATTCTCGATCTTGGTCTCTTCGACACGATCTATCGATATCTCAATTTCCAAACAGGACTCTTCTTCTCCGGTCACACGGGTCTGCCATTCCTCCTCGCCCTTGTCTTCTGGAGGGAGAAGCGCGCTCGCTTCATGTTCCTCCTCGTATCGGCGGTGTTCGGCACAGCGGTCCTGCTCGCGCATGTGCACTACTCGATCGACGTCTTCGCGGCGCCCTTCATGGCGTATGGCGTGTTTATCGTCTCGAAGAAGCTCTTCCCGCACGACTACAAGCTCATCGAGCCGTCGTCGTAGCTGGAGCGGGGAAGGCGTATTCGAAGCGATCGAGCGTGACAGGTGCGTTGAGCGCGTTGAGAATGTATCTATTTGAGAACGACTGCGGTATCTTCTTGTTCACGTAATCGCCGCGCGCGGCCGTATAGCCGGCTTTCTCGACGAGCGTGGTTGAGCTCGCGTTGTATTGGCCGAAGGGGTAGGCGAAGGCGGTGACCGGCACACCGAGGTTCTTCTCAATGATCACTTTGCTTCCGCTAATCTCGTCCCAGAGCTTCGAGGGATCGGTGATCTTGGTGAGGAAGGGGTGCGAGCGCGAATGCGCACCGACCGTCATGCCCGCGGCGAGCATCTCGCGCAGATTGTCCCACGAGATGAACGCGTGCCGGCCGATGGCGTTGGTGAAGATGAAGAAGGTTGCGGTGGCGTGATATTTTTTCAAAATAGGGAAGGCGTATTCAAACTGGTCGCGCCAGCCGTCGTCGAAGGTGATAACGATGGAGTGCGGGGGAAGCGGTGTCTCGCGCGTGATATGGCTCACGAGCGCCGCGAGGGGCACGATGTGGTACCCCGCGGCGGCGAGATAGGAGAGCTCCGCGTCGAAGATTTCGGGAGTATGAGCGAGCTTTTTCACCTCCGTACTATCGCTCGGGTAGGATGGCCGCACGATATGATAAACCAAGATCGGTACGGCGAGCGCCTCGTCCTGCGACGAGCCGCTCGCCGCCTTCGCGGGGATAGTCGCGGTGGCGGGGGTCTCAGCATAGCGAGTTTCGTCGTTCTTCTCACGCCCGTTTATTGGTACTGCTGATTGCGCGACAAGGAACACGCCGCTGACGAGCATAACGGCATAGACGAGATAAAAAATTTTCTGTGCGCGGCGGCTCTTCGGCATGATTGTTCGCAGTATAGCGGAATGCTATCCTTTCTGCATATGTTTGGATTCTTCCCCTCGACGCCCAGCATCGCTCCCGCTGAGGCTTTCGCACGCCTCGGGAAGCCGGGCGGCCTCTTGCTCGATGTCCGCACACCCGCGGAGGTCAGAGAACAGGGCATCGAGGGCGCGCTCAATATCCCGCTCGATGAGATCGAAGACAAGGTAGGCGAATTGAATGCCTACGAGACAATCGATGTCATCTGCCGCTCGGGCGCACGGAGCGCGCACGCGGTCGATATTCTCCACGCGCACGGCGTGCCGCAGGCACGAAGCGTCTCGGGCGGCCTCCTCGCCTGGGTTGCCGCTGGCCTCCCCGTCGCTTCCTAGTGTCGCTGTTGCGGCTCGCGATTTTTCAGGTAGACTATGAACACCGCCTCATAGCGAGGTGGGTGAGTGTTCTGGTGCTAAAAATATTCCGCGGTAGCTCAGTGGTAGAGCGGCTCGCTGTGGTTCAAGTCCGAAACCCAATGGTATACTTATCTGAGTATGCCAAAAGAAAAAAGGACTTATGCCGACCGTGCAGAGTATTTGCGCAAAGCTGTTACTGAACGTCGTAAAAAACTTCGAGAAATGGCGCGTGAGTACAAAGGCGGGAAGTGCATTATTTGCGGTTACGATCGTTATTCAGGAGCGCTTGATTTTCACCATAAAGATCCTACGAAGAAAGACTTCGGTCTCTCGACAAAAGGGCTCACGAGATCATGGGAAAAAATCAAAGAAGAAATCGATAAATGCGCTCTTGTTTGTGCGAATTGTCACCGTGAAGTGCACGCAGGCATTACGCAGCTTCCTGAAGAGATTCAGGTCGAACACGAGGTGAATTCGGGGAACCCCTAACAGAGGAAATGCTGTGGGCAATCCCGAGCCAAGTCTCTCGGCGCATGTCGAGAGGAAGGTGTAGAGACTATCCCGCAAGGGAGTAGTCCTGAGAATAATCGAAGGACGAAGCGCCTCGCACCCTCGATCTGTGAGAACAGATACGGGTGATGATATAGTCCACTCTCTTGGTAACAAGAGGCAACGTGTAACGAGTTGGTCGTAGGTTCGAATCCTACCCGCGGAGCAGATGAATCCTGTGCAACCGACCCATCCCCGTCCGAAAGGCCGGGGATGGGTCGTTATGGAAGCACCTATCCGAACCAAACTCTAAAGATTATAAGCCCGACGACCCCATAGAGAATATAGACAATAATTATCGGAATATCGGAACTTAGGTATTGCAAGAAAGAAATCGGCCCAAGTTTATCAAAGGCGTTAAATCCTTGATATGAATCGATTACATCGACAGCTTGTCTGGCAGTACGTTCCATAAGCTTTATGTAGTAATGCAGAGTGCTTGGAATAAGTATGAGGAATAGAGTCAAAATCGTTTTCGTCTCTTTTGGCTGTAGAGGTACCAAATCATGATTCAAAGTAGCAACAACTATCAAAGTAGCTACAAGTGTTGCTATTGTCGGGAGTAGATCAGACTTCCGCGACACGGAGGATGTGAAGAATTCCAACTGCGGCCCAATTACTTTCATCTTGGTGTCAGGATCTGATTTTGCGAAAGTATCTTTGGTTCGCTGATCGTGCACTTGTTTCTTGACTTTTTTAAGACCAAGACGCTCGCGCAATCTCTCTTTGAAGCGTCCAAATGAAGCTTCGGCTTGAGCGTATGTCATTACCGAATCTTAGCATTCTGCAAAGATTCGTATACCAAGATTCTTGCTCTTGAGTTCAATTCTTCCATCGAGACACCCAATTATCTCCCGCCGCTCTTCCTTGGTGCCGTACTTGAGTACGTGCTTCGTGTACTGTCTCACATCGGCTTCAGGCGGTACTCGAACAAGCTCTGGTTCGTAACCGAGGACGCCATAAGCAATCTGACGATATCGCGCGACCTCTTTACCGATCTGCGCACGGGCACCAATCTCATTGTTATCGACCTTGTCGATAATCCGCAGCAATTGCTCAACAAGGTTTTCTTCACGAATCGGTTTCTCTTTACAGCGTTTATCGTTATACCGAGTGCAGTGATAATAAACATACCGATTGCGAGCACCATTCTTGAGGTTCTTGAACTTTTCTTCGGCAGTGATACCGGAGCCGCACGCGCCACAGATGAAGAGGCGGGTGAATCCGAACTCGTTGGTGCCGGGATGTCTGCGTGGGGGAGCCTGCAGATTTGCTTGGGCCTTGAGGAATAGCTCCTTCGTTATAATTGACTCGACGGCACTTCGGTAGATTTTTCCGCTCCCTTCAGGATATTCGAACTCCCCGTAATAGAAAGTATCCTTGAGCATCCTGTAGATGCCCGAGAGCGCCACACGTTTGCCAGATCGGGTCATGAAGCCGGTTTGCACAAACCATTCATGCAAGTCGCGACCGCTCCAATCTTCGTACGCGACCTTCTCGAACATCTGCTTGACAATCGGCGCACGCTTAGGATCGACGAGAACGCGCTTTTGTCCTTTGTCAGCATATTTGTCATGGATGTAACCGATCGGCGAGACGCCGGGTCGATATCCCATGTCGCACTTCGCTCGGAGACCGCGCTTCACGTTCTCTCCCTTATGATCATTCTCGAGCTTCGCCTGGCTACAGAGAATCATCAAGAGGAATTTCTCATTCGGCGAGTTGGTAAATCGTTGCCCATGCGTTCGGATATCGACGATAAGCTTCTGGTCCATTAGATCGACGACTGATCCGAGGTCTCCAGCGTTGCGGCTTATACGGGATGGATCCCACGCGATGATGCCGTTGAACATACCTCTGCGTATATCTTCGAGCATCTTCTTGAAGACCGGTCGCTGGCCAGACTCCTTGGCCGAGTGCGATTCTTTTCTGACTTCAGCTATCTCCAATCCGTCTCTGATGGCCGCCTCGCTCATCTCCTTGATCTGCGAGTCGGCTTGAAGCTCGTCCTGTTCGGTGCTCTTGCGGGCATAGAGGCAGTATCGAACGGGGCTTGTAACGGCTTGCTCGAATGTCATTGGGGTGCGAATTGCGGCTGTTTCCATATAACCCAATGAATGACGCAGACCGTCTTTGAAGTCCAGAGCACAAATCCGAGCTGTTGGTAACCAGATTATCCTTATTTTAAGCCGTAAGTTAGGATGCAGACCTATGAAGACCTATGAACGCTTGACATTATATTTGTGCGGCGATAGGATGAGGCGTATAGATATGCGAAAAGATATTCAAGCAAAGCTTAAAGACATGCCAGATTTGCTCTCTATCGGCCAGGTAGCCGAAATTTTTAATATCCACCCCGATACTCTTCGCAATTGGGAGAAAGATGGGATCTTGGTGCCTCTTCGTGCTGGTAAGCGCGGCGATCGTAAGTATCGCCCACAGGACATTCAGACGATCGTCGACAAGATGGGGAGCAAACTTACTCTGCCACAGCTCGAACAATTTCTCTGGAAGAGCGCCGACATCCTTCGTGGTAAGATCGACAGCTCGGATTACAAGAAATACATCTTCGGACTTCTTTTCTATAAGCGCATCAGCGACGTGTGGGACGAGGAGTACGCGCGGGTAATGGATGAATTCAAGGATGAAACGATCGCCCGCGCCGATTATAATCATCGCTTCCAGGTCCCCAAGGAGTGTCGTTGGTCAGTTATCGAGGAACGCGCAGAAAACATCGGCGTGAAGCTCAACGAGGTCTTCGAGAAGCTTGCGAATGCCAATAGCCCGAAGCTTGATAAGATTTTTGACGATCTCGATTTTGCTAATAAGGATCGCTTCCCGAATGAGACGCTTCAGCGTCTTCTCAATCATTTCTCGCAGTACAACTTCGGTGATACCTATATCAATTCCGATCTGCTCGGCGATGCCTATGAATATCTCATTAAGCAATTCGCGGCTGACGCAGGCAAGAAAGGCGGAGAATTTTATACCCCACGCGAAGTAGAAGGTGTGATCATTCAGATTCTTAAACCGCACAAGAAGGACCATATCTATGACCCGACGGTCGGATCGGGCGGTTTCCTTCTCGAGGCCTTTCATCACTTGAAAGAGAAAGAGGGTGAGTCAGTTGCCCGCACTCTTTATCTCTATGGTCAGGAGCTCAACATCGGGACCTACGCCATTGCCAAGATCAACATGTTCCTGCACGGACTCGACAGTGCTGACATACAGCGCGGCGATACACTCGTGAATCCGCAATTCCTCAATCCAAACGGTTCGCTCAAGACTTTTGATATTGTGGTTGCGAACCCACCCTACTCAATCAAGGATTGGGAATACGAACTCTTCAAATTCGACAAATACGGTCGCGTCGATGGCTATGATATGCCACCGGACAAGAACGCCGACTATGCTTTTGTCCTCCACATCATCAAGTCGATGAATTCAAATGGTCGCGCGGGCATTGTGCTCCCGCATGGTGTCCTCTTCCGTGGTGGCGCAGAGGGGCGTATCCGCGAGCAACTGCTCAAGAACGACCTTCTTGAAGCGGTAATCGCACTCCCGTCCAAACTCTTCTACGGCACCAGCATCCCAGCGGCCATTCTCATTTTCAACAAGAACAAACCAGAGAATCGCAAGGACAAGGTGCTTGTCATTGATGCCGAAAAGGACTTCTCCGAAGGGAAGAATCAGAACTCGCTTCGCGTGCAAGACATTCAGAAGATTATCCGCGCCTACGACAACTACGCTGATGTCGAGAACTATGCTCGCGTAATAGATCTCAAAGAAATCGAAGAGAACGAATTCAATCTCAATGTTCGTCGCTATATCGAGAATGGCGACAAGGAGGAAGAGATCGATGTGTCTGCGGTGCGTAAGGAGCTCGTGGCGCTGGAGAAAGAACGAGCGGAAATAGATAAAAAGGTCGAGGGCTTTCTTAACGAATTGAATTATTGATGCGTCTATGAAACTCACCAAATTTAGAATCAAGCACTATAAGTCTATTGTTGATTCAGGCGACTGTTATTTCAGCGAGAAACTGACCATTCTTGCCGGTAAGAATGAATCCGGAAAGACATCTGTTTTGGAAGCATTGGAGGATTTCCATCAAGATAAAACTATCAGACAGGAAGCCAAACCAATAGATGGCGAAGGTGTTCCAGAGATATCCATCACTTTTGTTCTTCCGGACTCTGAGACGAATGAAATTCTTAAGGCTATCGGTACTGATAAAACCGTTACAAAGGATGCAGTAATTACATTAACCAAGAAATTCGGAGTCACGACGTATATCGTTGATCCAGAGTCACGTAAGCAAATTAATCTCCCAAATATTTATGAAATCTCCAAGAAACAGATCCAAGAGTCTATCAAGAAGATAGATGCTCTGATCAAATCCTCAGGAGCCGGTGTTAAGTTTCCAAACCTCGAAAAAAAGAAACTTAGTGATTTTAAGACAGAAGTTGTAACTTTTAAGTCCCAGAATGCGGGCCTTACAGATGTAGTCGCCGAAGTGATCATGATAGAAAAAATGTCTGACGATTACTACGCTCAGGAGAAGCTCGTGACAGATTTTGTTGCAGAGTTTGTAAAATCACAGTTGCCATATTTTGTTCTCTTCTCATCTTTTGATGATGAGTTCCCGAAATCAATCCCAATCGCCTCACTTACATCGAATGAATGGGCTCAAGATCTTGAGCATGTCAGTAATTTCTCGACCGCAAAGATGGCCTCGACCAATCAACAAGAGCAAGTAAATCACGAGACTTCCGTAAACGTCGACTTCTCGGAGAAGTTCGATAAATATTGGACTCAAGACAAGATAAAGTTACAGGTGAAGAAAGACGGCACCGACATAAACTTCTGGATCGTTGAAAATAACAAACTTTACTATCCGTCACAACGAAGTAAGGGTCAGCAGTGGTACTTGTCATTTTACGTGAAGATTGTTGCAAGGCTTCAGGAAGATAAACCCAACGTCATACTAATTGATGAACCGGGACTTTACCTGCATGCAAAAGCACAGAAAGACCTTCTTCAGGTTTTGTTGGCACACACGAATGAAAATCCAGTCGTCTTCTCCACACATTCCCCTTACCTTATTACCGAAGACAACCTCGAGAACATCAGGCTCGTCGAGAAGCCTTCAGATGGGACGGGCACTAAGATCTTGGGGAAGATACATGCACACCCGACTGCTGATAAGGAAACACTCACTCCTATCCTTACTGCAATCGGCCTCGGCATTAATGACTCGATCACCAATCTCGATCAGAAGGACAACGTGGTCGTAGAAGGTCCAGAGGATGTATTCTTTCTTCGTGCTTTCAAGGAGCTTGAAAAGAAAGATCTTAAAACCAACTTTATAAATGGTGGTGGTGCTCCAAACATGGGCATCGTGGGAACAATATTGGAGGGGTGGGGCGCAGATGTACATTATCTTTTTGATAATGATCAAGGGAAGAAAGATGGGGTCAAAAACTTGAAGGCATGGAAAGTTCTGCCTGATGCCATCAAGACGGTTCTCAAAAAAGACGGATCAACCATTGCGGACATATTCAGCCCAGAGGATTTTAAGAATTATGTTATGGAAGACGAGTCTCTGGTCTATACTTCCGCAAATTCTGAATACATCAAGAATCTGAACCCGAAGCCCGATAAGGTTTTGCTTGCACGCAAGTTTCTTCAGAAGGCAAGGGCCGGGGAAGTTACGTTGAGTGATGGCACAAAAGCGAACATCAAGGCGCTCTTCACCGAGATTGAATTTAAAGATGAGTAGTAAACTTTCACAACGCAACGTTCCTCCACAGTGGAAACGAGTAAAGCTTGAGGATCTAGGTAATACCTTAGGAGGTCTTACTGGGAAATCTAAGAAAGATTTTGGTAGTGGAAGACCATTCATTCCATACATGAATGTCTTTCGTAATCCTCATCTTGACAAAGATTTTACTAACCTCGTGGAGATAAAAGATGGAGAGAGACAAAATCAGATACGGTATGGGGACTATATTTTTACGACCAGCTCTGAAACTCCGGAGGAGGTCGGAATGTCTTCCGCTGTGGTCTCGGACCCAGTGGAATTGTATTTGAACAGTTTCTGTTTCATATTCCGTCCCGAGAAGGACCTGCTCGATCCAACTTTCGGAGGCTACCTTTTCAGAGGGTCTGTCTTCAGGAAAGAAATTGCTGCGCATGCAAAAGGTAGTACACGTTTTAATCTATCCAAGCACGATTTTCTGGGAGTAAGCATACTCTTCCCAGAGTCCAAGCAGGAACAAAAGAAGATTGCTGAGATTCTCACCTCTGTCGATGAAGAAATTCAGAAAACTGACGAGATTATTGCTATGACCAAAAAGCTCAAGCACGGACTGACACAGCAACTTTTTACCAAAGGCATTGGCCATACAAAATATAAGAAAACTGAGATCGGTGAGATTCCAAGAGATTGGGAAATTGTGAACCTAAATGATATTTCATCTAATCTAGATAACAAGCGAATTCCTATTACCAAATCAAAGCGTGAATCAGGATCTTATCCTTATTATGGGGCAACAGGAATTGTGGATTATGTTGGCGACTATATATTTGATGAAGAGTTGCTCTTGATTTCAGAAGATGGCG
Source organism: bacterium (assembly GCA_023269085.1). GTDB lineage: Bacteria > Patescibacteriota > Minisyncoccia > Phycocordibacterales > Phycocordibacteraceae > C7867-001. The sequence goes on along the minus strand of JAHFML010000001.1, from coordinate 36,924 downwards.
CGAATCTAAAAGATAGGAATTACCCGATTGCTTTTACTGCTATTGGAAAATATTGGGTAAATAATCATGCACACCTTCAAAGGTTTGAAGATCGATTTCTTCAGAAGTATATACAAGACTATCTGAATATGATCAATCTCGAGCCTTTTCTAACTGGCATGGCTCAACCAAAACTCAACAAGGATAGGCTGTTCTCCATTCCAATTCCGAAGCCATCAAACATTGATGAGATTAAGAAAATCTCCGAAGTGCTTTCATCGGTTGACGATAAAATGACGATCAATCAGGAGTTGAAGGAAAAACTCACAGGACTGAAAAAAGGTCTGATGCAGGATTTGTTGAGTGGAAAGCAAAGAGTAAAAGTATGAACAATAATACAAATCAAGATTTATATTCCCGCTTTGGACTCAAACTCAATATTGAGAGTGTTCGAGTCGGGTGCAAGAAATATTTAAAGGGTGAAATCATCGATGCATTGGGGCCGATCATCTCTCCTAGTGTGTATCAAGACAGTACAAAACTCTGGGAACTTCAGTCGGCTATATTAGATGAAGTGTGTCGCCAGTTATTTTTTGATATCGACGATTGGTATGGCACAGATTATTCATCTGGATTGAAGCGAATGATTGACGGTGAGATATCAGACCGTTTCTCAGGATCTTTCGAAGAATATTTGTTGCGATTACAAGTATTGCTGAATGTTGTAGCAGAACATGATTTTGTGCGAGCTGAATTAGATCAACTTGCGAAACGTATAGAAAAATATCTCAATGATTTTCCTATGCTAGGGGTGACCATAAAGATCTATAAACGAAAAGCGCCACAGATCTTGCCAACTACTTCAAAGAAATTTGAGACGGATATTAAAAATACCCTTGGATTACTAGAGACGGACGAAAGATTTGAACACGTTCTTTCTCATTTTGAAAATGGGCTAAAGGAATTTTTGACAGCGAAGACACAAGCGCACTACAAAGATGTTATTGAGGACATGTACACGGCTTGCGATGAGTTGGTAAAATCAGTATCTGGCAAAAGAGAAAAAGGTTTTAAGCATATATCAGACAAGACCGACTCAAAAGCTCTAGGATTGAATGGTCATCAAAAAGAACTTTTCAAAAACTTACGCAACTGGATGGATGAAATAAAGCACGGTACATGCAAAGAATTTAACAGAGACGATTCGGAGATGGTAGTTAGCATGACCGGCTCGCTAATACGTTTTGTCATCTTAAGAAATGGACAGAAGAAATAAACGAATATGAAATTCAACGAACAATACACGGTCGAGAATCATATCCTGAAGTTTCTTCGGGAGCGTTTGGGATACGAATATGTTGTGCCTACGGAATTTGCGAAATTGCGCGAGTTTGAGAATGAATACATCATTACATCGCTTTTGCTCGAAGCGGTGAAGAAGATAAACGGAATTGAAGATGACGAGGCACTTTCGGTAGTGCGCGAGGTGAAGAAGGTCGATAACAATGAGGCGTTCTTGAATGTCATGCGCAATGGGGTAAATCTCAAGGATCCGCAGACGGGCAAAATGCGCGACTACTTCATCGTAGATTTTACTACTCCTGCCAATAATCACTTCGTCGTCACTAATCAGTTCTATTTTGAGGGTAATTCCGAAAACATCCGCCCGGACATAATGATATTTCTGAACGGCTTGCCAGTAGTCGATATAGAGGCCAAGAGCCCTACAGCTGCAACTAATGTGGATTATGCAAACGCAGTCGGACAGATCAAGCGTTACGAGCGGAACGCGTTTAAACTCTTTTGGCCAAACTGTTTCAATGTAGCGACTGACGGATTGAAGACAGTGTATGGAGCAACTTATGCGCCAGTGCAGTACTTCTTGGAATGGAAAGATGATGAACTTGAGAAATCTGAAGAAGGGAATCTTGAGGCGACACTCGTCTCGCTTCTTGAGAAGGAGCGACTTCTGGATATCATTCAGAACTTTATTCTCTTCGAGAAGGAGAAGGAACAGACGATCAAGAAGATCGCGCGATATCAGCAATTGCGGGCTACCAACAAGATTGTCGAGCGGGTGCTTGAAGGAGATAAAAAGCGCGGGCTCATCTGGCATACCCAAGGCTCGGGGAAGTCGCTCACCATGTTCTTCACCGCATGGAAGCTCCGCTACAACAAAGAGCTCAAGAATCCGAAGGTATTCATTCTCGTCGACCGCATTGATCTTGATGACCAGATATATGAGACCTTCGTCAATTGCGGCGGTAAAAATGTGGTTCGGGTGGAGTCGCGAGCTGATTTGGAGAAGAAAATACAGTCACCGGAGCGTGGAGTTTTCATCACGACTATCCAGAAGTTCTCGGAACTTGGTAAGGATATCGAGAATCTCGATGAGAATGTCATCGTGCTCTCGGATGAAGCGCATCGCGACAACGAGGGCGTGTCGGCTATCAATCTGCGAAGCGCGATGAAGAATGCGTTCTTCTTTGGCTTCACTGGTACTCCGATCGATCGAGTTACTCTCAATACGCACCGCAACTTCGGAGAAGAAGGAGAGCGATACTTGGATTACTATTCCATCCAACAAGCTATCGATGATGGCGCAACGCTCCCTGTGACCTACGAAGCGCGGCTTTCTAAATTCTTTATTGATGACGAGAAGCTCGATAAGCAGTTCGAAGAGCTAACGACCGACCTTTCAGATAAGGAGCGTGATGTGGTGGCAAAGAAGTATGGAAAGAAAGAAGCAATCGTGAAGCTCGACCGACGTATGGAGGCGGTGGCTCGGGACATTGTCGAGCATTACCGTCTGTATGTAGAGCCGTCTGGATTCAAAGCGCAGGTTGTTTGTTATGACCGCGAGGCAGTCGCAAAGTATAAAAAGTTATTCGACCAACTGGTACCGAAGGAATGGTCAGAAGTGGTTTATTCGCCGGGTGACCCGAATACGGATTCAGAGGACTTGCGTAAGTACAATACGACAAAGGCGAAGCGTGAGAAGATAATCAACGAATTCAAGAACCCAACCAGCTCACTCAAATTCTTGCTCGTCTGCGACATGCTTCTGACTGGTTTTGACGCGCCAGTTGAACAAGTGATGTATCTCGACAAGCCGCTTTGGGATCACAATCTGCTCCAAGCGATTGCGCGCACCAATCGGGTCTATCCAAACAAGGGGGCAGGGAAGGTCATCGACTATTACGGCATTACCAAGAGTCTCTATCAAGCACTCAATTTTGACGAGAGTATCGTTGATTCGGCGATGCTCAATATCGATAAACTCAAAGAAGAATTTATCGAGGTGCTTAGAGAGACCATGGATATCTTTACGGGCATTAATATCGAAGATCCGTCTATTGATAACTTGCGTCGATGTCTCAAGATCTTTGCAGAGAATCTCGACAAGCAGAAGTTCTTCCGGGGCAAATATGCACGGCTCAAACTTCTGTTTGAGATTCTTTCGCCGGATCCTTTCTTGAAAGAGTCTGTGCGAACATTCGAGTGGCTTACGAGCGTTTATCTCGCCTTCGAAAAGGAGTACAGCGAGAAGATGTCAGATGCTGAACTTCTCGCGGAGTATGGGGAGAAGGTGAAGCTACTCATACAGCAACGCGTTGATTACGAAGGTATCACCAAGAACTTCCGCGAGCTCAATGTGAATGATCTCTATGTCATGGAGCGGCTCAACAAGATGGATGACGAAGAGAAAGCACTCAATCTCGAGAAGATGCTCAAACAAGAGATCTCAATCAACATAGACACGAATCCGGCGTATAAAAAGTTCAGTGAGCGTCTGGGATTAATCCGCAAAGAATTCGAGCAGCACCAGATTGATCTCTCGGAACGCATCAAGCGGTATCAGGAGCTCCTTGCCGACATAAAGAAGAAAGGCGATGAAGCTAAAGAGCTCGGGTATTCACTCAAGGAGTACGGTCTCTATGTCGTTTCGACGGAGTTCGTTGGGGGAGATAAAGATATTGTTCGTGAATTCATCAAGGACATGACCAATCGTCTCGAAAATATTCTCGACGAGGGATGGCAGGAGTCATCCAAGCGCGATGAATTCTTGAAAGAGGTGAAGCGCATCGTGCAGGAGCTGGTTCTTAAGGAGTATCGGGATCGTATTCAGGTCAGTGACTTCCACAAATATCTCAATCGTTTGGTCGATATTGTAATGAAGAAATTCTAATCATGGAGAAACAAATAGCTCTTCAGGATAAAAAGATCACCTATACACTTCGGAAAAGTCATCGCGCTCGCAGGATGCGTCTCGCAGTATATTGTGACGGTACGATTGTGGTCACGTCGCCCTTTGATCTCAAGGAGACGGTTGTCGAAAAGTTTATTCGAGAGAAGACAGACTGGCTTTTCAAAAAGATTGCGTTCTTCAAACAGTTCAGCGGGAAGGCGGTCGCTCGTCATAGCAAGGCTGATTACTTGAAATATAAGGACGAAGCATATGCGCTCGCAGTAGAACGAGTAAATTACTTTAATACTATCTACCAGTTCAGCTTCAGTCAGATCAACATTAAAAATCAGAAGACTCGGTGGGGAAGTTGCTCAAAGAGAGGGAATCTTAATTTCAATTACAAGATACTCTTTCTGCCCATGGACGCTCGTGACTATGTGATCGTCCATGAGTTATGCCATCTGCGCGAATTCAATCATTCAAAGAAGTTTTGGAGTCTTGTTGGCAAGATGCTTCCTAACTATAAGGAAGTTAAAACGAATCTCCGCAACCAAAGTATGAATATTTAATCTTGTCCCCGTCCACTATGTTGGTGAGGCGGGGATCAGGTTTTGATATAGAATAGTCGCAACATGAAGCACCAAATGAAATTACAGCCCGATCAGTTTGAGAAGATGCGAGAGGGGAGTAAGACGATTGAAGCTCGGCTCAACGACGAGAAGCGCCAGCTCCTGAAGGTGGGCGACGAGATAGAATTCTCACTCGCGACTGATCCAGAGCAAAAGATTGAGACAGAAGTATCGGAGCTCCTGCAATTTGCAACCTTCCAAGAACTCTATGCGGCATTCCCGCCCGAGCAGTATGGACGCGCGAGCAGAGAAGAGTATTCGGCCATGTACCAATACTATTCACGCGAAGATGAGCAGAAGCAGGGCGTGTTGGCGATACGGGTGCGGCCGTTCTCTATGCCAGAGTCTTTTCATGTTTGAGCAACATCTGCCCGGCTACATCGAAGCGTTCAAGACCGCGCCGTGGATCGTGCGCGAATCGCCGCACTACCGCTCCCACTACGTTGCCGGTTCACTTGCTGAGAAAGAGATTGACTATATCGTAGAGACGCAAGAGAAGGCATGTGTCGATATTCTCGACTTTCTCAATCTGCCGGCACCCGAACGTAGCATTTCCTATTATTTCTATCCAGACGCCGATACAAAGAAGCGACTGATGGGGAATCCATGGTTCGCGCAATCCGTCTATGCCGATTTCGCCGTGCACGCGCTCTATACCGAAGAACATCGCATCATCGGTCCGCACGAAGATATGCATCTCCTCTCGCTGCCGCTCGGCTTAGCCGTCGGCTTCATCCAAGAAGGGCTCGCCGAGCGAATGGTAGGGCACGACTGGTTTGGCAATTCATTTACCGGTACGGTGCGTGAGGCGATGAGCGATCAGCACTTCACTTTTTCGCCTGATCTTCTCGTCTCGCATCAAGCGTGGCTCGATACGCCCGACGACTTTGCCCGCCAGTACTACGCGCTCGCCGCGCTCTTTTCCGATTACCTCATCACTCGGTTTGGCAAAGAAGCATACTTCAAATTCTACACAGCGTTGCAACGTGGCGCGACGCCAGACGAGAACGGGTGGCAGTATGAATCTGTTCTTGGAATCGGCCCCGACGCGCTGTTTACTGATTTCAAATCCAGTCTTGCGACGGGAAGCGCTACCTGAAATTACCCTAACTCTAACCGATTGGAATTAGCTCGTTGCTAATTCCAATGATAGCCATCACGAAGCTATCCTGACCGCCCGGACCATGCGGAGCAGAGTGCTTGATAATATACCTTCAGAAAAAGAGCCCGACAGTTTGTTATGATGAACTTATTAAAACAATCATGACAAAAAATTAAGGATATTCCGAAAGTGGACAGACCCGCTTATAAATCAAGAAAGGGCAAAGAGCAGATGATTTTTTCTGATGCGTTTGTAAAATAAAAATATGAAAATAAACAACACCTTTAAACTCATTATCGCCATTGTCGTTTCCGAGCTTGCCGGCATCATCGGTTCGGTCTTTACAACTCCATCCATTGCCGGCTGGTATTCCACGCTCGCTCGGCCGGCGCTCAATCCTCCAGCATGGGTATTCGGTCCGGTTTGGACGACACTCTTTGCGCTCATGGGTATCGCGGCGTTCTTGGTCTGGAGAAAGGGGGTAGGGCGCAGAGATGTGAAAATAGCTCTCGGCATATTTATCGGCCAGCTGGCGTTGAACACGCTCTGGTCAATTATCTTTTTCGGTCTGCATTCTCCCGGCGGTGCGCTTGTTGAGATTATTTTCCTCTGGCTTGCCATTCTCGCCACGATCATCGCTTTCGCTAAAATCTCCAAACCAGCCGCTTGGCTTCTGGTGCCATATATTCTCTGGGTGAGCTTCGCGGCGTATCTCAACTTCTCGATCTGGATGCTTAATTAAGCAAATCGTCCCACGCAAACTCTTACTCTTGGTACAAAGCACCAGATGAAATAAAAAACCGAGCGCAGGGCTCGGTTGGTGGTAGGGTCGCGGTGAGGGGCCTATGGTTTCGCTTTGGGTGCTACTATATGAGTATATGGAAAAATGGAGCCAGGGGTTTGCATCGTTCATGCAGGGTGTGCGTCACGATGCTTGTATCGAACGAGAGTCACCACGCAACCACGCCACGCGCCTTGTCTCAGAGATGCATCAAGATCTTGATGGGAATATCCAATCTCATGAAGAGGGTGTCGCGATCATCGCAAAGCTCGATATCGTATTCGAGATTTTAGCATCGGTAAAAGACGCCGAGCTTCTTCGTGAAGCCAAAGAGATTCAAACAGATATCGACAAGCGGTATCCTGGGCTCATCGCGTAATAGACCTTCAGCGAAGCGAGCGGGCGGTTTCTTGTACGAGTAGGATATTTGTGGTTATATGTTCCAAGTAGTTCATTTATTTTTTGGAGGATAATTATGTGCGAAATCAGAAATCTCTTGGCACCGATTCCGGAAGGGACCTATGCCGTGACGAAATCAAAGAACGGAGAAACATTTCTTACCTGCAGCATTGGTGAAGATGGCAATCCGGTTCCTGAGCAGTTAGTCGAAATTGCAGAAATGGCAGAGAACCTGAAAGGGAAGTGTTTTGTGTCGCTCAAGGTGGCGCGGGACAGGAAGCCCTTTTCCGTCGGGACGATCAACATACTTCGTTTCGTACACCTCTTCGAGGCAATTGGCATTGGTCGTTTCGGAGAAACGGAGGATGCGAATGGCGGTGTCGTACTTTCGATGTTTTCGTTTGCACGAAAGCCCGATGAGAACGAAGGGAATTATCATGGCCATATCATTGCCTCGAAGCGGAAGGAAGAGGTTGTCTCGTTTGATGACGCTCTGCTTCTCTGGGGTTCTGCTCAGCCACGGCGACGTTTCTTGTATGTCGGAGCGGTCGCGACTGTCTTCCTCGATAAGTTGTTCACAACAGAGCTTTCGGGGGATGTTCCTGCGTGGAGCTCGGGCGTCGACACGGTGCTTCAGCTCCTCGAAGCGTCGAAGATGGAACATCTCTTGCGCGAAGTCTCTTCGGCGAGTGCGGTCTGCGGTAAATATTGTTCAGGCGTTGAGACTTTGCTGAAGACTGCGCAGGCAGATTTGCGGGAGTATGTATTGCAGTCCGTCTTGGATCGGACGACAGCATTACGCCAGCAGGAGATCATGGCACGCATCGCCAAAGCGAAGGAGCGCTACCGTTTCTATCAGCGATTCGCGGATTTCGCTTGAGTGAAGCGGGGATAAAAAGAAGAGCGTCGCGGTCATACCGCAGACGCTCTTTTCTTGTCCCGACTCCCCATTTCAATTGGGGAGGTCGTTGGGTGATAGTTGCCGATTGTAGGTCGACACCAAGACCATAGTGCAGACGAACGCGCGCGACTTGTTGTCCATCTGCACGCCGTCGAGGATGATCACCATCCCTTTTTCAACCCCAAGCTCGGCAAGCGTTTTGTCGCAGAGCCCGGTTGCTTGCGTGGGGACCACGCCGTATCGCTCGATAGGCAAGATCCGTGCCCCGGGAGCCCAAGCGAAAGCGACTTCTCGACACTCGATGGCATAATCGGGGACTTCAGGATGCACTGCCCGAAACTCCTCCTTGACGAGCTTCATACTGTAAAGAACGACGTATTGAGCGAGGGCAAATTCAGGAGAGTCGGTGCGGACCATCTCGTTGCCCAATTCAACATTAAGCACTGCTGACGCTGACATGGCAATCTCCTTTTCTAATGCGCCGCCAGCAGTATCGTCCTGAAAGTGTTATCTGTCAAGAATCGCGATAAGAAAAAAGTTTGGTGCTACTATGGCACTATGCAACGCGTTCTCTCATATCTCGGTGTCGGGCTCATCGGCGCCGCGGCGATTTTCTTCTCCCTGCCGAGCGTTGTATCGTGGGAGCAGCCTGCGCCGCCCGCTCTGACGACGATCCAGCCATTCCCCGTCACGGTGCACCCGAAGGACAAGACTATTACCGAAAGTTCTGTTGTGAATGAACAGCTGACGAGTGCCAAACCATTCCTCATGGCGGCAGTCGGCGGGGCGGGGGATCTCTTCGCGAGCATCGCCGCCGCTCTCATGGAGACGCCGTGGTACGAGTCGCTCGCCGCGGCGATACCGATAGGGAGCTCGCGCGTTGTCGTGATTGATCCCGGATATCGCCGAGAGCAGGCAGCCGCTGCCTTCGGCACCACGCTTGGCTGGAGTAAAGAGGATCAGCAGACATTCCTCGCTTCGACGGAGAGCACCACCCTCGCCGAAGGTGAATTCCTCCCGGGGGCATATGTCGTCGCGCCGCGCACGACGCCGGCACAGGTGCGGATACTGTTGCGACAGCGATTTGACGATGACATCATCGCGCACTATCCCGCCTCGGTCGCGGCAGTCGTCCCGCTCGACGACGCACTCACCATCGCGTCGATGATCGAGCGAGAGACGAGCGACAAAAATGATATGAGGATTGTATCGGGGATCATATGGAACCGGCTCTTTACCAATATGCGACTGCAGCTCGACGCGACGGTTCAGTATGCGAAGGCTGATGCGAGAGAAGGGAAGACGGGGTGGTGGCCTTCCGTGCGCCCGCGAGATCTGTCGCTCAAGTCGCCCTACAATACCTATGTGAACGAAGGGCTGCCGCCCGGCCCTATAGCGAGCCCGAGTATTGCGGCGGTGCTCGCGGCGCTCAACCCGAAGCAGACGACCTGCCTCTTCTACTTTCACGATAACGCGAAGACGCTCCACTGCTCGGACACCTACGGACAGCATGTCGCGCTCTTGAAAAAGTATTTCGGTCGAGGGAAATAAAGAGTGTGTTGACACGGCTTAGCTACAGTTATATATTAAAGATTGAAGTCCAACCACATACATCACTTCTGTAAGGAGATTCGTGATGAAAAAGTCGTTCGTTGCAGTTCTTTTGAGTCTGTTTTCGTTGTTGACGGTAGCGCAAGATTTGTCACGATGGTCTGATGTTGACGTCGATGCACGAATTCAATGCGGCGAACAGGAAGCGCAGTTCCGTGCTCACATGTATGTCCTGAACGGACTTCTTGATGAGTTTCGTCTCAAACCCGAGGACGCGCTCGAGGCGTATCGGATTGCGCTGTCGCTGGATCCCGATAACAAAGAGGCGCTGTCTCGGAAAAGACAGCTAGAAAAAAAACTGCAGGAAAGCAAATATTAAAGAAGTCTATAACCCCGTGGAAGCCATGCGCTCCGCGGGGCTTTCATTACTCGTGACGGGGAAGTCACTGACAGTGAGTGTGTCATGGTACACTAGTAAGGTAGGGATCAATTTTTTAGTAGCAAAATAATTTAAGAATCTATGACACGCAAGATACTTATGGGTGCGACAGTAGCAATCAGCTTATTGGCCGCAGCTCTCCCTGCTTTTGCGATGGTGACACCTGGGACAGTCTCGGCAACAGCTAACGCGACAGCAACGACGACAGCATCGGCAGCTGCCAAGATTGTATGTGTCGGTGCGGCAGTGAACGCGCGCGAGGCGGCGATCGGGGTGGCCATGATGGCGTATACGCAGTCAGTGAATACGGCGCATAGCGCTCGTGCCGCGGCGCTCAAACAGGCGTACACGCAGACGACGCTCGCCGCAATGAAGTCGTCAGTCAAGACCGCATGGTCGACCTTCACCGCGTCGATGAAGATAGCGAAGAAGTCGTGGCAGACCGCACAGGTCGCCGCATGGAACCAGTATCGGACATCTGCGGTCGCCTGTAAGGCACCCGCCGGTACCGGCGACAGCGCCACCTCGGTCCCTGAACTCTCGGGGAACTAATCTCGAGCACAGAGTGCATAACTTCCCATACATCATTTCCCGATGTATAATCTAAAGGACACGTAAAAGATCTATGCACCGCCCAGAGACCGCCGAGAAGCCGCACCCTGCGGGAAGGGAGTCGCTCGAAAACGCTCATCATCTGCGCGCCGAAGCGATTGCACGAATGGGAATCTACCCGGGGAAAGCTCTCGAGATGCTCCAGCAGGAGGGATTGCTCGAAGAAGAAGAAAAGCGCGTGAGCAAAGAGTATGATCTCGACGGGATCAATCTTAAGAATGAGACGGTGCGCGCGATATTCACGCTTGAGGATCTGTACGATCCCGGTACCGCACGGCATAGTCGCGAGACCTACCGAATCGCACAGATGAAGATGGATAAGATTATCGCGGGAACCTCTTTCAGGCGCCTTTCGAAAAATGAGGGAGTGTCCGAAGACGAATTCGAGAATGGATGTATTGGTCATGACTTCGGCAAGATCTTGCTGCCGCTTTCGATTCTCCATGAGACCGATCGCAAAAAGTATCGTAGCCCGGCACGTGAAGTGCTCTCACCCGAGGATCTCACAAGAGTGCAAGGTCTCGGATTCACCGGCGACGAAACTCTTATGGAAATTATGAAGGAACACGAGAGATTTTCAGGAGAAATTCTTGAGAAAGCGGGGCTTTTCGTTGAGGCATATATCGCCGCACACCATCACAATTACGGCAATAAAAAACTAGAGAAATATTCTGCGACCATAGGCGCGCTTCATATCAGCGTCCTTGAAGATATGTTGCATCTCGCCGATATAGAACAAGCTCTGCTTTCTGCCGACCGACCGTATAAGAAAGCATTCACCGTGCCCGAGATGATGGTGATTATCGTCGACGAGACCAAGAAGAACGAAGACTTGCTATTCGCGGCGTACCTCTGGCTCACGGACGATCTCGCCGAATACGAGGGCCATCTGCTCGCGAGCGGTGAGACGCCGAGTGAAGAGGACAATGCGAATCTCGAGATTGTTAAGAAGTTCCTTACCGACGCGAAGGAAAGTGTGGAAGTTATTGACGGGCTGAAGTCCTAATCAGGGATTCTTTGTTGTAGAATAGGAGCATGAAATATATATCATGCGGGCTTGTTTTCAGTCTCTGTATACTTATTTCTTGTGTCGGCGTTACTGCGCGAGCGCACGCGGCGGGCGGATCAGTCTATATCGCCGGGGTGTCGCCCATGGGTGCGATTGATCCGGGGACTCCAGTCTCGTTTTCAGCGCTCGCGTCAGGGTTCATCGATCCGGTCTACCAGATCGCCGACGCCTTCGCGCCGACTGCCGCGATAGCCGCTGGGCCGGGCGGGCATATCGACAACATCGGGTTCTTCACATGGACGCCCGCGTCGGGGGACGCAGGGAGGCACGTTATTATGGTCTCGGTGAGCGATGCCTATACGCACGCCGCATCGTCGACCGTGACGATTATCGTCACGAGTAAGACCGTTGTCGTGTCTAATTTGTTGCCAACGAGCGGGACGGTCGTGGTGCGCAGTCCTGTCACCTTCAGTATTGTGGCGCCCGGCTTCGTCATGCCGAGTTATGGCGTCTATGATGCGACGGCGATGACGACGCTCGTACAGAGCAATGTCGATGCGAACGGTGCGTTTTCATGGAAGCCGACCACCGATGACTTGGGGACGCATGCGCTCACGGTGCGCGCGTGGGACTCTCAGGGGCACAGCGCGCAGACGATCGTGCCGGTGACGGTGATCAATCCTGTCGCGTCGACGACGCCAAACGTCGCGACGACCACGAGCGCGGTGGCAACGACAGCGCCCGCGCCAACCACTCCGGCGCCGAGTACGGCGCCGGCAACTCCGAGCGCGAACACGAGCGCCTACCGCTTCACCACCTATCTCGCTCTCGGCTCGCGCGGCGCGGCCGTGACGGCGCTCCAGAACAAGCTCACGACGCTTGGTGTCTACGCCGGCCCCATAACCGGCTACTATGGCACGCTCACGGCCGCCGCGGTGAAGAACTTTCAAAAAGCGCACGGGCTCGAAGTGGTCGGCTCGGTCGGCCCGCGCACCCGCACCGCGTTGAATGCGATTTGACAAAATAATTGAGGCATGATAGGCTCAATACATCAACCAGAGTTGGATCCAGAGAAGTGGGATCGAGCTTCTATCTTCGGCGCCTGAATTGATACTTTAGTCGAATATTTCATTTCACAGCATGACACAAGGAACAGTCGTCAAGAAGAATGACAACGGCTTCGGCTTCATCAAGATTGATGGTGCCGCCGCCGGTGACAAGGACCTCTTCTTCCACTCCAACGAGCTCCAGAACATTTCGTTCGACGAGCTTCGCGAAGGGGACAGGCTTTCGTTCGAGATCGGTGACAGCCCGAAGGGCAAGAACGCTCTCAACGCAAGCAAGATCTAACGAGATCAAAAAGCACAACGCGCGCCGCTCTGCGGCGCGCGTTGTTGTTTGCTATCATGCGCCTATGTACCTCAAAGTATTCGTGACGCCGGGGGCGCGGCGGGAGAGTGTCGAAGAAAAGGGCGACACGCTCCTTATTGCCGTGCGAGAGCCGGCGAGCGGGAACCATGCGAATAGGCGGGTCTGCGAGCTCGTCGCGCTCCGATTCGGCGCACGGGTTGAGGATGTGCATATCCTGACAGGACACCGTTCTCGAGGTAAAATGGTAGGGGTTAGCAACTAAGATTCTGCACTATGAATATCACTATCAAAGCAACGAATCACGAACTGCCGCTCTCGATGCGGGAGCTTATCGAAGAGAAGTTTTCAGCGCTTGAGAAGTTTGCCGGTGACGGCGCGCTCACCTGTGAGATCGAGCAGTCGATCGCGGTCGAGCGCGCGGGTGCGAAGTATCATGCCGAGGGGAATCTCTCGCTGCAGGGGAAGCTCTTCCGTGCCGAGGCCGAGAGCTCGACCCTAGAGGGTGCGGTCGATCGGGTGCGTGATGACCTCGTGCGCGAGGTGCAGAACTCGCAAGGGAAGAAGCGCGGCTTCGTGCGGCGCGGCGGCGCAGCGCTCAAGCGGATGCTGCGCTTCGGCCGTTAGAAGTCTTGCTCGCGCTTGCCCTCGGGGATGATGCGCAGGACGCGGAATTTGTCCGTCGGCTGACGGACAAATTCCGCGTCCGTAATCTTCACTCGTTTCCCCTCTTTCATAAAATATGTGCCGATAGAGTCGGCGTAGGCGCGATACTTGTTCCAATTCTCTCGTGCATCTCCCGCGAGGTCGAGGAGGCCGTCTTCTTTTTTTATCTTGTAGGCGCGCGTGGCGCGAGAGGAGTCTTGCGGCACGGCGCGGACCTCGCCACGCTCAAATGCCGGAAGCGTCGCGACGAGGAGCTCAGCGCCCATCTCGATGAGTCGCGGTCGGAGAGTGCGCGCAGTTTCTCCCGCACCAATTTGAATCGCTTCTTGTGCGAGAATATCACCCGCGTCCACCTCGCACACGACCTTCTGTACTGTCACACCAGTTTCCTTTTCGCCCCGCAAGAGTGCGGTTTCGAGCGGCGTCGCGCCGCGATATTTCGGCAAGAGAGAGTAGTGCACATTCAACATGCCTCGAGGAAACACAGTGAAGAACGCGTCGGGGAATATCTTGCCGTAGGCGACCACGACGGCGTATTCGCAAGTATATTTTTTAATATCAGCAATAGCACTTTCGTCGAGCACGCTCGGTGTCATGACGGGGATGCTGTTTTCGAGCGCGAGCACCTTGGTCGGCGACGGAGTTAGGACAAGGCCACGCCCGCGCGGTGCGTCGGGCGAGGTGACGACGAGTGTTGGGATAAAATCGTTTTCAATAAGATGTGCAAGCGTTGTCGCCGCAACAGCCGGCGTGCCGAAGAAGGCAAACTTAGGTGATACGCTCATTTGGTTCATGTTCGATGTGGACAAGACGCTCGGCATGGTCGGTGAAGAGGATGCCGTTCAAATGGTCGACCTCGTGTTCGAATATCTGCGCCATGATGCCGCCGCCGCCGCGCTCGAAGCGGGAGCCATCACTATTCCGCGCGCGAACGGTGACGCGCTCATGTCGCCGTGTCGAGCCGTAGATACCGCGCACCGAGAGACATCCTTCGTCGACGCTCGCGCGCCGTCGCGAGGTCTTTATAATTTCAGGATTGATGTAGACTTCGTAGCTTGGCGCATTCAAGGTTCGACCTTGAGAATCTCGGGCTAAGGTCGAACCTTGGTCGTCCATCGGCGGAGGGGTCACGGTACGATCCTTGCGCACGACGAAGATGCGATACGAGACGCCTATCTGCGGTGCGGCGATAGCGACGCCCTCGAGCTCGGGGTCGAGGGCGGTCTTCATGTCGGCGATAATCTGCGCGAGCTCATGGCCGCCGAACATGTCCTCGGGGACGAGACTCGCGATATCGCGGAGCACCGGTGCTCCGTCTTGCACGATTTCTTTCATGTCTCGTGATTGTAGCAGAAAACGGCACGGTCGCACTAACTTGGACATCCGATGTCCAACTCGGGTGGACACTAGGTGTCCACCCGTTGCCAAGGTTAGTGTTTGTCGGGGTCGAGCTCCCACCAGAAGCGCTTGGAGAAATCTTTAGCCTGACTGCAAACGCTTTTCAGATAATAGAGATCGGCCGTCGGGATCTGCTCGAGCGTGACGCCCATGTGCGCCATGGTCATCGGCTCAAGGCCGTCGCGCGCTCGGGCGTGATTCACATGGCGTAAAAAAAACTTCATCAGCTCACCGCGCTCGGTGAGACGCTTCCGCCCCTTCGGCGCGGCCGTCTGTCTTCGCTCAAACTCCGGCATCATCTCGCCGATGGATTTCATAGGCTCATTGTACTCGCATCGGCGCAGGATAAAAACAACTCCGGCGACCCTGGGAAGGGTCGCCGGTATTCGGGCGAGCATCAGCTCGCGGATCCGAGACCAATCACTCGAGCGGCAACGAGGTCTTCGATGACTTGCTTGGCGAGGACATAACTACCAAAGTCTCGCGCTGTGCGTATTGCGAATCCCTTCCTAGAAGGGTAGTCTGAAAACGGTTAGTTCTTTGGAGTTCATTATGAAAGACTTGTTGCTGAAGGAAGATAATCTCATGACGCGCTTGGGCCAAGCTGTTTCTGAAGCAAAAAGATGCTCAGAACAGGTCGCGAGGCTCATCCATGAAGGTGTCGGTCACGAAGTTTCTAAGCTTGCGGAGGCGACTAAAGATTTCGATATTGCCGAAGACAGGGTAGAAGCCCTCCGGGAAGAAGCAAGAAGGAGGAACTGAAACTAAAGACGAAATAAACCGGCTGGAGACAGTCGGTTTCGTTTTGCGTCATACCGTAGCGCCATCGTACCGGAGAGCGACAACCCGCCCTCGATGCTGAAGTTCATTTCGCCTTGCATGAGGAGTAGTGTACCATTACCGCAATGAGTTGGTTTTCCCCAAAGCTTGGTATCGATCTTGGCACAACGAATGTCCTCGTTTTCGTCCCCGGCAAGGGGGTGGTGATCAACGAGCCCTCGGTTGTTGCAGTCTCGCGCGAGCGCGGGCTCCGCGGCAAGAACAAGATCCTCGCCATTGGCCTCGAAGCCAAGAAGATGATCGGCCGCACGCACGAGGACATCATCGCCTATCGCCCGATGAAGGACGGCGTTATCGCGGACTATCGCGTGACCGAGGCGATGTTGCGCTACTTCATGCGGCGCGCGCTCGGAATGAATCCTTTCAAGCCGACGGTGCTCGTCTCGGTGCCGGCAGGCGTCACCTCGACCGAGAAGCGGGCGGTCATCGAAGCGGCGCTCAAGGCGGGGGCGAAGAATGCGTATGTGGTCAAGGAGCCTATCCTCGCGGCTATCGGTGCGGGCATCCCTATTCACGAGCCGATGGGGCGCATGGTCGCGGACATCGGCGGCGGGACGATCGATGTCGCGGTGATCTCGCTCGGCGGTATCGTCGCCTCGACCAGCGTGAAGTGTGCGGGGAATAGGCTCGATCGCGCCATCGTCGACCATGTGAAGAAGCATCACAATCTCTCGATCGGCGACAAGACGGCCGAGGAGGTGAAGATAACTATCGGCGCGGCGGTGCCCTTGACCGAAGAGCTCACGATGGCGGTCAAAGGGCGCGACATGATCTCGGGCCTCCCGCGCACGGTCGAGATCTCGAGCAACGACATCGTGCAGGCGATGGCGCGCGAGCTCCGCGAGATGACGCACGCGGTGCGCAAAGTGCTTCAAGATACGCCGCCCGAGCTCGCGGCCGACATCATCGACAACGGCATCATCCTCACGGGCGGCTCGTCGCAATTGCGCCAGATGCCCGAGCTCATGTTCCGCCGCACGGGCGTCATCGCGAAGCTTGCTGTAGACCCCTACTACTGCGTCGCGCGCGGTACCGGCATTGCGCTCAAGCATTTGAACACCTATCAAAAAAGCATCTTGGCGAAGCAGTAAGAACGAAAAAGGCCGCTCGCAAGCGAGCGGCCTAAAGCGAGGGGCGCGGTTCTTGTTCTGTCCTTGCTCTCAAAAGAGAGGAGGTACAATTACCCGTTTAGGAGCCTCATGGCTCACCCTGTCGCTGACAGATTATGTCCGGACCTTATTGCAAGTCATTTCCTTTGGCGGAAAGACTTCGTCCACGAATTCCCGCACCAACAATTCGGCGAATTCCGTTGCCTCTTCGGGATTGATGCCGAGCGACTTGGCGGTATTACCGATTTGACGCTTATTGTCCTTACTTAACTTGAGACCCTCGTTACGGATCTTGTCTTTCAGGAACAACAGAGCGATTTGGCCTTTTCTCTCTTCGGTCAACATGATTGACTCCATTCGGTTGCACGGACCAACATTAGTCCGTGAGGATAAGCTACCACACTCACTACAAAAAGTCAAGCGCCACGCGGGTGGGGGAAAGCAAGCTATAATCGACAGATGCACCACGCGTTTGTCATAGAGGGAGAGGCAGAGGAAGGGATAGCAGTCGCGCTCGGCTTTGCCGAGCGCGACTTGGGCATGAAAGCGGAGGGGAATCCCGATGTAGTCGTTTTGCAGTACGGTCTCTTCTCGGTCGCAGATGCGCGGCGAGTAACGGAGCTCGCCGCGGGGGCGGCATTCGCGGGTGAGCATCGCGTGATTATCATCGCGGCTTCGCGTGCCTATCACGAAGCGCAAAATGCGCTCCTCAAAGTCTTCGAGGAGCCGCCTTTTGGCACGCATCTCTTCCTCATCTTCCCGACACTCGGCGGGCTCTTGCCGACGCTTCGCTCCCGCGTGCAGGTGCTCTCAATGTCGGACATCGTAAGTCCTACATCCAATGTGGGACTTACGATGTCCCACATTATTCCCGAGATCGCGCGAGAATTCATCACCGCGACAAAAGAAAAGCGCACCACTATCGCGAAGAAGCTTGCGAGTGGGAAGGATGACGATGAGCGTCGCGCGCACCGCGACGAGGCTATCGCGCTCCTGAACGGTATCGAGGTGGCCGCGTATCGAAGTCAGACTTCGATACAAAGACACACGGCGCTTTTGTCCGACATCGCAACTCTGCGCGGGTATCTCTACGACCGTTCGGCGCCGGTCAAGATGATTCTCGAACACCTCTCGCTCGTGACGCCGCAGGGTCTGCTATAATCCACACATATGGCATACGACTTTTCAAAATTGAAGGAGCAGATTAGCGAAACCGAGGAGTGGCTCGGGCGCGAGCTCTCGGGCGTGCGCACGGGCCGCGCGACGCCGACCCTGCTCGACGGGGTCAAGGCCGAGGCCTATGGCACGCGCTCGCCGCTTCGCGATATCGCGGCGATCTCGGTCGAAGACGCCCGCACGCTCCGCATCGTCCCGTGGGACAAGTCACTTACCAAAGCAGTCGAGAAGGCGATTGTCGAAGCAGATCTCGGCGTCGGTGTCTCGACGGACGATCAGGGCTTGCGAGTCTCATTCCCCGAGCTCACGAGCGAACGACGCACCCAGCTCTCGAAGATCGCGGGCGACCGCACCGAACAGGCGCGCGTGACGCTCCGCGGACATCGCACCGACGCTATCAAGGCGCTCGACGCCGCCGAGAAGGAGGGCGGCATGGGCAAGGACGAAGTCGCACGGCTCAAGACCGAGGTGCAGAAGCTCATCGACCTTGGCAACGACTCCTTCGCCAAGCATCTGGAGAAAAAGGAGACCGAAATAGCACAGTAATAAATAATGCATATCCTCATTTTTGTCATTGTCATCGTTGCGCTCATCGTGGTGCATGAGCTCGGGCACTTCATCGCCGCGAAGCTCTCGGGCATGCGCGTCGACGAGTTCGGCCTTGGCTACCCGCCGAAGGCTCTCACGATAGGGAAGTGGGGCGGGACCGAGTACACGCTCAACTGGCTGCCCTTCGGCGGCTTCGTGCGGATATATGGCGAAGACGGCGCAGAGGGCGAACGTTCGTTCACGTCAAAGCCGCGTATCTTGCAAGCCGTCGTGCTGGTCGCTGGCATCGCGATGAACATGCTCTTCGCGTATGTGCTCATCACGGGCGCGCTTGTCGCGGGCACGCCGCGCGCGCTCGACGAGAGCGAGGTCGCGACCGCGACGCACACAGAGCTCGCGGTCGCCGACGTGCTCCCCGGTTCTCCCGCCGCGCGCGCTGGGCTTCTCCCGGGCGACTCGATTCTTAAAGTGGTGGTGAACACGCCGGACATGCTGGGAGCGTGGCATGCCGCCGACCCGAAGAGCTTCTCGACCTTCATCGCCGCGAGCGACGGGCACGAGGTCACGCTTGAGGTGAAGCGTAACGGGCAAGAGAAGAGTGTCGTCGCGGCGCCCGCGGCGGGCGTCGTTCCCGCTGACCCCTCGCGCTACGCGCTCGGGGTCTCGGTGGCGACCATCGGGGTCGTGCCGCTCTCCTTCACCGAGTCACTCGTGCAAGGCGCGTCGCTCACGTGGGGCGCGACGGTGCTCACCGCGACCGGGCTCGCGCATTTCTTCTACGGCGTCTTCACCTTCTCGGCTGATCTCTCGCAGGTCTCGGGGCCGGTCGGCATCGCGGGCGTCGTCGGGAACGCGTCGGCACAAGGTATCGGCGATCTCCTTTCAATCATGGCTATTATCTCGATTAATCTCGCCCTCATCAACCTCATCCCTATCCCTGCACTCGACGGCGGTCGTCTCCTCTTCGTGATTATCGAAGGTATCACCCGATGCCCGATCAAAGCGCGCATCGCACAAAATGTAAATGCCGTGAGTTTCGCCTTCCTCATCCTCCTCATGCTCGTCATCACCGCCCACGACATTTTCAAGATTGTTGGGTGAGCAAAACAAGGTCGAACCTTGAGGATTCGGATTTAAGGTTCGACCTTGTTTTGCTCTGCGCACTAAGCGGGCGTATACTACAGAGCATGCGACAATCACAGCTCTTCACCAAGGCGCGGCGGGAGGCACCCGCCGACGAAGTCTCGAAGAACGCCCAGCTCCTCGTGCGCGCGGGCTTCGTGCACAAGGAGATGGCGGGTGTCTATTCGTATCTGCCGCTTGGTCGCCGCGTGCTCGAAAAGATTGAGCGTGTCGTGCGCGAAGAGATGGATGCGGTTGGAGGACAAGAGATTCGCATGGCGACTCTGCACCCGAGCGAGCCGTGGAAGCAGACGGGCGCGTGGGATTCAGTCGATGTCGTGTTCAAACTCATGAGTCGAACTGAAAAGGAGTACACAGTCGGCCAGAGCGAAGAAGAAATAGTGACGCCGATCGCGCGCGAATATCTCACTTCGTATAAAGATCTGCCCGTTGCCATCTATCAGATCGGGCAGAAATACCGCGATGAGCTCCGCGCCAAGAGCGGCATCATGCGCGGTCGCGAGTTCACGATGAAGGACATGTACTCCTTCCACGAGACACAAGAAGATTTCGATCGGTTCTATGCAGAGGTGAAAGAAGCCTATTTGAAAATATACTCACGCCTCGGCCTAATTGCGAAGGCGACCGAAGCGTCAGGAGGCGCGTTCACGACGAAGCTCTCGTATGAATTCATGGTGCTCACCGACGCGGGTGAAGATGACATTTTGTATTGCAATCACTGCTCCTATTGCGTCAACGCTGAGATCAGCGATCAGAAAGAAGGCAACGCTTGCACCCGTTGTAACGCGGGAGAACTTTCGCGCGCGAAGGCTTCCGAGGTAGGCAACATTTTTGATCTTGGTACAAAATATGCCAAAGATTTTTCGTTCACGTATAAAGATAGGGAGGGGAAGGACCAACTCCCGATCATGGGCTGTTTCGGCATCGGCATCTCGCGCCTCATGGGTGTCATCGCAGAAACATTTGGCGACGAAAAAGGCCTCGTCTGGTCCCTGAGCGTCGCGCCCTTTGCGGTGCATCTCGTCTCCCTCGGTAAGGGTGATGATGAAATCTCAAAAGTCGCTGAGGCGCTGTATGTCGATTTGCAAAAAGCCGGTGTCGAGGTCTTGTACGATGATCGCGACCTGCGCGCGGGCGAGAAATTTGCCGAGAGCGATCTACTCGGCATCCCGAAGCGCGTCATCGTCGGTCGCGAGGCGGTCGCGAGTGGCGTCTTCGAGGTGGTCGATCGGGCGACGGGAAAAGTTGAAAAGAAATCACGTGAGGCGTTATTAGCGCCTAGCGCCTAGCGCCTATTTTTATGGCCCGATTCTCGAAGAGCACCTTCTTCAGCAACGATATCGCGATCGATCTCGGGACCGCGAATACGCTCGTCTATGTGCGCGGGAAGGGCGTCGTGATCAACGAACCTTCGGTTGTCGCGGTCAACGACAAGACGCACCAAGTGGTCGCGGTGGGGAAGGAGGCGAAGATAATGTCGGGGAAGACGCCTGCGCATATCCGCGCCGTGCGGCCGCTCTCTCACGGCGTCATCTCTGACTTCGAAGTGACCGAGGAGTTGCTCTCGTATCTCATCAACAAAGCGCAGGGCGGCCGCACGCGGCTCTTCGGCCCGCGTATCGTGATCGGCGTGCCGACCGGCGTGACCAACGTGCAGAGCCGCGCGGTGCGCGATGCCGCCAAGAACGCGGGTGCGCGAGAGGCTATCATTCTCGAAGAGCCGGTTGCGGGCGCTATCGGCGCGAAGCTGCCGGTGGCGGAGGCGGTCGGCACCATGGTGCTCGACATCGGCGGCGGGACGACCGACATCGCCGTCATCGCGCTCAAGGGCGTCGTCGCCTCGAAGAGCTCGCAGGTCGCGGGCGATCGCTTCAATGAAAATATTATCGACTATGTGCGGAGCGAGTTTAAGCTCGGCATCGGCGAGCGGACCGCCGAGGAGGTCAAGATCGATATCGGTTCGGTGATGCCGCTTGGCGAGACGCTCACTCGGAGTATCCGCGGCCGCGATCTCGCGACCGGTCTCCCGCGCGAGGTCGTGCTCACCGACGCGCATATCCGCGACGCGCTCACGCCCTCGCTCGACGCGCTCATGGACGCGATGAAAGAGGTCATCGAGGCGACGCCACCCGAGCTCCTCTCAGACGTGCTCCAGCACGGCGTGACGGTCTTCGGCGGCGGGGCGCTCTTGCGCGGCCTCCCCGAGATGCTCGCGAAGATGCTCGGGGTCCCCGTGCATGTCGCTCCCGACCCGCTCACCGCGGTTGTGCGCGGCGCGGGCATCGTGACCGAGAACCCCGAGCCCTACGAAGAATTTTTCATCGATGAAGAGGATATTCTTAGCGAAGCGTAACGCGCTGCTCTCATCGAAGAGCGCCTTTCGAGCCGTGCTTGCCGGATTCGTCTTTGTCATGTTCGTTGCCCTGCGATTTCTCACGCCTAATTTCTTTTGGCAGGCGACCGCGCCGATATTCCGCACGGCAGACGCTTCCGTTATCGCGGTGCACTCATTCTTGAACTCGTTTGGCAATACGGTCGCGCTCTCTGCTGAACGCGACTCGCAGAGAGAGCAGAACCTCACGCTCGTGCAAGAGAATAAGACACTGCTCGCTAAGGTGGAGAATCTCACGGCGCTCATCGGAGAAGCGCCGGAGGAGAAGCCAGGGATTGTCGCAGGCGTCGTCGCGCGCCCGCCCGAGAGCCCCTACGATACGCTTGTGGTCGCCGCGGGTTCGTCAAGCGGTGTTGCGCTCGGTATGGAAGCGTTTGGCAATGGGGGCGTGCCGATCGGCATAGTGTCAGAAGTGCTTATGGACTTCTCCCGAGTGACGCTCTTTACCGCACCGGGCATCTCGATGAATGGTTGGATCGGTAAGGCGAACACGGCCGTCACGCTTGTCGGGGCTGGCGGCGGCACGTGGCAGGCGACGATGGCGAAGGCGGCGGTGGTGGTGATCGGGGATACCATATTCCTTCCGGGCCCGGGCGCACGCGCTGCGGGGAACGTGGTACGTGTCGACAGCGATCCGCTCTCGCCCTCTGATACACTTCGCATCGAGCCGGCGAGCAACCTCTTCGCGCTCACCGTGGTCATTCTTCGCGCGACCGGTGTCACGCCGATCTCCTTCGCGACATCAACGCACCCATGATACGTTCGATCTCTGTTACCGCGGCACTCATTTCGATGGTCGTCTTCCCGTGGCAATTTACGGCGCTTCTCGTAGTGTTCGTTGCCTTCGTCGAACCGTTCTTACCGATGATCGTCGGCGTCGGTATGGACATAATCTACTACGCTCCTCACGCGAGTTCTTGGCCGCAGTGGTCGCTATACGGTTTCGGGATGGCTCTCGCTGTCCTCTTCGTGCGTAGTCGGCTTCAGACGAGTAGTATGAGGGGATGATGTGGCGGAAGAAGCGGCGGTACGATCCAGAAATCGCTCCTGACGAGATATTCCTCGATTCGTCGAATACGCCGGACTTCAATCAGCAACAGTTTGAAGGGCGTATCGAGACGCCGCTCTCGCGGCAGGCTTATCTCATGGTAGGTGGCGTGCTTATCGGTCTGTTCAGCATTCTTATCATTCGTGCGTGGAGTATCGAAGTGCGTGATGGTGCGCTCTATGCCGTCGAGAGCGCGCACAACAGTCTCGCGGTGACGACACTCTTCGCGCCTCGCGGCGTGATTACTGACATGCGGGGTGTCGTTATTGCTGAGAATGTCGAACAAGCAGATGGCTCGATAGAACGACAGTATACTATTCCGTCATTGAGCCAGGTGACGGGCTATGTCTCGTATCCGAAGAAAGATGCGCATGGTGTCTATTATGACATGGACGAACGTGGTATTACCGGTCTCGAAGCGCGCTACAACGCGCTCCTCACCGGCGAGAACGGCAAGCAGCTCACCGAGACGGACGTGAATGGGAAGGTGCGATCATCGGGTACGATCATTCCCGCGAAGAACGGCGGGACGCTCGCACTCTCGATCGATGCTGGTCTGCAGAAGAATCTCGCGAAGGCGATTGCCGACACCGCAAACAGACACGGCTTTATCGCGGGTGCCGGTGTCATCCTTGATGTCAATACGGGTGCCGTGCGCGCACTCGTCTCGTATCCGAGCTATGACGCGAACGTTATGGCGAGCGGTAATCCGGCCGGCACTATCGCGGCCTACAACACTAACACAGGACATCCGTTTCTTGATCACGCGATACAGGGCGTGTATGCGCCAGGATCGATCGTGAAGCCTTTTGTCGCGGCGGGCGCGCTTACTGATGGCATCATCACGCCCGCGACGGTTATCAACGATCCGGGCTCGCTTTCACTCCCTGACCCGTATCATCCAGGGAAGACCTTTATCTATCGCGGATGGAAAGCCCTCGGTCCGGTCGACGTCGAGAAGGCGATCGCATGGTCATCTGATGTCTTTTTCTATCAAGTCGGTGGCGGATTCCAAGGCCAGAAAGGGCTCGGTATCGACCGGCTCAATTATTGGTATCGGCAATTCGGTCTTGGCACGACGACCAGTATCGACCTGCCCGGTGAAGCGGCAGGGAACCTCCCGACGCCCGCGTGGAAGAAGGCCGTCTTCAACGAATCGTGGTACTTGGGCGATACCTACTTCACCGCCATCGGACAATATTCGATGCAGGTGACGCCGATCCAGATGGCCTGCGCGACGGCCGCGATTGCGAACGGCGGAACGCTCTTCACACCGACGCTTATCGCGAATGAGACGCCGATCGGAGTGAAGGTGCCGGTCGCCCCGTCGGCACTCGCGACGGTGCGCGCGGGGATGCGGCGGGGCGTCGTGAGCGCGCTCTCGCAAGCGATCAGTCTGCCGTATGTGAGCGTCGCCGCGAAGACTGGCACGGCGCAGACCGGCGTGCACAATCAGTACGACAACTCCTGGGTCGAAGGATTCTTTCCCTACGAGCACCCACAGTACGCCTTCGCGGTCGTGCTTGAGCGCGGGCCGTCAGGGGCGGGGGAGCAGTCGGTGAACGTGATGCGCGCACTCTTCGACTCACTCAAGGCGGAAGACTCTCCCTATGTCGGCGGGCACGGCGTCGCGGCCAAGGCCTGGCCCAAGGCCGCGACGACCACCTCTTCCTCCCCCGCGATTTGACACAAACAATCCTGTGCTGTAATTTTACAGAGGACTTTTACCTTGGGAGATGGACATGGAAATGAAAGACGTGGTGCCGAGTCTAGCAGAAGTCCTGCTCGACCCGAGATTTGCCGAAACAGTCATTTTGAATTTCAAACGACCGGTTCCGTATAATGTCCGGAGTGATGATTGTCCAGAGTGTGTCGTGTATATCGATATCACCGGGATTACGTCAGCACATGATGATTTTGTCGCGAAGCTTAAAATGGGCATGCTCGGCATAGTATCAGCATCGGTCGTGGTTTGTACCCCGAAGAAGGCAAGAGGTGCAAAACGCAAAATAACCGCCACCGCTGATAACTATCACTTCGCCTTCGAATTTGTCGGGAGACACATCACCATGTGTGTCCAGCCGGAGAAACTCGGTCGACCCAAGATACTTGAGAAATGGCGCGACTAGACCACCCACATGGGTGGTCGTTTTTATACCGGCGCTTGCGCTCCGGCGGGGCTCACGTACAATGCTCTCACTAGCTTTAGCAAAAATACCGTATGACTGAAACACATGATGTCGTTGTCTCGCAGGAGAAGTTCGATGAGATGATAAAAGAACTTGAGAATCTGAAGACCGTGCGCCGCACCGAGATCGCAGAGAGTCTCGAGTACGCGCGCTCACTCGGTGATCTCTCCGAGAATGCCGAATATCAAGAAGCGCGCGATCTCCAAGCCGCGACCGAGGAGCGCATCAAGAAGCTCGAGGATCTCGTGAAGCACACCAAGATCATGACCGACGGGAAGAAGAAGACCGAGATAGGTTTCGGTTCGAAAGTTTCTATTAAAAAAGAAGGAGGCACCGAAGTGCACGAATACACCATCGTCGGGAGCGAGGAGGCCGACATGCGCGTGAAGAAGCTCTCTCACGTCTCGCCCTTGGGCGCGGCGCTCATGGGCAAGAAGAAGAGCGACGTCTTCACCTTCGAAACTCCCTCAGGCAAGCAGACCTACACCATCGAGAAGGTGGCGTGATAGAATAGCCCCATGCTGTGGGCTGACAAGATAGCAAACGAGATACGAGACACGAGAACGCCGCGCGACGGGAAGCGGTTCCTTATTCGCGATGAGAAGACGCTCTCGGGGCGCGTGCATATCGGCAGTATGCGCGGGGTCGCCGTGCACGGGCTTATGGCAGAGATCCTTGCCGATGAAGGCATCGCAACAGAGTATCGGTACGAGCTCAACGATTTCGACCCGTTTGATTCGATACCGAGCTATCTCGATCAAGAAAAATACAAAGAGCATCTCGGCAAGCCGCTCTACGCTGTCCCGAGCCCTGAAACGGGGTTTGCGAATTATGCTGAATATTTTGGCGACGAATTTGTGAGCGTGCACCAGAAGGCAGGTTGGACGCCGAATTATTATCGCGCCATTGATTTGTATCGTTCGGGGAAGATGGATTCTTTTATGAAGATCGCCCTTGAACGGGCGAGTGACGTGCGACGTATCTTGAAAGATATTTCAGGGTCAGAGAAGGATGCGTCGTGGCTCCCGGTCTCGGTCGTCTGCGAGCAATGCGGTAAGATTATGACCACGCGTGCGCATGACTATGACGGCGAGACCGTCGGCTATACCTGCGATAAGAATCCTGATGGCGCGGTGAGCTGCGGGCACACGGGCCGCGTCGCCCCTTGGCGAGGTGCGGCAAAACTCTTCTGGAAAGTCGAGTGGGCGGCGAAATGGGTCGCTCAGGGCGTTGATATCGAAGGGGGAGGCAAAGATCATTCAACAAAAGGCGGTTCGCGCGACGTGGCGAATCATATCTGCCGAGAGCTCTTCTCAGCCGAGCCGCCGTTTGATATCCCCTATGAATTCTTCTTGGTCGGCGGCAAGAAAATGTCATCGTCGAAGGGTCGCGGGAGTAGTGCGCGGGATATCGCCGATCTTTTCCCGCCGCAAGTCCTCCGTCTCGCGCTTATCGGTAAGGATATTCGTGAACAAATCGACGTCGATCCTTCAGGCGAATCGGTTCCGCGTATGTTTGATTGGTATGATGAGCTCGCCGAGGCCGCGCGACAAGGCGCGGCAGACGATCATGCGCGTCTTTTCGCGCTCTGCGAATTGCCGACTGAGAGAGCAGAGCTCGCGGCGCCGTGGCAAATGCGCTTTCGCGAGGTAGCGTTTATCGTCCAGATGCCACACCTCGCGCTTGCCACAGAGGCCGCGCGCGTGAAGGGAAGCGCGCTCACCGAGGACGAGCTGCGCGCACTCGACGAGCGCGCGCAGTATGCGAAGTTCTGGCTCGCGACGTATGCCCCCGAAGATTTTAAATATGTTCTTCAAGAGGAATTGCCCGAAGTCGAGTTGTCAGATGTACAGAAAAAAGCGCTCGCGACGCTCGCGCAGGTTATGCGAGGTGGCGAGCGTACCGGCGAAGAGCTCCATGCCTTCTTGCATAGCCTAAAGACAGACATTCCCATCAAGCCGACAGAACTCTTCCAAGCTATCTATCGCATCTTCCTCGCTCGCGATTCGGGCCCAAAGGCGGGATGGTTCCTCGCCGGCCTCCCGCGTGATTTCGTCATCAAGCGTCTGAGCGAAGTGGAATGAAAAATCCGCCTCGCGCTTGCGCGCTCGGCGGGTAAAAAAAGAACTGCTTAGATCTGTTTGCTCGCTACGAAGCCTCTCCATATCTCCTCGGTGAGCGGCTCGATCCCGTGTTGTTGCTCGAACAGAGCAACTGCGGAGGAATAGATGTCATTGTTGTCAAAGTCGATCTGAAAATCGTCCCGGGCACAATGCTTTCGTTCCCCATACATATTCCTTGCGATCACGATCCTTTCGCAGAGATGTTCAAGAGCACCCACATTTCCTACTGGACAGAACGATTTGTCTCGCAGCGTGGCCATCAGGGCGTGTCGAGCAACGAGATAATCGAGTTTGAGCCAGACTAGCCTGTCGTGGACATATAATTTGTTCACCATGATGTCCCTGATGTTGGTAAAATCATCCACGCCGAGCAGTCGCTTTACGGCATCCACAAACGGACGAATGACTTGTTCATCTTTGTCACTCGCGACAACTGCTTTTATTCCTTGACGCCATACCAGCACCAACGGTATTGCTCCGATGAGCGCGATTGACACAAAGATTGCTAGAAATGTGCCTAAACCGATATTTGGCTTTGCGTTCAGGCACTCGAGAGTTATTCCGCCAACAGTGGTGACGAACCAACCAAGATACGCTATTCTCCATCTCTTGGTCAATTTTTCCACCAGCAGAACTGAATACACGTAGTGTACCAGTATGTTGATCATGTTTTCGGACACATTGTGCGCGCGCTCATAGCCACGGAACACTTCGTGACCAAGGTGATTGCTCGCCCAGTTTGCCTCAGCGACAGTAGTAGTCGCATGGTTGTTTAACGATGTCATGGTACAACTCCTCTTCCACTCTAGGGGGACACATGGCCATCCCTGGCACAAAGCGACAAACCTCCCGGCCGTCGCTCGTACGATGCGAAGCATCGTCATGTACTAGTCCAGAACAGTTCGAATGGAAACTATTCTGAAAATTAGGATATAACAAAGTATGCAGTTCGTCAACTTCCTCGCCGGTCCCTCGCGTGATTTCGTCATCAAGCGTCTGAGCGAAGCGGGTGGATAACGAGCCTTGAGAGGATGGTATAGTGGATTCCTATGCTTACCAAAGAGGACAAGACATATTTGAATGATACCTTCGCGACGAAGAAGGAAATGCGGAAGGAAATTTCTGGCGTGAGGACGGATACAAAGAGTCTGAAGACTGATGTTGCAGATCTGAAGACTGATGTTGCAGATCTGAAGACTGATGTTGTAGAACTCAAGATTGATGTTGCAGAACTCAAAGTTGACTCGAAGCTCATGCAACAGGCAATCATTCGCATTGAACAACGCATGGACGTGTCGGATACAAAGTCGGACAAGATACTCACAATACTTCAAGGGTTCGCGGGAAGTGTTGGAGATCTAGAACAAGAAAATAGATTTGGCGCCATGACCCTCCGCCGGCACGATGTTCAAATTCACGAGCTTGCTATCGCGACCGACACGACGATTTCAGAGTAAAAGAAAAAGAAGCGACAAAACGGGCGCGGCAGAAAAGCCGCGCCCGTTTTGTCGCTTTTTGGCATGGGGATAACTCATGTTAGGTGGGTGGGGGAGAGTGGGATATAATCCACTAATGGTTAGCGGAGTGGGAGATGGGAGTGGTGGCCTGTCTCTCCCTCACGCGAACCGCCTTCGCTATGTTCCTCGGAGAATACCTACATACTCTTGACTCGAAGAACCGAATTTCGATTCCTGCGAAGTTTCGTAAGGATCTTGGCCGCGTCGTCGTCGTGACGCGCGGCCTTGATCATTGTCTGTATCTCTATTCACGGAAGGCGTGGGAGAGGGAGGCGCGGCTCTATGCGGCCGAGGTCAACGGGAGCGCCGCACGGCGCGGGCTCGCGCGCCTCTTCCTCGCGGGCTCGGCTGAAGGCGAAGTCGACAAAGCGGGTCGCGTGCTCATCCCCGAACATTTGAAATCTTTTGCGACTATTTCTGACAAAGCGATTATCGCGGGCGTTGCGGACAGGGTCGAGATATGGGAGGAGGAGGCGTGGAAGAAGTACACGGCAGAGATTGAACGCGATGCGAACGCCTTCGCCGAGAAGGTTGATAACTAAGTATGGAGGCTCGCCACGACAGCGTCTTGAAGGAAGAAACGCTCGGAGCGCTCGACATCCAGCCGAGCGACACCGTGCTTGACGCAACCTTGGGTGGGGCAGGACACTTCAGCGCGATGCTCGCGCGTATGGGCGAGGGCGGTGTGATGGTCGGTATCGACGCGGATGCTGAGGCGGTCGAGCGAGCCCGCGCCGCGTATGCGCTCGATCGGCGTCCTGAGCGCCCTGTCGCGCATCTCGTGAATGATAATTTCCGTAATCTCGCTCACACGCTCGAACGGCTCGGCATCGGGCACCTCGACAAAGCGCTCTTTGATCTCGGCTGGAGCGGCTATCAGATCGCGAGCCCGCGCGGCTTCTCTTTCCAAAATGATGAGCCGCTTCTCATGACCTATGGCGCGGGCGGCGAGACGGCAGCCGACCTGGTGAACAGCGCGACTGAAGAGGAGCTTGCCGATATCATCTTCACCTATGGCGAAGAACGATTCTCGCGCGGCATCGCGCGCGCTATCGTCGCGGCGCGCGGGCGCGAGCGCATCCTCACGACGAGCGCACTCGTCGAGGCAGTCAAGACGGGGACGCCGAGCTGGTATCACGACCGGCGAATCCATCCGGCGACGAAGACCTTCCAAGCATTGCGCATCGCGACGAACGATGAGTTCGGTGCGCTTCGCGAAGGGCTTATCGCCGCACTCAACGCTATCGCACCCGGCGGCCGCCTTGCCGTCATCACCTTCCACAGTATCGAAGACCGCATCGTGAAGCGCCTACTGCGCGATGCAGTCGCGGCGGGCCTCGGTGACCTCGACCCGAAGAAGCCGATTGCGCCTTCGCGCGCCGAGCTCTTGGCGAATCGCCGTGCGCGAAGCGCGAAGCTCCGCGTCTTTACCCATTCCCATGCATAAAACACGTCGATCTTTCTCGTTCTCGCCGGTGTCGCTTGGTATCGGCTTCGTCGGCGTACTCGTTGTCTCGTATATCGGGCTCATCGCGGTCGTGATGAGTTATGCCGCGATGACGGTCAGCTTCTCCCAGTCGGTCAAGGATGGCGAAGCCGCAGTCGCTCTGCTTGAGTCGCAATATCTCATCAGTATCGCTAACATCGAGAATGCCGATTATCACGCGGCAGGATACACGACGCCGCTCGCGACCCATTTTGTGCCATCGACGAGCGTGACTGCACTCCGCTAGTTATGCGCGCGCAGTTCCGATTCCGTATTCGAATCGTCTTTACGGTCATAATACTAGCCGCACTCTTCATTTGCGGGAGGCTTTATTATCTCCAAATCTTGCATGGCGGGGAGTACGCCGATAAGGCCGATCGGCAATTCACTTCGAGCAGCAGCGGGATCTTCGATAGAGGAACTATCTATCTGACGGATAAGGACGGCATGCTCATTTCTTCAGCAACATTAGCAACCGGCTTCTTGATAGCTATCAATCCGCAGACGATCGAGAATCCTGAAGCGGTTTATACCGCGCTCGCCACTGTTGCGTCGACCACCATCATAACGCACGACGCATTCATTACGGCTGTCGGCAAGAAGAGTCAAGTATATATCGAAGTAGCGCATCATCTCTCCGAGAGCGCGGGGCAAGCGCTCGCGGCGCAGAGTCTCGCGGGCGTGCAGATACTTCGCGAACGGTGGCGCTATTATCCTGGCGGCGCGCTTGCGGCCTCCTCAATCGGCATCGTCGCTTACGGCTCCGGCGACTCGCTTGTCGGTCAGACGGGGCTCGAGAGCCGTTATGACGATACGCTCGTACGCTCGGGCGACTCGCTCTATCGTAACTTCTTCGCAGAAATATTTTCGAATGTCGGCAACATGCTCGTCGATGCGCGGGATGCGCGCGAGGGCGATCTAGTGACCACTATCGAGCCCTCGGTCGAGATGCGGCTTATGAATGACCTCGAGAAGGTGACGCGGCAATACTCGAGCAAAGAGTCGGGAGGCATCATCATGGATCCCGCCACGGGCGCTATCATCGCGCTTGCGACCTATCCGACGTATGACGCGAATGATCTCTCAAGTGTCAATGCGGCGCTCCTCGGTAATCCGCTTGTCGAGCATGTGCATGAGTTCGGCTCGATCGTGAAGCCGCTCACGATGACCTCCGGCCTCGATGCCGGCGTCGTCACTCCGGAGACGACCTACAAGGACACCGGCTGTATCACCGTGAACGCGGCGAAGATCTGCAATTGGGATCTCAAAGCGCGCGGGGTGATCCCCATGGGACAGATCATCGAGCAGTCGCTCAACGTCGGCGCTTCGTGGGTCGCGACGCAATTGGGGCAGGACAAATTCCGCGCCTATTTCACCACGCTCTTCGGGCAGAAGACCGGCATAGATCTCCCGAACGAAGGGCATGCGCTCTTGAGCAACTTGAAGACGAAGGAGCAGGTGAATTATGACACTGCCTCGTTCGGACAGGGGATCGCCGTCACGCCCGTTCAGATGATCCGTGCGCTCGGTGCTATAGCGAACGGCGGTGCCATGGCCGAGCCGCATCTCGTGCGCGCGATACGACTCGGCTCGGGACTAGAACGTCCGCTCGATTGGAGCACGACTACACCGGTCTTCAGCGCGTCGGCGGCGCGCGAAACGACGAAGATGATGACCGCGATGGTCGACGAGAAGCTTGCGAACGGCAAGGCGAAGATACCGACCATGTCCGTCGCGGCGAAGACGGGCACTGCTCAGCTCACCAACGGGCAGGGTGGCTACTATACTGACCGTTTTTTCCATTCGTTCACCGGCTTCTTCCCCTCCTATAATCCGCGCTTCATTATTCTGCTCTACACCGATGATCCCCATGGGGTGACCTATGCCTCAGAGACTCTCGACAGCACCTTCCTTGACCTAACGCACTTCCTCATCGATTATTACCAGATACCGCCCGATCGCGGTGTCGCGACGACCACCACGGTCGCGGGATGACCATTCACCTTATGAAAAAGCTATCTAAATTCCTCCTTGCCTCGATTCTCGCTCTTCTTGCTGGTGCCGTCATACGCCGCTACAAGCCGCGCATCGTGATGGTGACCGGGTCGGTGGGGAAGACGTCAACGAAGGACGCGGTCGCGGCGGTGCTCGCGACCCGCTTCTTGGTGCGCAAGAGCGAGAAGAGCTTCAATAGCGAGTTCGGCGTTCCGTTCACCATACTCGGCGTTGAGAATCCGTGGAATAACCCTTTCGCTTGGTTCTCGCTCTTGAAGCAAGCGGTAGCGCTTCTCGTATTGCCGAATCACTATCCGAATCTGCTCGTGCTCGAGGTCGGCGCGGATCGGCCGGGCGATCTCGCGCGCATCTTGCGCATCGCGACGCCGGGCGTCGTCGTCATCACCTGCCTGCCGGACGTCCCGGTGCACGTCGAGGCGTATGCCTCGCCGGAGGCAGTGCGCGACGAAGAGTTCTCTCCCGCGTATGGACTCGCGCCGTCTGCGCCGCTCATTATCTCGGCGGACGATCAGTATGCGCGCGAGCGTGCTCTGCGGACGCCGGCACGTGTTGTCCTCTATGGTTCTACGCCCGATGCTGATGTTCGGGTGAGCGGTATAGATTTTTATAGCGAAGAGGGGAAAGTTATCGGTATGCAGGCTCAAGTTGTTGCGGGTGAGGAGCACGGGACTCTCGTCGTGCGCGGCTCGGTGGGCATGACACAAGTCTTCCCTGGGGCTGCGGCGCTTGCCGTTGCGAGAGTCTTCGAGATCCCACTCGCTGAAGCTTTGAAGGCGCTTGAAGCGTATGAGCCGCCTCCGGGTCGCGGCCGTCTCTTGGCGGGGAAGAATGGCGCAATCATCGTCGATGACTCGTATAACGCCTCGCCGATAGCGGTTGAGAAGGCGCTCGCGACACTGCGCACCTTCCCGCACGCTCTTCGCCGTATCGCGGTCTTGGGCGACATGCTCGAGCTCGGTCGCTATTCGGTCGCCGAGCATTCTCGTATCGGTGAGCTCGCGCGGACCTCGGCCGACCTCGTCGTCGCGGTCGGTATCCGAGCACGTGCGTTCGCGCAGGCACCCGGCACCGCTGAGGTGATCCTGTTCGATAATGCTCATGCGGCGGCGATAGCGCTCGCGACAGAGATTCGTTCCGGCGATGTGATTCTCGTGAAGGGGTCGCAATCGATTCGTACTGAGCGCATCGTCAAAGCGCTTCTCGAAAATACTGCCGACGCCTGCCGCATCGTCCGTCAAGAGAAGCGGTGGGGGTGAGAAGGTGTAATTATGAGTGTGACCCCACGGGGAATCGGACCCCGATTTGATCCGTGAGAGGGATCTGTCCTAACCGTTAGACGATAGGGCCGTTAGTGCACAGTAGCACTCTCTGTTGATTTTGTCTCGGCAGTAAAGAGTTTTTCAGCGAGATTATGTGCAAGGAATAATTTTGTCTTCGTGAGATGTTCAAGCTTCGCCTCAAAATTTGTTCGATTTACACCAGTGCCCCCATCCAATGCGCTCTTTATTTGAGAAATTTCAGTATCGTTGGAGCGCATTTTTTCCAGAATGAGTTTACGGACATAAGCGAGCTCTGCGCCAGTCAGCTCGATACCGGTATGTTCATCTTCACGCATCTTGAGAGATGCGGCGTCAAGGTATTCGGGTGTCTTCCCATGACTCTCGATAGCGCGGTCTGCCGCGGTGTGTACTGCAAATGATTCAGATTCAGAACGGGGAAAGCTCATGCGTGCATAATACTCTCGCGAAGAAAATAAACAATGCCCGCATATTTCAGCGGGCAAAGGGCGAAGTCTGATTAGAAGTCCTTGCCGAGTTTCTTTTTCTGGTGGCGCTCATTTCCGCGGGCTCCGCGTAAAATGGTGGCGTCTCTTTTTGCCGCGTTGTCAATAATTCTTCGCGCGGCGAGACTCGCTTCCAGATGTTGCAACGCCTGTGAAAGTTCAGGATGGGTAATAGGTTTCGACGGTCTGTGCATCTCACACCTCCATGGTTAAACTCCGGTTTTTATTAAACACTATTTAGCTTAAAAAAGCAAGCTGTCCACAACCGCCTTCACGTCGGCGCCGTCGGCTTGGCCCTTGAGCTCCTTCATCACGAGGCCGGTAAATTTGCCCCTAGACGCGGCAGGGCTGAATGCTGCGCCCTGCGAACCGCCTTCGGCGGTTTTAGCCAATTTTGCTTTAACAAAGATTTCAACCTCGTCGCGGCTCATCATCGCAGGGAGGTAGCTCTCGATAATAGCGAGCTCGAGCTTCTCGGGCTCTGCGAGGTCGGTGCGTGAGGCGGCTTCAAATTGTTCAATAGAATCTTTGCGCTGGCTCGCGGCGCGCTTCAGCACCGCGAGCGCCTCATCGTCGGCAAGGAACTCGTCGGGCTTGCGCTTCTTCGCGACGACCTCGTTGGTCATCGCGGTGATGAGTGAACGGAGGGTGCGCAACTTCACCTCATCATGCGCGCGCATCGCGTCTGGCAGCGACTTCTTCAACAGTTCGTGGATAGGCATAGGAGAGAGTATACTACACCCATGAATCTTCTCACGCTTGCGATTATCATCCTGGTGCTGGTCTTCGTGCAGGGCGTCGGGCTCTATCTCATCATGCGACGGCGCGAGGCGGAGCCGGCGCAGAATGACGCCGGCATTCTGCTCCTCCAACAGCAATTGCAGAATCTCGAGCGCACGCTCGACGCGCGCGTCTCTGAGTCATCGCGCACGATGCAGGAGAACGCGCATCGCCAATTCTCTGAGAGCACGCGGCTTATCAAAGAGATTACCCAAGAGGTCACGAGCGTGAAGGAGATCGGCCGCCAGACCCAAGGCTTCGCCGAGCAGTTGAAGGGCTTGCAGGATATTTTGAAAAACCCCAAACAGCGCGGCATCCTCGGCGAATATTATCTCGAGACGGTCTTGAAGAATGTCCTCCCGCCGGGGATGTATCAGATGCAGTACCCCTTCGAGAATGGCGAAATAGTCGACGCGGTCGTCTTCATTGGCGACAAGATCGTGCCGATCGACTCCAAATTCTCACTCGACAACTACAACCGTCTCATTGGTGCGAACGAAGCCGAGAAGCCGGCATTCGAAAAGGCCTTTGTGAATGACTTGAAGCTTCGCATCCAAGAGACGGCGAAGTATATTCGCCCCGAAGAGAAAACGATGGACTTCGCCTTCATGTTCATCCCGAGCGAGGGCATCTACTATGACTTACTCACCAATCAGGTCGGCGGTGGGGAGGATGAGAATCTCATCCAGCGCGCCTCGGGGAAGTATAAGGTCATCATCGTCTCGCCGACCTCATTCCTCGCCTACCTCCAGACGGTGATGCAGGGGCTGAAGGCGATGCAGATCGAGAAGCAGGCCGAAGAAATCCAAAAAAGGGTAGGGGAGCTCGGTAAGCACTTGGGCAAGTATGAGGATTTTTATAAAAAGCTCGGCGTCTCCTTGGGCACGAGCATCAGCCACTACAACGCGGGCTATAAAGAGCTCGGCAAAATAGACAAAGATGTCTACCGCATCGCCGAAACAAAAATCGGCATCGAGCCCGAGCTGCTCGACAAGCCGCTCGTGGAGGAAGAATAACCACAATAAAATGATTGAAGAATCTGAACTGGTAAAAGAAATAGCAAGTAAGAAGGGAAAGATACTTTCTCGCATTGATGAAGAGAGTATCGCGGTCTACTTATTTTTAAAGAAAGAGTACGAAAAAGGCAATATAGGCGACAACAAGATATTTCAATTCATGTTTAAGTCGTTTTATGGCATGAATAATGCCGGATTGGGCGATAAGCTCAAGGCGCGTTATTTTAAATTACTGGAGCGTGAAGAAGATGATTTGGGCACGATTTTGTCCGAACTACATAAAATTGAGACTTCGAGAAAGGTAAAATCTGTGCAATTTAGTTTTGCCACGAAATTATTGCATACCATCAATGATAAATTACCGATTTTTGATACAGAGGTCTCAAAAGCAATACACTGTGGCATAACGGGAAATGACAAAGATAAAAAAATCGCATCAGCCATGCGGATATATAAAGTCATGCAGGAAGAATTGTATCCGCATTTACTAGACAATAAGCAAATCAAGAGAATCATCACAGAATTTAAAAATAAATTCAAAAATACAGGCGAGATGTCCGAGGCCAAGATACTTGATTTTATTTTGTGGCAGTTAGGGAAGATGTTGAAAGAAGGAGTTAAGTGACATTCCGTGTGCATGATTTCTCTCGATTCCAGTCCTCAAGAAAGAGCGCGATGAGCACTCTCTGACGCTCGGTCGGCAGTCCGCGATGTCTCCGCAGATGCTCTTTGAG
>JAHFML010000006.1 GCA_023269085.1 bacterium | reverse complement strand
TTATGGAGTTACGGGTCGGATCGATGGCTATATAAATATCCGTACACCTTTTCCGAACTTAGTAGGGTGATTTATTATTTACATGAATATTCTATTTTGTTTAAATCTAGATAATATAGATTAAAATAGAATTCAGATTGAATTCAGATACACAATGAACATTCAGCTATTCAACGAATGTGTATCACTCGAGTCACGGATACTTCAGCTCTGTGTGCGACAACGACAATGTTTGACAGAAGAGCGACTCGCCAAACTTGAACAGCTAATTCCCCGCCAGCAAGCCATCCTCGCCGAGGCAGTTGCGGAAAGGCAGGAATTTCTCGACAATCCCAGCCGCCAATACTGGAGACCAGCGACTCGAATCAATCCCCATATGCAACACTTCACTCAGCTCCGATACCTTCCCTTTGTCGTTTGCAAGCCCGATCTCGACACCGCTCTCTCCGCTATCATATCGGATTGCGGAACGGACATCCGCCAAATGATGCAAAGTTACGGATCGGCAAAGGTGTGGCTGACCGTTCAAGTGCGGTACGAGCCCGCAAATCCGAGAGACCAGAAAAACAAGTCCTTCGAATTCTACCTTACCTGCGCCGCCACACGGTTCTTCCGGCGTGAACCGACTGAAGGTGGTGATGGTGCTCCGTACGCCGAACCCCTCCGTGAGCTCTTTGAGCGGATCAAGAAACTGAACGCCACCTTTATCCGCGAACAGTCCGGACTTGTGCTTGCGGGCATTCTTCAGCTCGTACTCCGCGGAGTGCGGTACATCCCATTGGCGGGTCGGTGTCACCGCGAGCTTCCTCCGTACCTCAAAGCGAAAAAGGCCATCATCAATATTCAGAACACGGATGATCGCTGCTTCGGCTATGCATTATTGTGGTTTTTAGACCCACCTCGCGATCGAAGAAACAGTAATCGTTCTAAACTCTACACGGAACAAATGTTTCGAGACAACCAGCTCGCTGATCTTCCTTACCCCATACCTCCAAACGATGTACATCTTTATGAAGACCAACTTCAAATTAATATAAATGTGTTCTCTTTCTTTGATGATGAGGGCAAAGCTCGGCACCCGCTCTTTATCAGTAGAAAACTATACCCCAGAACTGCAAATCTGCTATACTGGGATGAGCATTATGCTCCAATCACAGACATTCCCCGTTTATTTCAAGACATAAACAAACATGAGCATCGCAATAATATATGCCTTCGGTGTCTCGGAAGTTTTTACACTGAAGAGTCCCTCTTCAAACATCAGCGTATTTGCACCCGTGAAGACTTTATGTCGGTAGTACACGTGCTTCCTGCTGCAGAGAGTGAGCAGGCTCACATCAAATTCAAACAAGTCCGCAATACATATCGCGCTCCGTTCGTCATCTACGCCGACTTTGAATCGATTCTCGAGCCAATGGAGCGGCGAGTAAAACAGACATTATATAATCAGCAGCACAAAATCTCGGCGGCGTGCGCGATGTTGGTGTCCAATGTCCCTGCGGTGCCCACTCAGACCTGGGTATCGATCGGAGAAAATGCGCTCAGCGAGTTCCTAAACACTCTGATAGACTGGGAGCGAGTGTGCATCGACCATTTAAAAAACAATGTCCCAATGGATCGGCTTTCTCGCGCTAAGCAGGAGGAGTTTGACAATGCAACTCACTGCCACATTTGTCGAAAGCCGTTCGAGGGCGACCAAGATCCGAGAGGACCCAAAGTGCGTGATCACGACCACGTTACGGGCTGGTTCATAGCCGCTGCTCATCAACAATGTAATCTCCAGCGGTCGGTCAATTACCAGATCCCCGTGTTCTTTCACAACTTCCGTGGATACGACTCCCACCTGATCGTACACGAGTTTCCCAACATCCAAGACCGCAAACTCAAAGTGATCGGTCAGAACATGGAGAAGTACCTTCAGGTGCAATGGGGCCCGAACATCGTGTTCCGCGACTCCCTACAGTTCCTCACCTCCTCTCTCGACTCTCTCGTCAAGTCTCTTGCTAAGACCGGACGGCAGAACTTCTTCCTTTTGCATGACACAATGCGAAACTTTTATCCGGATGCAACGGATGAAATGGTTCAGTTGGTAGAGCAGAAGGGAGTTTTCTGCTACGATTACATTGACAAGTTCGAGCGACTTGATGAAACCGCGCTCCCGCCTCGCGAGCAATTCTACAATCGGCTGGCCGGTGAGGACTGCTCCGAAGCAGATTATGCGCGTGCCCAGCGAGTGTGGAGGGACTTTAAGTTCCAGCATATCGGCGATTACATGCGACTTTATCTCCTGAGCGATGTCGCACTTCTTGCCGATGTGTTCCAGATGTTTCGGTACAACTCGCTAGATGAGTATCAGCTCGATCCGGCGTACTACATGAGCGCCCCTCAACTTGCGTGGAATGCGCTGCTCAAGTACATCGATCGACCGATCCATCTGATTACCGATCCGGAGATGTACCGCATGATTCAACCGAACATTCGCGGCGGAATATGCCACGTCTCAGTCCGATACGCCCGTGCGAACAACAAGCTGATGGGCTCGTTATATGATCCGACCAAGCCCACGTCCTACATAATGTACGTGGATGCAAACAACCTTTACGGCTGGGCAATGTCGCAGCCGCTGCCGGATGACGAGTACGAGTGGGTGAGCAACGACGATTGCCGTGATGCCTTTGATGCACTCCAGGACAAGGCTTCCCGAGATCGGTGGTATGATCAAGAAAAGCATTACATCTTCGAAGTCGACTTGGACTACCCACCCGAGTTGCATGATCGCGACGATGACTACCCTCTCGCGCCGGAGACAATGAACATCGAAGCAGAAATCACGGGTGAAAAGCAGCACCAGCTACGCGCCAAGTACTTTGGAGCTGCCTGTCCCTTCAGTCGCAAGCTCGTGTGCTCGTTCCTTCCTAAGCGGAAATACGTCGTGCACGGCCATCTCCTCCGATTCTACCTCGACCGCGGGATGAAGCTCGTTCAAGTGCACCGCGCCATCCGCTTTACGGCCAGTCCCTACTTTGAGCCGTACATCAACAACAACACACAAAAGCGGCGGCAATGCAAAACTGACGAGGTCAAACGGAACTTCTACAAGCTGATGAACAACGCTCCGTACGGCAAGACCATTGAAAACGTGGCCAAGCGGAGCGATATTCGGCTTGTAACGGAGGAGGACAAGGCACGCCAACTCGCCGAAAAGCCGCACTGCCTCGACTTTCGAATCTTTGAAGAGAATCTAATCGGT
Organism: bacterium; assembly: GCA_023269085.1. Classification (GTDB taxonomy): domain Bacteria; phylum Patescibacteriota; class Minisyncoccia; order Phycocordibacterales; family Phycocordibacteraceae; genus C7867-001. Next base: position 3,821 of record JAHFML010000006.1, on the reverse strand, counting down.
GTTGAAATGCGCAAGCTCCGCCATGTCATCAACAAGCCGTTTCAGCACGGTTTTTGCGTCCTTGAGTGGAGCAAGTTGAAGATGTACACCTTCTACGCGCTCCTCAAAGACGCATTCAAAGACAAAGTCCGCATGCTTTACACCGACACGGACTCTTTCTTCCTACAGTTCTTCGTCGATGACCTCCCCAACGAAATTAAAAGCCGTCCTGCTGTGCGGGACGCGTTCGACTTTAGCGATGTGTCAGACCACCATCTAACCGGTCTTCACAGTATTGCCAACGCCGGGGAGGTCGGCTATTTCAAGGACGAGTGCAAGTGCCACCCGACCGTCGAGTTCGTCGGACTCCGGCCGAAGATGTACTCGTTTACTGTAATGGACGCCGAGGAGTATGACCCACGGCTTCCGGTCGAGCCAGTGCAGCTAAGGCATAAGGCGGTCGCCAAGGGAGTTTCGCGAGCAAACATCAAGCGCTTTACCCACGACGAATATGTCACGATGTTCCGTGAGGGTGATGCGCGCAAAGTCACTAATCGCCGTATCGGCTCGAAACTTCATCAGGTAAATAACGGTAGCTAGGTAACCGTAAATTACGGAGATGATGACATATTTCACAATATTGCCCAATCTTGCAGATATACACGCTGGAGCAAGAGAAGCGCGGCCTCTGCCCGTATGACGACAAGCGCTACCTTCTAGCCGATTTGCACGATGGCACTCCGAACCCGAATACTCATGCTTACGGTCACCATGAATTGGCTACCGAAGTGCGCGTTCAGATGGACATGCCCGAGCAATCGGGCACCGAGCTTGTACTTGAGCAGCAACAGCCTCCAACAAATGACGAGCCGTACCACACTTCGCTCCAAGTGGTCAAGCGCGAGTTGCAGTTCAAGCGCAGGCACGATCGGGTCGCCAAGACGCTTGCCAAGCGAGGTCGACGCGACTCTAACGGCGAGGAAATCGGAGGCGAGGAGTACGACCAGGTGCCCGATGGAGATGAGAACGGTGAGCTTGACGGCGCCCAACTTCGCCAAGCAGAACGCGCCGCCGCAGCCCGTCCGGGAGCAGCTACTAGGATCGGGGATGTTATCGAGCGGATCTGCGCCCGTGATAATCTCCGCATGCCCAAGTCTCCGCCGAAACGAATGCCACCGCCAAGTCCGCAACAAGCCGGTAAGAGCTTTAACGGATTGATGTCTCAAATTTTGTATTATCTTATCCGTAATTTATTCGAAGGTCCGAGCGGAGCGAATCTGCCGTGCACTGGCGCCGGGCCCCGCCGTATCGTCTACTCATCCGACGAGGAAGACGACCTACCGCCACATCCACCGCCGTTCGGCTACCGTCCTCCGCTAATAGACGACAGCGACTCCGATGATCACTGGCCAGCGCGCACTCCTACCGTAAGAAATCGCCGTACGCGCCGCAACCCGTTCATCGAGACCGAAGCCGGTGTTGATGGTGACGCGAGCGCCGACGAGGACGACGATGATGGCGCCGACCTGAACGGATTTATAGTCGCCGATGATGTTTATTAATTTTTAAATGTCTCATAGCATAGCACTCGTATCGCCTCATTCGATCATCATATATAAATTCATCATGTTCGCCTTTTCTTCATTTGTTTTATTCCGTTAGATGTATATCGTTTGATTCATTCAATGACTAATTTAGAACTTCATTTCAAACATCCGTCTACAATTTTACTTTCCGGACCCACCGGTTGTGGAAAAACTAGATTCGTACGCCGTATCCTAGAAGAGAGACTAATTGACCCATTCCCCACTCGGCTCATATGGGTGTATAGCGAGTGGCAGGAAGACTATGATAAAATTAAAACAATATACCCTGAGATTGAGTTTATGAAAGGCTACTCGGATGATATTTATGATAGTTTGGAGCCCAGCGACCGAAATTTACTCATATTAGACGATCAAATGAGCGAGGCAAGTAACACAAAATCACTTGCAAATCTTTTTACAAAGGGATCACATCACCGTAATGTTACCATACTTTACCTGGTACAAAACATGTTCGACCAGGGTAGGAGCTCACGGACAGTAAGTCTTAACAGCCACTATACGGTTGTGTTCCGTAACCTTAGAGACCAAAGTCAGTTCCGGACAATGGCCCGTCAAATTCTTCCTAAAAACTCGGACTGGCTTATAGATGCATATGCGGATGCCACCGTAAGACCGTTCGGATATCTTGTCATTGATAACAGCCCGCAATGCGATCCGATATTTCGATTTCGGACAAATATATTTCGCGGAGAGCTGCCTACGGTGTATTGCGATAAAAAAGCAGTGTATAAAAGTCCGCGATCATCGTCTCCAAATAAAATATTTTTCCAATCCGATGAGCAAATCAAAATCAAACAAAGTTCGTAAGGAATTGAAAAAAGTCAAGCACATCATTAAGTTCCTTTCACATTCACCCGCAAACAAAATCACCAAAGCAATCTTGGGAGATTCTCCGGACGGCGTGATTCGCGCAATCGCGAACGCGGCTTTGAACCTACAACAAAATCCAGACGTCAAACTTGATCCCGCTACCCGTAACTTATTTTCAACTTATTCCCGGAGCTTTGGCATTCTCACTGACCGTAAGATTTCAATTGAAAATAAGCGCAAGCACCTAACGCAAAAGGGCGGCGCCCTCCCGTTTCTCGGTCCACTTCTTGGTTCAGCATTATTGTCTATAGGCAGCGGATTTATTTCTCGTATATTCAATCGCGGAGAAAACAATGAGTAATTCGCAAAGCAAGTTTGTCAAGCAGTTTTTGCTGGAAGAGGGAGAGTATGAAAGGCTCCGTCAGCAACAATTTCGGCAGTACTCACCTGAATTACGGGTTATGGTAAAGCTGCAAGATCAGATAGTTAGTGCTCTAATGGATAAAAATCTCGACGCTCAGCAAAAGTTAGACCTAATATCCAGCATGCAGCAGCGCTTCACTAAACTAAAGGAGGAGACCAACACTCTTAGTGGAGACTCTGCCGTAAAGAATGTTACGGTCCCGGATGCTCCGAAAGTCGAAGCGGTCAAGCCGAATTCAACTAAAGTGGAACCGACAAAGGAACCCGTAACCGATAAAGTTGAGCCCGTAAAAGATGAAGAACAGCCCGTAAAGATTGCTCAGCCGCAAAAAGTTGACAAGCTGTTAAATATTATCGGCAACAACCCGCAAATTATTCGCCGTAACAATGCAAATGAGCTCGAAGTAAATGGCCATGCCGTACCCGGCTCTGATTTTGACGAGCTCTACGCGGCCATTCTCTCACCCAAAGGATCGGAACATATGGCAGGCATGACAGAGCTGCTAGGTGCGCTTCGACAACTCAACGTGGAAAGCAAAGACATTGTTTCTAACCGCATCAAGGCCGCTTATGAGAGCGCACCGTCTCGTTTGAGTGTTCTCTCTCATAACGAACAAGTACTACCATCAAAGGCGGTAAAAGAATCAAAGCATAAGACTAGAGCGCCACCAAAAAACAAGCGAAGGTCGACATCTCCATTCGAAATTGAAGAACCGTTAGAAGCAAAGCCAGTGACGCGATCGACGACTAAGTACAATACACCTAGGCAAGGACTTTCTAATAAGTCTAAAAACCAACAAACTGGAAAAGGACTAAAGTTCCCACGCATTCTCTATGTCTATTAATTACTCTCTGACTAAATTCACCGTAGTAATATAGTTCAAAAAAAAAATTGCCGTGTTATGATTTATTTTTGCAACATTGACCGGTACAATGTACGTGAGATAGTTTAGAACGAGATAGATCATATATCTTACGGGCAGCGGATGCGTCAGTGAAGTT